>JBGAOU010000001.1:0-196281 GCA_044221625.1 Pyrinomonadaceae bacterium | reverse complement strand
TTTCGGGCGTATCGCCGGCGAACACATCGACCTCTTTCTGCATGATGATTTCGCCGTGGTCAAGTAGTTCATCTACAAAGTGAACGGTGCACCCTGATGTTCTCACGCCGGCCTCGATGGCCTGCCGTTGAGCGTCAAGTCCCGGGAAAGCCGGCAGCAAGCTCGGGTGAATGTTGACAATCCGGTTCGGAAAAGCTGCAACAAACCCCGGCGATAGCAGCCGCATATAGCCGGCAAGGCAGACGAGTTCGACGCCGCGTTTCTTAAGCTCGCTGATGATCTCGGCGTCGTGCTCCTCGCGGGTGCGCCCTTTGCGTTCAACTACGACTGTCTCGACGCCGCGGTCGCGTGCTTTTGCAAGGCCCGGGGCCGCCGGCTTGTCGCTGATGACGACCGCGGCCTCCGAATGCGGTATTTCGCCACTCTTTATTGCGTCAACAAGAGCCGTCATGTTCGAACCGCGCCCTGAGATGAGTAGTCCGATCTTCATTAGAGAAACTTAAGTACTTCGTAGGAATTTGCGTCGAAGATAACCCCCGAGTTCTTCGGGTTTTGCACATACTCGACCTTGGTAAGCAGCCGTGATTCCGTCACCATCGTCTGCCCGACCTGAAATCCGGGCACGGTCGTTTCTGCGATCAGCCACTGCTTTCCTTCCCATGTGAAATCGAGCTTGTTTGCATTTACAAGCTCGCCCTGCGGCACGGCCACTGTGATATGACGCGGTGTGTAGAGCAACAGGTAATCCTCACCGATCTGCTCGAGCAATGAGGCGAGCAGGATAGTTTTGTTGCTGCAGTCGCCGGTTCGTGTCATCAGCGTTTCGCTTCCACGCTTCAGTGTTTCGCCCCGGCTTAACGCCTCGGTATAGCTGTACTGGATCTCGTTCGAAACAAAATCGACCAGTGCCTGGATTCGTGCGTATCGATCGGTGCCGGCATCGCGAACGAGGTCTTCGGCCAGGCGCTTGAGCGACGGTTCGCCCGGTTTTGCGACCATAATGCCGTGGTTAGCAAAGATCACGGTCGGCGAAAAGCTCCGCTCGGGAACCTGAGTGATAACTCGGCCGCCGTAAACCTGCGAGTTGTTTGTGAGATTTTTGATCTCCTCGAGCGTCGGCGAATATGTCACCTTGCTAAATGGAAAACTCAATGTCTTTCGGTGATCGATGCGGATGTTTCCGATCGTCGTTCGGAATAGCCTGCCGAACCGGTCCGAAGCAGTCACCTTATAATCACCTAGCTTTAGTTCGCCGTCCGTCTCGGTGCCAAAGTCCACCTTTGTGATATCCCAAAAGTGTGTTTTTACAAACTCCAAAAACTCGTCGTCGCTCGATCTGGGGTAGGTAAATATCGCTTCGTTGATAACGCGTTTGTATTTTTCGAGCCGGCCCTTACCGAGCAACTGCTGCCTAAACTCCTCGCCGGAAAAGGTCTGATAGTCCAGAAGCAAAACCATGCTGTCACGTATCTCGACCGCCAACTCCTCTTCCGGGTCCGGCCCATTAGGAATGCTGTAAACATAGAGCCCGTAGGCCGCCGCAACAAAGATAACCAATGCCGCCGCACCGATCAGCAATTTCGTGGGATTAATATTTCGCTTTGTGTGAGATTCAAAAAGGTCCGACATACTAATTTCCCTGCTTATCTTCAAAGGACAGCAACGGAACCGTCACCATCGACAACTCGCCCGATCCGTCCGGCGTTGCCGACTCCGGAGGCGATCGTTTCGGCGTCACCCTCTGTACAAACGACGATCATGCCTATACCCATATTGAACGTCCTGAACATCTCAAGAACGGGAACGTTGCCGAGTTTTTGCATCATGCCGAAGACCGGAGGTTCGGGCCAGGTGCCGCGGTTGATCTGGACCGAGACGCCTTCAGGCAAAATTCGCGGGATATTTTCAAGAAAGCCGCCGCCGGTGATGTGGACCAGCCCTTTAATATCGCCGCTGTCGAGCAACGGGCCGATCTGTGGAAGAAACGACTGATGAGTGGCTAGAAGTGCCTCGCCGACGGTGGTGCCTAGTTCTTCGACGTACGAATCGGGCGTATACACGCCGACCTCGAAAAAAAGTTTGCGTGCGAGCGAGTAGCCGTTGGTCTGCAGCCCGTTTGAGGGTATGCCGAGCACGACATCGCCCGGAACTATCGACTTGCCGTCGATAACCTTCGGTTTGTCGACGACCCCTACGATAAAGCCCGCGAGGTCATATTCGCCGTCCGCGTACATCGACGGCATCTCAGCCGTCTCGCCGCCGAGCAGTACGCAACCGTTCTCGCGGCAGGCCCGGGCCATGCCTTCAACAACGGACGCAGTGACGTCCGGTTCGAGCTTGCCCGTGGCGAAATAATCGAGAAAGAACAGCGGCCTCGCACCCTGCACCAGAATGTCGTTGACGCAATGGTTGACGAGGTCGGCCCCGACCGTGTTGTGGATGCCGGTTTCGAACGCCAGCTTGAGCTTGGTCCCGACGCCGTCTGCCGAAGCGACAAGTATCGGCTCGGCCATATCAGGAAACGCACCGGCGAACATCCCGCCAAAGCTGCCGATCTCGGTCAGTGTCCTTTCATTGAAAGTGCTGCGGGCGTACTCGCGTATCTTAGCCACGGCCTTGTTCGCGTTGTCGATAGACACGCCCGCGTCGGCATATGAGATCGGTTGGGTCATAAACGTGATTATATTCGCTTGGCAATCACATTTCCACGCGTCTTTGCTAAAACCTCGTTGACTATTCGCCGCCAACACTATTAGCATTTGCTGGGGGATATTTATGAGCTATACATTGATAGATATGGGTTCCGAGAACTTCGAGATGCCGGCAAGCGTATGGCAATGGAAAGCGGCTCTTGAGGTTATCAAGAGTCTGGACGTGATCGGCGAAGGGGCGATCAGGCAAATGACGTATGCCGGTACCGGGGTCAAGGTTTCCATCGATGACGCTCACGAACTGGGAGCACGCATCCGCGACCGGATATTGCCAAAGCTGGAACCGAATAAACGCATTTTTGCGGACCTGACCATCACCGACGCCCCCGACGATATGACGCTCCACCGGGATGGTGACGAGCAGTGGAAAAACTACAGTGTCGGATACGAGTGGATGTGTGATTTTGCCGAATTCTGTTTGAAGTCGAAAGGCTTCCAGGTTTTCTAGGTTTCGACCGGGCGGATAACGATCAACAGTGCAGGATTTACTAAACAGCATTGAACCGATCTTTAAGGATCTTTACGTCCAAATAGCTCTTCTGATCTTATTCGCGACCGTCCACGGCTATGTCGGGGCGTGGTTGGCGGTCAGGATGCTTTTCCGGCCGCGAAAGCCGCTGCGACTTTTTGGGCTCACGATATTTCCGCAGGGCATGATACCCCGGCATCGCGACCGCCTTGCGACCGCGATCGGAAAGGCGGTGGGCGAGGAGCTGGTCTCACACGACACCATCATCGAGCAACTGACCGGAAACGACTTTCTCCGCCGAAAGATCCGCGGAGTTGTCGATTCATATACGTCCGACCTCCTGTCGCAAAATTACCCGTCGATAATTGAAACACTGCCAAAGAACGTTCGGGAGCCGATCCTCGACGCGATCTCAGGGCTGCAATTAAGGCTGTCGGAGCACATCACCGCGATCCTGAAGAGCGATGAGTCGACTGCGGCGATCAGTTCGTTCGTGACCAGGCGGGTCGACGACGTGATGGGCAAGCGGGTTTCAGAGGTTATCGACGACGAGACGTTCGAAAAGATCACTTCGTTTCTCGATGCCCGTGTCCGCTCCGCGGTAGCGGCGAGATCGTTCGAAGATAAGATCCGCGAGTTCATCAACCGCCGGATCGATGATCTTACCGGATCCGAAACGCCGCTGGGCGACTTGTTCACTGATGACGCCGTCGCCCTGCTCAAAGAAAAAGCCAACGAACAAGTCGAGCCGGCTATTCGCCAGCTTTCCGAACTTGCCGCGTCGGAGCGGACACGCAACCAGATCGGGGCCTTGATCAAGAAAGAGGTCCACGGATACTACGAGAACCTGCCTTTTTATAAAAAGATCTTTGTCTCCCGCGAGAATTTATTGCAGGAGGTCGACAACCTTGTCAACGAGAGCCTTCCGCGGCGGATCGAGGAAACGCTCCGGGGTGAGTTATTTGCCGACGAAGCCCGCAATTTTATTGGCTCGAGCATCGACAACGCACTTTCCAAACCATTGCCGGTCGCGATCGGCACCATTGCCCCCGAGCAGTTGTTCAGGCTTAAGGAACAGGTTGCCGGTTCCGTCCTCGGCCTCATTCGCGGTGAAGAAATGATCGGCGGCATCACATCCTACATCAGCGAGGCCCTCGACGGTCTGCGGCCGCACAGTATAGATTCCATTCTTCGGGCGATACATCCCGAGGCTGAAGAAAAGCTCAAGTCGATGCTCTCGAGAGGCCTCCTTGATATCCTTGCCCGCGAGGAGACCGCAAATATCATTAACGAAATGCTCGCCGGCCAGATAGACAAATTACTTTCGCAGCCCATCGGCCGCATCGGCGACCATATCGGCGAACAGAAAGTGCGAGACGCCAGCACCTCGCTGACGGACGCGATCATTTCGGCGGTGCACGCCAAACTGCCTGAGGCCGTGGCTGAGTTTGATGTTGGCGGCGTGGTACGCGAAAAGATCCGCAATTATCCGGTCGAAAAGCTCGAGTCGCTCGTGATGTCTGTTGCCAAGGAACACCTGAGGACCATCGAGCTTTTTGGAGCGTTGTTCGGCTTTCTGATCGGGTTGGCCCAGGCGGTGCAATTCTACTTCTTTGCCAAGTGAAGGCCTCATTGTAACGACCAAAAAGATGAAACAGATCCGAAATTCGATACTTTTAGCCGCCATTCTGCTATTGGCCGGCACCGCTGCCGCCGCA
Source organism: Pyrinomonadaceae bacterium (assembly GCA_044221625.1). Taxonomy (GTDB): domain Bacteria; phylum Acidobacteriota; class Blastocatellia; order Pyrinomonadales; family Pyrinomonadaceae; genus OLB17. The sequence goes on along the minus strand of JBGAOU010000001.1, from coordinate 191,383 downwards.
CAGACCGCTCCGGCCGCCGGAGAGTTGACCGACCTGCTGAAATACTTTCTCGCGGGTGCCGGACGCAACGATGCCGCGGTACACGATCGGTTCTGGGCCGACGATCTGATCTATACACGCTCGGCCGGCGTACGCATCGACAAGGCCGAACTGATGAAAGGCGTTCGCTCAGCCCCATCGGCGAAACCGGGTGACCCGGTCACTGTCTACTCGGCCGAAGAGATACAGATCCTTCAATACGGCAAGACTGCCGTCGTGGCATTCAAGCTCGTCGGGACCACAAACCGGGCGGACGGCACCAAGACCGTAACTAATCACTACAATACCGGAACCTTCGTTAAGCGAAAGGGCAAATGGCAAGCCGTCGCCTGGCAGGCGACCACCATCCCCAAACCGGCCGCCGAAGAATGAAGATCTAAACGACAGATCTCCTCTGTCAGAATTTTTGCGAACATTTGCCTGACCGTTGCGTAAAGGTATTTCAGGCCGCGTCGCTTTGACGCCGGCATTGATACTCAACCTTTATGCTCGAAGTAAAGAATCTTTCAAAAACATATTCCGGCGATGGGCAGGACTTTCAGGCGCTGTCAGAGGTTGACCTGCAGATCGCGAACGGTGAGTGTGTCGCGATCGTCGGAAAATCCGGCAGCGGCAAGTCAACACTGATGCATGTGCTTGCGTGCCTCGACGAACCGACTGAGGGCAGCGTCATGGTCGACGGCAGCGACATTTCACTGCTTTCGGAAAAGGCAAAGAACACGATTCGAAACGAAAAGTTCGGGTTTGTCTTTCAGCAGTTCTTTCTAAATGGCCGCGATACTGTTTTCGAAAACGTCGCCCTTCCGCTTCGCATTCGCGGAGCCGATATCGCCGAACTGAGATCCGGAGCGAATACCGCTCTCGGTGCGGTCGGCCTGGGTGACAAGATAAGCAAAAGAGCCAAGGACCTCTCTGGCGGCGAAAAACAAAGGGTGTGTATCGCTCGTGCACTGGTCGGCGGGCCGCAGGTTATCTTTGCCGACGAACCCACCGGCAATCTCGACTCGATCAACGGTTCGATCGTCGAAAACCTCCTTTTTGATCTTAATCGCGATCAGGGTATTACGGTCGTTATCGTCACCCACGACGACGACCTTGCCGAACGTTGTCAGAGAATAATCGAAATGAAAGACGGCCGGATAGTTTCGGAAAGGCGAGGTAAAAACATATGAGACTCTGGGACCTTATCCGCTTAGCCAACCGAAATCTATTTCGGAACAAACTCAGGACCTTTCTGACGGTGGCGGCCATTTTTGTTGGCTCGTTCACTCTCACCATGACTAACGGACTCGGCGACGGCATGCGCAGCTATGTTGAGAGCCAGGTAAAAAATATCGAGAGCGACAGGGTGATAATGGTGCGCCGAAAGATCGAAAAACCGGCGGGCGGCCCCAAGGCCGGTGCACCGGAAGAATACAAGGAAATGGCTACGGATGACGAGGGCGAGTCGTTTGACCCAAACACCTTTCTTTTGACGGTCCCGCAGATGGACGCCGCGGTCCGCGATCTGGACGGGGTAAAGAGCATCACCCCGAGATATCAGATCAAGGGCGAATACATCACGCTCGACGGGCAAAAGAAGTACAAACTTGAACTCGGCGTCCTGTCCGAAGGCATTACTCAAAAGACTGAAGCGGGGCGTTCGATCAACGGTCCTGATCAGATCGTCATCCCGCTCGGCCTCGCACGCGAATTGGCACCGGAGGTCGAGAGTCTCATCGGAAAAAAGGTTACCATCGCCTACAAGTCACCCGACGGTTCGCTCAGATCACAGCCGCTTGAGCTGGTCGGAGTCGCGACCAAGGGCTTTATGACAAACTACAACTCATTTGTCGATGCCGGTACCGCCCGCAAGATACACCAGGATCAGCGGACCGGCGACGGCATTGACAAGTTTCCCGGCTTTACGATCCAGATGGCGAGCAATGACGATGGTAAGATCGCCGCGGTCAAACGTGCTCTCGACGCAAAGGGATTTGAGGCCGACACCATCGCCGATACTCAAAAGCGCACCTACGACGCTATCGGGATCTTCAAGATCGGCATGAGCCTCTTTGCCCTTATCGCCCTGCTGGCGGCGTCCTTCGGCATCATCAATACGCTCGTCATAGCTGTGCTCGAACGCACAAAGGAGATCGGGCTGCAAAAGGCTCTCGGGATGAGCCGAGGAAAGATATTTGCCATATTTTCCCTCGAATCGGTGCTGATCGGATTTTGGGGGGCACTACTCGGCACTATCGGCGGCGTTGTTGTCGGCCTGACGGCGAACAGGGTCCTGATCGCTGCATACGCCGAGTCGTTTGAGGGTTTTAACCTTTTTGCGTTCACGCTGCCGTCGATATTGTCGGTATTCGCATTGGTGTCAACGGTCGCATTTTTTGCCGGCGTAATGCCCGCGTTTAGAGCCAGCAGGCTCAATCCGATCGAGTCTCTTCGATACGAATAAAACTTTTTGCGAACTTTGTAGGCATCAAAACCGTTCAAAGGTCTAGCTGATCGATCAATACTTGGAGGCAATAATAATGAAACGGTTTGGGTTTATATTTTTCGCGGTGGCACTCGTTATCGGCCTCGCGGCTTCAAATTTCTTCTCTTTTGGGCAGGTCGGTGCCCGCGTCGTCAATTTCTCGATGGACTTCGGCTCGATCACCGGAAACGGCAATGTCGTTACCGAGGTCCGCAACGTGTCCGGTTTTGACGGTGTCGATGTCGGCGGCATCTTTCAGGTTGATATCGTGACCGGCAAGGACTTTAACGTCCAGGTCGACGCCGACGAAAACCTTATCAACCACGTCGTGACCGAGGTTCGTGACGGCAAACTCTATATTGAGGTCGATCACAAGATCAGATCCAAGAAGGGACTCAAGGTCCGTATCACTGCACCGGCGATCAACACGGTAGATACGTCCGGTGTCGCTGTCGTCTCGCTGAGCGGCGTCAAAAGCGACGCGTTACATATCCGATCGAGCGGTGCGTCGAAAGTGTCAGCCTCGGGCGAGAGTGCGGAACTGAATGTAGACATTAGCGGTGCGACAAAGGTCCTTGCAGAAGGCCTCAGCGTAACTAATGCGAAGATCGAGGCGAGCGGAGCCAGTTTCGCGGCGGTAAATGTTGCCGGCGAATTGAATTCGGACCTCTCCGGAGCGAGCCGCGTCGAGTACAAGGGGAATCCGGGATCGATCGTTACCAAAAAGTCCGGAGCGAGCAGCGTTAACGCCAAATAGTCGAAAATGAGTTTGTAAACTCAAAAGGCTGCCCCCTAGCGGGCAGCCTTTTTTATGTTTCTACCGCGCTCATTCGGATCCCGGCCACCCTGCCGCTTTTGTCGATACCGGCCACGATGATCTCGAGCCTGACGGTGCCGACTCGGAATACCTTGATCCCGGTAAGTCGCGTCAGCAATAATTGACGCAGCTTTGAGAATCTATCCGCCCGTGCCGTCTCACGCGGACCGAACCAATCCCTGTGCTCAGTCAGTTTCTGAAAGAAAGCCGGTTCATCAACGACCTCGACATTGGCAGACGGGTCAGCCTTGCAGAACTGGACGATGTTGTTGCGATCGACGCGATCAAATTCATTTTCGGCAAAAGGAACGATCGCCGAGTCGATCTCACTGATAAATATCAGTCCGTCACATGCGTTTTGCAACTCAGTTATCAGGCTGTCAGTTTCGCCCCTCGATCCGGGTGAAATCTTTTCATTTTTTTTTGTCATTTTTGTTCCGTTTTCGACCCGAAAATGCCTCTGAAAGTTAACCCTGGACCGAACAAAAATCAACTCAAGTGTTTGTTAAAAAAGGGTGTTAAATCCGCGTTAAAACACCTCAGAAAAACCTGTGGAATTCCGTTTGCGCTCGCCTATTATTCGTGTTAGTCTGAAATCCGTTTTTCGCGTAATAGTTCTTGTAAAGTATTGAAAACAAAAGACTTGAAGCTTTACCTTAGAGTTTAAGCGCTTTTTCCACACGTCTGTGGAAAACATTGTGGAAAACTCAGTCTTATTTTACACGAAGCCGACAGTAAAAAGCTCGCAAAAAGAAAGGTTTTTGTACCGTTTACAGCCTTCGCCCACTGCGGGATCTTACCGAGCCGGGCATATTGAGAATTGACCGAAAAACCGTTTACCTCTTAAGCACATTTTGGAGTATATCCTTGGAACTGATTCTGGAAAAAACCACTGTTTGGGATGACATTCTCGGCCTTATCCGAGAGCAGCTGAACTCACAAATATTTGACACATGGTTCCTGCCAATTAGATTTGTCGGACTGGACGCCGACAAACGCGAAATTCAATTGTCCGCCGGCGACGCCACCATTGACTGGGTCGAACAATTTTACACAGGACTTTTAGAAGATTCGCTCAAAGAAGTGAACCTTCCCGGATACAAGGTCACCTGGACCAAACCTGATCCGGATAGCCACGAAGAAAGCGGTGCAGCCGCCGACGAACTTTATTTCGAACCCAAGCCGCGGCCCGTCATCCACGGCGTGACGACCAATTTTCGAGAACTGGATCCGATCGATACATCACTCAATCCAAAATATACTTTCGACAAGTTTGTTGTCGGATCGGGCAACCAGTTTGCTCACGCGGCCGCTCTCGGGGCCGCTGAGTCGCCGGGGACGACCTACAATCCGCTGTTCATTTACGGCGGCGTGGGGCTCGGCAAAACGCACTTGATGCACGCTATCGGGCACTCGATACGGCAGCGTAATCCGAGTTTGCGGGTAGCATACATTACCAGCGAAAAGTTCATGAATGAACTTATCAACGCTATCCGTTTTGACAAGACGCCGGCATTTCGCGACAAGTACCGGTCGATCGACGTCCTCCTCATGGACGATGTCCAGTTCATGGCCGGCAAAGAGCGTACGCAGGAAGAGTTTTTTCACACGTTCAATACGCTCCATAACAACCAGAAACAGATCGTTATATCGAGCGACTGTCCGCCGCGCGAGATCCCTACGCTCGAAGAGCGGCTGCACTCAAGATTCGAGTGGGGTCTGATCGCCGACATCGAACCGCCCGATCTTGAGACCAAGGTCGCGATCCTAAAGCGAAAGGCCGACCTTGACGGTTACCATCTGCCCGATGACATTGCCATCTTTATGGCCGGTAAGATCAAGAGCAACGTCCGCGAACTCGAGGGGTCGCTGGTGCGCCTCGTCGCCATCGCATCGCTCAAGGGCCTGCCGCTTTCAAAAATGCTGGCACAGGAAGCTCTCAAGAATATTATCGACAGCGAGCATCCGGCCGGCCTGACGATGGACCGAATTGCAAGAACCGTCGCGTCGCATTACCGTATGACGGTCGAGGAACTCAAGTCGAAAAGCAATTCCCGGGCGATCGCGGTACCGCGGCAGGTGGCAATGTATCTGTGCAAGAGGCTCACGAACCACAGCTTTCCCGAGATAGGGCGTGAGTTCGGCGGCAAGCATCATACGACCGTGATGCACTCTGTTGAGAAGATCGAATCACTAACCCGTGACGATCGTGTTTTCCACAAAGGTGTCAGCGAGTTAATTGACAGTCTTTGCAGCTAATTAAAGGTTGTTTTGCAGTTTTGGCGGTGGAATTATTTCCACAGAGCCTGGATCATAAAGATCACCGTAAGTGCCTTATTATCAGATATTTGAGAAAAAGATTTCCACTTTTCCGAAACACCGGGCGACAGACACCTGTGGAGATCGGTGGAAAACGGACAGAGGCCAAGGATATCCGCAGGCAGCCGACTTTATCCACAAGTTTTCCACACGGGCTGTGGATGGAAAAGTGACCATTTTTTAAGAGCTTACGGCGTTATTGCACATATCCACAGGCCCTATTACTAGTACTAGATATAAATACAGTTTTCTGTCTTGATAGTAATAGTTAAATGGAGCCTTACGATCCAAAATAGTGAATTGGCGGCAGAAACGGTATTGACCTATAATATTTGAAACGACATCAAGAGAACATCAGTTCGGGGCCGGTCAACGGCCCAGGCGAAGTTGGGCATTGATCGGACGAACTTAGGGAGTCATCAGAAATGGAATTTACTATCAAACAGAGTGTATTGAAGGAAGAGTTGGGATTTATCCAAGGCGTCGTCGAACGTAAGACTACGATCCCGGTCCTTGCCAATATCCTGATCGAATCGATTGGCGAAAATGAGATCCGCATTGTCGGAACCGACCTGGATGTAACCATCCGTTGCGATGCTGAGGCAAGTATCGCCCGGCCCGGTTCGATGTGTATCCAGGCCCGCAAACTCTTTGATATCGTGCGTGCTCTCGAATCGGGTGATGTCCATTTCAAAAAAGAGGACAATGAGTGGGTCACGATGCGATGCGGCCGGGCTAACTTTAAGCTCGCCGGCGTCAACAAGGACCAGTTCCCTGAGATCCCTCAGTTCAAGAGCACGCCGATGAAGTTGCCGGCGGCTGTCTTCAACTACTTCATCCAAAACACAGCGTTTGCGATCACCAACGAGGTTTCACGTTTTACACTCTCGGGTGCAAAGTTCATCGTCGGCGATGGTTCCGCCAAAATGGTCACGACTGACGGTCACCGGCTTGCGTATATCGAAAAGGCTCTCGGTTCGTCTGACTCGACCGACGCTATCGATACGCTGATCCCTAAAAAGGCCCTGCTCGAACTCGCCAAGGTTTCCCGTGACACGGCCAGCGATATCAGTTTCGGCGAGGATAATAATCACCTTTATTTCGAGATGGAAGGCCGCCTTTTGATCAGTCGAAAGTTGTCGGGCAGTTTCCCGAATTATGAGATGGTGATGCCCAAGGACAACGACAAAGAGGCGATTTTTGACCTCGACGATATGCGAAACGCCGTTCGCCGCGTCAGCCTCATGGCGGACGAGCGAAATCGATCGATCCGCGTGACGGTCCGTACCGACGAGATCGAGCTAACGGCTCAATCGAGCGAAGAAGGTGAAGGCCGCGAAGCCGTTCAGGCGGATTATTCAGGCGAGGAGTTTCAACTCGGGTTTAACTGGCAATATCTGCTTGAGTTTCTGAATAACGCCGGTTCACTCGAGGGGTCAGCCTCAGCCGATGGCGAACAGGAATCGGACGGTGACGGCACGGTTCGCGTTAAAGAAGGCCGCTCACCTGTGCGTATTTCGTTCCAGTTCAAGGACGCCAACGCTCAGACACAGATGTCGATAGCCGGCGATTCGCTTTACGATTACAAGTACATCGTGATGCCTTTGAGGATATGATCAAACGGTAACTCCGCGTTGCCTTACTGAATATCGAGTGAGTTCTGACCTTTAGATAAGGATTTCCCATGAGTACAATTTTCGACCGAAGTGAAGGTGTTGTATTAAGCAGTGAACCCGAGGAAGTTTCGCCGGAAACACTCGCCCAACTTAAGAGCGGAGCCAACTGGTTTTACTGGATCGCCGGATTGTCATTGATCAATTCGGCGATCTTCGTATTTGGAGGCGACGTTAATTTTATCGCCGGCCTCGCCTTCACACAGATCATCGACGCCATTTTCGATGCTTCGGTGTCACAGGGGGCTCCCGGCGGGATCATAGCCGTTGCGGTGGTCATAGACCTTATTGTTGTCGCGGTGTTTGCTATGATCGGTTATTTTTCAAACAAGGCGATGAATGCGGTATTTATCGGCGGTATGGTCATCTACGCGATCGACGGCGTGATCTGGCTGCTGCTCGGATCATTATTCGCCGCCGGATTCCACGTATTCGCTTTGGTAATGATATTCCGCGGCTTTATGGCGAGCCGTGAGGTCAATCGTATCAAAACCGAAAATAAAGCCTTGCGGGCCTGATCAGCCTCTTGTCCGCTCGATATCGACTGATATGTTTCGCCATTTTCCGCGGCGAAAGATCGAGAGGCTAAGAAGGCATCGGGTAATATGGCCCGAGAGTATCGCGAGCCAAATATGTATCGGCTCGAGATGTCCAAATTCCCTGATCAAAAAACAAATTCCCAGCGGGATCACGACCTGAGAGATTATCGAAATGTACAAAGGGCTCTTAGTATCGCCGCTGCCCTGCAGCCCGCCCGTATATGTCAGGGCGACCGAGATGAATAGCCCCGAAAACGCCAATATCCGCAAAAGCTGAATTCCGATCGTGACCGCTTCGGGATCGGTCATCCCGAAGACAGCCAACAACTGCTGCGGGAAGAAAAAGTAAAATATCCCCAAAAAAGCCGAGCCGGCCATTCCGTAACGGGCGGCAACAGCGACCGCCTTGTTTGCCCTGTCGGGATGTCCGGCACCGATATTTTGGCCGACCACGGCGGCTGCGGCACCCATCAATCCGACCGATGTCCACGTAACCAGCGAAAAAAGCTGGGTGTACGAGATCGCGAACGCCGCCTGGGCGGCAGCACTCTGAGCCAGCGAGCCAATAAATGAAAGCATCAACACGCCGCCGACGTTCATCGCGATCCCCTGAATGCCGGTCGGCAGGCCGAACTTGAACAATGAACGAATGACATTCCAGTCCGGCCCCCAACCCTGACCTCTCGGAAATGCGACCACCCATCCGCCGCTCCACATCTTGTAGATAGCAAAAATGCCTACCAATCCGGTCGCCAAACTTGTCCCGATAGCAGCACCGGCGGTGCCAAAAGCAGGTATCGGCCCGAGACCGCGGATAAGTATGACGTTAAATACGAGATTGAGCAGCGTCATCGCGATGCCGAGCGTCATCGGTGTCCTCGCATCGCCGGCGGACCGCAATGCTCCGCTCGTCATAAAATAGATGAGCAAACCAAAGCTGAAAACGAATGTGATACGCAGGAAAGGCAGAGCCTCGGCCTTGACGCCGGGATCCGAGTTTACGAGGTCGAGCAGGATCGGCGATAGAAAATATCCGACTGGGGCCATTATGCCGACCGCGATAAACACCGCAGTCAGGAAAGCCTGATATACGGTCCGGTTGACCTTTGCCTCGTCATGGGCACCGGCAAAACGGGCCACAAGCACGCTCATTCCCGTAAACAGTGATGAGATAAAGACTATGACGACCAGAAATATCTGAAAGCTGACACCTATCGCCGCGTTTGCCTTATAGCCGACCAAATTGCCGACCAGCACATGATCTACCATTCCCTGCATTCCCGCGATGGCATTGGTCAGCATCGTCGGCCAGGCTATCTTCCACACTGCCGCACCGAGCGGGCCTTCGACGATCGAGCGGTCAAACTTTGATGTTTTGGCAGGACTGGCCGAAGGGGTTTCTTCACAAACCTCTTCGAGATTGTCGGTTTCGCTGGTTTCTGTCATTTGCCGTTAGTTAACAGACTACCGATTAACTGTTGGCAGTGGCAAATCGCCCGATAATGAATCGCCGAACTTAGACTACGCTAATTTCTTTCGACCCCACGCGACAAAGCCGCAAAGCAGGGCGATGATCGCCGGAAAAACGGACATCAACGGGGAACCTATCGCCGAGACTACGACTGCACCGATCATCAAGATAAACAGGAGCGATGCCGCCAGCCGCGTCAGGCCCGGCTTTATCTTGAGGGCCCACGGCAGGACGAGCCCGAGTGAACCCAGTACCTCGCAGACACCGACAAAGTAAATGAAATTGATCGAGAGAAAAGCCGGCATGTTCTGTGCCATCTCTTCGGCCGGCATCAAAAACTTTGAAACGCCGGCGAACATGAACAGTAATGCCAATAGTATCTGGATTATCCAAAGTAAAATGTTCATAAGAGCGAATGACCTCTATTTGTTGCCTGACTCGACCTTTGACCGCAGTTGTGAAAGGCCCTTTTCAAAATCCGTCCCGACCAATCTGTCCATATTCACCAACAATGAGAATGCCTTCAACGCGAAGTTTCGTTTTCCCGTCATTGTCCAGGTGACGTTGGTCTTGTCACCGTCCGGGGCGATCGCAAATTCGATCAGGTTCTTGGCGGCGATCGGTGCGGTAAACTCGAGATCTATCTTAATATGATCCGATGGCCGGCTTTCGAGGATTGTCATCTTGCCTTCGCCGGCGTCACCGTTTCCGGACCAAGCGTACGCCGCTCCCACACCCTTTTCCGGGCCCGAATACGTAGATCTCATGGTCGGGTCGATCTTGGCCCACGGCGACCACGATTCCCAATTGTGAAAATCGTCGATCTGCTCAAAGATCGCCGCCGGAGGAGCCTTGATCGATGCCGTCCTGGTTATCTTAAAGTCCTCCGGCTGAAACGCCGCCACCACGCAAAATAGAGCCGCGATCGCCGATATGATAACGATCGCCGCAATCAGGATCTTTTTGAACATTTTCAGACTCCTTAGATTCTCTTCGGAACTTTACAGTATCGAGCCGTCGAAGCCAAGAAATTTTTTTATCCGCGCTTGCCGGACCGGGGGCGAATGCCGACGATCTGCCTCAGTGCACTGTAACAATTATTGATGTTTCGGGTGTAAGATGTAATCGGGAATAACGATCTCGGCGCACAATTAATGACAAGGTTTCCCGGCATCTTATATGAGGCGATGTACAAAATGCGGTACTACTTATACGGACGAGTCACTTAGGTTTTGTCTGACGGACGGCACCCCGCTCGAGTTACCTGATGAGCAGGTGACGGTCCTGCACGGCAATGCCCCGGACACGCTGCCGTTCACACGCGGCGACCAGATGCGTGTCGATATTCCGCAGAGTGTTCCACAGGCTCCGTTTTCGCCGCCGCCGCCCGCTCCGCAACAGTCGGGCCCCGGTATCGGCAAGATCTTACTGGTCGTCGGGCTGTTTTTATCGCTTATCGTTATTGGCATCGTCGGGGCCGGAGCACTTATATTTTTCAACAAGGACACACGGACCGCCGGCAGCGAAAACAATAATCTGCCTAAAACGAACAATTCAGGAACGTCATCCACACCGGTTATCACACCCTCTCCGACCGAAGATCCGACAGAGGTGCTTCGCGAACAGATCGCCAATCTCGAAAAGCGGTTGAACGAACAAAAGAAGTCAGGCCAGATTTCCAACGTTCCGCTGACAATGCCTGAGATCAAGACCACGACGACAACGACCGCTACGGTCAACTCACCGGGCGACGGATTTCTCGCTCTCAGAACCTTGCCGAACAGCGAGGCCGGTCAACGGATAATGAAGATACCCCATGGCGCGGTCATTTCCGTAGGCGCCTGCGGCCCGGTGGTCAGGCCCGTTCAGAGGGCCGGACGATGGTGCCAGGCAAGTTATAACGGCCAAAGAGGTTGGGTATTTGACGCATACCTGATCTATTGAGCACCCGTAAAAGGAAAGGGTGCAGCCTTTTGGAAGACCACACCCGGTAGGTTTAATCGGAAGGTATAATAGACAGGAATTATGAATTCGTTCTGTTACGGTCGAACGACACCGACGGGGGATAGTAGAACGTCCCCAATGTCTTGAAGTTTGAGATATCAAACTCCTTTCGTGCTCCGCACTCGAGGCATGCACGATAAGAACCTTTTTTGCTCGAAAACGGACGGCTCAGATCTCTGTGCCAGCATCCGAATATCTTGCCGAACAATCCGATCTTTCGGCCGAAGGAACTTTCTGTTCTATCTATTACACGTTCGGCGATCGAGTTTTGTTCCAATACTGCCTGCATAACTTTTTCGTCTCCATTTGCACTGCTCTGCAGTGCCTCCGTTCTCATAAAGTAGAACGTTTGTCCGGAAGAGTTTTGCGTAACCTATGATGAAAAGTTCTGAAAAAAGGTTTGTCAAAAATTTTCAAAAAATGCGTCCGCTTTCTCTTGCCCAACATATTCGATAGAATCATCGGAAAAGATTCAGGAGAGATCTATTATGACCAAAATGGTGTTTCGTTCGTTGATGATTTTGTCCCTCTTCGCGGCTTGTTCGGTGCCGATCTATTCGTGGGACGAGACCGGGCATAAGATCACGGCCTATATTGCCTGGCAGCGAATGACACCGGAGGTTCGCGAAAAGGTAGTAAAGATATTGCTGACAGCTCCTGAAGACTCAGATATCTCAACTTTCTATCTGCCTTACGGGTCGCGAAACGTCGAATCACGCAAGCGCGAGTATTTTATGCTGATGGCGACCTGGGCCGATATTATTCGGGACCGGGCATTTCCAGTCCGGGTAAAGAACTACGATCACGGCGATTGGCATTACAACAACGCATTTTGGAAATTTGAAAAAGGCAAGGTCGTAATGCTCGACGATATGCCGAAGACCGGATTAGCGATGGATAAGCTGGCGGAGTTTTCCGCACTTATCCGCAGCTCAGCTTCGGATCCGGAGAAAGCGGTCGCTATCGCGTGGCTCGAGCATTTGATCGGCGATATGCACCAACCGCTGCACGCGTCCGGCAAGGTCGCCCCGAGCACGCCCGAGGGTGACCGCGGCGGCAACGCATTTCTGCTGACGCCGAAAGGCACGCCGCGCGACCAACAGGAGAATCTGCATTGGTTTTGGGACTCGATAATCGCCCGCAATATTCCCAATAATGACAAGTGCGACGCCGATTACATCGATCCGATCGCGCAGGAAATAATCCGTCTGTTTCCGGCGGAAAAATTTAAAGACAGGCTGCTGCCCGGTGATTTTGAGGCTTGGAAAAAAGAGAGCGTCCATTTTGCGACCACCGAGGTGTATCGCGGCGTCGATTTCTTTCAATCGCCGTCCGACAAATACAAAAAGAAAGCACTTGAGATCGCACAGGAGCGATTAGCACTCGCCGGCTACCGGATGGGTGATCTGTTCAATGAGGTCTTTGGTACAAAGCCGGCGGCTTCCGCGAGCACGATCCCGTGCAAGATCATCCGTCGGGTCAAGTATCCCGTGACCAAGACGAGTTCAGTAAAGCAGACGCTTGAGATCGCTCTGCTCGATCTCTGTCCGACGGAGGTATCATCGCGGCCGATGTACAGTTTTATGATCGACGGTAACATGGTAATGAAAGAGTACGATGTGCTGAGGACATTTAAGACCGAGGCCGAGGCTCGCAAATACGCCGCTGACAACAAGATCACCGACATCAGCTTTTAGCCTCGATAACTAATGACGACACTTGAGACACTCCAGTATTTTCAGACGCGCGAACCGGCCATCGTCGACGCGATCCGACAGATCGTCGATATCGAATCGCCGTCGAACAATGTTGAGCAGAGTCTTGCGGTAGTTGATCAAGTCCTCAAATATGCCGCCGACCGCGGTGTCGAGGCGACCGTCGAGCGAGTGGCGGCCGCCGGCGTCGGCGAACACCTTATCATACGGGCCTGGCCCGGCAACTCCCGACACATCCTGCTGCTCGGGCACACCGACACGGTCCACCCGATCGGCTCCAGCAAAAAAAATCCTACCCGGGTTGAAGGTGATCGGCTTTACGGCTGCGGGATATTTGATATGAAGGCCAACATTGTCCTGATGATCGAGGCCATCAGCTATCTTGCCGCGAACGGTGTCAGGCCGCCGTGTCCGGTCACGATCCTGCTGTCGTGTGACGAGGAGACCGGCAGCCATACCGGGCGAGACCTTGTCGAACGCGAGGCGGCCAATGCCGAGATATGTCTTGTCTTTGAGCCGTCAGCCGAGGGCCGCGTCAAAACCGGCCGCAAGGGGACCGGGCAATATAAATTGGTATCACACGGCAGTCCGGCACACGCCGGGCTCGAACCGGAAAAAGGCGTGAACGCCGTGTCCGAGATCGCCCGGCAGATCGAGTGCATCCATGCCGTCGCACGGCCCGAACTCGGAACGACCGTCAACGTCTGTACGATCAGCGGCGGTACGACGTCAAACGTCATACCGGAATATGCCGAATGCGAGATCGACGTGCGTTTTACGACGATGTCCGAAGCGTTGCGCGTCGACGAGTCGCTTCGTTCGCTAAAACCCTTTGACGCCCGTGTCAAACTCGAACTTTTGGGAGCGATAAACCGTCCTCCGCTCGAGCGAACGCCGCAGGTCGCCGCACTTTTTGAAAAAGCCAGAGCGATCGCCGCCAGCTATGATTACGTGATCGATGAGGTTCAGGTCGGTGGTGCGTCTGACGGCAATTTTGTCGCCGCTCTCGGCGTTCCGGTCATCGACGGACTCGGGCTCGCCGGTGCCGGTGCACATATGCTAACAGAGCACATCATGATCAGCGATATCGCCGATCGGGCGACATTATTGACACATTTGATCGCAACAGCCGCCCGCTAGCGGCCCGGCGATCACACTCGGAGGCGCATCTCGTCCGGTGATGGGCTCGGTCTTCAAAACCGTTTGTGAGAGCGCGAGAGCGCAGCTCAGGTGGGTTCGACTCCCACACGCCTCCGCCAAAATTTCGGTTTGAATTTGTGATCGTTGGGTCATAATTACTAGAAAAGATGATCGGTTGGATCGCATTAAATATGACTCCCGGTATCGGGCCGCGGGCAGCGACCAAGCTGCTTGAGCGGTTCGGGTCGCCGGACGCTGTATTTCATGCGAGCCGTACCGAACTCGAATCACTTCGCATCGGGCCCGAGTCGATCGAGAGCATCATGAAACGTGAGTTTCATGAAAAGGCGGCCGTCGAGCTCGAACGCGTCAAGGCTCTCGGCGGCGACGTTCTGATCCTCGATGACGGCAGCTATCCCAACCTCCTGCGTGAGATCGATGATCCGCCGATCGTTTTGTACGTCAAGGGCGATTGGCAGGGGTGTTTCGACCAGCCATGCGTGGGCGTCATTGGTTCCAGAAAGTGCTCGACATACGGCGAAAATTCTTCCGAAATGCTTGCCCGCGATCTGTCATCTCGCGGCATCACCGTCGTATCCGGACTTGCCCGCGGTATCGACACCGCCGCCCACAAAGGGGCGATGCGCGGAAACGGCAAAACGGTCGGCGTGATCGGCACCGGTATCGACAGCGTCTATCCGCGTGAGAATACCGGCCTTGTGCGCGAGATCCTCGCGTCGGGCGGCTGCATAGTTTCTCAGTTCCCGCTCGGCACACCGCCGATCAAAGAGAATTTTCCATATCGGAACCGTATTATCAGCGGACTTAGCCACGGCGTGCTGATCATCGAGGCTTCGGAACGCAGCGGATCGTTGATCACGGCCCGGCTCGCGATGGAGCAGAATCGCGAGGTCATGGCTGTGCCCGGAAACATCACCTCGGGCAATTCTTTCGGGACGAATTATCTTATCAAGAGCGGTGCAAAGCTCGTGCAGCAGTGGCAAGACGTCGTTACCGAACTCCCGTCGGAGATCGCCGCCTCGATCCTGCCGCCGAAGATCGACCAGACGAAAGCCGAAGATGCCGTCCGGCAGCCTGAACTGATACCCTCCGATATGACCGAGCACGAGATGGCAATCTGGTCACTGCTGTCGCCGGACGAAGGAACGCACATAGACATCCTGCTCGAAGCCAGCGGACTGTCATTTGGCGACCTAAATACCGCTCTGGTGGCCCTTGATATCCGCGATCTGATCCGCGTCCTGCCCGGAAAACACTACGCCCGGCGAACTTGATCGCGGCGAGTTTTGACATTAGTCGATTTTCCGATAAGGTATAGCCTCGAATTGACAGACTTGCGAACGAGGTGATAGAAGTCAGAATGTCAGTACGCAATTAGGCGTCTGACATATTTTTTTCTTGAATGGTTGGATCTGTGGCAAAACCGATACGGATCACACGAATACCAAAGGCCGAGTATCTTGACCTGATACGCGGATACAACCGCAAGAAGAAAAGCCTGATATTTGAACCGCAACTGCCGCTCGACCGAACGCCAAAACGTGTTTCGGAAAATATCGCGACCGCCGCGGATGAGCCGATCCCGGAATGTACGACGTGCGGAGTTTGTTGTGATCTGCCGCTGGTGGTGCCGATCGCGAGGTCCGAGACCGAGAGATTTTCCGAGTATTGGGAGATATATCCTGACGAATCCGTTTCTGACGCGGTGATCGAACGGATGTTGCCGCGTGACGCCGAAAGCGGCCGCTGCATTCACCTCGCCGGCGAACTCATGATCGATATCGGGTGCCGTGTTTACGCGGACCGGCCGTCTCCGTGCCGCGACTTTGAGGCGGGCAGCGACCGTTGCCACGAGTACCGCCGGATGTACGACGTCGAAGAGCAGCTGAGCCGCTCGGCGGCAAAGGCCGCGGTCAAGAAGATCACTTCAACGCCGCGAGGTGTGATCACATACGCGGTGATCGTTGTTGAATCGACGGGTTGGAAGTCGTCATATTCCGCCGGTTCGCCCGACGGCCCTCAGACCGTTCCGGTGACGTACCTGAGAATAGCGGCGATCGTCGACGACATAGAGGATGAAGTGAAGATCATCCATTCTTATGAGGCGTCGGAAGAGGTTTGGTTTGAAAGTGATTTTATAGGGTTGACCCTTGATGCGGCAAAGAGCTTGATCGAGTCGCGGGTCCACCCTGATTAGTGCCTTAATTTATGTCAAAAAGTCTTGTGATCGTTGAGTCGCCCGCTAAGGCGAAAACGATAAATAAATATCTCGGGTCCGACTATATCGTAATGGCCTCGATCGGCCATATCAAGGACCTGCCGAAGAGCGGCCTGGGTGTCGATATCGATAACAACTTTGAACCCACCTACGAGGTCATCCCGGATGTAAAAAAGCGGAATAATAAAAAGGTAGTCTCTGATCTCAAAAAGGCCGCCAAGGCAAGCGATGCGATCTACCTCGCGGCCGACCCCGATCGCGAAGGCGAGGCGATCTGTCAGCATCTGGCCGAAGAGATCGTCCCGAAAAAGACCAAGATACCGGTCTTTCGGGTGATGTTTAACGAGATCACCAAAAATGCCATCCAGGATGCATTCAAGGAACCCAAACAGGTCAATGAGGATCTGGTAAATGCGCAGCAGACACGACGCATCCTTGACCGTTTGGTTGGATACAAGGTTTCGCCGATCCTCTGGAAGACGATCGGCGGCAAACTCTCGGCCGGACGCGTTCAGACCGTCGCCGTCCGCCTTGTGGTCGAACGCGAACGTGAGATCGAGGCATTTAATAAGACAGAATATTGGTCGATAGTCGCCAATCTGACCGCTGCTTTGCCGCCCAATTTTGACGCCAAGCTTAATAGGATCGAAGACAAGTCGGTCAAATACGGCAAGTTTGACGAGGACCTCAAACCGAGCGAGTACCACATCAAGACCGAGGAGCAGGCGAGGTCGATCGTCGACGAGGCGTCCTCCGCCGAATACGTCGTCAACTCGGTAACGACCAAGGAAAAGAAGCGTAACCCTACGCCGCCGTTCATCACGTCAAAACTGCAGCAGGAAGCTGCCCGAAAACTCGGGTTTTCGGTCAAGCGGACGATGACTGCGGCTCAGCGGCTTTACGAAGGGATCGACCTCGGCAGCGAAGGTGCTGTCGGTCTGATCACCTATATGCGAACTGACTCGACACGCGTATCAGACGCGGCCTTGGCTGAGGTTCGCGGGTTTGTCGGCGGCACGTACGGCGAGAGCTATTTGCCCGGAAAACCCAATTTTTATCGATCCAAAAAGGACGCTCAGGACGCTCACGAGGCGATCCGGCCGACCGACGTCAACCGAACACCCGAGAGCCTCGCGAGCCGTCTGCAACCCGACGAACTCAAGCTTTATCGCCTGATCTGGCAGCGATTTGTCGCTTCGCAGATGATGCCGGCAGTCTTTGACCAGACAACGGTCGATATCAGGGCCGGGCGGTTCACTTTCCGTGCCAGCGGCCTTGTCCAAAAGTTTGACGGTTATCTCAGGGTCTATGAAGAGGGCCGCGACGAAAAACCGCAGGACGACGAGGAAGATGACGAGGAACGCAGCCTGCCGCAGCTCAGCGAGGGCGAAACGCTGAAACTGAACAGCCTGGACCCGAATCAGCATTTTACTCAGCCGCCGCCGCGGTATTCAGAGGCGACGCTTGTAAAGGCGCTTGAGGAAAAGGGCATCGGCCGCCCGTCGACCTACGCAGCGATCATGACGACCATTCAGGACCGCGAATACGTCGAAAAGATCGAGGGCCGCTTTCATCCGACCCCGCTCGGGACGACCGTAAATGACCTGCTGATCGCCAATTTCGACGATATTTTCAATTCGGCGTACACCGCCCGAATGGAAGAACAGCTCGACGAGATCGAAGACGGAAAACTGGATTGGCGCTCGGCTCTTCATGATTTTTACGGCAAATTCTCGAAGGATCTTGAAAAGGCTGACGAGACCATCAAGTCGATGAAGAAGATGTCGATCCCCACTGACGAGGTCTGCGAAAAATGCGGTGCCGGGATGGTCATCAAATTTGGCAGGTTCGGCCAGTTTCTTGCCTGTGCCAATTATCCGGAATGTAAGAATACCCGCGAGGTGGCCAGCAAGCGTGCCGACACCGAGAGCTCCGCAAATGGCGAAGGTGAAACGACGGAGGAAATCCCGGTGTGCGAACTTTGCGGCCGCGAAATGGCTCTCAAGAAAGGTCGTTTCGGTTCATTTTACGGCTGCACCGGCTATCCGGAGTGCAAGAATATACGGAAGATAGCCAAGGGAGACCAGAAACCCGCCGCACCGCCCGTGCCGCTCGATGAAATGTGCCCGAAGGACGGCGTTCACCTTGTCCGCCGGCAGGGCAGGTTCGGCGAGTTCATTTCCTGTTCCAATTATCCGAAGTGCGACTATATCAAACGGGAGACGGTCGGAATTTCGTGTCCGAAGGACGGCGGCGAAATCGCCGTCAAGAAATCCAAGCGCGGAAAGGTGTTTTACGGCTGCGTCAATTATCCGAAGTGTGACGCCGTTTATTGGGACAAGCCGGTCGCCGGCCCTTGTCCGTCGTGCAGCGCGCCATTTTTGCTTGAAAAGACGACTAAAAAGGACGGCACCGTGCGGTATTGCCAAAACGAAGACTGTGATTATAAAATGACTGTCGATAACACTGATGTAACATCGGAAGAAAGATCAGGCGCCCGGCCTTCCGTGTAAGTCGACCCAATGAAAGAAAATTTACAGTTCTTACAGGCTTTCTTAAAGAATCCGTTAAAGGTTGGTGCGGTAGCACCAAGCTCGCCGGAGTTGGCCGCTGAAATGCTGGTCGGCATCAAGCCCGATGAAAACAATATCGTTCTCGAACTCGGCGTCGGGACCGGAGCGATCACAAAGTACCTTCAGCAGATCATTCCCAACCGGGAATCATATCTCGGGATCGAACTCGACACCGAAATGGTCAAGACCCTTGGCCAGAAATACGCCGACCTCAATATCGTCTGCGGTAATGCGGCTGAATCGTATCGCATCCATCAGGAGTCGGGCCTCGGCAAGGTGCGATATCTCGTCTGTTGCCTGCCGTTCGTTTCGCTGCCTAAGGAAGTCAGCGAGAGCGTCCTGCTAGAGATCGAAAAGTTTATGGATGAGGGATGCGAATTGCGTATCTTTCAGTACGCGCACGGCTATTATCTGCCCCCGGCCATCAAACTTCGGGAATTTTTACGAAACCGCTACGGCAAATCAAAGCGCAGTCCGCTTGTTCTGAAAAACGTGCCGCCGGCGTTTACCCTGACGTGGTCGTCCATCTGACAAATCTTTACACTTTTTTCCTCCCTTCTTGTGCTATAAGTAGTTAAGTCTTTACAAAAGATCCATTACATCTATCAGGAGATAAGTTAATTATGCTACGACGCAAGATTGTAGGCATTTTGGTCATTTATACGTTTTTGCTGCCGACGTTCGCACTTGGACAGACGGCTCCGAAGGTCTACGAAGCACCGAAAGAGGTCATCGATAAGATCAAAGAAGAAGGTACAAAGAACTCGCAGGTCATGCAGACGCTCAGCTATATGTCCGACGTCATAGGGCCGCGGCTGACCGCGTCGCCCGGCGCAAAGCGCGCCAACGAGTGGACCCGCGACACCCTCGCAAAATGGGGTTTGCAGAACGCACACCTTGAATCGTGGGGCCCGTTCGGCCGCGGCTGGACGCTCAAGCGGTTTACGGCGATGGTCGATGGGCCGACCGCTTTTCCGCTCATCGCGTACCCCAAGGCATGGTCGCCCGGCACCGATAAGTTGATCGCCCCGGCGCCCGTCGACCCGAAGGCGAAGAACAAGGCTGCGGCACCGGCAAACCCGAGTACCGCATATACCGGCGAAGTTGTCCGCTTCAACGCACAAAATGTCGCTGAGCTTGAACAGTACAAGGGCAAGCTGAAAGGCAAGATCGTGCTTATCGGCCCGATCCGTGATGTAAAGGCCTGGATGGAAGCACCGGGCAAACGTTTCACCGATACCGAACTTCTGAATATGGCTGACGCTCCGGACCCGGCTACGATCCGACGGCCAGCGGGCGGTCCCGGCGGCGGCCCGGGCGGTAATCCTAATTTTGCGCAGATGCAGCAGTTCAACTCGGCAAGAATGCGTTTCCTTGCCGATGAGGGTGCCGCGATCCTGGTCGACTCGGCCCGCGGAGACGGCGGCACGATCTTTGTTCAGGGTGCGACCGCTGTTCAGCCGCCACCGGCAGCTCCCGGTTCGCCTGCAAATCCGCCGGTACGCGTTTATGACAAGGGAGCGAATGTCCCGATCCAGGTCAGCGCTTCGGTCGAACATTTCAATCGCGTTGCCCGAATGATAGATGCCGGCGAAAAGGTCACCATGACCATTGATCTCGCCGTCGAATATCAGGACGCCGATCCTAACGGTTACAATACGCTGGCCGAAATTCCCGGCACTGACAAGGCTGACGAGCTGGTTATGCTCGGCGGCCATCTCGACTCGTGGCACGGCGGCACCGGTGCTACCGACAATGCGGCCGGATGTGCCGTGATGATGGAGGCCGTTCGTATCATCCAGTCGCTCGGGCTCAAGCCGCGACGCACGATCCGCATCGGATTGTGGACGGGTGAAGAGCAGGGCTTGCTCGGTTCGCGGGCTTATGTCAAACAGCACCTTGGCTATCTTGGCGACGGTTCGACCCCGTCATTTGGCGGCGGCGGCGGTGGAAATGCGGCGCCTCAGCCTCTGACGAAACTCGCCGAGTATGACAAGTTCTCAGCCTATTTCAATATCGACAACGGCACCGGCAAGATCCGCGGCGTCTATATGCAGGGCAACGAGGGTGTCCGGCCGATCTTCAGAAACTGGCTGTCATCTTTCAAGGATCCGAAATGGTACGACCCGTCGAAGCCGCTCGATATGAGTGCAAATACGCTGACGCTTTCGAATACCGGCGGCACCGATCACCTCAGCTTTGATGCGATCGGATTGCCCGGCTTCCAGTTCATACAGGATGCTGTCGAGTACGACACCCGGACACACCACTCAAATCAGGATGTGTACGACCGTATCCAGGCCGACGATATGAAGCAGATGGCGATCATTTTGGCGACATTTGTCTATCAGGCCGCGATGATGGACGACAAGATGCCGAGAAAGCGGTAAGCCTTTACCGACACCGGTAACTGAAATTTGCCTGGGATGCCGCCGAGCGGCGCCTCAGGCAAATTTTTGTTTCAAATAGCAAAGATTTCAGCTAAAATCAGGCGGTCCTTATCAACCATATGACAAATGTCGAATATTACAGCGGCGCGATCGACGCCACCGGATGCGTCAGCAACGGTTGGAACCTGATCAAGAATAATTACGGATTGTTTCTCGGGATAACGCTGGTTGCGATGATAATCGCCGGCTGCGTGCCGTGCTTCAGCCTCTTTTTCGTCGGGCCGATAATGGGCGGCGTATTTTACGTCGTACTCCGTGAGATGCGCGGCGAGCCGATCGAGTTCGGGATGATGTTCAAGGGATTTGAGAAGTTCGTCCCGCTGATGGTCATCGGCATCATCCAGTCGATACCCGAAATAGTCGGCCAGGGCATCCGGTTTACGGTCGATATCGGAAGGATCGGCCTGTTAGGCGGTGATGGTGACCCTGATCTGCAGTTCTTTCAGTCCTCAAACCCCGAATTTGCGATCGCGAGCGGCTTGTTGGTCGTACTCGCGGTTGTGGGCGTGCTGCTTATGCTGTTTGCGGTCGTGTGGCGGGTCCTACTGTTCTTCGCGATCCCGCTTGCGATGGAGTATGACCTTGGGCCGGTCGATGCGATGAAGCTCAGTGCACGCGCCGCGACGTCGAACATCGGCGGCTTGATCGTACTTTTTATACTTGAGGCGTTGGTCGTACTGCTGGGCATCCTGATGCTCTGTATCGGGTTGTTTTTTGTGATGCCGATAATCTACGCTGCAAACGCATTTGCCTATCGACAGGTGTTTCCGCTGATAGAGCAGAATTTTCAGGTGACGCCGCCTCCGCCGACGATCTACGGCAGCAGCTACGGCCGCGGGATGTAGTTCACAAGGCAAGTTCCATGAACAACACGTCCGGATGCGGATTATCGTAATATGCCGGTATCGGCTCAAAGCCGTGAGAGTGGTAGAGGCTCACGGCTTTGCCCATTTTGGGCGGAAATGTATCGAGCCGCATCTTTTTGTAGCCGAGCGTCGTCGCATCTTCGATGACCTTTTCGATCAATTGAATACCGATGTGTTCGCCTCGAAAACCTTCGCGGACAAAGAGCCGTTTCATTTCACAAATGCCGTCATCCAGCTTTCTCAGGGCGATACAGCCTGCGAGCTTTTCATCTGAATACGCCAGATAAAGACGGCCGTTCGGCATTGCAAATTTGCCCGGTAATTCCGCAAGCTCGGCCTCGAAGCCCTGAAAGCATAGATCCATCCCGAGCCACGCTTCGTATTCGCGAAACAACATGCGAGCTGCATCAATCTGTTCGTTACCATGCGCTTGAGAAATTGTTAACATTGTAGATATCTTACGTAACCTTACCGCAGATCGCGCAGATAACGCGGATAAAGAAATGATTCTCATAATTTGTCAGATCTGCTTTATCTGCGGTTAACACACTTTGAGTCTATTCAACTAGAATTTACTATAGAACTACATGGAACTAGCAGTCGAACAGTACAAGATCGCCCGAGAGCCTTTTTATTTGCCGATCGGCAATGAGGTGGAGTTGTTTGAAGCGGCGTACGCGGCAAAACTGCCGGCGATGCTCAAAGGCCCGACGGGCTGCGGCAAGACCCGTTTCGTGGAATATATGGCGCATCGACTCAACCGCCCGCTCATCACCGTCGCCTGCCACGAAGACCTCTCATCGACCGATCTCGTCGGCCGTTTCTTGCTCGAGGGCGAAGAGACCGTCTGGCATGACGGCCCATTGACCGCTGCGGTGCGTGCCGGTGCGATCTGTTACCTCGACGAGGTCGTCGAGGCGCGCAAGGACACGGTCGTCATCATCCACCCGCTCACCGACGATCGCCGACGCTTGCCGATCGAGAAACGCGGCACCGTGATCGAGGCACCCGAGGAATTCATGCTCGTCGTGAGCTACAATCCCGGCTATCAGTCGATATTGAAGGACCTCAAACAGTCCACCCGTCAGCGCTTTGTCGCGATGGAGTTTGATTACCCTGAAGCCGAAGCCGAGACCGAGATCGTGGCCCGTGAGGGCGGTATCGACGAATCGACCGCCGCCGACCTTGTCAAAATCGGTCAAAAGGTCCGCAACCTCCGCGGTCACGGCCTCGAAGAGGGCGTCTCGACACGCCTGCTCATCTACGCCGCCCAGATGATCGCCAAGGGCATCTCGCCCATCGCCGCCGCCGAGGTTGCCATCTGCTCGCCCATCACTGACGACCGCGAGCTGCAGAGGAGTATTCGTGAAATAGTAACAACCATTATCTGATCAATTATGACAAAGACTGATCGCCGAGAATTTCTCAAGATACTGGGCCTTACGACTGCGGGTATCGCGGTTGGTTCCTACGGAGTGGCCGGACAGACTCGCCGAACGCGGTCGTGCGTTGTCATTGGTTCGGGTCTGGCCGGGCTTTCGGCGGCCTTTAAGCTAAAAAACGCGGGTTGGAGCGTGACCGTTCTCGAAGGTCGAAGCCGCCTCGGCGGCCGTGTTTTTTCGCGTTCGATGCCCGAGAACAAAGACCTGATATTCGAACTCGGCGCGGAATGGATAGGCGAGGACCACGAACGCATCAAGGCGCTTTGCGCGGACTTTAAGATCCCAATTCAACGGCATCAATTTGACGACTATCTGCAGCAGAACGGTAAGGTCTCGCGTCCGGGCGAATGGGGCTTTTCGCCGGCGGCCGATGCAGCATTCAAAAAGATGGTCGCGGGTTTTGAGAAATTAACTCAGCCGCAGAGAGAGCGGCTTGACCGAAAAGATTGGTGGACGCACCTTTCCGACATCGGTTTTACACGCGAGGACCTGATCCTTCGCGACCTGGCCGACAGCACTGACTTTGGTGAATCGATCCGTCACGTGTCGGCTTTTGGAGCGCTTGCCGAATACGCCGAAAACGACGAGACTCGCACCAAAAATCAGATGGATTATAAGATTACGGGCGGCAACTCGCGGCTCGTCGAGGAATTTACAAAGCGCATCGGTCCCGAAAATATACGCACAGGAATGAAGGTGACTGATGTCAAACAGCGGGCCGGCGTCGTTACGGTCACGGCCGGAGGCGAGAGTTTTCGTGCTGACGCTTGTATTTGCACGGCTCCTGTTGCGAGTCTTCGCAAGATAAAATTTGATCCGCCGCTCTCATCTGTTCAGACGGCTGCGGCCGAGAAGCTGATCTACGCACGCATCATCAAGAACTCCGTGCTGTACGACAGGCGCTTTTGGAAGGACGAAATGTTCTCACTGGTTTCCGACACGACTTCGCATTACTATTTCCACTCGACTCAAAACCAACCTGGCCCACAGGGCATTTTGACGGCGTACGCGGTCGGCGAAAAGGCCGATGTGCTCGCGTCGCATGACGATCGCCGGCGTATGGGTATCATAACGCGCGACCTGACGGACCTCGATCCGGCGGCACCTAGCCTGGCACGCGGCATCACCTCATATGCATGGCAGCGTGACGAATATACCGAGGGAGCCTACGCTCTCTACCGCCCCGGCCAATGGTTCGGCATTCGCCCGCTTCTCAAAGTGCCCCACGGCAAGATCCTATTCGCCGGCGAACACCTCGCTGATTGGCAGGGCTTTATGGAAGGCGCCATCAATACCGGTGAGGAAGCCGCAGATCTGTTGATCAAATAAACACAAAAAGATCCGGCGAAGATCACCGACGACCGCGAACTCCGACGCTCGATCCGCGAGAGCGAAAAGGCTGTCGACAACGACAGCCCTTCTTGACGTTCGGGGCGGCAAAGCAACTAATGCAGCTGCTTTATAACGAAGTTGTCAGCGTAGCCGTTTCCTTCAAAACCGGCGTATCTTGGCGGGGCAATGTTGGTAGCAAATGTCCCGAGATCAACCCCGTTGATACTCGCTCCGACACTGCGGTTCTGCGGGTTGTAGCGGATCTTCATCTGGTTAAAGAACAGATCGTCCGTCGAGCCTGACGCCAGGAGCTGACCGCCGAATCCGCCGAGGCGAAATTCGTAAACCGATGTCCATCCGTCCGGGCTCGGCTTGAGGATCAGGACGATACTGCCGCCGGACGAAAGGTTGTTGGTCGTCGAACCCGAGTTGGTCAAACCGAGAGCAAGATAAGTGTTGGCGACGTTCCAATATGTCCCATCGATCTCGAGTTCGTACGGCACGGTCAGGTTTGAAGGCACCGGCATCAGGGCCGTCGGGCGCACGGTCAGGTCAGGCTGCGCGTTCAGGATCGTACATACGATAGCGTTCTGCTCCCAGCCAAAGACGGTCTCCAGCGGTGACGGCAGTTGATACGGGTTCATCGCCGTTCCGCAATATCGCCACGTGTCGCCCGAGTCCGGTGCGGTCCAACGGTTGTTCTTGGTGCCAGGATATTCCAACCAAAATCCGCCGATCGAGGCACCCAGATATGTGTCCTTCAATGTGCCCTTGCCGCTGGCCGGACGCATCATATTCGGCCCTTGGCCGAACGAATCGCGCAGCACGACGTCCGGTGCCGGCGGGAATTGCGGCAATGGAGCCATTGCCGTGAAGTTTGTTGTCTGAGCAAATGCGGCCACAACGGCCAAAGCAATGATCGAGGCAACACCAATGATCGTTCTTGCGAGTTTTTCGGGTCTTTTAGTCATTCGATTTTCTCCAACTTTGTGATGATCTCTGGCGGAGGAATAAATCGTCATGGACCAAATACAAATGATCCTTAATCGCCCGACCAAAACTACAGTGCGATCGTTATGAGTAAAAAGACACGGCCGGTATAAAAAGATGCCACGCCGCTCTGCCTGCATCTTCGTCCGTCGGTGGTCGATGCACTTTTACATTTAACACTCATTTAACACCCAATTCACTTTCGGTTAACTTCCACGATCTAATCTGCCTCTTGCAGCCAAGAAATTTTTAAGAACCGGCCGGTCGCGGATCGCAGTATGACGATAGTCGTATGCGTTCGGGCCCAAAAACTATTTTGAATATTTCCGCTTAGGAGAAATGATGAAAACGAGAGATCTCGCAAACAGAATATCAATAATATTTACCTTACTAACCGTATTTGCACTGAGCATTTTGGCTCAGGCGAACGGCCAGATCGCCGGCACGGTGGTCGACACCAACGGCGGCGTCATTCCCGGCGCGTCCGTCACTGTCATTAATGAAAAGACGGGCGAATCGCGCAGCGTGCTTGCCAAGGCGGACGGCACGTTTCTGATCGTCAACCTGAGGCCGGCGACGTATACCGTCACCGCCGGCGGCGACACGTTCGAGACGACCACGCGAAAGAACCTCGAGCTGCTCGTCGGCCAGGAACTCGATTTCGAACTCAAGCTGCAGGCCAAGGGCGTGTCAGTCTCGGTCGATGTCGTGTCGGGCGAGGACATGATCGTCAACACGTCGTCGGCGAGCATGAGTGCCAACGTCAATGCCCGCGAGGTCGAGGGGTTGCCGATCAACGGCCGCCAGTTGTCACAGCTCTACCTACAGGCTCCGGGCGGCGTGAACAGCGGCAGCGGAACATTCTCGGACATTCGTTTCTCGGGCCGTGCCAATAACCAAAACGTCGTCAGGTACGACGGCATCGAGGGCACCGCCATCATCGACGCCAGCCCCGGCAATCTAAATGGCGAGGTGCCGTCGCCGTTTCGCCTGCAGTCGAGCCTCGAGAACGTGCAGGAGTTTCGCGTCGATTCGAGCAACTTCCCGGCCGAGTTCGGGACCGGCACGGGCGGCCAGATCAGCGTCGTCACCAAGAGCGGCGGAAACAGCTTTCACGGCTCGGTCTTCGAATATTTCCGACGCGACGGCCTCGACGCCCGCAACTTTTTCGAGAACGCGTCGCCCGGCATCGACAAGGGCAAACTCGCTCTCGACCAGTTCGGCGGTTCGATCGGCGGCCCGATCATCAAGGACAAGCTATTTTTCTTCGGCAGCTACGAGCAGTACCGCGGCCGTTTCGGCCTGAATTTTGTCGAGGCCGCACCGAGCCTGAGCCTCGCGTTGCCCGGAGCCCTGATCCCGGGAACGTCGACACCGGTAAACCCGCTCATCCAGCCCTACATCGCGGCATTTCGCTCGGCCAACGCCGTCGTCATCCCCGGCGGATCGGCGATCACGGGTTTTGACGTGCTGCAGCTGCAGGACAACGAAAAGGTCGATGAAAAGGCGTTTGCGGCCCGCATCGACTATCAGCTTAACCCGAGCCACAAACTTTATATGCGGTTCTTTCGCGACGAGGGCACCGACATCGCGCCTGAGGGCATCTCGGGCCGCGTGACGTCGATCGAGGCGGTCCCGCAGAACGGCGTCGCCGGTTTTCAGTCGATCCTAAAAAAGGACGGTTCGCTGATCAACGAATTCAAGTTTGGTTACAACGCCGCCCGGACCCGAATCAACGGCCAGGCACCGACCGTCGGCGGCCTCGACTTTTCAAACCTGATCCTTAACATCTCGGGCAGCGTCGCCAATACCGGCATCGCCGGCCAGGGCACCTCTTCGGGTATATCGATCCCGGGCGGCCTGGTTCGTGCAAACTCGGCCACCAATGGCCGCGGCCAGCCGTACACACCGTACTCGCTGTCGTTCGTCGACAGCCTCAACTGGATCCGCGGCAGTCACAACTTCAAGTTCGGCGGCGAGCTCCGTTTGATCAGGATGTACACTGACCGCCTCGGCGGTACGACCTACACGTTCTCAAACCTTGCCGCCTTTTTGGCCAATACGCCGACGTCGGTCCAGTATCTGGGCGATGTCAGTGCCCCGAGCCCGTTCAACAACGGCCTGACCGGCCAGCGTCTTGCAAAGCAGGAATACTACATCGGCTATGCCCAGGACGAGTGGAAGCTCAAGCCCGGCCTGACCCTCAGCTACGGCTTGCGGTACGAATACTACACACCGCTCCGCGAGGCCAACAACGGCCAGGTGCTGTTCGATATAAGGACCGGAACGCTGCGGCCGTCGTCCGAGGCGGCCTTCAGATCGTCGAAGACCAATTTCGGCCCGCGCGTCGCACTGGCGTGGTCGCCGGATCAGGACGGCAACGGATTCTTCTCGGCCGGCAAGACGGTCATCCGCGGCGGACTCGGGCTCTATTACGGCCCGGGCCAGACCGAGGACCAGATCCAGCCGATCGAGAGCGACCGTGTCAGCTCGACGGTCACGAGCGGCTCGCTGCTCGCGTTTCCGGCAAATATACCGGCGATCATCGCCAATTTTAACGCCAACCCCAATAACCGCAGCTATCAGCCGCGGGCATATTCGGGCGACTACACGATTCCCGAGCGCATCTTTCAGTACAGCGTCTCGTGGCAGCAGCAGCTGCCGGGCGGCATCACGACGACGCTCGCGTATGTCGGCAGCAAGGGCACCAACCTGTTTCTCAGAAGCGTCGCCAACCTGATATTGCCGGGCCAGACGACGATCGCGAACGGCACCAACATCCCGACCGGATTCGGCGTCGTCAACCGTACCAATCCGGCCGGCCAGGTGATCGGCGTGACGACGGTCAGACAGTTCAGCATTGTCAGCGGCACGACCGTCTCAAACCCGTACGCCGAGATCGACTACAAGACCAGCGGCGGCGACGACCAGTACAACGCCCTGCAGTTTTCGGCCCAGCGGAGTTTCCGCAGCGGCCTGACCATGAACGCCCAGTACACCTACGGCAGCAGCCGCGGTACGACCGCCGGGTCGAACGAGGCCCGCACCGGTGCACAGCTCGACAATTTTGAGGCTGACCGCGGCCGCAACAACTTTGACGTGCGGCATACGTTCAATCTCAGCGCACTGTACGAGCTGCCGTTCGGCAAGGGCAAAAAGTTTGACCTCGGCCGCACGGGCAACTTTATACTCGGCGGCTGGGAGCTCGGCGGCATCATCAACGCCCGCAGCGGCGTCCCGGTCGAGGTGCTGGTCGTGAGGCCGGACATCGTCGTCCAGTGTCAGCAGGCGGGCGGCTGCCCGAACGGTGCCGGCGGCTTTTTTGCCAATGGGTTCACCGCGAACCTGCCGTCATTCGGTGCGTCATTTCCGGCACTGCCGACGGGCTTTGTCGCGGTGGTCAATACGCCGGGCGGCGGTAATTCGCGTAACGTACGCCGGCCGAACCTGATCGCCGGGGTCAACCCATACCTGAATAACGACCGCAACTTCATCAACCCGGCGGCATTTGCCACACCGGCACCCGGAACGTGGGGCGACCTGGCCCGCAACGCTCTGTCGGGCCCGACATTTCGTCAGGTCGATATGATCGTCGCCAAACGCTTTCGCATTCGCGAAAAGATGAATTTCGAATTTCGCACTGAGGTTTTCAACATATTCAATCAGGCGAATTTTGCCAATCCGTCGACCACGCTCAACAACGCGTTGCCAAATCTGGCCTTTAACACCGCGACGTCGGTTTACTCCGCGACCACGTCGAACGTCGTCCAGCCTGGCCA
Organism: Pyrinomonadaceae bacterium; assembly: GCA_044221625.1. Lineage (GTDB taxonomy): Bacteria > Acidobacteriota > Blastocatellia > Pyrinomonadales > Pyrinomonadaceae > OLB17. The sequence continues at coordinate 161,528 of JBGAOU010000001.1, read as the reverse complement.
GGCATTTACTCAGGGCTCTGCCGGATCGACCTTTGGCCTGCTGAGATCGACCGTCGGACGAACCGTAGGTTTGGGCTCGAACCGACAGATCCAATTCGCCTTCAGGTTCAACTTCTGATCCAAACCGGGTGAAATAGGAACGCGGCCGTCTGATGATCGATCATCGGGCGGCCGTTTTCTGCGTTGCGGATCGTTCACCAAACTGTTTCAAATTAATTTGGAATTTGAAACAACCTAAGCCCTTTGTTTAGCGACTTTAACCCCCGATTTTGTTTCAAATTGCAAATAGCTACCGTTACGTCGCTCCGGATCCGCTCAAAAATGCGGTAACGCCCCTGTTTACAGCAGTTACAGCACCTCGGGTGTTTCAAATTACCTTTCAGGTATTATCGATCGCCCCGGCGACACCGCCGGAGGCCGCCTAAACGACACCGCCAACCAGCAACAGATCCAAAACCATTTTCTCAAAATCCAGTAAATATCGGCTGTCCAGCCTGTCCTGGCTGTCCTGCGTGTCCTCGCTGTCCACGCTGTCCGGGCTGTCCTGACGCTCTCGACTCACCCGACTCGACAGACTGGTTCGACTCACCATGGTTTCTTATGAATTTTCAAAGATCGATATTCCAATTTTACCATAAATTGCAAAGATACAGCAAGATTGCATTGATGCAACGGTTGGTCAGCGGCGTCGCCCGATATCCGAAAACTCCTCTCCTTACCAAGGAGAGGCGGCATCCCGATGGTCTTTATCGGGATGACGGAGTGGTTCTCACCCGTAACGCATCAGTCCTGGCGAACGGACCAAAAAAACGAGGCCGCCGGCATGGTGCCGGCGGCCGTTGTTCTTGCTGATCGTTTTTCAACTTATTTGATCGCGTTTGTCTGTTTGTCCTTCGGGTCGAACGGCGTTCCCATATAGCGTTTTACGGCGTCCTGGGCATTGTCATAGTTGTCGCCGATGGTCTCGGCCCGTTTGTACGCACCGACGGCCCGTGTCCGGTCGCCCTTGGCGTCGTAGGCATTGCCCATTTTGATCTCGGACCAGACATGGAGCCACGCCGGGCGGGCCGAACCCTGGTTGCCGAGGTCGCGGGCGGCCTTAAAGTTGTCGATCGCGAGGTCGTAGTTGCGCTGTTCGAGGTACAGGAGGCCGAGGTGGTAATAGATCCAGGCGTTTGAACGGTCGAGTTTGAGTGCGGCCTCAAACTGGGCCTGGGCCTCGACATAGTTGCCTTCTTTGAACTGCTCGATGCCGCGGCGGGCGATCGACGAGGTGCGAAGGTCCGATGAGATCCGCAGCAGCTTAAAGTTGGGGTCGATGATCACGGCCAGCGGTTTGCCGGTCGATTCGATATTAAAGTCGGCACTCGAATCTTCGACGTTGACGGTGATGGTCTGGGGCTGGGCGTCGCCCTCGGACCGCAGCTGCAGTTCGAGCGGCAGCCGCAGATTGTCATAGTTTTGGGAAACGGTCCCGCGGGTTATGAATTTGCCGCCGCGGGTCCTGATGATCTGGTAATCTGCGTTAAACTCCGGCACGCCGGTGCCCTCGACCCAGCGGGCGAAAAAGTACCGCATCGGCTGGCCGGCGATACGCGTCGCCAGCTTTTCAAAATCGTCGATCGACGCGCTTTTGCCGCGATATTCCGCAAGATATGTCTTCAGCAGCTGATCGAACTTGGCCGCACCGATCGTGTCGCGGAGCAGTTTGAAAACGAGAGCTCCCTTGCCGTACATGATGTACTGATAGGCGATCGACTGATCGTCGAGATTGGCCGGAGCACGCACCAGCGACGCGGTCTGTTCAAACGTCAGCGCCTTTTCGAGCAGTTCGCGGCGAAAATCCTCGAGCTTGGCGGCATCGGTCGTACTTTCACGCAGGCTGACGGCGCTGTACTCGGCAAGTCCCTGCGACAGCCAGACGTCGTCAAATGACTTGAGCCCGACGGTCAATCCCCACCATTGAAATGCCGCCTCGCGCTGAAGCCGGGCGGCCGTGACGTCACGTCCCTCTTCGAACTGGCGGTTGGCGATGAACAGCATCCCCTGCGCCGAATAGAAATCGAGGCTGTCGTCGTCGATCTGAACGACATTGAGTTTTTTAGCGGTGTCGGCCGCCCCGAAGCTCTTTGAGTAGAACTGCAGGGCCGAGCCGAGCGTTTCGCCGTAGCGCGAGATCAGCTCGTTGTTGCCGCTGCGGGTAAAGAACTGCAGTTCGTAGTCGCCGTATCTGAGCGATTTGGTCTGGTACTTGCCGTACGCAAAATTGCCGACCAGCGACGGCCGCGACTGGACATAGCGATACTTGCCGCCGCTCGCGGCGACCGGCGAATCGCTGTAGCCGATCGGCGTCAGGCCCGACGGCAGCGAGATCGAGATGTCAGATGTCGCGAGGTCAGCGGCGTAATCGTGAAACGGGAACCAGCGTGCGGCATACATCAGATAACCCTGATCGGCGCCGATATACGCGAGGCGTTTTGTCAAAAGCGGGCCGCCCGCCGGCAGTTCGAGAATGCCGCTGTATTTGAACCGCAGCGTGACCGGCACGCCCTTGACGGCCGTATCGCCGAGGTCGATGCGGACGTTAGGCCCGATGTCGGCGACGCCTGCCTGATCCTGAACAAAGGTCAGCCCGGGAGCCGCCGCCGGCTTGGCCGCCGGTTTGGGCGTGGGCTTAAGGCCGGGCTTTGCCGCCGGGTCGGCCATTGGCACGGCACCGCCGATACGCGTGATCGTGTCGACCTTGAGCGAACCGTTAAGCTCGAACGTGATGCTGCGTGTGTCTTCGAGCGGCGTGAATGTGACGTCGACGACGGCATTGATCTTTCGCTCGGCCGGTGTCAGCGACACGTCCATTACGTAATTGGTTACGTCAAAAGGCGCCCGCTTGACCTGCTGGGCGACGATCGACAGGGACAAAACGGACAATAACGCTACCGCTTGGAGAACTCTGATCAGTATCTTATTCATTCTGTTTTCTGCCACAAAAACGCCGTTTTCAAATGTGCTCTCTTATGATGAGCGCAAATTGCAAATCGTTTGCTTACCGAACGTATATCGGGTTTGAGACGATCCACGGCATTCTTGACGCGGTGTCGCCGAGAGCGTCCTGATACAATTCGACGCGATAAACGCCGGGGCCGTCGGGCTTTACGACAAATTCGGCGGTGTCGGCCTGTTCCCCGAACTTTTCGCCGTTCTTATAAAAGACCATTCTCGCCGGAACGGGCGACGCGGCCCTGAGCGAGAGGTCACCCGAAAACGGTACCTCGCCGCCCTGCCTGACGGTTTGGGTGCCCGCGGTACCGACAAACCTGAATCCGGTCGAGTCGCCAAAAGTGTCAAACCCCGTAAAATAGCTGCCCTTGCCGATGGCGTCGATCAGCGATTCGCGCGTCAGCGGCACATCTTTCGGCAGCAGGATATGCATTCGCACGATACGGAAAGTGGTTTCGTACGGGTCGATCTTTATGTTCAGCAGCTTGCCGCCGGTGTCGGTGCCGAAGACGTGCAGGCCGATATTCGAATGGCCGTCGGTCCCGCCGAACATCGATATCCGCCGCGTCGAGGCGATCTCGTCAAACTGTTTCAGGTTAGCGTCGGGCCGTTTGAGATGGTCGGCGAACATCAGATCGGGATATGAATAGCCCGACCAAACGGCGTCGAGGATAAGCGTAACGGGATTGGCGCTTTTCGCCATCGTCTTGAGGTTGAAAACCTCGATCCCGTCAAACGCCGAGCCCCAGGATCTGAACTTTTCGGGATAGGCGATCATCGCAAACCCCTTTTCGGAATGGATCTTGGAAAGTACGTTGTCGGTATGCTCAAATCGGAATCCGGTCGCGTCCTTGCCGCCCGGCAGCATAAAGAATCGGTCCGAATCGGCCGTGTCGATCTCGTTGCCGCCGACGAACAGCGTTTTGCCGAAAACGCCGTTGAGCGTCAGTGCGGCGGTGTCGTAATTCTCAGAGTAGTGTTCGGTCATTACGACAAAATCGAGGCCGTTGGAGTTTGCGGCCGCGATCAGCTCGTCAAAACCGCCCGTGCTGTGCCCGCCCAAACTGGTGTGAACGTGGATATTGCCCTTGTATTCGGCAAAGTCGGGGTCGGCGGCGGCGGCTCGCTGCGACTGGATCCGGGCGATCTGGTCGAAACGCTTGCCGAGGACATACCGCCGGTAGATGAACGGTATCTGCACCACCGCAAGGATGGCGAGCAACGCCAGAAGTATCTTTCGTGATCGTTTCACCTAATCGTTAACAAAATCGACCGAAACTACGCGTTCGGAGATCTCTCTGCCAAGTGCCGCAACCTTTAGATGTTCCGGGTGGTCCGAATAGCTTGATAATTCTTCGCGGCCGGCAAATGTCGAGACGAGCCCGGTGTCAAATGACCTCTCAAGGTGTAAGATGTCGGCGCCGACATCAAACGAGATGATCTCGGGTATCACGCCGACGAGCGCGCGCAGGCTGTCGATATGGTTCTGCCGCTCGGCGTCGGTCGTTTCAGGTTTGTATTTCCAACAGACAATGTGCGTCAACATAAAAATGCTACTTTCGTGCGGTCAGCTTCAACCGCTCGCGCGTGAAAAGCGAATCGTCGAGTGCGGCCGGATATTCGCGGCTGACGATCTCGATCGTGATCTCTGAGCCGTAAACGTAATTGGTGACCGACGTTTTGCCGATGTACGGCCGGCCGTCGGCGGTCCGGATCTCGGGGACGCCGTACGAGCGTAACTTTCGCCCGCCGTTGTCGAAGAGTTCCATTTTGACCGGCAGGTAATTTTGCTTGTCAAAGACGACCCGCGTGACGGCGATCGCGGACCGCTCGCCTTCCCTGAGCTTGCCCTCTACCTCGGAACCGTCGGGCGTTTCGGCGATCAAACGGTAATCATACTTGTCCCATTCGCCGATCAGTTCCTGAGCGGTCAGTCCGCCTATGAACATCTTGCCGGTGTCGGTCTCGCGAAACTCGCCGCGCGACGCTGCGTAGGTAACGATGACCGACGGTTTGCCTTTTTCCTCGATGGTCAACGAACCGGTGCCGGCGTCCTCGACGGGCTTGGTCATAACGCTGAGCGTGGTCGTCACGTCACCGCTCTGCCGCCGCCAGACGTCGATCTCGGTCACCTCGGGAGCGCCTCCTTTTTCAGTGACGGTAAACCGGACATGGTCCTTTCGAAACGGCGCCGCGTCACGCTTGATATGCTCGGCGACGACCGCACCGCCGCGGTCCGGTGCGGATGCGGCCGGGGATTTCGATGAGCCGTTAGGCTCGGCGGTACACCCGAAACATAAAAGGGCCAGCAATATCAGGACGGTTGACTTCATTTCAGACGATATCCTTTACAAATCGCCGTAATTGTCCATAAACTAAAGGCGGCAGTGATACTGACAACGCCGGAAAGCCGTTTCGGCAAGTGTGATAACGGCAGCTAATTATCGCGTAATCACTCGCACCTTTACAAATCGGACTGCGAATCACCGACCTTGTGTCCCGAATGAATGAGATCATCGTCTCGCTAGATAACGTTTCCAAGATATTTGACGGTGCGGGCAGCGTCCGGGCGCTCGACGGCGTCAGCCTCGACGTCCCACGCGGTCAGCGTGTATCGGTGATGGGCCCGTCGGGTTCGGGCAAATCGACGCTGCTCAACATCATCTGCGGGCTGGACGTCCCGACCGGCGGGCGTGTGCTGATAAACGGCTCGGATCTTGCCGCAATGAGCGATGACGACCGCACGCGGCTCAGACGCGAGCAGATCGGGATGATCTTTCAGACCTTTAACCTGATGCCGACGCTCAGCGGCGTTGAAAATGTCGCATTGCCGCTCCGGCTATGCGGTATCAGCGGAACCGAGGCTGCGGACCGTGCCGCTGCGTTGCTCGAACGCGTCGGGCTGAGCGGCCGCGGCACACATCGGCCGGACGAGATGTCGGGCGGCGAACGCCAGCGGGTCGCGATCGCGAGGGCGTTGATATTCGATCCGCCGCTGCTGCTCGCGGACGAGCCGACCGGAAATCTCGATTCAGCGACCGGTGACGAGACGCTCAAGCTGCTCGACGACATCCACAGTGAGTTTGGCACGTCGATCATCCTTGTGACCCACAATGAGAATGCGGCGGCGATCTGCGAACGCCGGATCGAACTGCTCGACGGCCGAATCGTCAGCGACACGCTCAGATCAGAGAGATGATACGTGCCCTCGCCATGATCGTGCTGCGTGACTGGGGCTGTCATAAGCTGCGCCTCGCGCTGACGACGGCCGGCATCGCCCTGGGCGTCGCGGCTTTTTTTGCCATCCAGACGACCAACGACGCACTTGTCGGCTCGCTCAACGGTACGATCGAAAAGCTTGCCGGCAAGGCGACCTTGCAGGCGGCCGCGGGCAAAGCTGGGTTTTCATTCGACGCCGTTAAGACAGTGCGGTCGACGCCGGGCGTCAAGATTGCCGAACCGGTCACCGAAACGCTCGCGGCGACCACGCTCGGCGGAACGAGGCTGCTGATATTGGGGCTCGACACCGCCAGCGACCTGCAGCTCTATAATACCGCCGCCGACCGGTCCGAACTCGTCATCAAAAACCCGCTGGTCTTTTCGAGCCGTAAGGATTCGGTCGCGATCACCACGAAACTGGCCGAGCGGTTCGGCCTTAAGGACGGCGACAAGATAACGGTCGAGACGTCGTCCGGGCCGGCGGTTTTGACGGTCCGCGGCCTGTTTGCCGCATCCGGCATCGGCGACGTTTACGACGGCAATGTCGCCGTGATGGATATCTACTCGGCCCAGGAAACATTCGGCCGCGGCAGCCGCATCGACCGCATCGATATCTCGACCGTCGAGGGCGCCGACGTTGACGCGGTCCAGACGGAACTCGCCGCCAGGCTCGGGCCCGGCATCGACGTCGTCCGTCCGGACCTTCGCGGCAAAAGCCTCGAAAACTCGGTCACGACGATGCACGCCGGATTTACGATCCTCAGCATCGTCGCCCTCATGATCGGCGTCTTTATCATCTTCAATTCCTTTACGATCAGCGTAAACCAACGCTGGAAAGAGATCGCGATACTGCGTTCGATCGGTGTCGAGCGCCGCGGGATCAAACTGATGTTCCTGGCCGAGGCCGTGATCCTCGGGGTCATCGGTTCGTGTCTGGGAATAGCAATCGGATTGCTGCTGTCGATGGCGTCGATGGGACTGGTAACGCGTATCACCGCGACGGTTTACGGATTTGCCTCATCGACACCGGAATTGCGATTCGATCCGGGTTACGCGGCCGCGGCGTTGGCGGTCGGGATCGTCTCATCGCTGATCGCGGCGTGGGTCCCGGCACGGGCGGCGGCATCGCTCGACCCCGCGGCCGCACTTCGCAACATCGAAACACGCCGGAGCGAGCCGCGTATGAACCGGCTGCGCCTGGCTGGCGGAGCGATACTCGTCGCCGCGGGTTTGTTGGGCGTCAGATTTACCCCGCCGGGATTCGACAGTTATGCCCAGTCGACATACTCGTTCATGATCCAGTTCGGCATGATCATGCTGCTGCCGGTGATCATCACCGTCGGCGGCCGCGTTTTGCGGCCCGTGATGGATCGGCTGTTCGGCGCCGAGGGCGTGATAGCGGTCGAAACGATGGCGCGGTCGCCGCGGCGCACGGCCGCGACGGTCGGGGCTATAATGATCGGCCTGACATTTGCGATCTCTAACGCGTCGCTGATCCAGAGCCTCAAAATGGCGATCGACGATTCGCTCGATAAGGCGCTTGCGGCCGACATCGTCATAACATCGTCAGAGCAGCTGAGTTCGCGTTCAAATCACTTTTCAGAGGCAACAGCGGCGGCGATCGCGTCGTTGGACGGCGTCGAGGCCGTCGACCGCATCCGTGTCACGACGACCAAAATGAATGACCGCGAGGTGGCACTGCTCGCTCACGATATGGGCGAATTTTTCAGGATATCGCCGGATCTGCTCGACAGCGGCGATCCGGTGCGTGCCCGCGAGCTGACCTCACGCGGCGAGGGCGTCGTTATATCGAACAACCTCGCATTCCGCTCGAACCTCAAACTCGGCGACGCCCTCACGATCCGTTCGCCCAAAGGCGATGTCGTGCTGCCGATCGTCGGCATGCTCGACTATTACCGATCGGAGCACGGTACGATATTTCTCGAACGCTCGCTATATCAGAGGTACTGGGACGATCCGGACGTCGATTACATCTTTATCGACCTCAAGCCCGGCGTCGACCGCCAGGCATTTAAGGCACAGGCCGCGGCCGCGGTCGCCGGTACGCGGCAGGCGTTCATTTATACACATGAGGAGTATAAGCAGTTTGCGGGCGGTGTGATCGACAGGTTTTTTCTGCTGATGTATATGCAGACGATCATCGCGATCGTCGTCGCCGCGATCGGGCTCGTCAATACGATGCTGATCTCGGTCGCCGAACGAAAGCGCGAGATCGGCATCTTTCGCGCGATCGGCGGACTGCGTCGTCAGGTCGTCAAGATGGTTCTGCTCGAGGCGGTCGCGATATCGCTGGTCGGGTTTGCGGCCGGGGCGGTGACATCGCTGTTGAATACGTATTTTCTGATCAACACCGCCGCCAAGGTGGTCGCCGGTTTTCGGCTCCCGTTCCATTTTTCGTTTTGGCTGCTCGGGTTCGCGGTTCCGGCGGTCATCGCGATGGCGATGATCTCGGCGTGGCTGCCGGCGCGAAACGCGGCCCGGCTTGAGGTTGCGGATGCGATCGGCTATGAATGACCGAAACGGCCCAAACCGCCGGGACGGATGAAACCGTTGTCCGTCGATCGGCGAAATACACACATATGATCGAGCATCTGATCCAACCTATCGAGAACACGGCCGCGTCGATACTAAACGGCGTGGCGGAGCTATTTGGCAAACCCGGCGATCCGCTCAGCGGCCCGCCGCGGGACGGCGCGGTCAAGTTGCCCAACGACCTTTTTGCCCAGCCTGACGTGCAGACAGAATGGTGGTACTACACCGGGCACTGCACGACGAGGACCGGCCGCGGGTTCGGTTTTGAGCTCGTATTTTTCAAACGGCGGACGGATCGCGACAAGATCGGCGTCATTCCGATGAACGTCGTCGCAAATCCGATGTATTTTGCCCATTTTGCGATATCGGACATCACTGCCGGCCACTTCAGGTACGAGCACGTCCGGAGCTTCGGCAATCCGCTCGAGCTGCCGGTCGTCATGAGTCCGACGGCATGTGACGTGCAGCTTGGCCCGTGGTCGCTGCGCGAGGTCGCGGGAAAGCACGTGCTGCACGCGACGCTCGAGGACGGACTGACATTCGACGCGATCCTCGAACCGTCCAAGCCGATCGTCCTCAACGGCGACGGCGGCATCACCAGGAAAAAGGACGGGGCGTCAAAGCACTTTTCTTACACGCGAATGGCCGTCTCGGGGCAACTGAACGAGGGCGGTGCGGTCGAGACGTTTACCGGATCGGCCTGGATGGACCGCGAATTCGGCAGTTGGGAACAGGGCAACTGGGATTGGTTCAGCATTCAGTTCGAAGATGAGACCGAGCTGATGATGTACACGTTCACCGACGATTCGGGCGAGTTCAACGGCGAAACCACGGGAACCTATGTCGATCGCGACGGCAGCTGTACGTACCTCAAGCGGACCGATTTCACCATCGAGGTCGAAGACGTTTGGCTGAGCCCGAATACCGGTGCCGAATATCCCGCGAAATGGCGCGTGAGTGTACCCACGCTCGGGATCGACGCCGTGATCACGCCGCTGATCCCGGATCAGGAACTCGACACCCGCGGATCGACGATGATCGTGTATTGGGAAGGAGCGTGCAAGGTCGAAGGTTCGCGGTCAGGGCAGCCCCTGAACGGGCGGGCGTACGTCGAACTGGTCGGCTACGATATGTCGCATATGGAGGCGGGCATCGGCGATTTTCTATTCGGCAAGCGTGTCAGACAGATGGCCGAGATGTTCGGCTAGTCCGGCGATTCGCACCACTTGCGGGTCACCTCGTGCCGGAAGTCGAACATCTTTTCGAGTTTCGGTACGACCAGGAACGGTGCGGCGATCGCCCCGAGAAACCACATCGGCGGCTCGTACTCGATCTCGTCACGCAAGATCGCACCGTCGGGGTGCGGCTCGACGATGTGGCGGTGCCGCCATTTGCTGAACGGGCCCGACAGCTGCACGTCCTCAAACATTCGCGGCGGATCATACGCCGTGTGCTCGGCCACCCAGCGGGTCGGAATGATGCCGAATAGTTTTTGTTCGATGATCGCCTGCGAGCCGATCTTTGAGATGTCGGCTTTTTTAACGATCGTCGCGTCCTCCCACGGCGGCATCAGCCGCTCGAATGCGTCAGGCAACTCGTGAAAGGCGAAAACCCGCTCGGGCGCGGCTTTGATCACCGATTCCTTTACAAATCTCATAATTATCTACGATATCACACCGGGTTTGACGCTATTCGGCGTCGCGGCGTGTTGAAATGCGCCGCCGCAATTGCTTTAATACTCAAAATTAAATTTCGTAAGTACGACGCGGCCTACGCGACCGGAGATCGAGCAAATGGCAGAGGCTACCTTTGACGCGGCACCAAATACCGACGATCAAATATCCAAATATCGCATCTGGAAAGTTATCGGCGCGTCGGCCGTCGGCACGATGATCGAGTGGTACGATTTCTACATTTTCGGCAGCCTGGCCGCGACCATCTCGCCGCTGTTCTACCCGCCGGAGAATCAGACGTTTGCTTACATCGCGTACCTTGCGACCTTTGCGGTCGGCTTTATCGTCAGGCCGTTCGGAGCACTGTTCTTCGGGCGCATCGGCGACCTTGTGGGCCGCAAATACGCGTTTCTGGTGACGCTGCTGATCATGGGCGGAGCGACCGCGGTGATCGGATTTTTGCCGACATACTCGCAGATCGGCGTCGCGGCTCCGATCATCCTGCTGCTGATACGCGTGCTCCAGGGACTCGCGCTCGGCGGCGAATACGGCGGTGCGGCCGTTTACGTCGCCGAACACGTCCCTGACGACCGCCGCGGATTTTACACCTCGTTCATCCAGATCACGGCGACGTTGGGGCTGTTCCTGTCGCTGGCGGTGATCCTGATAATTCAAAACACGATGTCGGCCGAGCAGTTTGCCGGCAAGGCCGAGGGCATCGGCGGCTGGCGCATACCGTTCCTGATCTCGATAGTTCTGGTCGGCGTGTCGCTCTACATCCGCCTAAGGATGAAGGAATCGCCCATTTTCGAGCAAATAAAGAGCTCGGGCATGACGTCAGCCAATCCGCTGATCGAGGCGTTTACAAAATGGGACAATCTAAAGATCGTGCTTATCTCGCTGCTCGGTGCGACGGCCGGCCAAGGCGTCGTTTGGTACACGGGGCAGTTTTACGCACTGTTTTACCTGCAGTCGATCCTGAACGTAAACGCGACATCGGCAAACTATATCGTCGCCATCGCTCTATTGCTCGCGATGCCGCTGTTCGTATTTTTCGGCTGGCTGTCGGACCGCATCGGGCGAAAATGGATAATCCTGGCCGGCTGTGTGCTCGCGGTGTGCACCTATATGCCGATATACAAGGCGATGCAGTCGGCGGCCGGCTCCAACGTCGTCACGGCCGCGTCGCAGAAAAATCCGGTGACCGGAGCGATATCGCTGACGCCGCGGTCGGCCGCTCCGGACGGTTCGATCGTCGACGCCCCGAAGGTGCTCGCCTATACCGGCTTTGGCGATCTGCTGGCGAACCCGATCGTGTGGAAGCTGATCCTGCTGGTTTTCGTACAGGTATTTTGGGTGACGATGGTTTACGGCCCGATCGCGGCGTACCTGGTCGAGGCGTTTCCGGCCAAGATACGATATACGGCACTGTCGCTGCCGTATCACATCGGCAATGGCGTATTCGGCGGCCTGCTGCCGCTGATCGGACTGTCCGTGATAGCGCAGACCGGTAATATCTACGCCGGACTCTATTATCCGATGGCGATCGCCGCCATGACGGCAGTTTTCGGAGCGATATACCTCAAGGAAACTCACGGACACAAGATCTGGGCCGAGTTGAACGAAAAATAGAAATTTCCCGGCGGCCGGTCATCACCTGCAGCCGCTAAATAAAACAAGAACAAGGAGAAATGATGAAAACAACCATTCTGATATCAATATTTGCTCTCGCACTGGGCCTGACGGCCTGCGGCTGGAACCCCGACGTGACCGCGACGCCGATAACCGAGCCGTGGGCGTCGATGGGCCTGCCGGTCAAGGAAAACGCGGTCGTATGGGGCAGCACCGATAAGCAGTTCAAAGCCGCCCACAAAGAAGACCGCAAGACCGTTACGACCAAATACGTTGAGGCACTGAAAGCAAAAGGCTGGGCAATGGACGCGATCGACGAGAGCTCAGCAACAAACACCTTTGTCGAAATGTCAAAGGGTGCAGAAAAGCTAAAACTGGACATCTACAACTTCCGCAACACCGGCGTCATAATCGACAAGAAGTAGATCGCGACGCATACCGGAAACAATTTGCCGCGGTCATCCGCGGCAAATTTTCTTTACCCAACCGATCACGGCAAACGTGCGTTCAACAGATCCCAAACTTTCCGCAAATGCCGCTCTTCGACGCGGATACTGCCTACAGAGAGCCGCATCGTAAAATTCCCGTTTAGTTTTGTGTGCGACAGATAGGCGTCGCCTGAGGCGTTGATGTCGTTCATAATGCGTTCGTTGAGTGCGTTTAGCTCATTGTCGAATGTTACGCCCGTACTATCGTGCGGGCTTTTGCCCAGAGCACGAAAACAGACGAGGGCGAACGGCACTGGAGCCATCAGTTCCCAATTGCCGCTTTCCTCGACCCAAGAAGCAAAGAGGCGTGCTAGGCGGCAATGTTCACGGAGACGTGCGATCAGGCCCTCGCGGCCGAAATAGCGGATAACGAACCACAATTTCAGAGCACGGAACCGCCGCCCCAATTGGATGCCGTAATCCATACCGTTCTTTACGGTCTCTTCATCGCTGGTCTTGAGATACTCGGCGACGAGCGAAAATGCCCCTTTCAACTCATTCAGGTCCCTGCAGTAGAGCACCGACAGGTCAAAGGGCGTGAATAGCCACTTGTGCGGATTGACGACGATCGAATCGGCACGTTCCCAGCCCTTAAATAGCGGCTGCATTTCGGGAATGATCGCCGTCGAGCCGGCGTAGGCAGTATCGACGTGCAGCCAGACACCATATTTTTCGCAAATATCGGCGATCTCGTCGATGGGGTCGACGCTCGATGTCGATGTCGTGCCGACGGTCGGGATGACGCAGATCGGCACGTAGCCCGCGGCAATATCCTCGTCGATCGCGGCCGCCAACTTTTCCGGGATCATCTCAAACCGCTCGTTGCACTCGATCTTTCGCAGGCTGCGAAGGCCGAGGCCGAGCGTGATGACGCCCTTATCTATCGACGAATGAACGTGTTCGCTGGCATAGACTCGCATCAGCGGCAGATCGTCACGGCCGCTCATTCCCCTTTCGCGGATGTCCAGGCCGGCACGTTCGCGGGCCGCGGCGATGGCATGCATCGTCGAGACCGACGCGGTGTCGTAGATAATTCCCTCGAAATGCTCCGGCAGTCCCATCATCTGCCGCAGCCAGTCAAGCACGACGTCCTCGAGCTCGGTCGATGCGGGTGATGTCCGCCAGAGCATCGCCTTCATGTCGAAAGCGGCAGCGAACATCTCGCCGAAAACGCCGACCGATGAGGTCGATGTCGAGAACAGGCCGTGAAAATTCGGGTGGTTCCAATGTGTGACGGCGGGCATTATCAGCCGATCGACATCGCCGAGGATATTGCCAAAATCCTCACCGCTTTCCGGTGCGGATGCCGGCAGGCTCGACCTTAGCCAATCGGGCTCGACCTGCGACAGGACCGGATACTTTTCCATCTCGTCGAAATAGTCGGCCAATTGATCGACGATCTGATAGCCGAATCGCCGAAAGTCTTCGGTCGGCATATCGCCGAAATTGTTGGGTCGTTCGCTCATGATCGTTCTAAATTATCACAGGCGGAAATATCGTGCCGATACGTGCCCGCAAATGATAAATTTGCCTGTCAGCGGGCAAAAGACGATTAAATACTCGACAGAAAATGTAATAAACGTATAATATCACCAACGAATATCTCGCCAACGTCTATATAACTGAAGATTTACGAAGTTTCGAATATCCTCCCCGATCTTCGCGGGAAGGTACATTTCTTTTTGTACGAGGGAAAGTATGGCAGCTGCGGCGGCGGAAACCGAACAATCTAGCGAAGGGTTTATTCGCGGATTGGGTCTATTAGATTCGACAATGATCGTCGCCGGTTCGATGATCGGATCGGGCATTTTTATCGTGTCGGCGGACATTGCCCGTCAGGTCGGTTCGCCGGGCTGGCTGCTGATCGTTTGGATCGTGACCGGGCTGCTGACGGTCGGTGCCGCATTGTCGTACGGCGAGCTTGCAGCGATGATGCCGCGGGCCGGCGGAATGTACGTTTATCTGAAAGAGGCGTATTCGCCGTTTTGGGGATTTCTGTACGGCTGGACGCACTTTCTGGTCATCGGGACCGCGACGATCGCGGCCGTTTCGGTCGCATTCAGCCGTTTTACCGGCATCCTGTTTCCGAAGATATCCGAAAGCAATTACCTCATCGAACCGATCCGGATCGGATCATCGAGCTATGCCGTATCGCTCTCGACCGCCCAGTTCCTGGGTATCGTCATGATCGTCCTTTTGACGTTTATGAATACGCGCGGGCTCAAGCTCGGCAAGCTGGTTCAGAACAGCTTTACGTTTGCCAAGACGGGCTCGCTGATCGCCCTGATCGTTCTCGGGATCGTGGTCGGCCTTTATTCGTACCCCGAGATCGCGGCCGCCAACTTCGGCGATCTCTGGACGGTGCGGGGCACCATTCAGAATGTCGGCGCGACGCCGGCAAACGATAACGCCGCGTCAATGGCCTCACTGCTGACCGGCATGGGTATGCTGATCGCCGTCTGCGTCGCCCAGACCAACTCTCTTTTCTCGGCCGATGCCTGGCATAACGTGACCTTCACGGCCGGCGAGGTGCAGAATCCGAAACGCAACCTGCCGCTCTCGCTGCTGCTCGGGACCGGCGGCGTCATTTCGCTGTATCTACTCGCAAACGTCGCGTACCTCGTCACCTTAAGGTTCGAGGATATTCAAAAGGTCGCCAGCGACCGTGTCGGTTCGGCGACCGCGGATGTCATCTTTCCCGGAGCCGGTGCCGTCATTATGGCGGTCGCGATAATGATATCGACCTTTGGCTGTAACAACGGCCTGATCATCTCGGGAGCACGCGCCTATTATGCGATGGCCAAGGACGGCCTGTTCTTTAGTGCCGCCGGCAACCTCAATAAGTTTCACGTCCCGGCCTGGGCGATCGTTATCCAGGGCATCCTGTCGGGACTGTATGTTTTGCCGCGAACCGTAAATCAGGCGGCCGACGGCAAGATCAGCTACGGCAATCTCTACGGCGACCTTTTGACGTACGTCATATCGGCCGCACTAATTTTCTATATTCTTGCGATCGCGGCTATTTTTGTGCTCCGCGTGAAACAACCTGATGCCGAACGTCCGTATAAAGCACTCGGCTATCCGATAATCCCTGCCCTGTACGTTGTCGGGGCGTTTGTGATCCTGGTCGTGCTGTTCGTTTACCAAACGACGGCGACGTGGCCCGGACTGCTGATCGTGCTGACCGGCGTACCGGTATATTTTATTTGGAGGGCAGTGTCCGCCAGGCCGGCCGCTGCTGAGCAATAATAAGCTAAATCAACCTTAGGAGGTTTCAATGTCACTTTTTGCGACTAAACCAATTTCGAAGATCATCGCCGAAGCGGCGGAGACGGGTGAGCATACCCTAAAAAAGACGCTCACCTCGCTCGATCTGACCATGCTCGGTGTCGGCGCCATTATCGGTACCGGTATCTTCGTCTTGACCGGACAAGCGGCCGGTAAGCACGCCGGCCCGGCGGTCATCATCTCGATGATCCTTGCCGGTATCGTCAGTGCATTTGCGGCACTTTGTTATTCGGAATTTGCAGCCTGCGTACCGATCTCGGGTTCGGCCTACGCCTATGGTTACGGAACACTCGGCGAGTTTGTCGCCTGGATCATCGGCTGGGACCTTATTCTCGAATACGCGTTCGGTGCGGCCACGGTCGCTGTCGGATGGTCAGGTTATGTGGTCAGTCTGTTTAGGGATACATTGGGGATAAATTTCCCTCTTGCCTTGAGTAAAGGGCCATTTGAGACGATAACGCTCGCCGACGGGACGACAGTGCACGGCATCATAAACCTGCCCGGCCTGCTGATATCGGTCGCGGTAACCATGTTGCTCATCAAGGGCATAAAGGAATCGGCGAGCTTTAACTCGATCATCGTGCTGGTCAAGGTGCTGGTCGTCGTGCTCTTTATCATCGCCGGTATCGGCTATGTCAACACCAACAACCTCGGTGTTGGATGCGCCGCCGGCTCGCCGGGCTGTGCCGAGTTCATGCCGTATGGTTTCCCGGGCGTCGTTACCGGGGCCGCGGTCATCTTCTTTGCCTACATCGGTTTTGACGCGGTTTCGACCGCCGCACAGGAAGCCAAGAATCCGCAAAAGGATATGCCGATCGGCATCCTCGGCAGTTTGGCCATCTGTACGGTGCTCTACATCCTCGTCGCCGGCATCATGGTCGGGCTCGTCGATTACAAACTGCTGACCAACGCTGCCGCTCCGATCGCCGTCGCGGTCGACGCGGCCCTGCAGCAGGCCAAGGGAACGACGATGGGCACGATCCTCGCGGTATTCCCGACCATCATCAAGGTCGGTGCCGTGCTCGGACTCAGCTCGACGATGGTCGTGATGGTCATGGGCCAGCCGCGTGTTTTCTACTCGATGTCGAAGGACGGGCTGCTGCCGGAATGGGCTGCTAAGATCCATCCGAAATACCAGACGCCGCATATCACGACCGCGATCACCGGCGTGATCGTCGCGATCCTGGCCGGCATCGTTCCGATCAGCCTGCTCGGTGAGCTGGTCAGTATCGGAACGCTCTTTGCGTTTGTCATCGTCGGCACGGGTATCATCATCTTGCGGTCATCGAACCCGAACCTGAACCGTCCGTTTAAGGTGCCGTTCTCGCCGTTCATCCCGATCGCGACCGTTGTGTCGGCCGCGTATCTGATGAACAGCTTGCCGCTCGACACCTGGATCCGGCTCATCGACTGGATGTCGATCGGTATCGTCATTTACTTTGCATACAGCTATAAGCACAGTAATCTGCGAACGACGACCAATGAAGACGCGAACGAGTCAGAATCGAGAGGCAAGCCGCCGATCGCGGCGATCATTGCCGTACTTCTGACGATCGCCCTGACGGTCTATCAGGTTCCGTATCTGATGAACCTCAAGCCCGAAGCGATACCGGTCAACATCGGCATCAGGCTTTTTGCCTGGATCGTTACGGGCATCCTGGTCGCGATGCTGATGTACGGACGACAGGATAACCGCGGCGGTACCGATCTGAAGATCCAAAAGGTCGGATTGATACTATCGGTCGTCAATCTACTTGTCTGGATCGGTGTGACCTATTGGTTCTTTGCCCACTTTGCCGAACTGCACGTAGCCGCGTAGTTTGCAGGTGACCATAATCGCCACGGGGTTTGCGGAGTGCGGAGTATTTGCTCTGTTAACTGCGTAAGCCCCGTGGCTTTTCTATTTATGCAAAACAAGTGGGTCAAATGGCTGATCGTACTCGGCTGCGGTGTCATCATATCGGCAATTCCGCGGCCGGACGGCGTCACGCATGAGGCGTGGACGCTGTTTGCGATATTTATCGCGACGATCGTCGGCTCGATAGTACAGCCGGTGACCGGCAGTGCGATAGTGCTGCTGGGTGTGGTCGCGACCGCCGCACTCGGCGTTTTGAAGCCGTTTGACGCCCTTAAGGGCTATGCGGATCCGGTCGTGTGGATAGTCCTGTCGGCGTTCTTTCTCTCGATCGCCGTGATCAAGACCGGGCTCGGCCGGCGGATCGCACTGCACTTTATCCGTTTGATCGGCAGCAGTACGTACGGTCTGAGCTACGCCCTGATCGGGACAGACTTTGTACTTGCGTCGGTCGTCCCGTCAAACGGGGCACGCAACGGCGGGATCGTTATTCCCATTACGGTCGCGGTCGCCGAGAGTTATGATTCACGCCCCGAGGACGGCACCGCCAGCCGCCTTGGCGAATATCTGGTCTATCTCCTGTATCAATGCGAAGTGGTGATCGGCGCGACATTTCTGACGGGCCATGCCGGCAATTTTGTCATCCAAAAGATCGCCCGTGAGAATGGCGGTGTCGAACTAACATACTTTGGCTGGCTCGGTGCGGCGATCGTGCCGGCCCTGTTTTCGCTGACGATCATCCCGGCGGTGATCTACCGGTTCTTTCCGCCGGAGACAAAGGCGACACCGGGAGCACCGGCATATGCCGCCGAAGAACTGAGAAAGCTCGGTAAATTCACACGCGACGAGTGGATCGTGATCGGCACCCTCATCGGCGTGATCGCGCTGTGGGTCATGCAGGGGCGGCTCCATTCGATCGACGCGTCGATCGTCGCGCTATCTTGACATCGGGTTTTTCTGTCCTGACAAACGTACTCTCGTGGAATGAGCTGATGGGCGAGCGAAACGCCTGGTCGACATTTATCTGGTACGGCGGGCTCGTAAATATGGCCACTGCCCTCGGCGAAACCGGTTTGACCAAGCTGTTTGCTGACTCGATCAGCGGCCAGATGAGCGGAATGACCTGGATGAAATCCGCCCTGACGGTCCTGTTGATCGTCTTTTTCTACGCACACTACCTTTTTGCGTCGGTCACGGCGCACGTCCTGGCGATGTACATCCCGTTTTTGGCTGTGATACTCGCAGCCGGGGCTCCGGCCGGGCTCACCATACTATTTTTAAGCTTTTTTGCCACGCTTAGTGCGAGCCTGACTCATTTTGGCACGACGCCCGGCCCTATTTACTTCGGTACAGGATATGCCAAACAGGCAACGTGGTGGACGATCGGCCTGATCGCGTCAGTACTCAATATATTAATATGGTCGACCGTCGGCCTCGGTTGGTGGAAGGTTATCGGCTGGTGGTAATTCATCGAGGCAGAAAAAAGGGCGGAACCGAAATGGCTCCGCCCTCTTTTCTGGTCACTTAATTGTCCTACTGAAGCGGAATATCGCCTGGCGTCAGGCCGGGAGCGGGCTCGTCGGTCTTGGCAAGGACATCCTTGTAGATGACGATGGCACCGCTGTCCTGCAAACGCTTTTTGGTCGCCGCCAGATAGTCCGAAAATACTGCGGTACGCTTTTTCGACAACATCTGCTCTAACAGGCTGCTGCGCTGTTTGGCAAAATCGGCGTTGTTGGCGTCGTCACGCTTTGTCACGCCGACGACATACCAGTTCTCACCGATCTTGATCGGGGTCTTGGTGACATCGCCGGATTTCATTGCGTAAACGGCATTTTCAAGCTCCTCGCTAGTCGACGCTGACGGGCCGTCGCCGAGCGGCGAACCGATGATAAACGCCTTTTGGTCCTTGGCCTTCATTCCCTTGGCAGTGGCGGCACCGGCGAGAGCGTCGGCACTGGCGGCACCGGAGGCGATCTGTTTGGCGATCTCCTCGACCTTGGCACGCGCCTGTTCGAGCTTCACGACATCCAGGATCTGAGCCTTGACCTCGTCAAAGTCGGCATCACGCGGCTCTTTGCGGTCGGCCAGCGTCGGTATCGCAAATCCGTTCTGGATGGGCGTTTTGTCGCCGACATCGCCTGCTTTCTCAAGCGGTGCGATACCCTCTTCGAACTGGGGCGAGGTGCCGATGTTCGGGACGTCATCGCCCGGTTTGATATAGCCGGTCTCCTTGACCATCTCGGCGACGCTCATATTTGCCTCGCCGGCGAACTGAGCAGCAGTTTTCTGGACGTCCTTGCTCTGTTTGAGAGCGTCGGCGATCTTCTGGGCAAGCTCGGCGGCGACCGCGTAGGCCTTGCGGTTACGAAGGCTGACCTCGATCTCCTTTTTGGCGTCCTCAAATGATTTCGGGACGTCATCGCCGCGGCGAAGGATGAAGTAACGGCCCTGATAGCTGATCGGCTCGGTCACGTCGCCGGGCTTCATCTTGATCAGACGCTGATACGGATCGTCGGGCTTATTGAGGTTTTCGCGAACCGGGCCGCGGAGTTTACCGCCCGATTGGGCCGAGATCGGATCTTCCGAAAAGCCCTTGGCGACCTCAGCGAATAACGCTTCGGAAACGTTGTCACCGTCCTTTTTCAAACGTGTGATGAGTTCGGCGGCCTTTTCCTGGACCTTCGGTTCAAACTCGGGCTTGGCGACACGCAGGACGATCTCCTGTCCGTTGACGCCGCCGATCTTTTTGTCGGCGGGCAGTTTGTCGTACTCGGCACGGAGCTCAGCGTCCGAGATCGGGAGCTTTTCGCCGATCTTGGTGGTATTTACAAAGATGTATTTGATCTTTTTCTGCGGAACGCTGATGTAGTAGCTTTGCTTGTTCTTTTCGAAATAGGCTTTCAGCTCTTCGTCCGTCGGCTTGATCGTCTGTGCCAGCTCGGCCGAGCTGACTGCGACATACGACAGGTCAAACTTGGTATTTTTTCGCTGAAAATCGCTGAGCAGTTCGTCCTCTGAGACTGATACGCCCGAGGTTAGAAAGGCGTCGAGCTTTTTCGAACTGATATCGTCGCGAACGCTCGTCTCGTAGGCGGCGATGCTGCCAAACTGGTCGATGACGTTTTGTTCATAGACCTTCTGGTCAAACGGCTTTCCGTCCTCGGGTTTGAACTGACTGCGGATCTCGGCAGCGACCTCAGCGTCGCTGGCCGTGAGGCCGAGACGCTCGGCTTCGACACGAACGATGCGGCTGCCGATCAGGCCCTCAAGGATCATCTTTGAAGGAAAGCCGCGGCCCTGTGAAAAGCGGCTATAGCTCTCTTTCTGCCGGACGAGTTCGCCGACGGTGATCTTTTCGCCGGAAACGCTGGCGACGGTCTCGGTGCTGCGTGCCAGATTTGTCTGCACGCCGCTTTGCGTCGGTGCGTAAAAGAATACAAGACTCGCGACCATCAATATCGCAAAGATCAGGATAAAGAAGTTGCGTGTCTTCTCAAGACGAGTGAAAAACTTTAACATCAGTTAATACCTACAAACCCAAAATTCGAAAAAGATTATCTGCAGAGATAAACCGCAATTCTAGCAAAAAGCGCCCTGAAATCCAATACAAAAGTCGCGCAAGTGCAATAGATTTAGGTGTTTTGAGCCCTAAATTGCTTGAACTTTGGCCGTAATTCGCCGATGATTGAGGAGTTGCGGTATCCGTCAATGGAAAAGAAACAGATCAGGTCAGTCGGCATTGTCGTCAAACCGAATCACTCGGAGGCGGCCGCAACGGCGTCCGAACTTGCCGGATGGCTGCGTCAGCGAGGGATCGGGCAGATCGGCGGGGCGATATCGGCTGACACTATCAAGCCTGAGAATGACCGCACGCTCGACGCCGATCTGATAATCGTGCTCGGCGGCGACGGCACCATGATCTCGGCCGCGAGACTGGTCGGCGAGCAGGATGTGCTCGTGCTCGGGATCAATTACGGCAGCCTTGGGTACCTGACGGATTTTCGGATCGAGGAGATGTTTCCGGCGCTCGAGGCGATCGTCGCCGGCCGCTATGACATCGACCGCCGCGAGATGCTGACCGCCGAACACTGGCGAAACGGCGAAAAATTGGTTTCGGGCCGCGTCCTCAACGATGTCGTCATCAATAAATCGGCTCTCGCCCGCATCATCAATATCGACGTCCGGCTAAACGACCTTTTCGTCAACACGTTTCGCGCCGACGGCCTGATAGTCGCGACCCCGACCGGTTCGACGGCGTACAACCTCTCGGCCGGCGGGCCGATCATCTATCCGTCGATGAATGCGGTCGTGATGACGCCGATCTGCCCTTTTACACTGACCAATCGCCCGATCGTCGTCCCCGACGACGCGCTTATCGAACTGACACTCGACAACGAGAACGAGGGCGTCGTGCTGAGCCTTGACGGCCAGACCGGTTATCCGATGCTCGCCGGCGACCGCGTCGTGATACGCAAGAGCACGACGACATTTAACCTGGTCCAGCCGGCAAATCGAAACTATTTTGATGTCTTGAGGGACAAACTGAAGTGGGGACGATAAACGCCTAGCCGCCGGAAACTAAATACCTAGAAAGATAGGGCATATAGAACTCGATATGCGGTTCAACCGGCCGTGAACAGATCGATCTGGTCACTTTCGTCAGGCCCGAACCCTTTCGGCCACCACTGAAATTTCCGCAGATCGCATTTTCCTTTTTCGCTGAAGATCACACCCTCGGCTTCGAGCAGCTGCTGCTGCAGATCGATCGGGATGGTCAATCGGCCGGTCGAGCATTTTCCCTGTGAATTGATGACCCGCTGCCACGGAACGCTCTCGCCGTTGGCTCCGCCCATTACATAGCCGACGGTCCGGGCGGTATAGCCTTCGCCGAGGATCCCGGCGATCTGGCCGTAGGCCATCACCCGGCCCGGCGGGATCTCGCGGACGATAGCATAGACGCGTTCGCGATAGAGTATGTCGTTGTAAATATTCAAAATTAGGCTCTGGTCAAAAACGTTCTGGCCGGTGAACCGTCGCCGGTCGCTCCGTCATACTTTAGCGGGGCACAGATCAGATCGTAATCACCCGGCGGTATGCCGCTTAGATCCACGCCTTCTAATATGACGACCTCATTTTCGAGTAGAGTGATGTGCACCGGATGACCGGGCGAGCCGCTCTTTTCGATCGAAAGGTAATCGATGCCGACGAGAACGATGCCCGCTTCGACAAGCAGTTTGGCCGTCGCAGGCGTCAGATACGAAAAATCAGTGCGAAAACCGCGTTCAGGCGTCGCCCAAAACGTCGAATTTTTGGTCTTAAAAAGCACACGCTCGACGCCGGCGAGATCTCCGCAATTTTCGGGTCCGATCGCGGTGACATCATCGGGCACCTCGATCACGCGGCACGGCCCGACGAGCTTTGCCGGGTCGAGCTCATGGACGCGCTTTGCGCCGTCGATAAAATGGTTTGGGGCATCGACGTGCGTTGCGGTGTGGACGCCGAGCGAGATCTGCGAAACATTAGCCGAATCGCCGCGTTCGATCGCCTTGAAGGTCGTAAAATCCACACTCGGATCACCCTTGTAGATCGGCACGGTGTCGTTGATGGTGACGGTGATGTCGTAGATCGGCATATTCTTTGTTACTCAGGCAAAACGTTGGAAACTCATTTTACCGATTTGAAGCTGCTGGCCACCTTTGTAAGTTTAAAGGCGGTGATCGGCCCACGCTTCAAAAGCTTGCCGTCGCGGTTCGCAACGTATTTTTGCCGGAAAAATGCCGGAACCTTGCCCTTACGTGCGGTGACCCGCCAGGCATAGTCGGTTTCGGTGTCGGTCAAACGCTCGCCCTGAAACCAGCCGATGCTCACGGGCCCGCGTGCGCCAAATTCCATGATATCGACGCCGATCCCGCCCTGCCCCTGATGCATTCCGCCGCCATAGGACAAAGCAAATTCGTCCAGGCCGTTCGAATTCAGATCAGCGATCTTGTTTACGTTCATCGTCCAGCCGCTGTTATCACCCCAAATGCCGACAATTTTACCTTTTTCAAAAACTACGATCGCGACGATGCCGAGTCCGTTTCCGGTTTGGCAGACCTGATAGAATGCAAGGTTCTGAACGGAGCCTTTGCGTGTGAACGAACCGCTGGCCTCGCCGGCAAGCATGGGGTCGACGGCACAGATATCGCTCTGGAATTGTGCCTTTAGCCGCGGCAGGATCGCACTTTCATACAGAGCCTGTTCATCGTCGGCCAGTGTCGGCTCGATGTCCTCGGGTTCGATCGTCGGGTCATAGACCACCAGCGTCTTTTGAGCCGCGGCTAAACCGGTAAGCAAAACAATAAAAAGGAGTGCCAGGAAAGCTTTCGATCTCATATGGCTAGAGCATAATCCATCATCGGCCACGATGACAACATTTGCATTTAGGATACGTTTCTACATACGCTAATAGGCGATGAATAGTCCGCGGATCTCGGCCTCAAGCTATTCGAACACGGCTCCGCTGGTGTGGTCCTTTCTTTACGGAAAGGGACGCGGCACGGCCGAGCTGATCATGGACACCGCCCCGGCACGTTCAGCCGAACTGCTTGCCCAGGACCGGGTCGATGCGGCACTGGTCCCGGTCATCGCTTATCAGATGATCGACGGCGTGCGGGCCGTGCCGGACATCTGCGTCGGTGCCCGCGAGAGGGTACGCAGCGTGTGTCTGGTAACCCGCGGTTATGAGCTCGCCGATGTGCGATCGGTTTCGCTCGACGTTTCGTCCCGTACCTCGGTCGTTTTGACCAAGTTGATCTTTCGCGAGTTCCTGGGTCTTGAGCCTGACTGGAGCGACGCGGCACCCGATGTTGATTCGATGCTCGCCGATTCCGACGCCGCACTTCTTATCGGTGACCCTGCACTGCGGTTGTCAGCGGCCGAACCGGGCCTTAAGGTCTATGACCTTGCCGAACTCTGGCATCAGCATACCGGCCTCGGATTTGTCTTTGCGATGTGGATGACGCGCCGCTCGTCGGTGCCCATCGATCTCGCGGCGGCCCGTGACGAGGGTGTCGCCCGCATCGACGAGATCTCCGCCAATTATTCGTCGGACACCGGCCTCAGCCGCGGCGAGATGAATGAATATCTGACGCGTAATATCTCGTACTCGATCGACGATCGGATGATGGCGGGGCTCGAACTCTATTTTACGCTCGCCGCAAAACACGGTCTCATCGCCGAAAACAGATCTCTGAATTTTGTTTGATCAAAGGTGCAAGCCGGCCCCTTCATCGGCGTTCAAAATACGTTGTACCGATAAAAACTATTTTGGAGCATCTGAAATGAAGAACTTTCTTGTCCTGTTCGTAAATCTAGGCGTGATCGCATTCGCCCTTGCCGCTCTCGGCACTTTCTTAAACTATCTTTTCGGTCTGAATATCGGATTCAAAGGGTCGGCACTGCCCAATGACCCGGCGATCGGAGCTGTTTTCGTGGTGATGGCGGCAATATTCGGAGCGATCGCTTTTTTCGTCAACCGCAGGGCCGCACCTGCCGGATCTGATCAGGCGTGATCGACAAAAGGGTTTTGTGACAATATTTCGGCGATATCGAGCCTGAGCCGATCGGCCATCGCCTGATCGGCTTTTTCCATAAGTTCCACCCAGTGGGCAAATATCATCCGCCGGACGTCGGGCCCCTCGACGCGGTTCTCGAACTCGTGGGCGACGCCCATCCAGAAGGTCATGTCCTTGATCATCCAATAGAGTATCTCAACTGCGTCAGCGGTTGACCGTCTCGACAGCTCAAGCCCGCGTTCGGTAACCACGTAGTGATAAAGGCCGTTCTCGAATTCGACATGCGGAGCACCAACGTCCTCACGCTCGGTCGAAAATGTGTATTTGCCGTCGTGCGGTTCGATACGCTGGCAAAGAGCGTTGTAGTCGATCTGAAGTTGTTCCAGCTCATCCGTCATAGCGGCGTCAAAAGATCGGGGCTTTCAGTTCTTCGTTCAACTCTTGATTGACGATCTTGCCTTCGTTACGTTTGAGATGCTCGATAACGATCAGCGAGTAATGGATACGCTTATCGACGTCGGTCGATTTGCTGCCGATATAATACAGCAGCGAACGCTGTTTACCCGCTGTCAAGCCGTGAAACAGACGGTCGCCTTCGGGATCCTGGTTGAGCACCTCCTGGAGTTCGTCGGGCATCGGCAGGCCGTATTTGCTCTCGTCGCGGACGAGCTCGACGCCGACAGTGTCACCCGCAGCGATCCCGAGCGCGTCACGCTTTTTCTTGTTAACGATGATGTAAAAAATGTCACCCGACGGCATCAGGGCACACTGAAAACCCTCGCTGCCGTTGATCGAACACACCACACGTTTCGACTTGCCCTCAAAGCCGAATCCGGCAACTATCTCCTTCGACACCTCCAAAAAATGCCAGCCTGATTCGATCGGCGACCTGCTCAATCTGGTCTCGAATTCGATATGGTCGTATCGCTTTTGCTTCATTTATATTTTTGCCAGGGGCAGATATGTCGGGCCGCATGGATGTCCGGTTCTTAATTTTCTGACGATTTTGCTAAAATTATACCTAAGTTAAAGCAATGCAAACATCAATTCAGCCAATTCTTGACAAAGCGTTAGACGGCGAGCGACTGACCGCCGACGATTGTACCGCTCTGCTAATGTCCAACGACATCGCCCGCATCGGTGTCGCCGCGGACGAGATCCGCCGGCGCAAAAATCCGGGCGACGTGGTCACGTACATTATCGACCGCAACATTAACTATACCAATGTCTGCAACGTCGTCTGCACGTTTTGCGCTTTCTACCGCCGGCCGGGCAAGCCGGAAACCTATGTCCACACGATGGACGAGATCTGCGAGCGGATCGACGAAACTATCACTCTTGGCGGGACCGGCGTGCTGATGCAGGGCGGCCTGCATCCGGAGTTTGGCATCGAGTGGTACGAGAACCTGCTCTCGACGCTTCACGACAAGTATCCGAAGTTTCAGCTGCATTGCTTTTCGCCGCCTGAGATCCACAATATCCACCTGATCTCGGGCCTTGATTACAAGACCATTATGCAGCGGCTAAAAGACGCCGGCCTTAACTCAATGCCCGGCGGCGGTGCCGAGATACTCGACGACGAGGTCAGAAAGCGCGTTTCGACAAAATGTACTTCGCAGCAATGGCTGGACGTGATGGAGGCGGCCCACGAGGTCGGTCTGCGGACGACCGCGACGATGATGTTCGGCATCGGCGACACGGTCGAACATCGCGTGAACCACCTGCAGAAGATACGCGACCTGCAGGATCGCACGGGCGGATTTACGGCATTCATCTCATGGACCTTTCAGCGTGAGAACACCGCCCTCGGCCGTAAGATCACCGAGGAACCTACCGGCATCGACTATCTCAAGATGCTGGCCGTCGGCCGCCTGTTCCTCGACAACGTACAGCACATACAGGCATCGTGGCTGACGCAGGGCATCAAGCTCGGCCAGGTCGCACTGCGCTTCGGAGCGGACGACATGGGCTCGATCATGATCGAAGAAAACGTCGTTTCGGCCGCCGGTGCGCACAATGAGGCGAACGAACGCGACCTTAGATACCAGATATCAGAGGCCGGCTTTATTCCGCAGCAACGCGACATCCTCTACAACTATGTCAACCGCGACAACGCGGCCGAACTGGACACTCGTCAGTCAATGCCGCTCAAACAACTGAGCGTGGCCTTTGCCGATTGAACTAGTTACGGACATGGCCTCGATACCGATTGCCGATGACCTCTAAGATCGTCGCTTTTATCCTGACTCTCACTCTCAGCCTTGCCGCCGGTACGGTCGTATTGCTGTTTCTGCTCATCGCGATGAACGGCTACAGCGAGAGCGACGCGATGTGGGGGTTGGGTGTTTACGCACTTCTGGCGTTTGCGGTCTCGGTCCTAATGGGATTTGGTGCGTTTCTGGCGACCGGCTCGCTGCAGAAGAGGCAGTACGGAGCGTTTCCGTCGGTGCTGATATCCGTTATTTTGTTCACGGTCATCGGTTCTATCGCTGACGGTGTCTGCGCTCTGATCGGTGTCGGCGTCGCTGAGTTTGTTCGAGTCAATTTCTAGTCCCAATGCCCGAGATACTGATCGAAACCCAGATCCACGCACCGGCCGAGAAGTGCTTTGACCTCATGCGTGATATCCGGATCCATACCGAAACGACGATGGAGACCGATGAAAGGGCCGTCGCGGGCGTGACCGAAGGGATGATCGGGCCGGGACAAACGGTCACTTTCGAGGGCAAGCACTTTGGCTTCAAGCAGCGCCTGACGGTGCGCGTCACCGAGTTTGAGCGGCCGACGCTATTCGTCGACGAGATGACCGAGGGCAATTTTCGCTCGTTCAAACACATTCACGAGTTTGTAACTGTACGCAGCGGCACGCTGATGCGCGACCGGCTGATCTGGACATCGCCGTTCGGTATTGTGGGAAGGATCGTCGACGAACTCCTGCTAAAACGGCACCTTAGAGATCTGGTCAGCAAGCGTAATCTCCGGCTCAAACAACTTGCCGAGCAGCGGCCCGCCTAAGTTTTACCCAATTATTACAATCGGACGCCCGTCGACCTGTTACGCTGTAAATGTCTTATTTTACAGTTCTTAACTATCTCTAAATGCAAAACGTAGTCGAATTTGAAAAGCCCCGAATGGGGCCAAACTGGAAGAACATCGCCATCGTCATCTCGTTTCACCTGCTCGCGATCCCCGCGTTTTTTACGATGAGCTGGGCAAATTTTGCCGCACTGATGATCGGCAACTGGGTCGTCGGCAGTCTCGGCGTCGGGCTCGGGTGGCACCGATTGTTGACGCACCGGAGCTTTAAGGCGCCGAAATGGGTTGAGTACGTAACGAGCATTTTCGCGACGATGTCGATGCAGGACCCGCCCGACAAGTGGATCGCGACCCACCGGATGCACCACGCGTTTACCGACACCGACAAAGATCCGCACTCGATCCGACCCGGATTTTGGTGGGCGCAGATCGGCTGGGTCGTTTGGGGCCGTGCTCAGGATCACGACGAAGCGACGATGAAAAAATACGTGCCCGATCTGTTAAAGGACCGCGGCCACCGACTGATCTCACGCTATTTTTACGTGCCGATCATCGTCTCGGCATTTTTGTTTTTTGCGATCGGCGGATGGCAGATGGTCGTTTGGGGCGTTTTTGCACGAGTGGTGGTCGGTTGGCACACGACGTGGTTCGTCAATTCGCTCGCCCATATGTACGGCAAACGCCCGCATGACACCGGCGACATGTCGACCAACAACTGGTTCGTCGCCATTCTCACCTTTGGCGAAGGCTGGCACAACGCCCACCATATGTGGCCGACGTCGGCCCGCCATGGGCTGAAGTGGTATCAGTTCGATATGAACTGGATCACGATCCGCCTTCTCGAAAAACTTGGGCTGGCAACGGATATTCGGGTTTTCGAAACCGAAAAGCACGAGGCGCAATTGAAACGGGCGGCGTAAAAAAACCGCGGCCGCAGTTCCGTGTAACAAAGGTCAAAGATCCGAGTCAAGAAAGTGCCGCCGAATGATCTCGGCGGCACTATCTGCATTGCCCGGACAACAAAGCTGTCTAAGACATCTATTTAGTTGAGGTTACCTTTAAGGGATCCACGCGGAAGGCACGGGCTTGTCACCCGCGGAGCCAAAAGTAACGTTGGCCACGCCCGCGGTCGATCGGTTTAGGTACCAGGTATTGTTTGTGGGCCTGAAAACGCTGACGTCCCATTTGCCGTCGCCGTCATAATCTCCGGCAACCGGAATATCCGTGCTCAAGCCGAACGGCACTGCGTAATACGACAGATTTTCGCTTCTTAGGATATACCACTCTCGAGTTGACGGCCGCCAAAACGCCAGATCCGTTTTACCGTCACCGGTATAGTCGCCCGGCACACGCTTGTCTGTGGAGGTGCCAAAAATAGTTGCAAACGTGGTCCCATTAGAGGACCGCTGAATCCACCACGATCCATCCGAAGGGCGGAATATAGCCAAGTCTGCTTTTGAATCACCGTCGAAATCTCCGTGGACCGGAATATCCGTCGAGGCACCGAAAGTCTGAAAGGTAATACCGCCGGACGAACGTGCGACGTACCAAACAGCTCCTGATGGACGAAATACCGCTGCATCTTCGATGCCATCGCCGTCGTAATCGCCCGGCACCGGTATGTCACCATTCGCACCAAATGGAAATGCATAGAATGTACTGTTCTCTGATCTCAGCACATACCATTCGCCGGTCGAGGGCCGCCAAAACGCCACGTCTGTTTTCCCGTCGCCTGTAAAGTCCGCCGGTACGATATTGTCGGTCGATTGACCGAATGTAAACGCTCGATTTCCACCGTCAACGCTTCGCATATACCACCATTGTCCGGGGGTCGGTCTAAAAATGGAGACGTCTGTCCTACCGTCGCCGTCGAAGTCGAACGGAGCTTTCAGCAAGCTGCCGGATTGATTTACCGTAAATGTTTGACCGCTGACGTTAATAGTACCCGTCCGCGAACTGCCGGTGGCGTTTGTTGCGGCCGTAAAATTGACCGTCCCGTTTCCATTTCCAACACCGCCGCCGGTGATATTTATCCACGAGTCGTTACTTGTCGCGGACCAACTACAGATGCTGCTCGATGTCGTAACGTTAAAACTCCCGATACCGCCATTGCCGGTTATGTTTTGACTCGCGGGACTGAGTGAGTAAGTGCAGCCGGACGCCTGATTGATCGTAAATGATTGTCCGCCCGCGGTGATCGTTCCGCTTCTTGCCGGCCCGAGGTTTGCCGAAACTGAGTAGCTGACCGTTCCGCTGCCGGTGCCGCCTGAACCACCCGTAATCGTTATCCACGATGCATTGCTTGCCGCAGACCATGTGCACCCCGCAGTTGTCGACAAAGCGAAGGAGCCGCTCCCCGCCGCAGAAACTACGTTCGCACTTGTCGGATTTGTGCTGAATGAACAGCCCGGGGCAAGCTGCGTTACGTTGAAATTTGCAAAAGTGAAAAATTGTCCGTTGTTGAAATTGACTGAGATCGCACCATTCCGCTGTGCGCCGGAGTTTGCGGCTATTGTGAAATTGACCGTTCCGGAACTCGAACTCGTAACGTTTAGCCAGGCAACACCCGCCGTAGCCGAAAATCCGCCGCAGCCGACAGACTGACTTACGGTAAAGCTGCTTGAACCGCCATTTGCCGTTGCCAGCAGCCCCGGCGGATTAAAACGGATCAATGAACAAATGTTGCGGGCCAACGAATATTCGGAAGTGTTATTGTTGGAATCGGTCGCTGTTGCCGTCACCCACGTTCCCGTACTGGAAATGTTGGCTGAAAATTCGGCACTGAAATTTGCATTTCCGCTTTCGTCGGTCGTGACGACCGTTTGCCCGAGAAAATTTCTGCCTTCGCCATAGCCGGAAGGATCAATAGCCGTGTTTCCAAAAAATTCGATCGTGAAGGTTTGGTTTGGTGAGCTATTGTAGGTTCCCTCAACAATGACGGTAGTATTTTGCGCATTGACGTAGGTAATGACCGGGTAATTAAGCAGCCCGTTCGGCCCGGTGTCCCCATCCCCTGCGTCATTTGGGTTCACGCCGACCGGTGCGAGGTCGATGCCGATCTCGTCGTTCGAAAAAACACGGTTCCTTCGGAACGAATTTCTATTTCCGCCATCGGCAAATATCCCACGTCTATTGAATGCGACAAGATTTCCTTCATTCGCCGCTGTTCCGCCGATGAGGTTATCGTAGGTTCCGCTTCCGATGAAAACACCCTCCAGAGTATTACCAAGGTCGGAATTGCCCCCGAGATTGGTACCGATAAGATTGGACTGCAGCCAATTGTCGGACGTGTCAGTGTCCGCGAAATAGACGCCGAAATTATTAGAACTAATTACATTGCCTAATCCCGGTTTACCTATGCGGTTCGGTCCCCGGCCGACAAAGTCCGTGTCAGAACCAGCACCCGAGACAAGGGAAATTCCGCTCAGCAAATTACCCAGGGCCGAACCGCCTGAGGAATCAGTGCCGATAAAGTTGCCGATCACTTCGTTCGCATATGCCGCCCGACCGGTGATCTTGATGCCGTCACCATTGTTGCCGCTAATAACATTACGTGTGGCACCCGTCGCGTCGCCGATGATCACGCCGAAGGTGTTTTCCAGATATATTCCATTGCCGCTATTTCCGTTGTCTGTCGTGCCGTTGCTGGTACCGATATAGTTGTTGAGGATATCGATGTTTTGCAATTGGGAACGGTAGCTTGACGAGTCTGCGATGATCGAAATACCGTCGAGACCATTTCCATAGATCAGATTTCTCTGGTCGATCTGCGAACCTCCAATTCGGATGGTTCGCGGGTTGGCCTCAGAATTTCCCAGCAGGACCAGCCCGTGTCTGCCATTGCCGTATATTTCCAGCCCCTCGAAAACCGATCCGCGCGCGTACCCGGCGGAGATCCCGCTTCTCTGGAAATTTCTAATAACAAGATAGGCGACTTGTGAACTAGTTGTGTTCTGGGCCTGATCATCAAACGACATGAATGTGATCCCGTCAATATTACCCACTCCGGTGCCGTCAAGTATCACTTTCGAGCCATTTGGCTTGCGTCCGTTGATCCGGTCATTTCTGCCGAGAAGCACGTAGTCGTTGATCTGAGTTACGCCATTTGTAAAGAAGATAATGTCGGTAGCGAACTTTCCCACGGTCCCATCCGGAGCGGCTCGCCAAATAGCTCCCGCGCAATTTGGGTCCGGGGGAACAGCGACCCATGTTACGTCCGAGATCTGACCCTTTTCGCCGTCTGTCAGATTCCTCATCGTGGCACCGTCGCCCGCAAATTGTGCTGCTTCTTTGAGGCTCAGTGTTTGGTTGCAGGCTATTCCCGACGAATTATCATTGACCGTAAGCACACCGGCAAAGACCGGGCAGGTCAGGGTGATCATTGCGAGGAAAAATTGTGCGAATAATGGGTATGACTTTTTCATTTTCTTTTCTGTGGGTCTAAAAATTCTGATCGATCTACCATGGCCGACGCTGGTAAAAGGTCACGAACGCATCGCCATCGACCATCAGCATCGGATCGCCTGTCTTTGGGTGATTGCGCTTTTCGAGGGAATACGTCGTCGTTTTGCCGCTATTCGAGTTTGCGGTCAGCGTCGTCGCGGTCGCGCTCCAGCGGCCGTAGTCCCAACTCTGCGAGTTGGAGCCGCCGTACACGTTCGAGTTGCTCGCTTCGCCGTAATATTCGTAGGTGCCGTCAGCCTTTAACGTGAAGCAAATATCTGACTGGCGCCCGCCGCCGCTCGCGTTGACATTTGCGGAGTAGCACCATTTGCCGACTAGATCCTGCTGAATTAATCCGCCCGCCCGCCCGCGGGTCGGAGCCTGTCGTGCCTCGATCGCCTCGTCATCGGCAATCCGCCGATATACGATCTTTTTGTCTTCTGACCAAACCGTAAGTACATCGCCTTTCAAAACGTATGGGAATGTAAGTGATCCATCCGCATTGGCCATCACAATGATCTTGTCATTGGCTTCCCATTCGACCTGTGTGCCGTTAATGATGGCTACGTTCTTTGGACGTAATTCGACAATTGCTTCGTCGCTTTTCCAATAACCGATCAAATCGGCGGCCGCATTTCGTTTTGTTTGAGCGGCAGCTAAAGTGCTGCAAACTATCACCAAGATCCCAGCCAATATTGTTCTATTTCTCAATTTCTGCCTCCTCGCCCTCCAAAAGAGCATTTTTGTTTTGGGTAACATCGATCCTTGTTTGTTGTTCGCCGGTCTGCCGATCACGAAGTATCTGGTGTCCACAATTTGGACAATATGTCGACTCGGTGCTTGAGATCGTTTCGCGGTACTTTTCTATGGTTACCCTCGTTTGCAAAAACTTCATGATTGGTTTGTTTGGCTTCGAAAAGTATTGAATACTCCAGACTTTTTAGCGTAATATCGAACAATAAATCCTTTAATCGAACTTAAATCAGGCTAAATTTTGCCTATATGGCTGAAGCGGATCACAGAAACTTCGAATTTGGTGAGTATCGGCTACTAACCGAAGACGGAACTTTGTGGAGCGGCGATGAGCGAATTCAGGTTACGCAAAAGGCTCTTGAATTGCTGACCGTACTTCTCGAAAATCCCGGTCGCGTTGTATCTCGCGATGAGATAACCGAGCGATTGTGGCCTGAAACATTCGTCGATGAGAACAATCTTTCGGTAACGGTGTCGATGCTTCGAAAGGCATTCGGAGTGCAGGCGGCCGAACTGATCGAGACTATCCCTCGTAAGGGTTACCGTCTCAATGCAGAAGTCGCCGTCTCAAGTAACTCTGCAATGGTCATCGAGCGCGAGTTTACTCGAACTACGATCGAAAAGATACAGATCGATGATCCTGAGACAAGCCGGGCGATCGCTCAGTTAAAAGCCCGTTCCAATCGGCAAGGCTACGTACTCGGCTTTGTGGTTCTATGCTTGATCTCTATAATTTCGTTGATAGTCTGGGGAGTTTCACGAGACAGTACATTTACATTTCTACGTTCCGATAAACGTCAGATCGCCGTCTTGCCGCTACGAGACCTCTCACAAAGTCAAACCTCGAAACAGTTGGGCCTCGGGCTCACGGATGCTCTTATCACAAAACTGTCAGGATTGAAGGATCTGACCGTCAGGCCGACCAGTTCGGTGCTGGACTTTGCCGACAAGCAATTTACGCCCGAATCTATTGGACGAGCGATGAAAGTTGATACGTATTTGGACGGCACCATCCAGCAAGAGGGAGGGCGGATCCGCGTTTACGTTCAATTAGTACAAGTTTCGAATGGCGAGGTCGTCTGGGCCGACACAATTGATGAGTCAGAGTCGGATTTGATACAACTGCAAGACAGCATTTCTCGCAAAGTGTTTTCGGGGTTGCGGATCGAACTTTCGTCGGGTCAGAAGGAATTGCTTGCCCGCCGTGAATCGACGGTTCCGGAGGCGAATGCACTTTATCTCAAAGCCAGATTTTTTTGGAACAAGCGAAATTCCGAGAACATTAAGAAGTCGATCGAGCTTTTTGAGCAAGCTGTTGAAAAGGACCCTTCGTTTGCACTCGGTTTTGTCGGCGTTGCGGACGCCTATCAAAATATGAGTGAATACGGTGGGATCGATCGAAAGCTCGCAATGGAAAAGGCCAGAGCCGCGATCATCCGTGCGATCGAGTTGAATAGTGAACTAGGCGAGGCGTACTGTTCGCTCGGTTACCTGCAGGGGTTCTACGATTGGGATTTTGTGGCCGCCGAAAAGAGTTTTAAAAAAGCTATTGAATTCGCACCCAATTACGCGACCGCACATCAATGGTACGGAGAACTGCTGATAGCACAGGGCCGTATCGAAGAGAGTATAAAACGGTTAGATCGGGCACTGGAAATAGATCCGGTGTCGCCTATAATCCTTACTGATCTGGCATCGTTTTACTACGTTGCCCGTCGATATGACGAAGCGATCGAAACCGCAAACAAAGTTGAAGATCTCACCCCCAACTTCCCGCTTGCCAAATATTTTTTGGCTTTTTGCTACGCGCAAAAGGGTATGGAGGTTGAGACCAAACGTTCGTACTATCTCGCGGATAAGACTTGGCTGCCCGGACTTATGAACACGGATGAGAGCATCTATATGTCACTAACGCTCCACGAACTGTACATTCGGCGGTATCGCGAGGTAACGACACCGCCACTCAGCAACTACCTAAATGGTTACCAAAAGGCGATGAATGCGGTTCTGGCGGGTGATAATGACGGTGCATTTAAGTGGCTTGAGGTTTCGCTCACGGGGCGTGACCGGTGGTTCGTTAATCTGCCGATGGACCCGATCTGGGACCCGTTACGAAGTGATCCGCGGTTTGCCGAAATTTTGAAGCGTGGAGGCATCAATGGATAGTATCAATACAACGCCGACCAATTACACCGAATTTTGGGATTTCTACGTTCACGAGCATAGTTTGCCTCTGACGCGGCTGCTGCATTTTGTCGGGACGAGTTTGGGGATCGCGTTGCTGGTGTTTTTTGTTGCTCGCGGCCAATGGTATTTTTTTCCGGTCTTTTTCGTGACCGGTTACGGCTTTGCCTGGTACTCGCACTTTTTCATCGAGAAAAACAAGCCTGCGAGCTTCAGATACCCGTTCTGGTCGTTCATCAGCGATTTCAAAATGATGTGGTATATGGCCACGGGCCGCATGGCGGCCGAGGTCGAACGCGTTCGCGGCGAAACCGCCCATTCCGTTGCCCAAACAGCCGGAAACTGAGCATCGATATTCAGCTCTTCTACATTTAACTGTCTATTCACCGGCCGGTTGAGATAGAATATTCGATATCCTATGGCGACCGGCGACATCGTAAATCCAAATGCTCTAAATTCGACCATCGAGTTTCTGACCGCGATGGTCACCCCCGCGTTGTTGATCTCGGCTACAGGTTCGCTTGTACTGTCGACATCGACCCGGCTCGGGCGGGTGATCGACCGCGTCCGCCAACTCGAAGAGCGTCTGACCGAGCTGATGTACAGCGACGAAAAGGCCGATATACCGCTCTATGACCAACGGGTCGAGGTGATCGTCGATCTGCTGGACAAGGTGACGAGCCGCTCGCGAATACTGCAGCGGGCGATGGCGACCTTTTATTACGGCCTAGGGTGTTTTATCCTGACGAGCGTCACGATCGCGGTCGCCGCGTTTTTCAGCACATATCGCTGGGTGCCGATCCCGATCGGCATCATCGGGATCATGTTCCTGTTTTGGGGCAGTATCTATATGCTTCGCGAAACCCGCATGGCGACCGCGACGATCAACGCCGAAATGGACTTTACGTGGGAACTCGCCCGACAGGTCGCCCCCAAGAACGTTATCAGCAAATACAAGCCAAAGGGCGGGAACAAGGGGCTGAAGCCCGCCAAGATCAAACAGAATGACCGCAAGATACCTGACACTCTTGTCGGCGAATGAACTCGAATCTCGCGTTGAAAAGCTCGAGTCTCTGCTCTCAGCCTGCAACATCTGCCCAAAGGACTGCGGTAACGACCGCCTCAAGGATGAGATAGCAGCGTGCTACTCGGGCCGTTTGCCGATCGTCTCGTCATACACGGCACATTTCGGCGAGGAGCCGTGCCTGTCCGGCACACGCGGTGCGGGAAACATCTTTTTCGGCAACTGCAACCTCCGCTGCGTCTATTGCCAAAACTATCAGATATCTCAGACCTGGCGTGAGCAAAAGCGGAACGAAGTGACCCACGAGCGTCTGGCCGAGATGATGCTCGAGCTGCAGGACCGCGGCTGTCACAACATCGGCTTTGTTAGCCCGACACATTTTGTCCCGCAGATGGCGAGGGCGATCCTGATCGCCGCACGTCAGGGGCTGACACTGCCGATCGTTTACAATACGAACGCTTACGATTCGGTCGAGGTACTTCGTTTGCTCGACGGCATCGTGGACGTTTACCTGCCCGATCTCAAGTACGCCGACTCTGACGCCGGTTTTCAGTATTCAAAGGTCCGCGATTACAAGGAACACGCCCGTGCCGCGATCGCCGAGATGCACCGTCAGACGGGTGACAAACTCGTTTTCGGTGATGACGGCCTGCTCAAACGCGGCCTGCTGATCAGGATGCTGGTGCTGCCGAATGACATCGCCGGAATCGAAGATAACCTGCGTTGGATCAGGGACGAACTTTCACCGAAAACCGCGATCTCGCTGATGGCCCAGTACTACGCGACCAACAAGGCCGCCACCGATGACCGATATATCCTGCTGTCGCGCCGAATATCTGAGGGCGAGTGGTTTGAGGCGGTCAGCCTGCTCCACGATCTCGGCATCGACGAGGGATTTATGCAGGAATACGAATCTGCGTCGCACTATTACCGGCCGGACTTTGCCGATCCGGAAATGCCGTTCAAAGATATTCGCGATTTCAAATAAAGCAGTTCGCTGGTGCTAAACGGAAAATATGAAAACGATACTCACGGCCATTTTTATCGCACTGAGCCTGATCGGCGTGTCCGCGGGGCAGACCAAAGACCTCACTCGCTGGGTAAATCCCTTCGTCGGCACCGGCGGGCACGGGCATACATTTCCGGGGGCGACGATGCCGTTTGGCATGGTTCAGCTCTCGCCCGACACGCGGATCGACAACTGGGATGGCTCATCGGGCTATCACTACAGTGACGATGTCATCTACGGCTTTTCGCACACACATCTAAACGGCACAGGCATCCCGGACGGGTGCGATATTTTGTTCATGCCGACGATTAATGAGAGAGAAAACTATTCGTCTGCGTCGAGCGACTCTAATCTGAGTACGTATCGCGGATATGAATCGTCATTTTCCCACGCGGATGAAGTAGCGGCACCCGGATATTACTCCGTTTTGATCAATGACGCGAAACTCAAGGTTGAGCTCACCGCAACAAAACGCGTAGGGATGCATCGATATACCTTTCCAAAGTCCAATAACGCTGGCGTTTTTCTCGACTTGATCTGGCGTGACAAGAACCTAGATTCAAGTGCCAAGCTCGTCGGAAATCGTCGTATCGAAGGTTTCCGTCGTTCTACTTCGTGGGCAAAAGACCAAACGGTGTATTTTGTAGCGGAGTTTTCAAAGCCATGGACGAAATCGCATGGCGACACACGCGTTGATGATGACAAATATTCGCTTTTCTTTAATTTTCGGACTGAAAAGGATGAACAGATAGTCCTCAAAGTCGCCATTTCCCATGTCTCGATCGAAGGTGCGCGCAAGAATCTTGCCGCCGAGCTTCCCGGTTGGGATTTTGATAAGGTGCGGGCGGATGCGAAGGCGGCTTGGAACAAAGAGCTTTCTAAGATCGAAGTTTCGGGCGGGACGGATGCTCAAACGACCAATTTTTACACGGCGCTGTATCACACGATGATCCAGCCGAACATATTTAACGATGTCGACGGACAGTATCGCGGGATGGACGGAAAGGTTCATCAACTGGGGAGTGCGGACACTCCTGTCCGCATGAGTGCCGCTTCGGCACGAAAAAAAGCTCTCGCCGGAGGAGCCGGCGATGCGGATAAGAGTGTCCGCACTCCGTCCGAGCAATACACGGTTTTCAGTTTGTGGGATACCTTTCGGGCGGCGCATCCGCTTTATACGATCATCGATCAAAAACGGACGGTCGATTTTATCAATACTTTCATCCGCCAATATGAGCAGGGCGGGCGGCTGCCTGTCTGGGAGCTTTGGGCCAACGAGACCGAGTGCATGATCGGCTATCACTCGGTATCGGTGATCGCCGACGCGATGGCCAAGGGCATCAAGGGCTTTGACTACGAAAAGGCGTACAAGGCGGCAAAGCACTCGGCGGAACTCGACCATTTCGGTCTCGCCGGCTACAAAAAACGCGGCTACATTTCGATGGAGGACGAGAACGAATCGGTCTCGCGAACGCTCGAATATGCCTATGATGATTGGTGCATCGCGCAGATGGCGGGAATACTCGCAACCAAGCTCGAAGCCGATATAATCCGCACAAACATCGAAACAGGGCAGAAGGAAAAAGCGATCCAGAATTATTTAAGGGATCATAATGCTTTTGGTGAGCGTGCCCGCTATTTCGAAAACCTCTTTGATTCCCAGACCGGCTTTATGCGTCCGAAAAAGAACGGCGGGTTTGTCGAGCCGTTTGCGCCGAACGAGGTGACGTTCGGCTTTACCGAGGGCAACTCCTGGCAGTATTCGTTCTTTGCTCCGCACGACGTGACGCGGCTGATGGAACTGCTCGGCGGACGAGAGAAATTTGCGGCAAAGCTCGACGAACTATTTACTACCGATCAAAAGCTCGCCGGACGTGAACAGGCCGACCTGACGGGCCTCATCGGCCAGTACGCTCATGGCAACGAACCCTCGCATCATATGGCGTATCTGTATGATTTTGCTCATCAGCCGTGGAAAACGCAGAAGTACGTCCGCAAGATAATGGACGAATTTTACCGGCCCGAACCGGACGGCCTGATAGGCAATGAGGACTGCGGGCAGATGTCCGCGTGGTACATCTTGAGTGCCGGCGGCTTTTATCCGGTCACGCCCGGAAACGGTGTCTACGCTATCGGTACGCCGCTGTTTCCCGAGATGATATATCGGCTCGAGAGCGGCAAAACGTTCACGATCCGTGCCAAAAGTGTTTCGTCCAAGAACATATATATACTTAACGCCAGGCTCAACGGAGCTCCGTATAAGAAGGCGTTTATCACGCACGAAGACATTGCAAAGGGCGGCGTGCTCGAATTTTCGATGATCGATCAGCCGGTTGAAACGGCGTTCGATCATTTCCCCGTTACCGGCAGTTCGGCGGCGACAGCTGCGGTCCCCGTGATCGACGGCCGGCGCGTGTTTGACCAGAGCACGACAGTCTCGATGCGTACCACGACAAAGGACGCGACCATTTTTTACACGACCGACGGAAGCACACCGACGCGTTCGTCGAGCGTTTACCGTCAGCCATTTGTGCTCAGCGACAACACCACGGTGAGGGCGATCACCTTCGCCGCACCGGGAACAGAGAGCCCGGTCGTGGATGCGGCGTTTAAGAAAAGCCCCAACGACTGGACCGTCAAGGTCCTCTCGGGCTACAGCACGCAATACACCGGCGGCGGCGATAACGCGATCGTCGACGGCATCCGCGGAACCGTAAATTTTGCGAGCGGCGAATGGCAGGGCGTTCAGGGCAAGACCTACGAAGCGGTCATCGACCTGCAGCGGCCGACAAGGGTAACCAAGGTCGGCGGCAGCTTTCTGCAGGTCGTCGGGCCGTGGATA
The DNA here is from genome assembly GCA_044221625.1 of Pyrinomonadaceae bacterium. Lineage (GTDB taxonomy): Bacteria > Acidobacteriota > Blastocatellia > Pyrinomonadales > Pyrinomonadaceae > OLB17. Next base: position 120,973 of record JBGAOU010000001.1, on the reverse strand, counting down.
TGGCTGCCGCAGCGGATCGAATTTGAGTTTTCCGGTGACGGAGTGCAGTTTACCAAGATCGCCGAGATCCAAAACGACGTTTCGATACGCGACGAAAAGCCGCAGGTCCGGGAATTTGTAAATGACCTGGCGGTGCCCGTTACCGCCCGATACGTTCGGGTGCGTGCTTACAACATCGGCAAGATACCGTCCTGGCACCTCGGAGCCGGCGGCGACCCGTGGATATTCGTCGACGAGATAATCATTCGGTAGACGGTAGACGGGAGACGGGAGACAGTAGACGGTAGACGGTAGCCAGGAATGCGGCAAAATACTCGACTGTTTCCGCACGTACTGCGTCTAACTATCGGTACGCAGTTTATGCCGAGGTAATTATTTATGGACAGGCGTTATTTTCTAAAGGCGAGCGGTATCGGATTGGCGAGCTTTGGCTTTATGGCCGCCGCTCCTGATTTCCTGCATCAGTTTGCCGGTGCGCAGACAGCGGCGAAGGGTTACGGCAAAAAGAAGGTTCTCGTAACGATCTTTCAACGCGGGGCGGTTGACGGTCTTAATATGGTCGTTCCGCACGGCGACGACCAGTATTATTCGCTGAGGCCGTCGATCGCGATCCCGGGCCCGAAAAGGGCGAACGGGGCGATCGATCTCGACGGGCATTTCGGCCTGCACCCGAGCCTCAAGCCGCTTGAGAAATTTTGGCAGTCGAAGCAGCTCGCGATCATTGACGCCGTCGGGTCGCCTGACAACACTCGCTCGCACTTTGACGCTCAGGACTATATGGAATCGGGCACGCCCGGCAACAAGGGGACTCGCGACGGTTGGCTCAATCGCGTGCTGCAGGCCAATGAAGTAAAGGGCGGTTCGCCGTTTCGTGCCGTGTCATTTACCCAGCAGCTGCCGCGATCGCTCTACGGCCGCTCGCCGGCGGTCGCGATGACCAGCCTCGGTGATTTTTCGATCAAGGCCGGCATCTATTCGCAGAATATGAAAGGCGGATTTGAGGGTATCTACGAGCAGAACGTCAAGGATACGCTCGGCGAGACCGGAAAGGAGACCTTTGAAGCGGTCAATTATCTGAAGCAGGCTAACCCGGCCCAGTTCAAGCCCGAAAACGGGGCTGTTTATCCAAATTCGGCACTCGGCAGATCACTGCGGCAGATCGCCCAGCTTATCAAGGCCGGCGTCGGTCTTGAGGTAGCCTTTGCCGAAATGGGCGGCTGGGACACGCATTCGAACCAATCGTTCGGCCAGAATCCTTCTCAGGGCCAACTCGCCAATCTGCTGCGTGATCTTGGCGAATCGATCGCCGCATTCGGTACCGACCTCGGCAAGCATCTGGATGATGTCGTGCTGCTGACGATGTCAGAATTTGGCCGAACGGCTCGCGAGAACGGCACCCGCGGCACCGACCACGGCCACGCCAACGCGATGTTCGTACTCGGCAATTCGGTCAAGGGCGGCAAGGTCTATGGCGATTTTAAGGGGCTGAAGACTGACAAGCTGTACGAGGGCCGCGACCTCGATGTGACGACCGATTTTCGCGACGTGTTTGCCGAGGCTGCGCACAAGCACCTCGGGGCAAAGGACCTGGCGAAGATATTTCCTAATTACACAGCAGCCAAAGAAAAATTCCGCGGGTATCTTGGTTGATACCGGCGGAATCTATCAGCTTTTAACGGGCTTTATCAGTCGTTGCGGTCACTGTCGTTGCTGTTGATGGCATCGTTAATGACCGAGCTCGACTGAACGGCAGGTATACCGCCGCGTTGCTGAATGACGTGAGCAAGTTCGTGCCCGATCAGCTCGCGTCCTGCATTTGAGTGCGGGTCAAATGCTCCCGGAGCAAAATGGATGTCATTACCGTCGACAAAACTCCGCGCGTTTTGCAGCGTCGGCGCATGGCTCTGAAAGATCCTTACATCAGAAAGGTCCGCTCCGAACGCCTTCTCCATCTCATGCCGCATCGGTTTTGGCAGCCGTGTCTCGACCGCATTTTTGACCAACTGTTTCGGCGTATTGATAAGATCGAAGTTGTTATTCGGCATTTCGGTTCTCCTTGCGTATGTTTTTGATACAACGGTGATATCACAAAACCGCGGTCCGATACAAGAAAATTTTCCGTGACTATTCCATGTTCTTCAAACGCAGACGCAAGGCCTGGAGTTTGATAAAGCCCTCGGCGTCGTGCTGATCGTAGGCTCCGGCGTCAAGGCAGAAACACGACCTGTCGGGAGTGTGCGTTTTCGTTTTGTAAGCTACGCTGCTTTTAGTTCAAGTTTGCCAACTTTGTCGAGCTTTACTATCCGTCGTGCCTGCCACAGGTCATAATTTGACTGCATCGCAAGCCAACTTTCCGGCGAACGCCCTAGTGCCTTAGAAAGTTTTAATGCCATTGCAGGGCTAACGGCGCTCGCGCCGGTAAGAACCCGATGCAAGGTCGATGCAGATACGCCAAGGCTTAAAGCCAACTCACGTCCGCTTATATTATTTGGTTCGAGATAAACCTTAGCGATAAACTCGCCGGGATGTGGTGGATTATGCATGCTCATTAGTGGTAATCCTCATAATCAAGGACATATACATGTCCGTCAATAAATTCGAAAGTTAAACGCCAATTACCATTTACCCAAACCGACCAACGGTCTTTCTCCTGTCCCTTTAGACGGTGCAGACGAAAACCAGGGATGTCCATGTCCGTAATGCTCATCGAGGTATCCAAAGCTGTCAAAAGCATTCTAAGCCGCGAAGCATGATGTGGCTGAATACCAGCCATGCTTCCTGATTCAAAGAATTTATCTAATCCTTTATGTCGGAATGATCGAATCACTAAATTTATTATAGCGTGTTGCACGGCACGCAACAAGTTAAAATACGCAGGTTTCTGACCAGGCAAAATTCTTTCTGAATCAGACGACAAATCAGGAGAAACTTAGAGTCTGTCAGGGTTAGCTTTCCGTATCATTACTATTCTAATTGGAGTTGTAATTAGAATGGCCGTAACAAGTAGATAAAAGAGTAACAACAAAGGGATAGCAAAAAAGACAAACAATCCGACCGGATTTGAAAAGAGAAACACAATTATAGAGACAGCCACTGTGAGTTTAACAGTGGTTGTTGATTTTAGATGGAAAGTTTTTGAGCACAATAAACAACTAATTATGGCCAGTCCGATCGAAACAGCCCAGAAAGATAGAAACCACCCAGTGTTTCCATTTCCTCCATTGGTAAATAACGCCATTCGCCCGGTAAAAAGACTGGCAGTTAGGAATGCAATTGTTATTAGCCAATGTATTAGCATGTAGGAAGCTCTATTCCATATTACGCAGACGCAGGCGCAGGGCCTGGAGCTTGATAAAGCCCTCGGCGTCGTGCTGATCGTAGGCTCCGGCGTCGTCCTCGAACGTGACTACGCGTTCGCGGTAAAGCGAGTTTGGCGATCTGCGTCCGGTTACGGTCGTGTTGCCCTTATAGAGCTTTAGCCGGACGTCGCCGTTTACGACCTCCTGGGTCTGGTTGACCAAATTTTTGAGTATCTCAAACTCCGGTGCGAACCAGAATCCGTAATAGACCGACTCGGCGAACTTGGTGCCGAGGCTGTCGCGGAGGCGTGTGACCTCGCGGTCCATCGTGATCGATTCGAGCGCCCGGTGAGCGGTTTGGAGTATCGTGACACCGGGCGTCTCGTAAACCCCGCGGGATTTCATGCCGACAAATCGGTTCTCGACCAGATCAACGCGCCCGATGCCGTGCTCGCCGCCGAGGAAATTGAGCTTGGTCAGCAGATCGACCGCGCCGTACCTGACGCCGTCGATGGCGACCGGCTCGCCCTTTTCAAACGAGAGGGTGATCTCCTGGGCGGTGTCGGACGCCTTTTCGGGTGACTTTGACAAAAGAAAGATGTCGTCCGGCGGTGCTGCCCACGGATCCTCGAGAATGCCGCCCTCGTAACTGATGTGCATCAGGTTGCGGTCCATCGAGTACGGTTTCGCGGCGGTCGCCGTGACCGGAATGCCGTGCTTTGCGCAATATGCGATCAGGTCTGCACGGCCCTTAAATTCCCATGAGCGCCACGGTGCGACGACCTTGATATCAGGCTTGAGCGCATAGTACGTCAGTTCGAATCGGACCTGGTCGTTGCCCTTGCCGGTCGCCCCGTGAGCGACGGCGTCGGCACCTTCGATCTGAGCGATCTCGATCTGACGTTTAGCGATGACCGGGCGGGCAAGGCTGGTGCCGAGCAGATAAACGCCTTCGTACAGCGCGTTTGCCTTGACCGCCATCCAGACAAAATCTTTTACGAACTCCTCGCGAAGGTCCTCGACATACAGTTTGGACGCGCCCGTCGCGAGGGCTTTTTCGTTCAGTCCGCTGAGTTCCTCGCCCTGGCCCACGTCGGCGCAATAGCACACGACCTCGCAGCCGTACGTTTCCTTGAGCCAGAGCAGCATTGCCGATGTGTCGAGGCCTCCGGAGTAGGCAAGGACAACTTTGTTTATCTTTTTACTCATTAGTTTTGTAACAATTGCCAATTCAAAACTACAATTATAACCGCACGGAGACATAGATGACCAAATCAGGCCAACTTTGGGGCGGTAGATTTACCGAAAAGCCGGACGAGACGTTTGCCGAGTTCAACGATTCGTTTCGTTTTGACCGTCGGCTGTTCGCAGCCGATGTGAGAGCAAGTATCGCTTATGCTAACGGCCTTGCGCGTGCCGGTGTCCTGACGGCAGACGAGGCGGCGGCCATTACCGGCGGCCTTGTCGAAATGCTCGCGGCGGCCGACTCAGGTGCGGCGATCTTCGACGGATCGGACGCCGAGGACGTCCATTCATTCATCGAGGGGACACTTATCGCCGCGATCGGCGATGCGGGACGCAAACTTCACACGGGCCGCAGCCGCAACGACCAGGTCGCGACCGCGTTTCGCCTGTGGCTGAGGGACGAGATCGACATGATCGACGGCCTCGTTAATGACCTTCAGGCGGCGTTGGTGAGCCTGGCCGAGCGTCATGCCTCGGCAGTTTTGCCCGGTTACACTCATCTCCAGCGTGCTCAGCCTGTGATGTTCGCCCATTGGTGCCTGGCATATTTTGAGATGCTGCTGCGCGACCGCGGCCGGCTCGCCGATGCCCGCGAGCGTGTAAACATCCTCCCGCTCGGTTCGGGGGCACTTGCCGGTACCGGCTTTCCGGTCGATCGCATGGCGGTCGCTGAAGAACTGGGTTTTGACGGCGTTTCGGCGAACAGTCTCGACGGCGTGTCGGATCGTGATTTTGCGGTCGAGTTCAGCTCGGCCTGTTCGCTGATAATGGTCCATCTTTCGCGATTGGCCGAGGACCTGATCATCTATTGCTCGAACGAATTCGGCTTTGTCAGCCTCAGCGACGCCGTCTCGAGCGGGTCGAGCCTGATGCCGCAAAAGAAAAACCCCGACGCGCTCGAACTGCTGCGCGGTAAGGCGGGCCGTGTTTTCGGGCACCAGATGGCTTTGCTCGCGATGATCAAGGGCCTGCCGCTTGCCTACAATAAGGATATGCAGGAGGACAAGGAGGCCGTTTTTGACACGGCCGACACGGTCAATATCTCGCTCAGGGCCGCGGCGATCGTCCTCGATAATACGACTGTAAATGAAGAGCGGACACGCGACGCGGCGACAGCGGGCTACCTCAACGCGACCGAGCTTGCCGATCACCTCGTCAAAAAGGGCGTCCCGTTTCGTACCGCACATGAAACCGTCGGCCGTGCGGTGCTGTACGCTATCAGCCGCGGCAAGGAGCTGCACGAACTTGATCCGGATGAACTGCGGCAGTTTTCCGACGAGATCGGCGAAGATGTGAGCGATGCACTTGACCTCGGGGCCACGCTTGCGGCGAAAGGCACGATCGGCGGAACCTCTCCCGACCGCGTGGCCGAAGCCCTGAAAGCGGCACGCCAATATCTCGAAAAATGATCGACAGAACCAAATTGATCGAACAGACCGGCAACAATGAGTTGATGCAGTTTCTAGGCGTCAAGATCGAGGTCGCCTCCGCTGAGCGTGTCGTTCTGACCATGGAGGTCACACCGAAAGTGCATCAGTACGTCGGTATTATGAACGGCGGTGTTTCCCTTTATCTATGCGAAACGGCAGCGTCGATCGGCGTTGTCGCGGGAGCCGATCTCGAAAAGGTGACGCCGGTCGGTATCGAGATCAACGCCAATCATTTACGTGCCGTCAGCCGGGGCGTAATTACGGTCGAGGCAAAACCGCTGCATACCGGACGCACGATGAGCGTCTGGAAGATCGATATTACAAATGATCGCGGTAAGCTGATCTGCACCTCTCGTCTGACGATGCTCATCCAGCAGCGGGCTGCGTATCGGCCCGAATAGGCTGCCCATTAGCTCGTATTTGCGGCTTTGTAGGTCTAAACTCTCAATGTGCACAGTTTTGTTCGACAATTCATAACCGAATGGCGGCGTCTCAAGCTCCCGACGGCGAGCGGCACGGTCGTCGCTGCGGTCTCCGGCGGAGCCGATTCGGTTAGCTTGCTGCTCGCTGTCGATGACCTGATCAGGCTGGGCAAACTGAAGGTCCGCCTCGTAGCGGCGCATTTCAATCATGGGCTACGCGACGGCGAGAGCGACGCCGATCAGGAGTTTGTTCGCCAATTGACCGTCAAGCGCGGCATCGAGCTCGCGATCGGAAAAGGCGTGATACCGTCTGAGGGTAATCTCGAGCAGAATGCCCGCGACCACCGCTATGCGTTTCTCGGCGAGGTCGCCGGCGATGTGCATGCTTTTGCGGTGCTGACCGGCCATACGGTAAATGATCAGGCCGAGACATTTTTGATGAATCTGATCCGCGGTTCGGGCCCTGACGGACTGGCCGCGATGCCCGCGATCAGGCCGCTGAACAATTCCGCGGAGGACGGCGGCGAAACGGTGAACCTTGTCCGTCCGCTGTTGACGTGGGCAATTCGAAAGCAGACCGAGGGATTTTGCCGTGACAGCGGCGTTGAGCCGCGTTACGACACGATGAATGAGGACACGGCTTTCAAACGCGTCCGCATCAGAAAGGTGCTCCTGCCGCTGCTCGAGGAAATGAATCCGAATATCATCTCGACGCTGGCGGCGACCGCGGGCCTGATGTCACACCGTTCTGCACCGGCAAAGTCGGTCGAACCGACCGCGTCGGCGAAGCCGAACCTCGAGATCAGATCGCTCAAAAAGTTGGCCGAACCCGAGCTATTTACCGCGGTCCGCGGCTGGCTTGGTGAAATGCGCGGAACGACCCGTCAATTGCAACTGAAACATATCGAAGCGGTAGTTCGTTTGGCGTTTAGTACCAAGAGCGGTAAGACGGCCGAGTTGCCCGGCGGAGGGCGCGTCCGAAGGTCCGGCGGCAAGCTGACGTTTGAAAAGAATAAGGTTGAAAATTGATGCTCAGCCAACTAGAATCAAAGGTTGGCATTTGATTTAGTGAGGCATGTGTAATTTGAACAACGCTTACACGCCAACTTTCATCAAATTTGGTTCGTGAGACTTTCGGATGAAAGTTGAATTGGAGGCAATATTTTGAGTTCTAAAGGCAAACAGGTCCTATTGTGGTTGATGATCATTTCCAGTGCGCTGGTCTTTGTCTGGTTTTTGCAATCCAGACAGGTAAAGCCGGCTCAGGAACTGTCATTTGATGCCGCGCTTACACAGATCAAGAACAAAGACATCAAAGAGCTGACTGTCAAGCAGGATACGCTCGAGCTGGTAAACAAGAGCGACGCCAAACTGGTCGCGAAACTCGATACCAGCGACTCGACGCGCGATCAGATCTTCGCCGCCGCCAAGGAAACCGATACCAAGATCAATCTCGAACCGCCCTCAAGCGGACTCGGCTGGATAGTGCTGATCCAGGCTCTGCCGTTCATCCTGCTAATAGGATTTTTGGCTTTCACGCTGCGGCAGATGCAGGCGGGCGGCAACAAGGCCCTGAGCTTTGGTAAATCCAAGGCAAAATTGCTGAACAATCAGCAGAAACGCATCACTTTCAAGGAAGTCGCCGGCGTTGAGGAAGCCAAAGAAGAGCTGCAGGAGATAATCGAATTTCTCAAGGACCCGCAAAAGTTTCAGAAGCTCGGCGGCAAGATCCCCAAGGGCGTTTTGATGGTCGGACCTCCGGGAACCGGTAAGACCTTGCTCGCCAAGGCGGTTGCCGGCGAGGCCAACGTGCCGTTCTTCTCGATCTCGGGTTCGGATTTTGTCGAAATGTTTGTCGGCGTCGGTGCTAGCCGCGTCCGCGACCTGTTTGAACAGGGCAAGAAGAATGCTCCGTGCATAATCTTTATCGATGAGATCGACGCGGTCGGACGCCATCGCGGTGCCGGCCTCGGCGGCGGACATGACGAACGCGAACAGACGCTCAACCAGCTCCTGGTCGAAATGGACGGTTTTGAGTCGAACGACGGCGTTATCCTGATGGCATCGACCAACCGGCCCGACGTGCTCGATCCGGCACTGCTTCGTCCGGGACGCTTTGACCGCCGCGTGGTCGTCGGCCGTCCTGACGTTCGCGGCCGCGAAGGTATCCTGAAGGTACATACCCGCAAGATCCCGCTCGATGAGGGCGTCGATATTAACGTCATCGCCCGCGGCACACCGGGCTTTACCGGGGCTGACCTTGCCAATATCGTTAACGAAGCGGCCTTGAATGCCGCCCGTTATAACAAAAAGGTCGTCGGTATGGCGGATTTTGAGATCGCCAAGGACAAGGTGATGATGGGCGCCGAGCGCAAGAGCATGGTCATCTCGGACGAGGAAAAACGCATCACCGCGTACCATGAGGCCGGCCACACACTGGTCGGGATCAAGGTGCCGCACTGCGATCCGGTCCACAAGGTGACGATCATTCCGCGCGGTATGGCGTTGGGCGTCACGATGTACCTGCCGGAAAAAGACCGCGTCAGCGCGACCAAGGAGTTTTTGCTCGGCCAGATCGCGATGGCGATGGGCGGCCGTATCGCCGAAGACATCTTTATCGGCAGCATCACCACCGGTGCTTCGAATGATATTGAAAAGGCGACCGAGATCGCACGTTCGATGGTCTGCGAGTACGGTATGTCGTCGCTCGGGCCGCTGACCTTCGGTAAAAAGGAAGAGCAGATATTCCTCGGCCGAGAGATATCGCAGCACCGGGATTACTCGGAAGATACGGCGATCAAGATCGACAGCGAGGTTCGCCGGATCATCGACGAACAGTACAAGCTAGCCGAAAAGGTCATCCGCGAAAACAAGGACGCAATGATCCGGCTTGCCGAAGCCCTGCTTGAGTATGAGACGCTGGACGCCGTTCAGATCCGCCGCGTCATCGCCGGCCTGCCGATCGACAGTGATAATTCGCCGTCGACATCGGATAACGGCAGCGGCTCAGAGTCAGAAGAATCGTCCGCTAACCCTTTCAAAAAGCCGATCCTGCCGCCGATAACCGGAAACAATCCGGCAACGGCCTAAACGGGGTCACGCGTGGATAGGTGAGAAAGTGAAAAAGTGCGGGGTCGAGGGACTTCGGCTTTTTCACTTTTTCAGTTTAATACGGTCTTGAATTATGTACTGGCAAACATCCCGCCGACAGATCGACCTCAGCCGTCCGCTGGTGATGGGCATTTTGAACGTTACGCCGGACAGTTTTTCCGACGGCGGGAAATATGCCGACCCTGAGGCGGCACTCCGGCGGGCCGAGGCGATGATCGCCGAGGGTGCGGATATTATCGATCTCGGGGGCGAATCGACGCGACCGGGCAGCCAACCCGTCTCGGCTGAGACGGAGGCCGAGCGGACGATCCCGATAATTGAGGCGATCGTAAAGCGATTTGACACACCGATATCGATCGACACGTCCAAGTCAGATGTCGCCGAGCGGGCCGTCGATGCGGGTGCCGAGATCATCAACGACATCTCGGGCCTCAGGTTTGACGCAAACATCGCCCGGGTCGCGGCGGGCCGCAATGCCGGATTGATCCTGATGCATTCACGCGGCGAGTTTGGGTCGATGCACTCGCAGCCCGCGGTCGAGGATATAATTGCTGAGGTAACGGCAGGTCTTTGGCGGTCGGTCGAAACCGGCCGTTCGGTCGGCGTTGCCGATGCCGCGATCGTCCTCGACATCGGTATCGGTTTCGGCAAAACGCTCGGACAAAACTTAGAGTTGATCGCGAAACTTGATAGACTGGTAAGCGAATTTGAACCGTATCCCATACTTGTCGGTACATCGCGTAAGTCGTTCATCGGCAAGATACTGGACGACGCCCCGCCGACAGAGCGTCTTGGCGGAAGCATCGCTTCGGCATTGGCCGCTGTTCTTAACGGTGCCCGGATCGTCCGCGTGCATGATGTAAGAGAGACCGGCGGGGCACTAAAGATCGCCGCGGCGATCGCGGGAGAAGCAAATAAATGAAACGGATCCAGCCTTTGATAACCCTTTTAGCTGTCTGTATGTTCCTGGCCGCGGCCGCGGCGGTGCCTGCGGACGTCCCGCCTGATCCGGGCTACAAACGGGTTTCGCTCAGTATCGTTGTCGAGGCGGCCGACGATCTCTCCGACTACCGGTTCTTTCTCAAGAGCGGGTTTGACCTAAAGGAATACACGCTGAACAAGGGCGAAAAGGTCACAATGTCGTCGATGGGCGGCGGTGCTCTGTACCGAAACGGTAAATTGCTCGCCGTGCCGAAGGCCAGCCTTGCCGGCCTCGACGAAACGCCGTCGGGTGACCGGCTGAACCCGATGCAAAAGGCGATCGCCGATGGCACGGTTCCGGGCACTATCACCCTGATCGAGCACGCGTTTACTCGCGATGTGCGGGCGGCAGAGGCAAAAGACCTGAAAGATCCCGAATATCGCCTCGAAAAGGACGGTGAAAAGGGCGTCAAGGCCGTTTTGGTCACGGGCGGGACGGGTAAGAATATGACGGGCGGCACAACAGACCCGTACTATTCGACCGATCCGAAGCCGCCGGCTTTTTGGGCGACAGTCGCGGGCGGTTCGCTGCTCACGCTGGCGATGATATTCTTTGGCGTTTACGTTCTACGCCGCACACGGGCCGGTGCAGGCAATGTCGGTTCATTAGCAAAATGAAGATCTTACGAGCTTTATCTATTTTCATCGTCTTCCTTTCAGTTTCCGGCTTTACCGAGTGTTACAGGCCGGTGACCAATTCCGGTTTGCCCAAGAATATTCGCAAGATCGCTGTTCCGGCCTTTCAGTTCGAAGCAAAAGGGATGCGTTACCGTGTCGAATCGCGGTTTACCGAGGCCGTCAGCCGCGAGATCATACGACGCGGCAATGGCCTGCAGGTACAGGGCTCAAAAAAAGGTGCTGACGCCGTGGTCGAGGGCATGATCCGCGACTTTACATTCTCCGGCGTCCTGCTTGACCGTGAGGGACGCGCCCGCGTTTATGAGGTAACCATCGTGGGTGCCGTGACCATTCGTGATCTCAAGGACGACCGAATCCTGTACGACAATCAGAATTTCGTTTTCCGCGACTCATTTGAATTTTCTGAGGACCCGCGGTCGTTTTTCAATGAGGAAGACCCCGCCGTGGACCGAATGTCGCGGGCGTTTGCCGAATCGGTCGTCTCGGCGATCATCAACGGTATCGGCGTGAGCGAAGAGAAGCGGTAAGGCCGGATCCTTAATAGATGCCTGTTATTAAACGCGAAGAACTTAAGGCACAACTCCGGCGGCGGGAACTGGCATCGGTTTACCTGCTTTTTGGTTCGGAGACCTACCTTCGTGACAAAGCGGCCCGCACGATCGCGGATTTTGCCTTCGCCGAGGGCGACCTGCGGGATTTTAACGAAACCGAATTTAGCCTTAACGCCGACGGCAACCTCGAACGTGCGATCGCGGCGGCAAACCAGTTGCCGATGATGGCCGCCCGACGGGTTGTGCGTGTCACAGACGTTCGTGTTTCGGCGAGCGGACACCGCGACACGCTCCGCGAGGAACACGAGGCCCTGCTTACCAAATATTTTCGTGACCCTTCGCCCTCGACGATAATGGTCTTTATCGCCGACGAACTGAACGGCGTGAGAAAGATCGGCAAATTGCTGCGGGCCGAGACCACGGCGGTCGATTTTGAGCCGATGGACGACGGCGAGCTCACCAATTGGGCCCGCGACAAGTTCAAAGCCTCGGGGACCGAGATCGATGAACGCTCGCTCCGCCACCTGATCGCACTCGTCGGCAATGACGCCTCGAGGGTCGAAAACGAAGCCGCCAAACTCTCGACCGCCGCACTGCCGGACCGTCGCGTGACGATGGATCTTATCGATCCGCTTGTGCCGAACTCACGCGAATTGACCAATTTTGAGCTGACTGACAATCTGGTCCGAAAGGACCGTACGCGTGCTCTGGCCGTGTTGAAGAAAATACTTGATGACGGCGCCGAGCCGCTGATGATACTCGGACTGATCTCGTATAACTATCGCCGCCTCGTAATGGCCAAGGACCTCATGATGCGAGGGGCCGACCGCGGCGAGGTCACCCGCGTGATGAATCTCAGGTACAGCGACCAGGAGGGTTTTCTGGCGGCCGCCAGACGCTCCGACATGGACCAACTCGCGCTCGTCCTCGCACGGCTGGCCGAAACAGACCTTGCCATAAAGACCTCGATCGGCGGCAGCGGCCCGCAGGGCGCCAGAATGCAGCTTGAAGTGCTGGTATGCGAACTCGCCGCAATGTGACGCCGATCAGATCGGCATCAGCCCGTTTGCCTTATTAAAATAGTTGTAAAGCTCGTTGTAGTCGTTGATTGCCCGGTTCAGGATCATCGGCAGCTGCGGCAGATCGTTGGTATTGACGACCAGATTAAGATTGCGCAGAAACGCGTCGTGGGCGCTCATCGTCGCACCTGTATCTTCGAGTGAGATCAGGTACAACCGGCGTCTCTCAGACGAGTACATCGCGTTCGCCTTTTGCATAATGATGGCCGCACCACCGAGTTCGGGGGCAAAGTCCGGCGAGAAGATCAGGATCTCGGTCTTGCCGTCCCGCAGCCGTTCGTTAGCCTGTGCCGGTGTTTGAGCGATATAGACCTTATAACCCGCGTCGGCAAGTATCTTGGCAGTTTCGTCGAGCCGAGCGCCGAGACAGAGCAGCACCCTTCGCGGTTTGGCCGATTCCTCGGCGTCCTTATCGAGAGCTCCCTTATCGGTCGCGAGCGCGCTCATCAGTGATTTTAGGGCAGAGTTGATCTGAAATCCCGACTCTTTGGCGGCAAACTCCGCCTTGCCGTCCGGCGATGCCGGAGCCGGCTGGCTTGCCTGCAGTTGCTGTACCGTCGAGAGGCCTTTTCCCGAAGCATCTTTCTGTACGCGCAGCATATTCTGACAACGCGGACAGCGGACGGTGAAGTTCCCGCTCGGTATCTTGGACTCGTCTAACTGTAATGAAACAGAGCAGTTATCGCAGCGTATAATCATATTTTCCTACCAACTATTCGATCATATTCAATACCGAGTCCGGATTTTCGACCGGCGGCGGCGGTATCGCCGGCTTGACCATCGGTATCTGCTGTCCCTGATTGATAAAATCCTCGGTCGATGACAACCCTCGCAGCTGGAGCAGAAGATTGTTCTGATTTGTCGCGAACGAGAGGCCGTCTTCCATCGAGATCTCGCCCCGCTCGATCATGACCCGGATGACCGAATCAAAATCCTGCATTCCGTCTATCTCGCCGTCGCGGATAGCGTCGAGCAGCGTCTTGCCCTCGCTTTCGCCACGCTCGATATATTCGCGGGTACGCGGGTTCGATTTTAGTATCTCAACGGCGGCGATGCGGCCCTTGCCGTCCGCACGCGGAATTAGGCGCTGCGAGACGATGTAGCGAAAAGTCTGAGCGAGCCGCGTACGGATAATGCGTTCTTCGTTCTTGGGGTACAGGCCGACGATACGGTCGATAGTTTTCGAGGCGTCGATCGTGTGCAATGTCGATAAGACGAGGTGGCCGGTCTCAGCCGCCTCGAGTGCGATCTCGGCGGTCTCGAGATCTCGCATTTCGCCGACCAGGATGACCTTTGGCGCCTGACGCAAAGCTGCACGAAGGGCCGAGGCAAAATCCTTTGTATCGGCGCCGACCTCACGCTGGTTAATGGTCGATTTTTTGTGATTATGCAAAAATTCGATCGGATCCTCGATCGTCACGATGTGATAAGCCTTGATCTCGTTGATGCGATCGATGATCGCGGCCAGCGTCGAGCTTTTTCCCGAACCGGTCGGGCCGGTCAGCAAAACGATGCCATTGCGGATCTCGGCAATGTCCTCGAGGGTTTTGGGCAGCCGCAGCGAGTCAAAACTCGGTATCTGATGCGGAATGACACGCATTACTATCGAGTAGGTATTTCGCTGCTGAAAGATGTTGACGCGAAAACGGCACTTGCCGGGAATGGCGTAACTAAGGTCGGCGGTCCGATATTTTGAGAGCTGATGGGCGGCGTCCGGATTGTCGCGGATCAGCGACATCGCGATCGTTTCGGTCTGATACGTCGATAATTTACCCAATCCGATGGGCGATGTCGGGTAAAGTACGCCGTTGATCTCGACCTGTGGTTTTTGCGATACCGAAAAATTGAGATCGCTGACGTTTTCTGAAACGAGCAGCATCTGCTCAATGATCGGTCCTATATCAAGCAAGCTCATTGTGTGGATCTACTCCCGGAAGTAATTCAAAAAGGCGGGTATTCGTTGGGAATGAAGTGCCTAGCCGCCCCGTTCAGGACAGAGCGACACCATTATTATCACCCATTGGTGATACAAAATGCAAGGCAATTTTTAATAATGTTTAACGCTGATCGGAAGCAAGGCGGATCATCGCGTCCATTCGCTCTTCGATCAGAGCAGTTTCGCCGATGATCGCTCCGACCATAGCGGCTGAGTCCGCACCGGCATTCAAGACAGACAGCAGCGAATCGGCACGGATACCGCCGATCGCGACGATCTTAACGCCGGCGGCCGCATTGCGGATCGCCGACAGGAGCTCGGTCCCGACGACCGGGTCGGGTGCGGCCTTGGTTGTCGTGGAGAATATCGGCCCGACGCCGATATAATCGACCGGCATCTCGATGGCGGCCAGGGCCTGTTCAAGTGAATGAGTCGAAAATCCGATGATCTTGTCCGGGCCGAGCAGCTTTCGGGCCTCGGCCGGCGGCAGGTCGTCCTGGCCGAGGTGGACGCCGTCGGCACCGAGCACCATTGCCACATCGACGCGGTCGTTGATGATCAGCTTGGCACCGCCATCCCTCGCGGCGGCCAGCGCGTCACGTGCGTCGTCGATCCAACGGGCGGTCCCGCGGTCCTTTTCACGCAGCTGGATCAGGCGAGCACCGCCGCGGACGAGGCGGCGCACCTGTTCGGCGTGCGAGATGCCGCTCAGCCCAACGTCGGTTATCGGATATATCTTCGGAAGTGTGAAAGTCACGTTTATCGGGCGGTCAAACGACCGCTTTCATCATCAGAAAGCAGTCTTCGCCGTTGTTATAGTACTTATTGATTCTCTGGGCGATCGTGTATCCCGCGTCATTGTACAGCCTCTGGGCCGCTTCGTTTCCAACGCGGACCTCAAGGAGCAGTGTGCTGATGCCGCGTGCCCGGATCGCATTCTCGATATGGGCGAGCAGCCGGGCCGCAATGCCGCGGCGGCGGTGTTCGGGGGCGACGCCGATCGTCGTCAGGTGGGCGGCACCGTTCTCATTTATCATGACGACCGCAAACCCCACCATTTCGCCGGTATCAGAGGAAACGCGGTAGCTGAGCGTTCGCGGTTCGTTGAGAAGATACTCGAAGGTGTGTTTTGTGTAGTTGTCGCCGTTTCTGAAACAACGGATGTTGAGCCTGAGAACTTCGGTCAAATGATCGGGCGTCAACGGCCCGATCGTATACTCCGACGGCGGAGCGGGCACAATGATCTCCGGTTCGGCCGGTATCGCCGGCCTCAGAAAGTTACGAATCGAATCCAACACCGCCATTTTCGAGCTACCTAATGAACATACAATCGCCGTAGCTGTAAAACCTGTACCCTGCATCGACAGCGTGGCGATAGGCGTCCATTATAAGTTTATGGCCGCCAAATGTTGAAGTCAGGATAAGCAGCGAACTTTGCGGCAGGTGGAAATTGGTCAATAACGCATCGACCGCCTTGAACTCATATCCCGGCGTGATGGTCAGATCGGCGTCTGTCCGCACGGCCTCAAACCGGCCGTTGAGGGCGAAGTTTGACTCGAGCGCCCGCGTGGTGGTGGTGCCGACGGCGACGATCCGCTCGCCGCCATCCTTTGCTTTCTGCAGCATTTCGGCTGCGGCGGCGTCGATCTCATATCTTTCGGGCAGGACCCGATGATCGGATAGTTCCTCGGCCCGCACCGGCTGAAATGTGCCGTAGCCGACGTGCAGCGTGATCTCGGCGATCTGTGCTCCGCGCGACCTGACCGCTTGAAGTATCTCAGGGGTAAAGTGCAGGCCGGCCGTCGGGGCGGCGATCGAGCCGCGATATTTAGCGTAAACCGTCTGGTAGCGTTCGCGGTCGGAGCCCGGTGCGGCATTGTCTCGGCGAATGTAGGGCGGCAGCGGTGTCTTGCCGTATCGGTCGATCAGGTCGTTAAGCTCAGAGTCGGTCTCGAAAACGATCCGCACTTTGCCGTCCTCGAGCTTGTCTTCGACAACGCCGGCAAATCCGTCGCCGAAAATTATCCTCTTGCCCGGCTTCAGCCGCTTACCGGGACGGGCGAGAGCGACCCAAGTTTTCGGTCCGGCCTCATTGATCAAAAATACTTCGATCGCGGCACCGGTCTCAGAGCGCCCAAGCAGCCTCGCCGGAAACACTCGGGTATTGTTGACGACCAGTAGGTCATCAGGCCCGAGCTCCGACGGAAACCGGGAAAACGAGCTATCTGAATGAAGGCCCGTTTTGCGGTCGACGATCAGCATTCTCGATGCTTCGCGGCGGTCGGCCGGGTGTTGTGCAATGAGTGATTCGGGGAGTTCGAAGTCAAGATCGGAAAGCTGCATCGTAGATCGGGTCGAGGCATGTCTGAAATTTTGTTGTAACAGACCTATGATTCTAATATAATCAGAATGTTTGCTAACTACAACAGGTGT
This sequence comes from Pyrinomonadaceae bacterium, assembly GCA_044221625.1. Lineage (GTDB taxonomy): Bacteria > Acidobacteriota > Blastocatellia > Pyrinomonadales > Pyrinomonadaceae > OLB17. Next base: position 103,847 of record JBGAOU010000001.1, on the reverse strand, counting down.
AATTGTTTGCATCCGGAATGGCGGTTGCAGACATCTCTATATTGGCGGATCTGCCGTGCGGTCGAACGACTGCTTTCGGGCTTTCCAACAGGAGTTATTTCTGAGAGGACAAATGATATGAAGAAAAATTTACTTAGATCACTTATCTTGGGTGCGTTTATCGGTGCCGCGGCGATGATCCTGCCGACGGACATTACTGCCCAGGGTCAATTACGTTATCAAAATCGTTATTCAAAGGCTGATGTAAGCCGCATTATCTCTAAACTCGAGAATAGCAGCGACACGTTTCGGCGTGATTTCGACCGTGCTATGGACAATAGCAACCTGAACGGAACGAACGCGGAGGATCGCTACAACAATAATGTTCGCGATTACGAAAACTCGCTCGACCGGCTGCGTCGCGAATTTGACCGCAACAATTCGTGGTGGGAGACCCGCAATGACGTTTCGAATGTTATTCGCGAAGCTCAGACCGTAAATAATATGATGAACAGCATTTCGTTCCGCCGTAATCTTGAGCGGCAGTGGAACAACATGCGTAACGACATCAACACTCTTGCCGACACCTACGATCTGCCCGGCCTCAATGGCGGCGGTTGGAACGGCGGCGGCAATTGGGGCGGCGGCAACAACGGCGGTTGGGGCGGCAACGTCAGCAATCCGCCGAGCTGGGCCGAGGGAACATTCTTCGGCACGGCACCCGACGGCTCGCAGATCGAACTCACGATCGACCGCGGCGGCTATGTGACGGCGGTGATCGGCGGCAATACCAGCCGCGGAACGTACTATCGCGGATCGCTGTACATCGGCGGTGCCAGCTCGGTCGTAACTAAGTGGGGCAACGGCATCCGCACGACCCGTACTGACAATCGCGAGGTCATCAATTACTCACGCAACAGCTGGGGTAATGGCGGCGGCGGCAACTGGGGAGGCGGTGCACGTCCGTCGAGCTGGGCGATCGGTTCGTTCAATGCCCGTAACCCGACAAATGGCGGTATGATCTACCTGACGATCACGCAGGACGGACAGGTCACCGTTAATATGGACGGCAATATGTCGTACGGCACCATGAACGGAAACACGCTGACGATCAATGGCGTATCATCGACCGTCACGAGAAACGGCAATGGCATACGCACGACCCGCAATGATAACGGCGAGCGTATTACCTATCGCCGCAACTAGGCGGTAGATCACCGGACACGAAAAAGCGGCCCTGATCACCTATAAGGATCAGGGCCGCTTAATATTTTGGTACCGGAGGTCGGAGTCGAACCGACATGAGGGTGAACCTCGTCAGATTTTGAGTCTGGTGCGTATACCAATTTCGCCACTCCGGCAGCGAACTTTAGATAATACGGCGCAAGTCGCGTAAGGTCAAGACCCGGTCCGGCCTCGCGTCAAACCCGAACGGCCTTTCAGCCCCTCACTTGCTCCAATATCCGCTGTATCTGTGCCGCATGCCGTGCCTGATGGCCGCCCAGCAGTACGAGCCACTCCGATGCCGAAAGGTCGCCGAAGAACGGATGTGGAAACTTGTGCGTGACCGAATCGACACTCTCGAACAAGGGCCGCAGTTCGTCCAGCGAACCAGCGACCTCATCGATGATCGCCAGTGAATCGGCGACCGTCCGGCGGCCCGACGGGTGGACCATGTCGGGAGCCTCGACCTTAATGCCGGCGATCTCGGCCGATTTATTCATAAAGGCGTCGCTGAGCGTGATCTCGCCGTTTGCGGTCAGCCCGTCGGCCTGTGCCTTGGACAAAAGCCGCGAGCATATTTTGGCCATGCCGCCGTTTACCAGTGCAACATGTTCCGCGATCTCGGCGATCGTCCACGACGACTCTTTCTCTGCCGCAGCCGCCTCATCGTCGGAGATATCGGCCAGAATATTGCGAAAGCTTGTTCGAACGTGGTCATTGGCCGCATAAACGTCGGCGATAGAATTAAATTGCATATTATTGCTGCCTGTTTGCCGCGGCCTGTGCCGAAAGTGCCAGCCGATGCCAACGCGAAAAACTTGTGACGTTGTCCGCCTCATTCTTCATTCGGCGAATGTAAGCGGTCTTGAGATAGAGCAGATTATCGGCCGGCCATTCGAGCTCGATTATCGGGTTATACGAAACGAGAAGCTTTTCATCCGGCAGCGTTGTTAATGGCTGGTCCGGAGCGGGCGTGGCCGTCGGAGCCGCGTTGGCGTCGGACGCCGTGTTTGCCGCCTGGCCGACACGCTGCTGTTCGCGATCGTATGCCTGTGACGAGATCAGCAACTGATTTCTCAGCGGGATCGCGGCTTGTGTCGGAGCCGTGCCGCCGGCGTCATAAATGCGTACCTGAGTGTCGAATGAGATCGCGATCTTTCCCGAATCGGGCGACCAAACGGGTCGGACCGCCGTCAGATTGTCATCCAGACGCCGCTCACGGCCGTTTTTCTCAATTACGCGAAGCCGGCCCTGCGGGTTGTGCATCTCGCCCTTGCCCTCAGCGATGATCTCGAGGTACCGCCAGTCGCGCTTTGTGGCCGCGAGAGCGGCGAGCATTGAGCTGTCAGGCGACCAAACATAATAAAAATAGATCAGCCCTTCGTTTTGGGTGATCGGTTTCAGGTTTGAACCTTCAGAATCGCAGATGTAAATCTGCTCGGTGCGAAACGTCAGCACGCCGGTCGGCGACGCGGGCGTCGGGGCCGGTGTCGCGGTCGGCACGGGCGTTGCTTCAGGGTCCGGATTGGCGGCGGTCGCTCCGGGTGACGGCACCTCGGCATTGGGGTCGAGCGGGAGCGGGCCGACAGCCCTCAGCATTGCCACAAATGCGACCGATGTCGAGTCCGGCGACCAGACGATGGTGTCGGGAAAATGCACGGCCATCGTGTCCGGCGTGACCTTTTTGAGCAGTTTGCCGTCGGCCGAATACATATCCAGCCTGACCTCCGACATCTGATCCATCACGTTTCGATAAACGGCCAAGACGCGCTTTTTGTCCGGTGAGGTAATGGTCCGGTCGAGCTGTTCCTGAGTACGTGTGGCGTCAAAGTCGGCCTGGACCGCGGCGTTCTTTTCCTCGACGGTCTGTCCTGAGGCCGCGGCGGCAGGTGCGGGCACGTCCGCCTCGTAGCGATAGTTGAGCCGTACGGCCGGTATCTCGCGCATCGACGGTGCCGCGGGTTCTGCGTTCTTGAATAGATCTCGCTGGCACGCCGCCGATGACAAAGCGACGGCGATGAACGCGATCAATTTGACTTGAGATAGTCGCATCTTATTTGAGCTCGGCATTCAGGTAGTCGCGGTAGAGCCTTCGGTGCAGATCGGTCGGTTCGTCGACCGAATCAAAGCTATATTCCCGCCGCATATTGCCGCCGAGCGTAAAGTTGATATCGCGGAGCCTATCAAAACGGAACAGCGTCAGCTTGACGACGTCACCGGGCTTTTTGTCGCCGATATAGCTCTGCATAAAGTTCTGGCTCGCCCGATAGCCGTCAACCGCGACCAATTGATCGCCGGTATTCAGGCCCTGTTCGAACGCCGGCGTTCCGGCCGGTACCGTGCGGATCGTTAGGCGGCCTGATTCCTCGGCCATATCGGCACCGATGTATGCGCGTCCCGTATTGTTTTGCCGGATCGTCATTTTCAGCCCGATACCGTTAACTATCGAGTTGTAATCGATCTCCTCGGTGCCGCGAACGTACTTTGCAAAAAAATCGTCGAGGCTCTTACCGGCCATCGTTTCGGCAGTTTTCTGAAAGTCCGCCGGTGTATAATTGCGTCCCTTCTTATAAAACTCGGCGTACAGATACCGCATCACGTCATCGAGCGACTTGGCTCCGGCCGACGCCGAGCGGATCTCGATGTCGAGCATCATATTGACGATCTCACCCTTATCGTAATACGAGATCTGATTGTTGATCGCGTTTTCGTCAGGGCGGTAATATTTGATCCAGGCGTCAAAGCTCGAATCCTCGAGGCTCTGTTCAAAGCGTCCCGGCCGCTCCTGCAGCTGTTGAATGCCGGCCGAGCGCCCGCCGAGAAAGTCGTTTTCGGTTATAAGTCCGGCACGGCGGAGCAAAAGGTTCGAGTAATACTCGGTGCCGCCCTCAGCGACCCACAAGAGCTTTGTGTAATTCTCGTTCTCATAATCGAACGGGCCGAGAGCGTCGGGCCGAATACGCTTTACATTGAAAGCGTGAAAATACTCGTGTGCGACCAGGCCCAAAAAGCCGTCATAGCGCGCCTTGGGCTTAAAGCCGAAACGGTTGAACTGCAACGCCGTCGAATTGAGGTGCTCGAGCCCGCCGCCGCCGCGAAGATTCAGGATGAACGTATAGTCGTCGTAGGGGAGCTCGCCAAATATCTTATATGTCTCTTCGACGATCTTGGCTGTATCGGCCGCCATCTTCTTGAGGTCGTAATTGCCCTCGCCGGTGACGACATAGCGGTGCGGTTTGCCCTGAACGGTAAAATTGATCTCCTTAAAATTGCTGACCTCGAACGGCGAATCGTACAGAATGTCGAAATTCTCGGCTCGAAACGTATTGTCCCGGCCCGCGACACGCGGCAGGCCGGTCGCGACCTTCCAGTCGCCGTGCGGCACGACGGTCACGGTCGACGGGGCTTTGAGCTGGTCCTTTACAAAGAACAGCAGGGCCGAATTGTTCCAAAACGCGTGTTCGTCATTGAGCTCATTGGTGCGGACAGTCAATTCGTTTGCGTACACGCGATATTTCGCAACGACCTCTTTGCTGCCCTTGGTCTCAACCTGCCAGGTGTTCTTATTGATCTTTTTCCAGCCCAGGGCGGAACCCGCGGCGTTCATCGACTCAAAATCCTGCACGTGACGGGCATATTCGCGCACGAGGTAGCTGCCGGGCGTCCAAACGGGCATCTTCAGCTCGAGCATCTCGGGCATTTGCTGCCATTTCACCGACATCTCGACCTCGAGAAAGTGTGTCGACGGCTGTGACATCGAGACCTTATAGGCGATCTCAGGCAATGTCGGTTTGGCCTCGGCGGCCGGAGCCGGCTGTTTGGGCCGCTTTTTTTGAGCAGGCGAAGTCTGGTACATAGAAAAGATCACCGCGGCGATCAACAGTAGTATAGCTTTTGAGGTGCGTATTTTTTGCATTACTTTGGCAATATCGTGCAAGATGATAAGGTTGATTTTCTTGTTATCTTACAATAAATTCGGCATTCAAGCAGTTTAGGTTTTAAGTTTCGACAGCACAATGGATCAGCAGCCATCAAACGACATCGGCACGAAAGCGTACAGCGACAAATTCTTCACAACGCCGCTGGTGATCATATTCATCACGATCTTTATCGACCTGATCGGCTTCGGGATGGTCATCCCGATCCTTCCGTATTATGCCGAGACCGCTCCGTTCAACGCCACGCCGTTCGAGATCGGGATGCTGTTCTCGGTCTACTCATGGATGCAGTTCTTTTTCTCGCCGGTTCTCGGGCGGCTATCTGATAGATACGGCCGTCGGCCGATATTGTTCATGAGTTTGATGGGTTCCGCCGTTGGTTACTTCGTTCTCGGCATAGCCGGAACGCTGGCGATGGTCTTCATCGGGCGCATCCTCGGCGGTATCACGGGCGGCAGCATCTCGACCGCCCAGGCCTATATCGCCGACGTCACATCAAAGGAAAACCGTGCCAAGGGAATGGGGCTTTTTGGTGCGGCGTTCGGTCTCGGGTTTATCCTTGGCCCGGCGATCGCCGGTATCCTGAGTAAGTACGGGGTGCAGGTGCCGTTCTATTTTGCGGCCGCACTGTCGCTGATCAACGCCATCGCACTTTTGTTCATTTTGCCTGAGTCGGTCAAGTTCCGGGCCGTGCCTGAGGTCAAAGAAAAGCGAAATCGTTTCCTGGATATCATCGAGTCGTTTGGCGAACCCAAGTTTGGGTTGATCAACCTCATCTATTTTCTGCTCGTTACGGCGTTTTCAATAATGACGTATGCATTCGTGCTCTTTACGATGTACCGGTTTCAATTCAATGCCGAGCAGAACGGGTACCTTTTTGCGTACGTCGGTATCGTGTCGATCATCGGCCAGGGATTCTTGTTCGGGCGTTTAGTAAAACAGGTCGGCGAATCGCGTCTGGTGGCGATCGGGTGTGTCATCATGGCCGTCAGCCTGATCACGTTTCCCTTTATCGGACCGCAGTTCGGCGGGCTTGCGTTCCTGCTGATCGCCACATCTTTCCTGTCGTTCGGCAACGCGATGGCATCGCCGTCGCTGACGAGCCTTGCGTCAAAGATCTCCGCCGAAAATGAACAAGGGCGGGCCCTCGGGATACTGCAGTCGGGCGCCAGCCTGGCCCGTGCGATCGGCCCGACGATCGGCGGCGTGCTGCTCAACAACTCGCTCAACCGCATCGACAATTCGACCGTTATTCGGACATTCGGCACCGCGTCGGCGATCATGTTCGTCGCCTTCATTGCGGCCCTGTATTTTAGTAGGTTTATGCGGTCACAGCCGACTGTCTAACTGACGGCCCGCTGTTCGTTGATCCGTGAGATCGGAAAGACGAGTTTGAATGTGGTCCCCTGCCGGTCCTCGCTTCGCACCTCGATAGTGCCGGCGTGTTCCTGCACGATACCGTACGACACCGCAAGCCCGAGGCCGGTTCCGTTACCGACACCCTTGGTCGTAAAGAAGGGATCGAAGACCTTTTTCAGGTTTTCTTCAGGAATGCCCTCGCCCGTATCCGCCACCTCGACAATGACGCAGTCCTGATCATCGACGAATGTCCGGAGTGTGATGGTTCCGCCGGCGCCGTTCATCGCGTCGCGGGCGTTGAGGATCAGATTGGTAAACACCTGCTGGAGCTTGCCGCCGCTGCCGTTGATCGCGGGGAGCGGTTCGGCGTAGTCCTTGACCACCTCGACGCTGGTCTTGCGCAGCTGCGGCTCAAGCAGCTGGAGCGTGTCATTCAGCAGTTTATTGAGATGAATGTCGGTAAACTCGGTCGTGCTGCCGGCTCTCGAAAAGTTGAGCAGATTGCCCACGATGTTCGAAGCCCGGTCGGTCTGACGCTGCATCTTTTGCAGCAGTGCGTGTTTCGGGTCGGTTTCGGGGATCATCCCGAGCAGCATCTGCGTATAGCTCGAAACTCCCGTCAGCGGCGTGTTCACTTCGTGGGCGACACCCGCGGCCAGCAGGCCGATGCTTGAGAGCTTTTCGCTCTGCTGCAGCGTTTCTTCGAGCTTGACCCTCGATGATACGTTTTCGAGCACGATGATCGCACCGGTCTGTTGATTAGAGACCGAACGCAGCGGGGCGACCGCCACATTCAGGATCAACGAGCGGCCGGCGGCGTCATAGGTGTGCAGCTTGTAGGCATTGCGGATCTCAGTCAGATGCCATCGCGATTTGCCGAGGATCGCTTCGAGATTGAGGGCGAAACTGCTGTCGAAAATGTCCTCGACCGCACGTCCGACGACCTCCTCGCGGTCGCGCCCGATCATTTCTTCAAACGTCGAGTTACAGCGGATAATGCGTCCGCTTTCGTCAACGGCCAATAGCCCGACGTTGACCGACTCGACGATCGACTCGTTAAATTCCTTCAACAGAGCGAGTTCTTCGGCGTGCTTGTGCTGCTCTTCGTAAAGGCGGCTGTTATCGACGGCCACGGCGATATAGCCCGAGACGGTTCTGAGGATCTCGAGGTCCTCTGACGACAACAGCGATCCGTCGCTCGCCCGGCCGAGGCCGATGACGGCGACCATTTTGCCGCGGGCGACGCACGGTACGAAGTAGTGCAGTTCCTGCCGGACGATCAGCGCTCCGTTACCGTTGCCGTTGGTACTTTCACTATCGATCTCCTGCGGATCGAGTTCATCGGCACGGACGATGCCTTTGCCCGCCGATTTTTTACGGATCATCGTCCGGAAATCGGCCGGGATCCGGTACTCTTCGCTGAGTCCGACGGCCTTGGCCAGACGATAGTGTGTGTCGGCAGTTTCGTCCTCGAGAAATACGGCGACTTTTTGCACATCCAGAACCTGCTTCAGCCGTTCGATCAGGGCCTCAAGCAAAGGGTCAAGTGCCGTCGTCGCCGAAAGCGTCTTGCCGAAATCGAGCAGGCCTTGCCGCAGATCGTATCGCTCGCCGTAAAAGAACCGATCGGCGCGTTCCTGCAGGAATTTCTTCAGAGGTTCGCTGACCAGCACGATGGCGCCCATTGCGATTATCGCGATCAGTGCACGCAGCGTGATCTCTGTCGTCGAAAGGTTGTTGCCGACCGCCAGGAACACGAGTCCAAGTGCGACCGCACCGATCATCATCGCGATCGCGACCGTCGTCAGGGCATATACCAAGGCCCTGCGGACGACGACATCGACGTCCATCAGACGGTACCGAACGACCGAGTGGCCGAAGCTGAGCGGTATCAGCGCAAGCGGCAGTGTGGTCAATCCGGTCGCGAAATTATCGTCTGCGATCTGCACGCCGAAACGCGACACCAACTGGACCGCAATTATCGGAATGACGGCCGCGACGGTTCCCCACATCGCCCATTTCAGCCGCTGCCGAACGACGATCTGTTCGTTCTTAAAGAACCGCCAGATCAAAAATCCGGCTCCGATCGCGACACCGCCGATAAAGTGGAACAGTAAAAAGCGGTAGGCGTTGCCAAACAAGTTCACGCTGTCCGTCACCTTTGCCATCGCCTCGGCGATCGACGTTTGCGGGAACAAGGCCGGAACCAGTGAAAATATGAACAGCACAGCCGAAACCACGGCCGCCGGGACGTAAAGCGCGTATGTTTTCCAGCGTCGGTCGTCAAAGACCGTGCTTCGTACCGGATACCGGATACAGAAATGCAGGAACAGCGGCACAAATAGTGCGAACGCCAGATCATCGAGCAGTCCCACGCCCAGGTCGAGGTCCTGACCCGTACCGATGGGCCGATACACGTGAAAGACAAATGCCGCTAGACAGACCGTCGCGAAGTGCAGGACGAATGGCGATTGGCTGCCCTGTTTGAAAAGTACAAATACACCGACGCCGAGCCAAAACACGCCGACTATCGACAAGAAGATTATCGACGGTGTCCAACGCGGTACCGCGTCGATATGCCGCAGGTCGGCGAAGTAAAAGCTGTCCGCCGGAGCATATGATGGCTTTTGATAAAAATACGTAAGGTTGCCGTCGACACCGGCAGCGTCGAGGTACATCTGAACGTCGGCAACGGATGTGATCTCGTCGGTATTGTCATCAGCGTCGAGCCCGATGCCGATCAGCCTGTCACCGACCGCGATACCCGCCCGCGAACCGGCAAGTTCGGGCTTTACCGACTGTGCGAAGATGCCGCCGTCACGATGGACCCACGACACGCCGTCGGTCGGCGGCAGCTTCTGAAACCCTCGTTGGGAAAGATTCAGCAGGCCGCCGGCCACCAGCAGCACCGCCGACAGCAGCCATATCAGGCTCCAGCTTGTAAGGACTTTTCCCTTCATCTACCAACCGCAAACTTCACCAACCGTGTTTTAACGCAATCCTTGTTCCACTAAGAGAGTGTCAACTGATGCCCGATAAAACCGCGAAACTACCAAATTACAACGGTTTTCCGGCAATTTCGGGCGGAATTGCCAAAAAGCGCAATCTACAGTTTTTTGCTCAACTATCCAAGATTTTGGACAAGCAAAAAGCCAGTAGAAAATGAAATGTTCGCCCGGAATCAAATTATCCGAAGCGAACCGATCATCCCCTCGCTGGCTCTAAACCTAAAATCTGACCAATATACCGCCGCGGAGCATCCGGCGTTGGTTATTGATCCTCAGCGACCCGAGGTCGCTGGATACACTGTTTTGAAGGTCGAACAGATTACGGGCGTCAACGATCGCCTCGGCCCGGAACGGTAGTCCGAGATTCGGCAGGTTTTGCGTGACCATAACGCTCAAGCCCGGATCGTAAATTGCCAATTGGCCCTTGAACGGGTCAATTGCGAAAACAGTGGCTTGCGAGGAGAGACGATACACGGTCTTCAGGCTCGTGCCGGTTTTGAGGTCGGCGGCAACCTGGCCGAAAAACGACTGGAAGATCGCGTTTTGAAAGATCTCTGACGGATCGCCTATTCCGTCAGGCGACAAACGCTGTCCGCTGCCGACCGAATAACCGACGGCCGTGCTTAGAATTCCGGTCAATCGCCGGTTGTAAACCAAACGTACGCCCTGCGAACGGCCCTGCTGATCTGCGACGATGCCGGTAAATGACTGATTGCCGAGCGTGTCGAATGAAACACTGTTGAGCCCCACGCCGCGTCCGAATGTCGTATCGACAAATGCGTTCGCCTCTATCGACGACCGGTTGTCCAGCACGCGTTCGACGCCGAATTCGAGACGGCTGCTGCGGTTCATACGCGGCTTGCCGCTTTCGAAGACAAGGTCGTCAACCGATACCGGATCGCGGAAGATGACCGCTGCACCCTCGAGTTCGACCGCCCGGGCCCATGTACGGTCCTCGGTTTGGGTCGTAAACGCGGTGCGGACGCGGGTCTTCGGGTTAATGTCGAACTGCAGCCCCAATCGCGGCGAAAGCGAGACGTCGTCACCGGCACCGACAAAACGTGAGTAATCCAGACCGAAGACAAAGATCACGCCCTCGCGCACCTTCCACTCGTCAAGTGCCTGAATTGAGACCTGGCTTAGCTGTTTGCCTGATCCGGCGGTGACCAAACTGCCCAGATTCGTAAATGATCCGTTGAGACGGACCTGATGGTCGGGGTTCGGCCGAAACTTGAACTCGGTCTCGATCCTCAGCGGGGCGGCCTTTCCGGCACCCAGTTGGCCGGCGACGACCAACTCAGCGGCGTCATTGACCGGGACGAGCGTGGCAAAATTGAACCCGCCAAAAGGCCCGCGACGCGACTCGCCAAAATAGCTTTCGACGACACCAATGGGACGACGGCTTCCGCCGGAACGTTCGTCGTCGGCCGATTCGGCCTCGGCAGATGCGTTTTCGTCCACGGGTGCGTCACCCTCGGCGTTCTGATAGATCGAACGCTGGCTCTGCGCGGCACGGATTCGCCATTTTGAACTGTTGCGGTCGAGGCGCTTTTCGGGCAGTGTGTTGCCGCCGCCCGAAGGTTCGAGCCTGAATCCGTAAACCGTATCCGAGGCACGCGCAACCTGCACATCCGATAGCGTTACCGGATTAAATCCCTGTGCGACGGCGAGAACGGTGTATGTGCCGGGCATTATCTTCGCCAGAAAACTGCCGTCCGAGGTCGATCTGACCTGTTTCAGCAGTTTTGACGTTCCAAGCCGGAATATCGCCACCGTCGCGTCCGCGATCGGCGATCCGCCGTTGTCGCGAACCACTCCGCGGATGACGCCCAGATTGCTTGACGCCTGCTGGCTCTCAACCTCGACCGACGCGCTGACGCTCGCCGTATTCGCAATAAATGCGAGTGCGGCGACAGACGCAGCTGTTAAGATCGATCTGAGTTTTCCTGTAAAGCCCATAACGAAAGCTATTTCAAGCAATTCAGGTATTTTGTTCGCAAAACGCAACCGTGTCAAGCATTCAGACTGTTAGCCCAAGACCTTTAAGATGCTCTTTGCCTTGACAAAGTTTGCTCGTAGGCTAGAATAAAAAGGTGCTCGAGAGGCACCAACGGAGACGTGGCTGAGCGGCTGAAAGCGGCGGTTTGCTAAATCGTTGTAGTCTTAAAAACTACCACAGGTTCGAATCCTGTCGTCTCCGCCATTATTTTTCGAAGGCTACCAAAGCTGCGTTTTGGTAGCTTTTCGTGTTTTTAACTATCGCTTTGCGTTCTCAGCATCTTTGCGTGAAACTATTTCGTTATGACTGTACGCGTTAGATTTGCCCCGAGCCCGACCGGCTATCTTCATATCGGTTCCGCCAGGACCGCACTCTTTAACTATCTCTACGCACGCCACGTCGGCGGAAAATTTCTGCTCAGGATCGAGGATACTGACCTCGCCCGTTCGACCGAGGAATCGACCCGTTCGATCCTCGACGGCCTTGCCTGGCTCGAACTCAGCCACGACGAGGACATCGTATTTCAGTCCGACAACGCCGACAAGCACCGCGAAACAGCTCGCCGATTGCTCGCCGAGGGTAAGGCGTACCGCGATTTTACGGTTCGTGAAGCTCCGTCCGACGCTAACGTAAAGGACGCGATCAAGGACCGTGCTCGCGCCGCACAGGGCGAAAAGAATATGCGGGACAACCCGTTTCGTGACCTTTCAGAGGCCGAGTCCGAAGCTCGTGCGGCCGCCGGCGAGCCGTTCGCCATTCGGCTCAAGGTGTCGATGCACGGCCGAACTGCCTTTGACGACGCCGTGTACGGCATTCAGGAAAGAAATTACGACGACACCGAGGACATCGTTCTGCTCCGCTCGGACGGCCACCCGCTCTATAATCTGGCGGTGGTTTGCGACGATATCGAGATGGGTATCACGCACGTTATTCGCGGACAGGATCACCTGACCAATACGCACAAACAGGTGCTGATCTATGAGGCTCTAGGGGTAACGCCGCCGACATTTGCCCATCTGCCGCTCATCATGGCACCGAATAAGGGCAAGCTGTCGAAGCGCAAACACGGCGAGGTCGTGTCGATGACCACCTACCGCGATGCGGGATTTTTGGCCGCCGCCTTCAGAAACTTCCTGGCTCTGCTCGGGTGGTCGGCCGGCGAAGAGCAGGAGATCTATTCGCTTGACGAACTGATCGCGAAATTCTCGCTTGAGGGTATTCACCGCTCGAACGCGGTCTTTAATTTTCATGAGAGTGATCCGCGAAAATGGACCGATGACAAGGCCATCTGGATGAATGCCGAGTACATCCGCACAATGCCGTTCGACGATCTGCTGCCGTTCATCAAACCGGAGCTGAAGGCCGCAAAATTGTGGCGGGACGAGTACGATGACGACGATAAGGCCTGGTTCAAGAGCACCGTCAACCTCATCCGTCAGCGTTTCTTCACGCTGAAAGATTTTTCAAATCAGGGCCGTGCGTATTTCAGCGAAGATTTTGACTTTGACCCGGCGGCGATCGAGAAGAATCTGTCCAAGTACCCTGATCTGAAAACCTGGCTGCCCGAATTGGCGGATCGTTTTGAGGCGGAGTTTGCCGACAAGCCGTATTCTGAAGAGAACATCGAGATCGTGGTCAAGGCCTTTACCGAAGAAAAGGGCACCAAGCTCGGCGTCATTATGAACGGTGCCCGCACATTGCTCACCGGGGTCGCCGTCGGGCCGTCAATGCTGTCGGTCTTCGAGACCATCGGGCTTGAAAGGACTATAATGAGACTGAGAAGCCGGGTCGCGTGGAATGAGTAGTCCGCGAGTCCCCGCGATCTCGGAAAAACGCCGGAAACGGAGGACTTATGAAAGGATTCAAGGCCAATATTGAGAAAGATACTCTTAAAAACAAGAATTTTAGAAAAGTTCTATACACGTCGGCACACTGTCAGTTAGTTTTGATGAGCCTCAAGCCAAAAGAGGAGATCGGGCTTGAGACGCATCCGGACAACGATCAGTTCTTCAGATTTGAGGCCGGACGCGGCCGTGTCGAGATCGACGGCAATAAGTACATCGTCAAGGACGGCGATGCGGTCGTCATCCCGGCCGGTGCCAAGCACAACGTCATCAATACCTCGGCGACGGACGATCTGAAGATGTACACCATCTATTCGCCGCCGCACCACAAGGACCAGATCCTTCGCAAGACAAAGGCCGAGGCCGAAGCGAACGAAGAGGAGTTTGACGGCAAAACGACCGAGAAGCTCAAGAAAAAGAAATAGCCCGCAACCCGGACAATTTTCGAAAAATCTCCCATTGATCTGCAGGATTGGCGGCCGGCTTGCGTTCTACATACTGTGAAGCGAATGATACGCCCATTTTCGGCCGGCCGGGCACTATTGCCGTTGTGTTTTGCCGCGGTTATGGCGATCGCTGTTTCGGCACAGCCTGGCGTCGAACAAAAGCGGGCCGCCGGCAAGGCCGCGTTTGACGAGGCGATCAAGCTCCGACAGGAAAATACCCTCAAGTCTTATCGGTCCGCATTAGAAAAATTCGAACTCTCGGTCCGTCTTTATCAGGAGATCGGCGACAAAGGCAACGCCGGCAGTTCGCTGCTCGGCGTCGGCCTCATACAAAATCTGCTCTTCGAAAATGACGCGGCCCTCGCCAGCTATCAACAGGCCCTCGCTATTTTTCGCGAGATCGGCCACAAAGAGCTTGAGGCCCGGGCTCTCAACAATATCGGCCGACTTTACGACGAGATCGGCGAAAAACAAAACGCGCTGGACTATCATCTTCAGGCACTGCCGCTGCGGTTGATCACCGGCGATAAGTACGGCGAGGCAAACTCGCTGAACAGCATCGGCTCGGTCTATGCCGATCTCGGCGAACGCCGAAAGGCGATAGACCATTTTGAAAGGGCCCTCAAGATCCAGACCGAGACCGACGACAAGCGCGCACAGGCGATCACGCTCTCAAACCTGGGGCGGCTATACGACGAACTTGGCGAGGCCGGGCGGGCTTTGGAGCTGCTCGAACGATCGCTTGAGCTCAGACGTACGGTCGGCGACAAGAACGGCGATGCGACGAGCCTGAATAATATCGGGATGGTACTTGCCGGCAAGGGCGAGTACGCCGCAGCGATCGAGCGGTACCAACGCTCACTCGCGATCTTGACCGAGCTTGGATTTGAGAACAGAAAGGCCGGCGTTTTGAACAACATCGGTGATGCCTATATCGGCTCGGGCGATCCGGGCAGGGCACTTCCCTACAATCGTCAGGCTTTACCGCTCTATCAGGCCATGGGCGACAAGGCCGGCGAGGCGACGACACTAAACAACATCGGGTTTGCCAACGCCCGACTTAACGGGCCGTCCGCCGGCCTCGACGACCTTCAAACGGCGCTTGTCATCGCTCGTTCGGTCCGCGCCAGAGGGCTCGAGGCAACGGTCCTCGGCAATCTGATGCGGACCTCGTATCAGGCCGGCCGTACCCAGGTCGCTGTCATTTTCGGCAAACAATGTGTCGACACATATCAAGACTTAAGACGCGAGATCGTGGGCCTGGACGCTCGCCAACAGCGAACGTATCTTGCGAAGATCGCCGGTGAATATCGCTTTCTGGCCGATATACTTATCGAAATGGGCCGTTTTGCCGAGGCCGAGCGGATCCTGCAGATGCTTAAGGAAGAGGAATACGCGGGCTTTGTCAGGCGTGACGCCGACGAGATCAAGACGCTCGATAAACGGGCGATCCTGACCGAACGCGAACAACTCCTGATCGAGCGTTACGCAAAACTCGCGGGCCGGGCCGCTGAGATCGGCGAACAGTTTCGAAAGCTTGACGAACGCAAACGCCGGCTTTCCCGACTGGATCAAAAGCTCGCCGCAGCCGAGGAATTACAGTACCAGCAATTGGCGGCCCAGGTCGCGGATGTCAATGCGGCTTTTAAGCTGTTCCTGGATAAAGAGCTGGTCAAGGAACTCGGCTCGCCGGCCATCCGCAAGGTCAATATTGACCGTTCGCTGCAGGATGATCTTCGGAAATGGGGCAGCGGCACTGTCGCTGTTTCGACCGTGGTGACCGAAAACCGTTACCGCGTGATCCTGACAACCCCGAACGTACAGGTTGATGGCCGCACCGAGATCCCGGCCGCGGTTCTTAACAAAAAGGTGTTCGCCTTTCGTGAGCTGCTCCAGGATCCCGGTTCAAACCCGCTCGCGACCGCCAAAGAGATCTATGACATCGTCGTCAAGCCGATCGAAAAGGATCTGGCCGCCGCCGGGGCCCGGACCGTTCTGTGGTCGCTGGACGGGACTCTCCGATACATTCCGATCGCGGCACTCTCGCCAGACGGCCGCACGTACCTGGTCGAGAGATTTCGCAACGTCGTCGTTACGCCGAAGACCCGTTTGGATACCGCGGCATCCGTCAGGCCATTGCTTGCCCTCGGGATGGGCGTCTCTGCCGAGCAAATGATCACATACCCCGAGCGGCCAGACCGTAAAGTTCGCGTCGCGGCCCTGCCGGGCGTCAAGTCCGAGTTGATGGCGGTCGTTAAGGACGAACGGTACCCGAATGAAAAGGGCATCATTACCGGACGCCGCTATCTTGACGATGAGTTTACCTTCCGCAGCCTCGCCGATTCGCTATCGCAGGAGATGCCGGATGGCGGCCGCAAATTCAACGTCGTTCACCTGGCCACGCACTTTACACTCGGCGAAACATGGACGAACTCGTATCTTAGCCTCGGCAATTCACAGCTGTTATCGCTTGAGGATCTGGCGAGCTCGCCCGAGATCTCATTTGGCGGGGCCGATCTGGTCACGCTCTCAGCCTGCAGTACGGCCGTTGCAAACGACTCGAACGGACAAGAGGTCGACTCGCTCGCCGAGGCGATCCAGACCAAGAGCGGCAAGGCTGTCATGGCGACATTGTGGGCGGTCTATGACGAAAGTACGGCCGAACTGATGACGTCGTTTTATCGCGAACGGCAGCAGAACCCCTCGATGACCAAGGCCGAGGCCCTGAACAATGCTCAACGCGCGATGCTCGGCGATCCGTCATCCGGCGGCAAGCGGCCGTTCGCTCACCCATATTACTGGTCGGGGTTCGTACTGATCGGAAACTGGCGTTAGACCTCGATCACACGCCGCTCAACGGGCGACGACAACACTATCGTCGTGGTGGTGATGCCGTACGGTGTGAGCCGGTCGATCACCTGCTGAAGGTGCCCGACGGATCGAAGCGCGACCTTCATAATGAACGAGTCGCCGCCGGTGCCGCGGTGACACTCAAGTACCTCGTTCGATTCTTCGACAACGCGTATGATGTGGCTGTAATCCACGCCGGTGATGCTCATCCGCACAAACGCCGTTATCGGCAGCCCGACCTTTGACGTGTCGATATCGGCCCGATAGCCGGTGATTATGCCGGCGTCCTCGAGCTTTCGAACACGCTCGATTATCGCCGGTGTCGTCAGCCCGACCCGCCGGCCGAGTTCGGCAAAGCTGACGCGGGCGTTAACCTGCAGCTCGGTCAGTATCTTGCGGTCAATTTCGTCGATCATAAACCGGAAGTGTATCAGAAACTAATAATCTAAAGTCGCGGACCGATAATAACTTATGATCGTTATTCAAACAAACGATCACTTCCATTACAATTACTTATTTCAGGATAACTCTGCGTTTTCGAAGATCATCAAACGTATGCAAGGAGCTGCCCAACAGATGCTGACAGATACCGCTTTATCCGCCGCCGAGGCCGACTTTGAGATCGGGAATTACCGCGTCTCGGACGAGGACCTGCCGGAGTTTAAGGATCTTAAGTTCGAGAATATCAACGAACTGCATATCGACCACCCCGGTGCCAATGACGCCGCCTATCGAGCCCGGCGTGACTATATTGCGTCATGTGCAAAGAGCTTTCGCATGACGGGCGAGATCACCGATGTCGAATACAGCCCACGCGAACAGCGAGTCTGGCGCTACGTCGCCGAGGAACTCGAGGAACTGCAGCAGAAATACGCGAGCCCGTTTTACCTGCGTGCCAAAAAGGACCTCGGCATCGCGACCGACCACATCCCGCAGTTGTCGGAAATGAACCGCCGCCTCAAAGAGCTCACGGGTTTTCGCCTCGCCCCGATCGAGGGCCTGGTCGAGACACGCGGGTTTCTCTCATGGCTGTCCTATCGTGTGATGCTATGCACGCAGTACATCCGCCATCACTCGCAGCCGGCATACACGCCCGAGCCCGACATCGTCCACGAGGCCATCGGCCACATCCCGATGTTCACGAACCCGAATTTTGCCGATTTTTCGCAGTTCATCGGCCACGGCGCGCGTATCGCGACCGATGAACAGCTTGAGCAGCTCGGCCGGCTGTACTGGTTCACCGTCGAATTTGGCTTGGTCGAACACGAAGGCGACATAAAAGCATACGGAGCCGGATTGCTGTCGTCGTTCGGCGAGCTCGAACACGCATTTTCCGACAAAGTCGAACGCCGTCCGTTCGACCTAGAACAGGTCATCAATCACCAGTACAATTACAGCGATATGCAGCCCGTTTTGTACGTGATCCCGTCATACGCTGAATTGAAAGAAGTAACCAAAAAATATATTGAGACATTCTAATGATCACCGAAACAAATACATCTATCGAAACGAATACCGCGGTACAGAATCCTTTGGGCCTGAAGAAGATACACCACGTCGAGTTTTACGTCGGTAACGCGAAGCAGGCTGAGTTTTACTACCGCAAGGCTTTCGGGTTTTCGCGGCATGCTTACGCCGGGCTTGAGACCGGCAACCGCGAATCGACAAGCTATGTGATGCGTCAGGGCAATATCAACTTTGTTCTGACGGCGCCGATGGGGCCGGAGCATCCGGCCGCGGAACACATCAAACAGCACGGCGACGGTGTCAAGGACATCGCGTTTTTGGTCGAGGATGCCGATCACGCCTTTAATGAGGCTGTCCGACGCGGTGCGACGCCCATCGAGGAACCGCACGACCACAGCGACGAGCACGGCACGGTCCGCCACGCGTCGATCGCGACCTACGGCGATACGATCCACTCATTTATCTCGTACAACACCAATAACGGCCACAATTATTCGGGCCCGTTCCTGCCGGGCTTTATCTCGCAGGAGGTTGCGGGTGACGGCGTCGGCCTGATGCTGGTCGACCACATCGTCGGCAATGTCGAGCTCGGCAAGATGACCGAGTGGTGCGATTTTTACCGCGACGTGCTCGGATTTTTCCGCTACATTACGTTTGACGACAAGGACATCTCGACCGAATATTCGGCCTTGATGTCGATCGTCATGAGCGATGGCCAGCACAATATCAAGTTCCCGATCAACGAGCCGGCCGAGGGCAAAGGCGGCAAGTCGCAGATCCAGGAATATATCGATTTTTACCGTTCGGCCGGTGCGCAGCACGTCGCCCTGCTCTGCCGCGACGTGATGCACACCGTCGAAAAACTGCAGCAGAACGGCGTCGAATTCCTCCGCGTGCCTGATACTTATTACGAAGAGCTGCCCGATCGCGTCGGCGAGATCGATGAGGATATCGACGAACTCAAACGCCTCGGCATCCTTGTTGACCGCGACGATGAAGGCTATCTGCTCCAGATATTTACCAAACCGGTCGAGGACAGGCCCACGGTATTTTACGAGATCCTTCAGCGCAAGGGCTGCAAGGGCTTCGGTAAGGGCAACTTCAAGGCGCTCTTTGTATCGATCGAGGAAGAGCAAAGACGCAGAGGAAATCTCTAAAATTGAAACCACAGATGGACACGGATAAACACAGATAAGAGATCGATCTATCTGTGCTTATCCGTGTTAGGCTTTGGAGCCGGCGAAACTGTCTGACAACGAACTGTGGTCAATTTCTTTATGAAACGAAGGAAATTCATAGAGCTATCCGGTCTGGCAGGAATGGGCATTATTGCCTCAGGGCGGTCATTTGGGGCTGTTGACGGTTTTGTCAGCAATCGGCCGTCGCCCTCGCAACGTAAGTATGTGAGCGAGGCGGTCGAAAAGCAGATCGTTGAAGTTAAGTCGCGGATCAAAGACCACGAACTCGCCTGGCTGTTTGAGAATTGTTACCCGAATACGCTCGACACGACCGTACGAACGGGGAAACGCGACGGCAAGCCCGATTCGTTCGTCATCACGGGCGACATTGACGCACTCTGGCTGCGCGATTCGACGGCGCAGGTAACGCCGTATCTGCCGCTCGCCAAGACCGACGAGAAGCTGAGGCTCATGATCCGCGGGCTCATCCATCGTCAGGCGTTCTCGATCCTGCTTGACCCATACGCCAACGCGTTTTTGCCCGACCCGAACGGCCGGGGCTGGGACGATCTGCCGAAGAATCTGCCAGGCGTTCACGAACGAAAATGGGAGGTAGATTCGTTATGTTACGCAATGCGGCTGTCGTACCAGTACTGGCGTGTTACCGGTGACACGTCGCCCTTTGACAACGAGTGGGCCGACGCAATGCGGCTGATAGTAAAGACATTTCGCGTCGAGCAGATGAAGGACGGCCCGAGCCCCTACCGTTTTATCAGGCGAACGACGGATATGTTTGACGCACCGCCTTTTCAGGGTGAGGGCTATCCGATCAAACCCTGCGGCCTGATCCGATCGGCGTTTCGACCATCGGACGACTCGACGATCTTCGGGTTTCTAATTCCGTCGAACATGTTCGCCGTGGTCGAGCTGCGGCACCTGGCCGAGATGTTCGCCAAGGTCAAAGATCTACCGGCTGCCGCTCACGAATGTACGTTGCTCGCCGATGAGGTAGAACGGGCGATCATGGCCAATGCCGTCGTTACGCACGAGCGTTACGGGCAGATATTCGCATACGAGATCGACGGCTACGGCAACCGGCTCTTCATCGACGATGCCAACGCCCCCAATCTGGTATCGATACCGTATATAGGATTCGTGCCGGCTACTGATCCGATCTACCGGAACACGCGAGCGTTTGCCCTGAGCGACGCCAATCCATATTTCGCAAGCGGCAAGGCCGCCGAGGGTGTTGGCAGTCCGCATACCGGAAAGAGATCGGTCTGGCACATCGGCTTGATAATGCGGGCCATGACCTCAAATGACGACGCCGAGATCGCCAAGTGCCTTGCGACGATCAAACGCACACACGCCGGAACGGGCTTTATGCACGAGTCATTTAACCCCGACGACCCGGCCAAGTTTTCGCGAAAGTGGTTCGCTTGGGCAAACACATTGTTTGGTGAGTTAATTTTGAAATTGGACGCCGGCAACCCGAAGCTCTTGAGTCGAACATTCTGAATTGTGAAATCACAGATGAACACAGTTTTAGAGAAGATCTATCCGTGCCCATCTGTGTTAATCTGTGGCTAATTTTTTTATGAACCTGAAATATCAAACCGGTTTTGGAAATGAGTTTGCGACCGAGGCGGTCGAAGGAGCGCTGCCCGTCGGGATGAACTCGCCGCAGCGGGCGCCGCTCGGGCTCTACGCCGAGCAGCTTTCGGGCACGGCGTTTACGGTGCCGCGTTCCGGAAATAAACGAACATGGACGTACCGCATCAGGCCGTCTGTGATGCACAAGCCGTTCGAGCGGATCGACAATGGCCGCTGGCAGAGCAAGCCTGATGACATCGACGTCACGCCAAATCAGCTTCGCTGGGATCCGCTGCCGGTTCCCGCCGAACCAACCGATTTTGTTGAGGGCATCACGACCATCGCACTCAACGGCGACCTGATGTCGCAGGCTGGTATCGGCATCCATATCTACACGTTGAACCGCGGCATGGGCGACCGTTATTTTTACAACGCCGACGCCGAAATGCTGATCGTCCCCGAAATGGGCCGTCTCGGGTTCCTGACCGAACTCGGAGCAATTCAGGCCGGTGCGGGCGAGATCGTCGTTATTCCCCGCGGAGTGAGGTTTAAGGTCGAGCCGCACCCGGACGACAAACAGTGCCGCGGTTACATCTGCGAAAACTACGGTGCCCAGTTTCGCATTCCCGACCTCGGCCCGATCGGCGCCAACGGCCTGGCCAATCCGCGTGATTTCGAAACGCCGGTCGCCTGGTACGAGGACCGTGAGGGCGACTTTGAACAGGTCGCCAAATTTGCCGGCAACCTGTGGTCTGCCCCGATGACACATTCGCCGCTCGACGTCGTCGGCTGGCACGGCAACTATGCTCCGTATCGCTATGATCTTCGGCGGTTCAACACGATCGGCTCGATCTCGTACGACCACCCGGACCCGAGCATTTTCACAGTGCTCACGTCGCCCTCGGGCGAACCGGGCGTCGCGAACTGCGACTTTGCCATCTTTCCGGAACGCTGGCTCGTCGCCGAAAACACCTTCCGTCCGCCATGGTATCACCGAAATTATATGTCTGAATACATGGGCCTCGTTTACGGCCAGTACGACGCCAAAGAAGAGGGCTTCGTTCCCGGCGGCGGGTCGCTCCACAACCAGATGTCCGCCCACGGCCCCGATCTCGACGCGTTTGAAAAGGCCTCGAATGCGACCCTAGCCCCGCAAAAGCTCGAGGGCACGATGGCCTTTATGTTCGAGTCGCGCTACATCATCCGCCCGACGCGTTTTGCGATGGAATGTTCGCAGCTCCAGCACCAATACAGTGACGTTTGGCAGGGGTTGAAGAAGAATTTTGCGAAATAGTTCTTGAATAATTGTAGCCAATAGGCTACATTGAGTGTGATCGAAGTCCGCCAAACCGAAGTCTTTTCAAAATGGCTTCGTGGCCTTCGTGATCGACTCGCTCGGGTTCGCATTCAGGCGCGTATCGATCGGATGCAAGACGGAAACGCGGGTGACGTAAGGCCGGTTGGTGAAGGCGTGTCTGAGATGCGGATCCATTTTGGGCCCGGGTATCGTGTTTACTTCACCCGGCGAGGTGCCGAGCTGGTGATCCTTCTTGCGGGTGGCGACAAGAGCTCCCAATCGGACGATATTCGAAAGGCGCTAACTCTTGCTAGGGAACTCTAGAAATGGGAAAGACAAAAACAACTCCATATGACTCAGCCGAGTATCTGGAAACTCCCGAAGATATGGCAGCTTACCTTGAGGCGTGTCTTGAAATCGCCGACGGCGATGCAGCCTTTATTGCAAAGGCTCTCGGCAACATTGCCCGTGCCAAAGGGATGTCCCAGGTCGCACGCGACGCGGGCCTTTCTCGCGAAAGTTTGTACAAAGCCCTTTCTGGCGAACGCAGTCCGGAGTTTGGGACGATATTAAAAGTTATCAATGCGCTCGGATTGAAGCTGCACGCTGAAGCGAGCTAGTAATTTGCAATGCCTTACGCGCAGATGCATGAAGAATACGGCACGATATTAAAAGGGTTATTGAGGAGTACCAAAAAATGGGAAAACTTGGGAAATTTCTATTCCTCGCAACGCTTTTGGCGGTCCTAGCTCAGGCGTGTTTTGCCGATCTCGTTGCTCCACCAAAACCATATGTCATAAGTTCGCCCGACGGAAGCCATTATTTCAAGATGGTTCCGTACAAGAAGGATGTTTGGAATAAAACAAAAGCGACTGGAGCACTTTACGAAGTTCGTTCCGGAAACGATAAGGTGATTTACAGAGTGTCCGGTTGGTACTCCTACCAAGTCTTTATCTCGAATGACGGGAAATACCTGATCCGAATGGGAGACTGGCCGTCTGGAATGCCTAATGCTGCAGACCTTGCCATAGCATTCTACGCTGATGGTTTGCAAACGAAACTGTACAGCACGTTGGACCTCCTAAGAGATGCGGCTAAGGTTCCCAGAAGTATTAGTCACTATCAATGGTTGGAGAAAGTAGATAGCTCATATATATCTAGCGAGATGTTCTCCGTGGTCACGGTAGAGAAGGTTGAAATCACTTTCGACATCAAGACTGGGAAAATCCTATTCAGCGAACCAACCAAAGTTTCAGAAACCAAGTAGTGATTTTTGCAGAATTCAAATTCAGCGCGACGCCCAATAAAGGCGAGGTTTCGGCTATTCTAATGCGGCCGGATGGTGCTACGCACTTGCTGGTGCTCGGGCATGGGGCGTCGACGAATATGCGGCATGCGACGATGCAGAGCATTGCGGATGCACTCGCGGCACGAGGGATCGCGACATTTCGATATAATTTTCCGTATTCCGAACGCGGCGGCGGACGCGACTCGCAGGCGGTCTGCACCGAAACGATACGAAACGCGGTGCGGGCCGCTCACAAAGCGGCTCCCGATCTGACATTGCTCGCGGGCGGACATTCGTTCGGCGGGCGAATGACGACGACCGCCCAATCGGAAGAGCCGCTTGAGAATGTCGCGGGGCTTGTCCTGTTCTCATTTCCGCTTCATCTGCCCGGCAGGCCCGATACAAGACGTGCCGAGCACCTAGCCAACATCAAAATTCCGATGCTGTTCCTTTCGGGCACTCGTGACGAACTCGCGACGCTCGATCTGCTCGAACCCGCCATCAAAAAGCTCGGCAAGCACACTACGCTTCACCTCATCGACACGGCAAATCACAGCTACAAGATACTTAAGAAGTCGCGCTCATCCGACGAAGATGTCTTTGCCGAGATGGCAGGCAAAACACTATCGTGGATCTCTGAAATTGGGGTATAGTATTCCCCATGAAATTTTCTCCTGTTCTGATCGCCCTCCTGGTTCTCCCTTTGTCTGCATTTGCCCAAAAGCCAACGCCGACGCCGGCTTTTAAGATGCCGGTCGAGGATATTTTCTCGATCTCGGGCCGAGGCACTGTCGCCACGGGCAAGATCGAACGCGGCTCGCTCAAGGTCGGCGACACGGTCGAGATCGTCGGAATAAAAGAGACACGATCGACAACCGTTGTGGCGATCGAAATGTTTCGCAAATTGGTCGATGAGGCAAAGGCCGGCGACACTGTCGGTGTGATGCTTCGCGGCATCGAAGCGACCGATGTCGAACGCGGACAGGTCCTGGCCAAACCGGGCAGTATCAATGCGTATACGACTTTCCGGGCGAAGATCGATATGGTGCCGGCGGCCGAGGGCGGCAGGAAAACGCCGTTTACCAGCGGGTCGCGGCCGCAGGTGATGATCGGTACCGGTAGTTTTTCCGGCACGATGACACTCGCGGGCGGCAGATCGAAGGCCGTCGCGGGTGATAAGGCGATCGAGATCCAGATCGAGTTGACTCAGCCGGCCGCCATCGAAACCGGAACTTCGATCACGCTTCGCGATTATGGTAAGACCGTCGCGGCCGGTGTAGTAATTGCCGTAATTCCACCAAAATAATGTGCCGCAACATCAAATCGCTTTTCAATTTCGATCCGCCGGCGACGACTGATGAGGTAAATGCGTCAGCTTTGCAGTTCGTGCGAAAATTGTCGGGAATGAACCGGCCGTCACAAGCGAACGAAGAGGCATTTCAACTTGCTGTCGAACGCGTCGCTGCTGCCGCTCAAGAGATGCTGAATTCGCTGACGACAAACGCACCACCCAAGGACCGCGAAACCGAAGCGGCACGTGCTAAAGAGCGTTCGGCACTTCGATTTGCCCGGCAGTAGCACCAATTATGACCCCGATCGGATCAGCACAATTAAAGGAACGTATTTACTCGATAGACCTTCTCCGCGGCGTCGTGATGATGATAATGCTCATCGACCACACGCGTGATTTCGTCCACGCGGGTGCGATGCAGTTCGATCCGACCGACCTTTCGCAGACGACCGCTGCTGTTTTCTTTACGCGTTGGATAACACATTACTGCGCACCGATATTTGTTTTCCTGGCGGGCACCAGCATATTTCTGCAAAAACTGAACGGGAAGAGCAATGCCGAACTTTCTCGCTTTCTATGGACCCGCGGGCTCTGGCTGGTGATCCTTGAGTTTACGGTCGTTCGATTCGGCATTGTTTTTAACCTCGACTATTCCACCTCGTTCGGTATGGTGCAGGTGATCTGGGTCATCGGGATATCGATGATCGTGATGGCCGCGTTGATCTATCTGCCGGTAAAGGCCGTCGGTGCCATCGGCGTCGTGATGATCGCGGTTCACAATCTGCTTGACCGGTTTCAGGTGCCGCCAGAAACCGCGTTCATGGGCACGCCGCCGCCCGATCTGTCGCAGATACTGATGATGGTCTTTCATCAGCAGGGAGTAGTCCCGATACCCGGGACGACCGGCCTTTTTGTCGCCTATCCGCTTATACCGTGGATCGGCGTTATGGCGGCCGGCTACGCCTTCGGGATGTTGTACGCGGCAGAACGCGGTCGGCGGCGTATGTGGCTGACAGTGTTGGGTGCAGTAATGATACTGCTCTTTATCGTCATCCGGCTAACCAACGCATACGGCGATCCGGCCGCCTGGACTGTGCAGGACACGCCGGGATTCACACTTCTTTCGTTCCTGAATACAACGAAATATCCGGCGTCGCTGCTCTTTCTGCTGATGACGCTCGGGCCCGCGATGTTGGTTCTTGCCCTTGCGGATACGATCGACGGCAAGGCGATCTGGCAGCGAATATGTATCACTTTCGGCCGCGTACCGATGTTCTTTTACATTCTGCAGTGGTTCACCGCGCATCTCGCCGGCATATTACTCAGCTGGCTGGCCGGTAAGGACATAAGCTATTTTTTCGGAAATGTGATGGCGGGCGGGCAGATGCCGCCGGCCGATGCCGGGTTTCCGCTCTGGGTCGTTTATGCGGCGTGGTTAGGCGGACTGATCGTCTTTTACCCGATGTGCGCCTGGTGGGGCGGACTTAAACGGCGAAACGATCACTGGATTTTCAGCTATCTATAGAATCAATATGACACGAAAAGTAGTTCACACTCGACACGTACTGGCCGTCAAGGACCTGACCGCCGCGGCCGACTATTTTAAGTCAAAACTCGGCTTTGACCTCGATTTCACGTCGCCCGGATGGGAGTTTCTCTCGTTCGGCGATTTTAAGGTAATGCTCGGCGAATGCTCTGACGAAATGACCGCTGAGGCGACCGGCAATCACTCGTGGTTCGCTCACTGCCTGGTCGAGAACGTCGATGAGGTCTATGCCGAGTTCAACGAGCGCGGAGCCGCGATATTGTCGCGGATCGCTAACAAGCCGTGGGGCATACGCGACTTTACAGTCATCACGCCTGACGGCCACCGGATAGTCTTCGGGCAGGTGATCGATCAATAGGCCAAAACCATGAGCACGAACTGGAAAAAAGGCCGCGGAAAACTCGGGCTGCTCGAACCGCTGATCGGTTCGTGGACGGCCGGATCAGATACACCGATGGGCCATGTGAAATGCACCCGGACATTTGCAAAGCACCACGGTGACAAATGGATCATACTCGACGCCGACTGGGATTTTGGCGGCAAGCACTATAAGGAACACGCGGTCTTCGGCGTTGATGAGAACGGCACGCTCGCGTTCTGGTCATTTACATCCGACGGCAAACACTCGGAAGGAAAACTCGCGGACGGCTCTGACGTCCACGCCGATGCCATCGCTTTCGAAGCCCAAATGCCCGCCGGAATCGCCCGAATGGTCTACTGGCCCGGCGATGACGGAAACGTCAAATGGGCAGTCGAATCAAAAACTAAAAAGGGTTGGAACCGATTTACCGAACACGATTACGCCAGGGTAGGGTGAGCGAGCCTGATCAATTCGGCGACAGTCCGCGGCGAAAATAATAGATCAGGTCAGTTGAGGGCGGCACTATGCCGAACTGCCGAATCATACCGACGACCTGCCCGCGGTGCAGCGTCGCATGATTTACAACATGCTGCATTTGATGCCCGAGCCGCATCGAACTCGCGTCGCCGCTAAGCAGTTTGAACGGAAGTTCTGCCCCGAGTGCGGCGTCGTCAATTCTGGACAGCAGTTCTGCCCGACGCTCGGCCACGTTCTCCCAGCGTCTCGTCAATTCGTCAAGGCCGGGACAAGAGCCGTCGGTCCAGAGCGACCAGGCATCGTCTTTGGCCGGCGAGCGTCCGTTCCAGCGTTCAAGCCATATCCACTCCGCACCTGCCATGTGGAGCAGCGTGCCGAAGACCGAACCGTGACTGCTGCCCAGATCGCGGCGTAGGTCTTCCTCCGGCAATCCGGCGGCGGCATCGATGCACAGCCGGTTTGCCCACTCGGTGTAATCAAAAAGCTGTTTGGCGTCCGAAAGGTTCACTCCATCTCGCTCTCGTCTATGTCAAAATTGGCATAGACCTTTTGGACGTCGTCGTTGTCGTCGAGGGCGTCGTAGAGTTTCATCATTTTGCGGGCGTCATCGCCGGTCAGGGCGATGTAGTTTTGCGGGATCATTGAGATCTCGGCGGCCTGCGTCTCGACTCCGGCTGCCTTGAGGGCTTCACTGACGGCCTCGAAGGCGTCGGGTGCGGAAAATATCTCAAAAACGTCGCCTTCATCCTGCATATCGTCGGCACCGGCCTCGATGACGATGTCAAAGAGCTCGTCCTCGCTCTTGGCGGCCTTATCGACGACAAAATAACCCTTCTTGTCGAACATCCATGCGACCGAACCGGCCTCGCCCATGTTGCCGCCATTCTTTGAAAATATATGGCGGATCTCGGCGACCGTGCGGTTGCGGTTATCGGTCATCGTCTCGACCAGTACGGCTACGCCGCCGATGCCGTAACCCTCGTAGGTGATCTCGTCGTAATTTACGCCTTCGAGCTCGCCCGTACCGCGTTTGATAGCGCGGTCGATGGTGTCATTGGGCATATTCTGAGCCTTGGCGTCGGTAACGGCTTTGCGCAGGCGGGCGTTTGCGTCAACGTCGCCGCTGCCGCCGGTGCGGGCCGCGACCGTGATCTCTTTGATCAGCTTGGTAAAGATCTTGCCGCGTTTAGCGTCGAGTGCGCCCTTTTTGTGCTTGATTGTGTGCCACTTGGAGTGTCCTGACATTGTTGTATTAACCCTTTATTTTTCGATGAAAATGCGAATAGACGAATATATCACGCTACGATTTTCCTTTCAAAACTTCCTCGACGGCCGCCTGTGACCTTCCGCGAATGCTCACCCGCTTTGACTTGGACGTCGAGCCCGAGATGATGTCGATATCGGCTTTTGCGGTTCCAAAAGCCTTTGCCAGCAGTTTGATCAGTTCGGCGTTGGCCGCACCGTCAACCGGCGGCGAAGCGATCCGGACCTTCAGCGTTCCGTCGTGTTCACCGATGATCTCGCTTTTGGAGGCTCGCGGCACGACGCGAACGTCAAAGATCACGGCCCCGTCCTTTTCAACAAATTTCATCGACTTAACACATGCGCAATGCCGTTCGGCGAACAATTGAGATATTATAGCTGACAAATCAGCACAGGGGACAATTCATATGAGATCACGCTCCGTCCGCCGCCTCGCCCTACTTTTTACCGCCGCCGCAGCGGCTGTCACCTTGGGGTCAATGGCGTTAGACGCTCGTCGAACGCTGGCCGACAACGGGCCCGTTTGGCCGAGCGTTCCCGATACTTTCAGGCCATCGACGCCGGCGGGCAAGCTGCTGATCGATGACGCCACCGGATTGCCGGCGGTCGTGCCGATGACGATGAATTTTGTCCGCTCACCCGATGCGGGCGGCCCCGACGGCAAAGGCCGCTTTCTGATCGCGGTCAACAGCGGCTACGGCCTTGTGTCCAATTCGAAAACAAAACCGCAGCAGACCCTTTCGGTGATCGACCTCGCCGCGGCCGAACCGAGGATAGTGCAGACACTGTATTTTCCGGCGCCTCAGAGTGCCAATGTCGGCCTCGTTTTTGATCCTGTCCTGCAGCACGACGGCCGTTACAGATTTTATGTGGCCGGCGGTTTCGAGAACAAGATCTGGCTGATGGGGCTCGACCCAAAAGCCGCCAAACCGGTCACGCCCGCAAACAAGCCTGACGAGCGCGTCACGGCACCGTTCATCGACGTTTCCGCCTTTGCCGAAAACGCGCCTTCGCCGAATTACAACGAAAACGTCGCGGCGGTCTATCCGACCGGTATCGCGCTCGGGCCCGACGGCGAAAGCCTCTATTCGGCTAATGATCTGGCCGACAGCCTCGGCATCATTCGGGATCTGCGCGACACCCGCAAGATCGAGCGCGTCAGCCTTCGCCGGCCCGGTTCTGCTCAGTTCGTCTATCCGTACGATGTCAAAGTGATGCCCGCCGGCAAGCGTACAGCCAAGATCTACATCTCATTATGGGGCGACGGATCGATCGCCGTGGTCGATCCGGCCGCTAAGGACCGCGTGTCCCACATAACCGTCGGCAGGCACCCGACGGCGATGATCTTCAATAAGGCCAAGTCGCGGCTGATCGTCGTAAATTCAGACGCGGACAGCGTGTCGGTCATCGACACCCGAACCGACCGCGTGGTCGAAACGATCAACGTCAAACTTGCCGAAAAGGAACAGAACGGCGCGAGCCCCGAGGGGTTGGCACTAAGTGATGACGAAAAGGTGCTTTACGTGGCAAACGCACACGCCAACGCCGTCGCTGTCATCGAGTTTGAGGCGACCCCGACGCCGCGTGAGCCGTCAAAGCTGCTCGGATTTATCCCGACCGGCAGTTATGCGTCGGCTGTCGCGGTGGTTGGCGACAGGCTATTCGTCGCCAACGGCAAAGGGACCGGAATGGAAAATTCGTCGCAGGTGATAAATGATTCCGGTTTGTATCCAAATATGCCGAATGAGAAGTTTCCGGTGCAGAGCTACAACAAACGCGGAATGTACAGTGCCGCGGCAGTCTCTGGCAGCATCAGCCTGATCGCCGTGCCGGACGAAAAGCGCCTTTTTGCCTACACTCAGGCGGTGATGCGTAATGCCGGATTGCTCGGGCGTGAAAAACGGACGATCTTTCCCGGCGGCAAGTCACCATTCAAGCATGTCATCTATGTGATCCGCGAAAACCGGACTTACGACCAGGTATTTGGCGATCTGGCCAGCAGCGGCGACGGCACGCGGGCCGACGGCGATCCGTCGGTAGCTATCTTCGGTGCCGGCGACAGTGCCCGCTCACCGAGCGGCGAGACGCAGAATATTACGCCGAACGCGCGATCGCTCGTTACGCGGTTCGGGCTGCTCGACCGATTTTTTGTTAACGCCGAGGCCAGCCCGGACGGGCATAACTGGTCAACCGCGGCATTCTCCAATGACTATGTGGACAAGGCGTTTCGCTGGGAATACTCGGGACGCGGCCGGACATATGATTATGAGGGGTTCAACCGTTTGCCGTCGTACAATCCGCCAGGAGGCCAACCGCCGGTCGCTCTGCCGCCGGTATTCGATATTCCGGCGACGGCCGCCGATGTGGCCAATTTTCAAAAGCGGTACGTCCCATACCTCAACGGTGCCCGCGACGTCGCCGAGCCCGAGTCGTTATATCTGTGGGACGCCGCCGCTCGTGCGGGCCTGAGCTACCGCAATTACGGCGAGTTTGTCGGCACTGTCTCGGCCGAGGACGTCCGCGAGCTGAATACCCGCAAGCCAAAACGCTATCCCGATCTGTCGCCGACGGTCACTGCGTTTGCTACAAAGAAGTCGCTC
The DNA here is from genome assembly GCA_044221625.1 of Pyrinomonadaceae bacterium. GTDB lineage: Bacteria > Acidobacteriota > Blastocatellia > Pyrinomonadales > Pyrinomonadaceae > OLB17. Next base: position 72,839 of record JBGAOU010000001.1, on the reverse strand, counting down.
GAGGGCCATATTTCGCCGACCGTGCGAAATTTTGACCAAAGTACGCCCGATAGCTTTACGACCGACTCGTACCGGGCCGCCCGGACATCTTCGAGCCCGATCGATCCGGCGATCACCGACGACAACGCGACAGCCGCGTTTCGCGGCAATTCGCGATATGGCGCATGGGCGGCGGAATTCAAGAGCTTTGTCGCTGACCTGAAGGCGGGCAAGGGCGACCGGCTGCCAAATCTCTCGATCGTCAGGCTGTCAAACGACCATACGAGCGGGCTTCGCCGCGGGACACCGACACCGCAGTTTTATGTCGCCGAGAATGACTATGCGCTCGGCCGGCTGGTCGAGGACGTTTCGAACAGCCCGTATTGGGCCGATACGGCGATATTTGTCGTTGAGGACGACGCTCAGGACGGCCCCGACCACGTCGACGCTCACCGCTCGCCGGGCCTCGTGATCTCGGCGTACAACCGTCCCGGAGCACTCGTACACGAGTTTCACAATACGGTCAGCCTGATACGGACGATAGAGTTATGCCTCGGGCTGCCGCCGATGAATTTCATCGACGCCAACGCGACGCCGATCGACATCTTTACGGCAAAGGCTGACCTTAGGCCGTACACTGCCGAAATGCCGATCGTCGCACTCGATAATCTGTTCCCGCCGGAAAAGCCGAACGCGGCCATGGCGTATTATATGGACCTTACCGACCGCCAGAACCTGGAACATCAGGATATGGCCGATCCACGTCAGTTGAACGAGATCATTTGGTTTTCGGTAAAGGGCGGCACGGCTATGCCGACAGCGATGCGAATGCCCGCATTTGACCTGATGACCGCTGGCGTCAAACCCGACGATGACGACGAAGATGAGGCCGGCGAAGATTAATTTGATACGAAAACGCGCAGGACGATCGATTGTAAAAACCCGATCAGCAGCAGCACGATCATTGCCGAAATATCGAACATCCCGATCGGCGGTATCAGCCGCTGTACCGGATTGAGTATCGGGTCAGTGACGCGTTTTACAAATCCGAGAAATGTCTTGGTCGTAAAAACGAACCAGGACGATAGAAATCGTATAAAGATGAAAAGTACAAGGATGCTGAGCAGCCCGTAGAGAACAAAGCCGACAAAAACCTTTGGGTTACCGTTTGCCACACCAGCCGTAAGGCCGTCGATGACAAAGAACGTATTGCCGACGATCTGCATCGCAAAGTACGTAAAGACCAGCCCGATGAACATCGACAACAGCGGTGCAAGCCGCGTGTCGATCCGATACATTGCAAAAAATCGTGCGGCCGGATATACCCACTTTTCAGTCGCCCGGCGGACCTTAAAGCCGAACCGGCCGATCTTGCCGAACGGATTCGGGTCGGTATAGTTGAAGATCATCCGCAGCAGCAGCATCGTCAAAAAGACGCCGAATATGCACCAGACGGCAAGAAAGAACCACGGATAAACGAGTGTTGTCAGCATACTTTAGTAAATTTACGGCCACCGAGTACACAGAGGTCACAGAGAAATTCGTTTCAAACCCTCACGAAGCATTTTTGCACCAAAATTGATCAGTAATCCTCTCTTAAGGCCGGTTGCCTTTAAATAAGAGAGAATTTGTGCAGTTGAGACATCGGGGAGTTTGCTGAGGGATTTGATCTCAACCACAACCTCTTCCTCAACCAAAATATCAATTCGCTGACCCTTGATCACCTTATCTTTATAGATCACATCTATCTCGACCTGTCTCCGATAACCAATACCGCGGAGGTCAAATTCATGACAGAGAGCCTGTTCATAGATCGCCTCAAGTAAACCCGGGCCTAGCGTTCTGTGCACTTCGATCGCGGCCCCAATGATCTTTTGAGTAAGCAGATCGTTTTCCATTTCTCAGTGATCTCTGTGTTCTCGGTGGCCTATTCTCGTTCCCCGAAAATTGCCGTACCGACGCGTACAATGGTTGCTCCTTCTTCGATCGCGACCTCAAAATCGTGGCTCATGCCCATCGACAGCTCGCCGCGGCCGGCTCCGAAACCGCCGTCGCACGCGAGATCGTCGCGGATCGCCCGCAGCCGCTGAAAGTACGGCCGCGTCGCCTCGGGGTCTTCGAAATACGGCGGCAGGATCATCAGCCCGTCAAAACGCAGACGCTCGCAGTTTTTCAAATATCCGGCTAGCTCGGGCAGGCCGGCGACATCGATCCCGGACTTTGTCGCTTCGCCCGCCAGATCGACGTGGACAAAAACTGAAAGACGATCCCGGCCCTCTTCGATACATATACGCTCAAGCCGCTGTGCCAGTTCGAGCGAATCTACCGAGTGGATGACGTCGAAAAGCTGGACCGCCTTTCGCGCCTTGTTTGATTGCAAATGCCCGATCAGATGCCACTCGGCGGCGTTCCGGCCGATCTCGGCGATCTTTGCTTCGGCCTCCTGGACCTTGTTTTCGCCCAAAACTGAGGCTCCGGCCGCGATGGCCTCAAGCAGCACCGGAACGGGGTGCGTCTTGCTGACGGCGACCAGTTTGATATCCGCCGGATCACGTCCGGCACGGCCCGCCGCGTCAGCGATACGCCCGCGGACCGCGGCTAGATTTTGTCCGATATCTGCCATTACTTACATCAAATATAGCAAACACGTTCGCCAATCTTGAATTTCCGCTTCCGAATTCGTATCATCATTGTTCGCAACGCGGACGTGGCGGAACTGGTAGACGCGCAGGTCTCAGAAGCCTGTTCTGGTTACAGAGTGGAAGTTCGATTCTTCTCGTCCGCACCATTTCTAAAAAAAGGGATAAAGGCTGAACGTCCTTTATCCCTTTTGCATTGCGTCAAAGGCGGCATTGCGTAAAACTCATATCTGATGCGCAAAGAATTTATCGAGGCCCTAAAAACTCACCAGGCAGCGTTCAAGATCAGCCTCGGCGACGATCAGTTCGAGCGGCTGGCGGATTACTACGATCTGATCAACGAACATAATCCGATACTTCATCTCGTCGCCCCGATGTCGCCGGAGGAGTTTGCGGTCCGCCACATTCTCGAGTCGCTGACGATGCTCGAGTACCTGCCGAAAGGCTCTCGTTTTGCCGACGTCGGCACCGGCGGCGGCCTGCCGGCCATTCCGTGTCTGTTGGTACGCGGCGACCTGAGGGCCGTTCTTATCGAATCAAAAGAGAAAAAGGCCAGGTTCCTTGAGCTTGCTGCAAACGCCCTCGGCATTGCCGCCCGCACCACCGTTACGAACAAGCAGTTTCAGGAGGCCGATCCAGCCAATGCCGAAACGATCACCTGCCGTGCCCTCGACAAATTTACCGAAAAACTTCCCGGACTCCTGCGTTGGCGCAAGCGCAGGCAAATGCTGCTCTTCGGCGGCCCGAGTCTTCGTGAGGCCCTGACCAGGAGCAAAGTCGTATTTATCGAAAAGCTGATGCCGATGTCGGAACAGCGGTATTTATTCGTCGTAAATCGTTGATCAAGGTCACCGAACGTCGAGATCATACTCGCGCAGTCGCCGGTAGAGCGTCGATGGCGATATGCCGAGCAATTCGGCCGTTTTGCCGCGATGCCAGCCCGTCTTTTCAAGTGCACCGATGATCTGCTGGCGTTCGACGTCGCGAAGATTGGACGGAGACGCGTTATGAAATGAACTGTGGCCATTGCTTTGCGGGGCGTTATAGCTGACCGAAATGTTGGCCTTTTCCTGTCGAAACGCGATCTCTGGCGGCAGTTCACGCGGCGTGATCATCCCGTTGTCACAAAGCAGTATCGCCCTTTCGAGGCAGTTGCGCAGCTGCCGGACATTGCCCGTCCAGTCGAACGCGCAAAGTGCGTCGATCGTCGCCGGCGTCATTTCGGGTTCGTGCGAACCGGCGAGTTTATGCAGCAGATGACGGGCGAGCGGTTCGATATCCTCGCGGCGTTCACGCAGCGGCGGAATGTTGACCTCAAAACTATTGATGCGGTACATCAGGTCGGGACGAAAGATGCCTTCGGCCACCGCAGCGTCTTTGTCGCGGTTGGTGGCGGCGACCAGTCTGACGTCCACCTCGACCTTTTTGACGCCGCCGACGCGGAAGAACGAACGTGTTTCCAATGCACGCAGCAATTTTGACTGCAGCTGCATCGGCATCTCCATGATCTCGTCCAGAAACAGCGTCCCGCCGTCGGCGATCTCAAACAGCCCGAGTTTGCGGGTCCGGGCGCCCGAAAAGGCTCCGGCTTCGTGGCCGAACAGCTCGCTTTCGAGCAAGGTGTCCTGCAGTGCCGCGCAGTTGAGGTCGATGAACGGCTTATCGCTGCGGCGGCTGAGCCGGTGTATCGCCTGGGCGATCAACTCTTTGCCTACGCCGGAATCGCCGGTGATCAGCACCGACGTGTCCGAGGGCGCCACGCGGTTTACGAGCCGCAAAACCTCTTTCATCTGCGGCGACTCGGCGACGATGTCCGGAAGTGTCGCGGTGGTGCGGGCGATCTGGGCACGGAGCCGCTGATTGTCGATCTTCAGCTTTTGCTTTTCGGCGGCCTGGGTCACCAACGCCGACAATTCGGCGATGCGATAGGGCTTTGTCAGATAATCATACGCCCCGAGCTTCATCGCCTCGATCGCCGATTCGACCGTCGCCTGGCCGGTCAGCATTATGACCTCGGGCGGGTTCTGGGTACGCTCACGCATCCGTCGCAGCAAACTTATGCCGTCGAGCCTGGGCATATTGATATCGCACAGTACGACATCATAATCCTGCTCTTCGATCATCTCCCATGCGGCTTCGCCATCCGGAGCTTCGTGAGTTTCGTGGCCCTGCCGGGTCATCTCTTTCTGGACGACGAGCCTCAGATTTTTTTCGTCGTCGACAACTAGAATTTTCGCCATAGTGATAGGGGTTTACAAGGTTTGTGTTCCGGGACGCTGGACCACAGGTAGGAATATGCTGAATGTCGTGCCGCGGCCTAAATTCGAACGAACGCTGAGCCGGCCGCCGTGCTCGGAGATTATTCCGTAGCAGACCGAAAGCCCGAGCCCCGTGCCCTTGCCCACCTCCTTGGTGGTAAAGAAGGGCTCAAATATCTTGGACATATTCTCGGCCGGGATGCCGGTGCCGGTGTCGGCAACGTCGATCACAACACGGTTTGTCTGGCGGCTCGCCTTTAGTGTGAGTTCGCCGCCGCCGGGCATCGCGTCGATGGCGTTTGTCGCCAGGGCGATTATCGCCTGTTGGATCTGGCCGCCGTCAGCGCTGATCTGCGGCAGGCTGTCGGCGATATCGACGTTGATCGTGATCTGGTTTCCGCGTTTCTGGTGTGAGATCAGGTTTGCGGCTGACCTGACGACCTCGGCAATATCGGTCATGACCCGGTCGCCGGTGCGGACCCGGCTAAAGTCGAGAAGGCCGGTCGTGATCGATTTGCACCTGAAAGCCTCGCTCTTGATCAAGCCGAGATACTCGGTCAGGTCCGCTTCGCTTTCCGAATCTTTGAATTCGCCCTCGTGGATCCGCTGCTCAAGCGCCTCGGCACATGCGGCAATGGTCGCCAAGGGGTTATTGATCTCGTGGACGACACCGGCGGCAAGGCGTCCGACGGCAGCTAATTTTTCGGCACGGCCGATCGCATGTATCGCCTCGACCCTGACGGTCACATCTTCGCCGACGGTTATGACGTGAGTCACCTCGCCGGACTCACTGCTGCGCATCGGGATCTTGCTGACCATCCAGTGGCGGGTCGAACCGTCATCGGCGACCGTCTGCTGTTCGATCCGCTCGATCTGACCCGTTCTGAATGCCCGCTCAAACTCCTGCCGAAGCCTGCCCTGCGGATATTTCGCCAACACGCTGAAAACATCGCGTCCGATCGCCGAATCACGCGGAATGCCCTGGATGCCGACCTCGCGATGGCGGTTCCAGGTCACGATCTTGTAGTCGCGGTCGACCACGTACAGCGAGACCGGCAGAGCGTCGAGTACGGATTCGTTAAATTTGCGGTGCTCCTCGCGAGCCTGCGTGATCGAATTGTTAAGGGCCGACTCGTAATGGGCAGACAGATTGACGCTCATCGCGGCAAGTTGTGTCGCCGCCTCGATCACTCGCGTGCGATTTTCGGTAAAGTGCTGTTCGTCACCAAACCCGGTCACGATCGCGCCTTTTGTCTCGCCGTCGATCTGCAGCGGCGAAACGTATTCGAGGGCGTGGCCGCCGCCGTCGTACATAAATTCGTGTGCGTCGCGCTCTGTATAACCGACCTGCGGCGGCATGAACTGCAGCCAGCGTTCGAATCGCGGCCTGACCAGAAAATCACCCGCTGCCTCGCCGTCACGCGTGACCGCGCACGTCACCAGGCCAATGTTCTTCAACTCGGCAGCAAACAGGCAGAAATCGGCATCCAAGTTAGCGCGCAGAGCCTCGACGACGCGGCTCGCTACCTTTTTGGGGTGCACGGTAATGAGCAGGCTTCGCCCGAGATCGGCAATGAATTTGAGGTCGCCCGGAGTTTCATTCGGCCTTTGTGCGTTCGTGCCGGATGTCACATCCGTGTTTTGCGGCGAAGGTGTCAACATTGTGTAGTGGCTTGTTGCCGGAACAGTCGAACCGCCAACTTACGCAGGTTAGGAGACAAAACGATCGAGAGAGAATAGATTTCTCTCTCTTTGATTAAAAACAATATTTAACATTTTGTCAAGAGTTTTAACGCTCTGACGAGTTGATTGACACCCCCGTTGATTCACGCAAAAATGGACTGTTATCTATATGTTCGCCCGAATCAGTGAAATACTCCGGACAGCGTTGCTTGCTGCCGTCATATCGATGATCGTGTCGGCCGTTTCAACGCCGTCCGCGGCTCAGGAACTGGTCGATAAGACGGTCGCGACGGTCAGTGACGGAACGCGGAGCGAACTCATCACATATTCGGACATAATGTGGCAGCTGGCACTGCAGCCGGGCGTTCAGATAGACCCGCCGAAGCGGGACGATCTCAACGCAGCCCTGCTCAGGCTGATCGATCAGCGGCTGTTCGCGCTTGAGGCCAACCGGCTGCCGCGGCCGATGCCGACCGATGACGCTATCAAGGCCGAGATAGACAAGCTGGTCAAGTTCTTTCCGTCAGCAGCGGCGTTTGAGGCGAGGCTGAAGACCGTCGGTTTTGAGTCGATAAGTGATGATAATTTTCAGCGGCTGATCTCGCAGCGGTTGTCTATCGAGGACTATATCGATTTTCGTTTCCGCTCATTTATCGTCGTAACTCCGGAGGACGAGGCAAGATATTTTCGGGACGTTATGGCACCTGACTTTCGCAAGCGGTACCCGGGTTTGCTGATGCCGACGCTTGACGAAAGACGTCGTGACATCAACCGGATGTTGACCGAAGAGCGTGTCGCCTCAAGGCTCGAGAGCTTTCTGGACGACGCAAAGAGGCGGGCCGAGATCGAGATCATCTCAGAACCCTGACGCCGGCGATAGATCTAAAATGAAGTACCGTATCGCAACAGGTTTATTGCCCGCAGCATTGATCGCCGCCGCGGTGTGGTTTATGGCCGCGGGCCAGAAAGCGGCCGAACCTGCGGCCTCGCCCTCGCCGATCGCCCGAACCGCCGCTGCATTTGCCGTCTCGGGCCGGGCACGCGACCTCGGGCCGAACCGAAAGCAGGCGCCGCTGCCAAGTGCGGCGGGATTTAAGGTAAAGGACGTTCCGGCGGCAGAACCGCGAAGCGGACCGATCAAGGCGGGCGGCACTGAAGGCAGCCCGGCGACGCTCACACCGGTGCCGATGCCGGCGACGTCGCTCTCGTTTGACGGGCTGACCAATTTTGACAACATAGCCGCGTACAACCTCGTGATCCTGCCGCCCGATATGATCGGAGATGTCGGCCCGGATCATTACGTTCAGGCGGTCAACTCGCTTTTTCGGGTCTATGACAAGAGCGGTACGCCGCTGACAGCGCCGATCAAGCTGAGTCAGCTTTTCGAGCCGCTGGGCACACCCTGTGCGGCCCGCAACGACGGCCTGCCGACGGTCCTTTACGATCCGCTCGCCGACCGCTGGCTGATCAGCCAATATTGTTACAACGTGCCGCCTTTCCGGCAGATGATCGCGGTCTCGACGACGGGCGACCCGACCGGCTCATACTTCGTTTACGAATTTGTGATGCCGAACGTCAAGATCAACGATTTTTCCAAATTCGGCGTGTGGCATGACGCCTACTATATGTCGACCGAGGAGTTTCTAGGCTCTGACTACGCCGGTGCCGGGCTATTTGCGTTTGACCGTACAAAATTGCTGGCCGGCAGGCCCGACGCCGGCTACATCTACTTTAACCGCCCGTCGGACAGTGTCGAACGGCGACGCAATTTTCTGCCCTCGGACCTCGACGGCCTGAGGCCTCCGCCGGCCGGAGCACCAAATACGTTCGTCAGCTATACGGCCGACGAATACGGTGACACGCAGGACGCGATCAGGCTGTTCGATTTTCATGCGGATTTTGTAAATACGTCTAACTCGACATTTACCGAGCGTCCGGAAAGCCCGGTCGCGGTCGCCGCCTTTGACCCGACGAGTGTCAGCGGCCGCACTGATATCGCTCAGCCGGCACCGGGCGATTTTCTCGACGCAAACAGCGACCGGGTAAATTACCGCGTCGCATACCGCAATTTCGGCGGCCGGGAATCGCTGGTCTTCAATCAGACGGTGCGGCTGGCGCAGTCGCCGTATCGGGCCGGTGTTCGCCTTTACGAATTTCAGCGGAACGGGGCAGGTCCGTTCGGTGTGACCGAACAATCTACGATCGGCGATACGACGTCGTCACGCTGGATCGGTTCGGCGGCACAGGACCATCAGGGCAATCTCGCGGTCGGATACAACTTCGTCAACGACGGCAAAGAACCGTCCGTTTTGTATTCAGGGCGACTTGCCGGTGAACCCGCCGGGTCTTTCCGCCAGGAAGGCAAGCTCGTGATCGGAACCGGCGTTCAGAAGGCATTCGGCTGGCGTTGGGGCGACTACAGCGGAATGACGGTCGATCCGTCGGATGACTGCACATTCTGGATGACGGGCGAATACTATACCCAGGAAAGCGAGGATTTCAGCGAGTTTACCTGGCTCACGCGTATCGGGCGGTTCAAGTTTGACGAGTGTACGGCGGCGCCGCGGGCAGTCATTTCGGGAACCGTTACCAACGCCGCCGACGGTCAGCCGATCAACGGTGCCCAATTGACCATCGGAGCGTACACGAGGCGAACGCCGGAGACTGGCATTTACGGCGGCCTCTCGGTCGTGCCCGGAACGTACAGCATGACCGCATCGGCGCCGGGATTTCGCTCGCAGACGGTGTCGGTGACGACCGCCGACGGTGAGAATCTTGTTCGTAACTTTGCCCTGCAGCCGGTCGCCGTCATCCAGAACGCGTCGGTACAGGTCACCTTCGAAAGCTGCGGAACGAACTCGACGCCCGAACCCGGCGAAACCGTGACATTGAATGTCACCCTTTCGAACACGGGCCTACTGAATACACAATCACTGACCGCGGCACTCGTGCCGAACAGCGGCGTTACAAATACGGGCCCGCCGCAAAATTACGGTGCTCTCGCGGCCGGCGGCCCGCCGGTGTCGCGTCCGTTCACATTTACGGTCGCACCGACGGTGACCTGCGGCGGCGAACTGCTGCTCAATTTTCAACTCAATGACGGCCCGAATGATCTCGGTGTCGTGACGGTCGCGCTAAGGGCGGGCGTGGTCCGCACCGCACTCGGCCAAAACTTTGACCGCCTTTCGGGGCCGGGACTGCCGCAGCGTTGGTCGTCGAACGCGACTGGTGCGCAGAGTGCGTGGAAAGCGTCCCGCAGCCGTTCAGTCTCGGGTGCCAAGGCACTGTTTTCGCCCGACCCAAATCAGATCGGCCTCAACGAATTGACCTCGCCGGCCTTTCAGATAAATACCGCCGGAGCCGAAGTGTCGTTCCAAAATTGGTACGAACTCGAAACGACATTCTTGCGCAACCGGCTTTATGACGGCTCTGTCATGGAGATCAAGATCGGCGACGCCGATTGGCAGGATATCATCGCCGCGGGCGGGTTGTTCCTGTCCGGCGGTTATGACGGTGTGATCGACAGCTGTTGTCAAAATCCGCTCGGCGGCCGCAGCGGGTGGTCGGGCCGCAGCGGCATCAATTCGGTTTCCGAGTTCATCACGACCCGTGCCAAACTTCCGCCGTCGGCGGCCGGAAATCGCGTACAGCTGCGTTGGCGTGTCGGTACCGATGTCGGGACGTTTCGCGAGGGCCAGTATATTGATGACCTGCTTGTAACGGACGGATTTGTTTGCGGGTGTTCGAACTGACCTGATGAGCGGACACAAAAATGCCCCGGCCGAAAGGAGGGCTATCCGGCCGGGGTGAAGCGATCTGAGCTTCCGATCATAGCTTCAGAATATGATCTCTCAGAACTGCACATTGAGATGATCTGAACCCAATTATGGTTGTGCAAAAAAGGGAGCGTGCCCTACGGCCGCTCCCTTTTCGTTTGGACTCAGTTTCCGTGTTACTGGGCCGCGATCGGCAGGTCGCCCGCGATCCCGAAATGGATCGCCTGAAAGGCTCCGTCCGAACTCCGAAGGATGTACCAGTTGCCGTCCGCCGGGCGAAAGACGGCGATGTCGGTCCTGCCGTCGTTGTCATAGTTGCCGGCGACCGGAATGTCACCGTCAAGGCCGAACTGCATCACCGTATAGCCGCCGTCAGTGCTGCGGTACGTGTACCAGACGCCCGTCGAGGGGCGAAACACCGTGACGTCGCCTTTGCCGTCGCCGTCAAAGTCACCGCGGACAGGGATGTCGCCGGCGGCTCCGAAGTGCATCGCACCCGTTTGGCCGTCCGAACTGCGGACCCAATACCAGTTGCCCAGGCTCGGGCGATAGACCACGACATCATCCTTACCGTCGCCGTCGATATCGGCCGGCATCGGCTTGTCCTCGGCAATTCCCCAGGTTACGAACGAGTAGCCCGTGTTGTTGCTCTTCTGGATGTACCAGACGCCGGTTGACGGGCGATATACCGCGAGGTCGAGTCGGCCGTCGCCGTCAAAGTCGCCCCGGACAGGCACATCGCTGCCGAGTCCGAAGACCGAACCGCGAACGCTGCCGTCAAAGCTGCTCTTGATCTCCCAAACGCCTGCACCGTTGACATTGCGGTAAACCGCCGTATCCGTCTTGCCGTCGCCGTCATAGTCGCCCGAGACGACCGTGTCGGTCGAGGTGCCGAACGTCGTAGCTCCAAATCCGGCACTATTCTGTGTGTACCAGGCACCGGTCGCGGGACGGAACACCGAAAAGTCGTTGCTGCCGTCGCCGTCAAAATCGGCAAGGCCCGAACGCTGTCTGAACGTGCTGGCGATCTCGCCGCCCGGATTGTTGGCACTCGAGATGACCGCCGACCAGAGGCCCGTGCGGAGCAGTTGTACCTGAGCCGCCGTTACGTCAAACGTCACGCTGGCAAAGTTGCCGTTGGTGCCGCCGATGGTTCCAAAATCCCTGATCACCATCGTCGTTCCGACAACGGTCTCGATACGTGCTGACGTCTGTGCACTCGACAGATTGTGAAACTCGCCAAAGACGGTCGCCTGCGTTTCCGCGGCGTTTAATGTCACCTTAAACTCACCGGTGGCGGCTGTGGTCACCGGCGGCGTCATTCCCGAGCCGGTCAGATTTGCTTCGAACGATCGGCCCATTGACGGGCTGGGGCTCGGTGTCGGTCCCGGCGTGCCGGTCGGGGTCGGTGTCGGGCTCGGACCGCTGAATCCGGCAAACGTACCGTTGAGGATCGCGTTTCCGCCGTTTGAGATCGAGATCGTCGATCCGGCAATGACGACCGGCACGGTCTGGCCATTATCGCTTCGCAGGCGAAGGCGTCCCTCACCGCCGCTCTGCAGCGACATATTACCGACGGCCGTTCCGTCAACGGCAACGCTGAGCGAGGTGCCGGCCGGCAGATTGATCTGACTGAGTCGGATCTCGAGTTCGGTCCGGCTGCTGTGGAGCTCATACTGAGCATATCCACGCGGCAGAACGCCGTTGATCGTGCCGCCGGTCAGTCCGGCAAACAGGTCGCCCGAATTTGGCGAACCGGTCGGCGAAGGGCTGGGGCTCGGGGTTCCGGTCGGAGTTCCGGTCGGGCTCGGGCTGGGCGTTCCGTTGGGTGTTCCGGTCGGCGTCGGGGTCGGGTTGGGGCCGCCGCCATTCAGAGCACCGGCAACTAAAACGACAGTGCCGTTTCGCACCTCGACGGTCGAACCGTCGTCCGTCATCGGAACGGCCTGGCCGTCCTCTGTGCGGAGTTTCAATTTCGCTTTTTGCCGGTCATCTACCGTCATTGTACCGATGACGTTACCGTCAACGACCGCCGAAAGTGCCGTTCCCATCGAAAGATTCACATCCTCGATCTCGACCTCGATCTCGCGGTTGCCGCTCTGGTAGAGCTGCCACGCGGCGGCTCCGTGCGGATTGATGCTGCCCGTGGGCGAAACGAGTGCGGCGGTCCGCAATACGATCACCGGGGTCGCGTCGGCTTTGACGCCGCCGGTAAGCATTGGTATCGACACCCAAGCCGCGATCAACGCGACCACTGCCGCAAACTGTACTAATCGTCTGTTCCTTTTCTGAAGAGCTGTCTTTTTCATCTGTAGATCCTGCCTTTGATATTGTGTTTACCTCGATGCTTGAGGTGTCGTCAGAAACACTGTGCGGACGCGCGGGCAAAAAAGACACCAGTTAGAAATTTATTTGGCCCTTTTTCGGTCAGGGCGAGATTTTGGTGACAAACGTAGAACGGGCCGGCCGCATTTTCGCGGCCAGCCCGTCATTTTTCGGCCCGAAGACCCACGGCAGATTGACGACTATCTTCCGGAGATCGGTTCAGGACCAAAAATCAGTTCGGCGTTAGGTGACGCGGGACAGACCGGGGCTGTCGCGACGGCCGAGAGGGCGTCGACCCGATTTAGTCGAACGTTGCCCCAGGGCGGCAGGTCATTCCAACGGATATCGACGGAGTTTTCCTTTATATGGCCGAGTATCGCGTGCGGTGTCAGGCACGCAGCGGTGTAGCGGGCCCGGACGAGTGCGGTGATACCGGCGACGATCGGCGCCGCCATCGAGGTGCCTGACCAAACTCCATAACGGCCGCCGGGCAGGGCACTGACGATATTCTCACCGGGAGCCGACACGTCGACCCATGATCGGTCGTATGACGAGAAAGGTGCCAGCTCGTCGTACCGAGTGCTGGCGGCGACCGAGAGCATACCGTCACGCTGTTCGGCGGCCGGAAAGACCTGCGTTGTATTGGCACCGTTGCCCGAGCTGACCGACACTGCCAGACGCCGTGTGCCGATCTCGGGGAACGTCGTTCCGGTCGCTGTCGTACCGACATCGACACAATCCAAAAGGTCGTGCAGCAGCCTGACATCCTCCGGATAACCGAGGCTCAGGTTTGCGACGTCGGCGCCGTGGCTTGCGGCCCAGATCAGCCCGGCGGTGATCCGCCAGAGCTCGCCTTCGCCGTCCTTGTTCAAAACGCGGATCGGCATGATCCTGGCGTCAGGAACCGTCATCGCGACGATCCCGGCGACGTGTGTACCGTGCCCGAAGGCCGGATCGACACGCAGCACGCCGACTTCGCTCGGGTCATTGTCGCCGTCGACAAAATCCCACCGGTCCGCTGCCGGAACAAGTTTGCCGGTAAACGCCGGATGTCCGAGATCGATGCCGGTATCCAAAACCGCGACCACGATCGGTTCGCCGGTGTCCTGTCCGTTCACGACTCGGCGGCCGCGTGTGCCGGCGGCGGCAAAGGCCTCATTGAGCCGGATCACGTCCGGAAACCACTGGCTGGCATATCCTTTCGAACTGCCGCCGACCGCCCACGATCGACCGACGGCCCATGAGCGGCCTTGTGTCCAGCTCAGACCGGGACGCTCGACCTGCGACAGCTTTCGGTTGACCTCGGCAAAGGCGATGCGGCCGTCACCGGGCGTGGTCATCGCCGCTACGACCTGTGTCGGTGTGCTGCCGCCGGTGATGCGTAAAAGATAGATCGCCGGCGACGCGACCTGTGAAACGGGCGTCGGGTCGAGTCCGTATTGCTGGGCAACCGCGGGCAGATCAGACGCGGTATTCAACTGAACTATGACCTGATCGGGCACGCAGCTGCAGTCGGCTGTCCCCACGTTCTGAGCGCCGGCGGAGACAAACGCCGCGGCGGTCAACGCCAAAAGCAAGATGAATTGCACGATCCTTGAAATACTACAGGTCATTACTGCCTCGCACGGGTGAAAATATCGGGAAATTACCCGCCATCGTCACAGTGCGCCTAATTCTGTCAAAAAGACATTTGAAAAGATTTCTTTTTAGCGGCCGACCAAAATGAACGGCGACCAGAGAAACGGGTGCTCGCCGCGCCAGATCGCTCGTAGCTGTGAATACCTAAGAGATGCCGCCGCGGTGCCCCCGCGTTGCATTTCCGCGTAAAGATCGGTCATCAGTTGTCCGGCGGCGGTGTCGTTGACCGCCCAGAGGCTGACGATCAGCGAACCGGCACCGGCGGCGAGAAATCCGCGTGCAAGGCCCAGTATCTCGTCACCCGCGAAGACCTTGCTAAGGCCCGTTTCGCACGCACTCAGGACGACAAGTTCGGCCGCGAGGTCATGCGAACAAATATCGCGGACCGTAACACGTCCATCGGCGAGGTGCAGGCTTGAGAACATCGGGTTTTCAGGCCGAAACTGCCCATGGCACGCGAGATGGATGATGCCGGCAGCGGCGGCGTGTTTGTCAAACGCCCTGACCGTCGCCTTTTCACCGACAAAAACGCGTGCTTCCGGCATGATCTGCCTGATCGTCTTGATCTCGTGTTCCACCAGCGGGATCCGCTCGTCGGCATAGCCCATCAGCAAAACGCCATTCAGGCCGCGGGGCTTTCGGCTGCCGAGCCTTGCCCAGACGGCCGAACTCGGTGCGTAGCTGATCTCGAACCGCTCGATGAGATACCGCTCACCGTCAAAAAGTGCCTGAAACGGAACGTAATTGAGCGTCCCGGCCGGAATGATCACCAGACGGCCGCCGGCAAGCGACGGTAACAACGGCTCGATCAGCAGGTCATACAGTTTCCTGAGCCTTTGATCGGCCCGTGACCTCATCTGGGCGGCAAAGCGGGCAATGTAGCCGTATCGCATCGCCCCGAATTGAAAATGCAGGTCCGCGAGAGCCTCGGCGACCTCATCCGCCGACGCGATATCGCGAAAGAACCGCAGCTTTCCCCGACATGCGACAAAGGCCGAAAACTGTCCGTCGATCTCGATAAATTCGACCAATGTAGTTGACCGGCCGAGCTGCCGTAATAATTCGGCGGCCGAAAACCGAGGGGCGGCGTGCCCGGCCCCGGCGACCGCGACGCTCGAGATCTGGCGTGTAAGCCGGCTGATCTGATCCTCGCGCTGATCGGCAGCGTGCCGGAGCTCGGCCGCCTCGTCGGGGTCTGCCCGGTCGAGACGCTTGTAGTACGTATTCAGTTCCTCACGGACAGCCTCAAGGCGGCGTTCGAGGCCGCCGGCGTCGCCGGAACCGGTCAGGCTGCGTCCGATCGAATCGGCGAGCGATCGCGACCGTCCGCTCTCGACCACCCGAAACGCGTCACGGACGCGATCTTGTCCCAGATAGAGCCTGGCAAGCGCGTCGAAAGGCCGCAGACGGGCAGCCATGAACGCCATACCAAATTCCTCGGACGCGAGCGGAGCCCGGAGCTTTTCGACGATCCTGATCGCCATCTTGAATTTACGTTCGGCCTCGGTATCGTTTCCGGCGGCGGCTTCCAACTCGCCTAGAAAGGTCAACGCCCGCTGTCTGAGGTCCGGCTGCCGCAAGCGAACGGCGTCGCCCAGAACCTTTTGAAACGCTTCCGCCGCCTTTTCGGTGTTGCGGCATTCGGCGTGGGCCCGGCCGGCGATAATGCCCGCCGTCAAAGCGAGCCGTGGATTTTCGATCTTTTTCAGCAGTTCGAAGGCGATCGCCGTGTTTTCCAACGCCGAACGCGGGTCGCCGCTGCCGAGCGCGATGTTTGCGGTCTCAAGCCGGGCGGTTATCGTTCCGGCCTCGTTCCCCTCGGCCGCAAACAGCTTGAGGGCACGGGTGAGTTCGCGTTTTGCCGCTTTCGCGTCGCCGATCGCCAACACCGCCCGGGCATGATTGATCCTCGCACGTGATTCCTCGGACCTGAGCTTGAGCCGGCGAAGCTCTTCGCAAACCTTTCGGTATATCTCGACGGCCTCGAAATTCAGATTTAGTTCGGCGTAAATATCGGCGATCTCGAGCTCGGCGATAGCCGTTTGGTGCGGCATATCGAGCATCTCAAATTTTCGGCGTGAGAGTTCCAGGTGCCGCAGGGCATCGCCGTATCGCCCGCGAAAAAGTGCGAGGTTGCCCATGCTCGCCTCGACCTCGGCCTCGGTCACCAACATTCCGGCGCTGACCGCCGTTGATCTGGCGGCCTCGTAAAATCGGGCCGCACGGTCAAAATCGTTCAGCTCGGCGTAGGTGTTGGCCAGCCCGTTCTCGGCCATCGCCTGCCACGACGGTTCGCCGGCGATGATAAATCGCTGTCGGGCAGACGAGCAATATCCCTCGGCCTCGGTATGTTTGCCGCGGCGTGAGACGATATTGCTGAGATTCATCTCGATCTTGCCGGCCGTAAGCTGATCGCCGCTCTCGACAAGGATCGGGATCGCCGCGAGCCCCGTTTCGACGGCTTCGTCATAACGAGAGAGCATCGCCAGAGCGAGAAGTTTTGACACCTTTACACGAGCCGCTTCGACCTCGCGGCCGAGTCTTAGAAAGGCGGCGATCGCGGTATCCAGCCGTTCGACCGCTTTTTCAAAATTTCCGCGGGTGATCGCGGCGATGCCTTCGGTCCATTTGTAATTTGCCAGCGTGTGGTCTGTCCGGTGCGAACGGTGGATAAAACCGAGAGCGGCCGCGGCACGCTGGACGCGTGACGGGTCGCTCGACCAACTCGCGATGCAAAGTTCCCTGATCTCGACCGGCAGCCGCTCGGCCTGATCGCCGTCCGCACGATCCAACAGACGCCTGCGTTCGGTGCCGGAACCGGCGGCGATGATCTGTTCGGTGAGGCTGTTTCCTGTCATTTGAACGTTCGATTATACAACGAAAAAGCGACCGGCCATCTTAACAGCCGGTCGCACAGAGGATGGGCGGAGACAGTGCCCACTCACACGAACTCAATATTCTCAACCGCCATTTCACCGGCTTCGCCGGCGATGACGATTGAGTAAGTTCCCGCGGCGACGGTGTCGAACCTAAAGCCGCCATCGGCATCCAGATCCGTCTCTGACGAATTGCCATCGCCCGAGAGCGTCACCTGGCCGGCGCCGTATTCGCCGAGGATCTGGCCCCGGATTTCAAAGCCGTTCGCATCGCCCGATACCCGGAGATCGATCGCAAACTCGCCCGCGTCAAATAGCATCTGCCTTGCCTGGCCGCCGGCGGCCGAGCGTTCGCCGAATGCCGCACGATCCGGCATCAGATCCATCGTAAGGGCGGCCACAATTCGTCGAACAATCGTCGGCCTGGGTGCCGCGGACCGTGTGCGAAACAGGTCGCTCACATACTTGAGCGAGTCCGGCGGGGCGTCGATCGAGGTGTCGGCCTTTATCCGGCTGATGATGTGTTCGAGTTTTTGTTCCAACGGGTCGTTCATTGCTCTTGTCGGCGTTATTCAACGCTCTCTCCAATCAAACAGTGCGGCCTCAACCGCAAAAAAGACACATCTTCCTGGTCAAGACAATAACTTTTCTAATTTCTTGAGGCATCGCGACCGCAGCGGGCTGATGCTCGTCTCGCCGACATCGATCGCGGCGGCGACCTCCGCGTAGCTTGCCGCCGGATCACGGAGGTAGATCATCGACAATATCTTCTGACAGCGTTCTTCGAGTTCCAGCATCGCCGCCCTGATCAGGTGCTGCTCCTCCAACTCGATCAGCATGTCGTCGGCCAGCGGCGAGGTGTCGCGAAGATCCGCCATTTCGGCTTCCATTTCTTCTTCGGTCTCAGGCGAATAGAGGCCCTTGCCGCTGCGGACGACGGCCCAGGTTTTGAATTTTGCCGTCGTTACGATCCATGAACGGATCCGGTCCGGTTGTTCGATCTCGTCGATCTTTTGCAGCAGCGTCAGAAAAACTTCCTGAAAGACGTCCGCCGCCTGTTCGTCGCTCAAGCCTGCTCGTCGGGGTATAGCGTAGATCAGACGCTGATACCGGTTGACCAGTTGGTCCCACGCCGACTGATCGCCGTTTCGGCACAGTTTGACCAGCTCGGCGTCGCCGCGGTCGACGATCCGGGATGACAGGGCTATATCTTGATGATTACCGGTTTCAGTGTTCACGTTATTCGATCTTGGCAATTATGGGTGTATCAGGGCTTGGCGTCGAGCTCGTAGATCTTTGAGATATCGGCGACGTATATTTTCCCTTTTGCTGCAAAATAGCTTGCGACATAGCCTGAGTCGGCCTTTTGCGGAGCCCCGCCGTTCTTCGGCATAAAATTGACTGATGTGCCGAAGGACCCTTCGTTTTTAACAAAGTAGATAGTCGCCTCATCTACAAAGAAACGGTGAGTGTGATTGACCTCGTCGGCTAGTTTGACCGGTTCGCCGCCGGACTTGGCGATCTTGACCAGGGCGTTCTTTCCGCTGCCGATGGTGAAATACAGGCTGTCGCGGTCCGCAGCGAGCCCGCTGATCGTCTGTTTGTCGGGTGCGGAGTAGACCTTTACCGACTCACCGCCTGATTTAGGCATCTTATAAACGCCGTCGGGCTGTGCCCAGTACAGAAACGCGTCGTCAACCGCTATCGCCGAGATATTGACCGCACCGGTCATCGGTTTGGCCTCGCCGCCGGCCTTGGGGACCGAATATGCGGGCGTCGCCGCCATTCCCTCGCCGACGAAATTGTGCCAATAGATCCGCTCATTGTCGACGGCCATCTCGGTCGGCGTCCCGGCCGTGATCTGTACCGCATCGCCGCCGTCCTTTGGCACACGATAAATGTGGCCGGCCGAAAAATACAGAAACTTTTCATCCGCGGCCAATACGAAACCGGCCGGCAGGACGACGGTATTCTCGTCCTTTTTATATCCTTTGAACAACAAACTCGGCGGGCCGCCGCCGATCGGCATTTTCCAGACGCCGCTCGTGCCCTCGTTAAGGCTGGCGATGGTACCGCCCGTCACAAAGTAGATGTTCTTTTCATCAGCGGTAAGAGCCGACGGATGATCCAGTTTGTCGGCGATCGCCCTTGCCTTGGCCCACTCGGCCGTTTTACCGCTGTCCGAACAGCCGATCGCTGCCAATAACAACACGGCCGCAACGGCGGCCGCGTCGAGCTTTGTTTTCCAATTCATATTCACGGTCCGATCCTGAACAAAATAATGATACCGTTCGGCAAATTATCAAAGCTGACGCGGCGGTTTTTACGCATTCGATGCTTGTGATAAGATTTCGTACTTGCTTCTATAAGCATTGCTTACAGTAGCTCTCGCCCGGAAAGGCGCAGATCAGGATAATTATGGATAAGTTCAAGGTTCGCGGCGGCAATCCGCTGCGCGGAAAGATCGAGATCAGCGGAGCCAAAAATTCGGCATTGCCGTGTCTCGCGGCGACGCTGCTGACGGCCGAAACGGTGATACTGCACAACGTGCCGTATGTAAAGGATCTGATCACTCAGCGGCGGCTGCTCGAAGACCTCGGGGCGACGGTCCTCACCCCGGAACTGCGCACGCACAAGGTCAACGCGGGCAACGTTCAGGTATTTGAGGCCCCGTACGAGTTGGTTAAAACCATGCGGGCCAGCGTACTCGCTCTCGGGCCGCTGCTCGCCCGGTTCGGCAAGGCAAAGGTCAGCCTGCCCGGCGGCTGTGCTATCGGCACGCGCCCGATCGATCTGCATTTGAAAGCGTTCGAGCAGCTCGGTGCGGTCGTGTCGCTCGAATCTGGCGACGTCGTTGCCCGTGCCCCTCAGGGCCGCCTCGTCGGCAACACGGTCGAGTTTGAAAAGGTGACCGTCACAGGCACCGAGAACGTAATGATGGCCGCGTCGCTGGCACTCGGCAAAACGGTCATCAAGAACGCGGCGCAAGAGCCGGAGATCGACGATCTTGCCGAACTGCTCAACAAGATGGGCGCCCGCATCAAAGGTGCCGGAACGCCGGTCATCGAGATCGACGGCGTCGAGTCGCTCGGCGGAGCCGAACATACGATCATCCCCGACCGCATCGAGGCGGGTACGTTCATAGTCGCCGCGGCGATCACCGGCGGCGAGATCGAGATTAAAAGCTGCCGGCCCGAGCACCTGACGGCCGTGATCGAAAAGCTGCGCGAGGCCGGCGTCGTCATCGACGAACTCAATCAGAGCACGCTCCACGTCAAGGTCGGCCCCAACGGCCTCAAGGCCTGCGACGTCACGACCGAACCGCACCCGCTGTTTCCGACCGATATGCAGGCGCAGTACATGGCACTGATGACCCAGGCCGAGGGCACCTCGACGATCACCGAGACCATTTTCGAGAATCGGTTCATGCACGCTTCCGAGCTGATCCGAATGGGAGCGGACATTCACATCTCGGGCAACACGGCGGTCGTCCGCGGCAAAACTCCGCTGATGGGGGCGCCGATCATCGCCTCTGACCTGCGGGCGTCGGCGTCGCTCGTGCTGGCCGCACTCTGCGCCGGAGGCGAGACCATCATTGACCGCGTGTATCATATCGACCGCGGCTACGAGACCATCGTCCGCAAACTGCGGAGCCTCGGTGCCGATATCGAGCGAATTACCGAAAGCCCGGCGACCCATGCACAGCCCGGGGCATAACGTCGGGATTAACAATTTTGACGGCTTGTGATTTAATTTGACTAGATCATGAGTGTAGAAGATTGCCTTTTTTGTAAGATCGCGAGCGGTGCGATACCGGCGTCCAGGGTGTTTGAGGACGACGTTTGCATCGCCTTCAACGACATCAGCCCGCAGGCTCCGACCCATATTCTTATAATCCCGCGGCAGCACATAGACTCGTTGGATAAGGCCCAGACGGGCGACCGCGATACGCTCGGCCAGCTTTTACAGGCGGCGGCGAATATTGCCCGCGATCGCGGATTTGCGGACGACGGCTATCGGGTCGTGATCAATACCAACGCCGACGGCGGCCAGACGGTGTTTCACCTTCATGTCCATCTGCTTGGCGGCCGGCCGTTCGTATTTCCTCCGGGTTGATGATAATGCGGCCCGCTGCGGGCAAGAGGATTTGTATGAAGATCATAATTCTGGCCATCGTCTTGTTTTCGATGATCGCCTTTCAGACCGGATGTTCGGGCGGAGCGGCAAATACCGCCAATGCCGACACCAATGCGAATACGGCGGCGGTTTCGCCGTTTGCCCACATCACCGACCCGAAGGCGGCGCTCGCCGAGGGCGACCGCCTGCTTGACGACAACCAGACTGAGAAGGCGATCGAAGCCTATAAGCAGGCTGTCACGCTCGACCCAGATTTTGCTGAAGCTCATTTCAAGATGGGCATCGCCTACGCCCTGATCGAATCTGAAATGCAGCAGGCCGGCAATACGGTCGAAACCACGTCAAACACCGGTAAGGGCGGGACCGTCAAGACAAATTCGCAAAAGGCGTTCGAACGGGCGGTCGAGGCGTACAAAAAGGTGATCGCCGCCAATCCGAAGGACGACCTCGCACAGTTCAACCTTGGCCGGGCGTACAACAAGCTCAACAAGGACGAGGAGGCCGAGGCCGCGTTTAAGCAGGCCGTCAAGCTCAAGCCCGACGATACCGAGTATCAGACCGAGTACGGTTCGATCCTGATCAAACTCGCACAGTACCGCGAGGCACTTGCTCCGCTCAAAAAGGCGCTCGAGCTCGATCCCGAGAATTCAAGGGCCGCCGACCTGCTTGAGGACGCCGAGGCCGGCACAAAGCGGATCGATTTTGTTCAGCGCGATGACGCCAACACCAAGCGGTCCAATTCGAACACGGCCGCCAACGCCAACGTCGCTTCGGACAGCAATTCGGCGCCGAAACCGCCGAACGCGAATGCCAAACCTCAGCGCGAAGAGCCGAAAGAGAAAAAGCCCGAACGGCCGTCGAACAAGCCGTAAACTGATGCCGTTTCGGGTGGTGCGAAATTACACATTATCGGCTGCCTGTGTGTCAACTTGACATTGCCGGCGGTAAACTTCAGATTAACCTTATGGATGCGTACGAGAGCGTCTTTCCATGAGGTTTTTCTATGTCCAAAGCGACATCCGAAACGTCACTGAGCGTCGAACGCCGCTCACGAATGCAGGAGGCCCGCGAGGCCATCATTGACCGCCTCGCTCGCGACCTGCCCACCAATATCGACCTCGAACGGTTTCTGAATGTCGTTGTCTCAGAGATCGGGCGAATGCTGAATGCCGACCGCTGTGACCTCCTGCAGCTCGGCGACGGCAGCGAACTCAGGATCAGTCACGAATGGCGAAAGGACCGGTCGGTGCCAAAGAGCGAAGGCACGACCATTCCGTTCAACGCCGAGCGTCTGGCAGAGCGGTTTGATATCACCAATCCGATCCGGATGAACGATACATCGCTGGCCAAGGATCCGACGCTCAAGTTTTTTACAAAGGCGCTCGAGACACGCTCGCTGCTCATCATCCCGATCATCCTCAATGGCCGCGTGCTCGGCCTGCTCGGGTTGCACGACACACATTCGGCACGGGTTTGGCTTGACGAAGAGGTCAGCTTTCTCCAGTCGATCGCCCAGCAGCTCGCCATCGGTTACCAATACACGAGCCTTTACGTCAATCAGGAGCACGAGTCGCGCCGGACCAACGCACTGCTCGAGATCGCCAACACGCTCAACTCGCATTCCGATTTCAAAGAGGTATCGGCGCTCGTGCTCGAACGCGCGATCGGGCTGGTCGGCGCCGATTACGGTGCTCTCGGCGTGCTGGATCAGACCGGAAAGCGTATTTCGCTGGCGTCATTCAAATCGGCCGAGGGCATCAAGGTGACAAAGCTGCTGAAGATGATCGAACAGCATAACAAATCGCTGGCGATCGATTCGTTCTCGGCGTTGGGCGACCTTTTGAGCGACCGCAAAACGCTCCGGTTGGTCGATTCACAACTGCCGTTCGCGATCAGGCTCTTTTTCAATACGCAGCTTCGCGGCAAGACCGCACTGGTCACCCAGGTCAACGTCGCGGGCCAGGCGTACGGGCTTTTGGGTTTTGTGTGGAGCCGCGAAAATCCGTTCGAGGATCATGATATCGCGCTGATCGAGGGCATCGCCGACCAGATCGGCACCGCACTTGAGCGGGATCAACTGTCGGCCGAGGTCATGCGGCTCAAGAGCGAACTTCATCAAAAACAGAGCGAGATCGTCGGACAGGCGCCGTCGATACGCCGGGCGATCGAGCTCGGGCTCAACGTCGCCGACACCAACACGACCGTTCTGATCCTCGGCGAATCGGGCACCGGCAAGGAACTGATCGCTAACCTGATCCATTTCAACTCGGGCCGCGAGAGCGGTCCGTACATCAAGCTCAATTGCGGTGCGATCCCCGAGAATCTGCTCGAATCTGAGCTCTTCGGCCACGAAAAGGGAGCCTTCACCGACGCCCGCACGCAGCGTCAGGGCAGGTTTGAGGAGGCAAACGGCGGAACGCTGTTTTTGGACGAGATCGGCGAGATGCCGCTGCAGGCCCAGGTCAAACTGCTGAGGGTACTGCAGGACGGCGAGTTTACGCGGGTCGGCGGCAAACAAGTGATCAAGGCCGACGTCCGGGTCATCGCCGCGACCAACTCCGACCTCGAATCGGCGATCGAATCGGGCCAGTTTCGCAAGGACCTCTATTACCGCTTGTCCGTTTTTCCGATCTCGCTGCCGCCGCTCCGCGAGCGGCCTGAGGACGTGCATCTTCTGATCTTTCATTTCCTCGAGCTTTATAAGGAAAAATCGGGCCGCTTTGTCTCGGGTATCTCAAGTGAAGCGATGCGGGCGCTCGTCAGCTATGAATGGCCGGGCAACGTCCGCGAGCTTGAGAATGCCATTGAAAGGGCCGTCATCATCGCATCCGGGCGTCAGATCGAGCTGTCCGACCTGCCGGACGCGATCGGTCGCCGGGTGACCGAGGCTCACGCGTACGCCAGACAGGAGCGGGCCGCCGCTGCCGGTGACGGCCGTTCGATCGCCCTTGACATCACGCTGCCGTCCGCGATGGACGAGATCGAAAAACAGGTGATAATGGCGACGCTGGACTATACGGCCGGCGACAAGTCGCGTGCCGCCAGGCTGCTCGGCATCGGCCGCAAGACGCTTTACAGAAAGATCGACGAATATGAGATCGCGGATCGATAGCCGGAGGCAAGGATGAAAAAGTATTTACCACTCGCGTCCCTGACGCTGCTGCTCGCACTTGGCGCCGCCGTGCCGGGGCAATCGCCGACGCCGACGCCCGGCGGGCAAAACGAGGACGTCGTCCGGGTCACGACCAGCCTGGTGCAGATCGACGTGCTGGTGACCGACAAGGACGGCAAGCAGATCACCGACCTCAAACAGTCGGACTTTGAATTGCTGCAGGACGGCAAGGCCCAAAAGGTGACCAAATTTGCCTACATCGGGCCGACGCGGCGTGCGGCCGCGGCAGGTTCGGCTGCCGATCAGGCAGATCAGACACTTACGGCATCGGCGGCGGCGGCGTCAAACACCGGCAGCAGTTCCGGGCGGCTAGTCACCTTTATCGTCGACGACGGCAATTGTATCGCCTCACAAGCCGGGATCCTGGCTACCCGTGAGGCTCTCGAAAAGTTCGTCAACCGGCAAATGCAGCCCAACGACCGCGTAGCGATCTATCAGACGCGTTCGGGCAGCAGTATGCTGCAGCAATACTCGTCGGACAAACAGGTACTGCTTCGGGCGGTCAAGCGAATTCGCTGGGTGCCGCCGGGCGGCGGCTGTACGTCATTTGACGGAGCGTATTATGAAGCTAACCGTTCAAATACGATCTCGTCGGTCGGTTCGGACGGAGCGATCACCTCAAAATCGATCGAGTCCGAACAGGACCGCAAACGCCGCGAAGCGGCCGAGGATTTCAGCAAGAACAACCAGACGATCGGCACCATCGGCGTGATCAACTACGTCGTCCGCGGACTCGAGTCGGTGCCCGGCCGCAAGATGGTCATCCTGCTGTCTGACGGCATCTCGATCCGCGACCGGACCGGCATTTCGACGACCGCGCTTTCCGTGCTGCGCGAACTGACCGACCGAGCCAATCGCGGATCGGTACTTTTCAATACGATCAACGTCCGCGGCACCTTCGACGCCGGAATGGTCGAGGCCCGCGACGAGGTGGACGTCGCCGGCGTGATCGACACCGCTAAACCGTCAGGTACGTCGCTGATCACATCAAACCGCGAACGCGACACACGCCTTGCGGCCGAGGGCATGGCATTTTTGGCCAGCGAAACCGGCGGGCGGTACTTTCAGGGGGCGAACAACCTTGACGGCCCGATCGACAAGGCGCTGAGCCTCGAACGCGGTTATTACCTTTTGGGTTACGAGCCGGATGACGACGCCTTTAAGGGCAAGGATTTTCACAAGATCGACGTCCGCGTCAAAAGGCCCGACGCGAGGGTGGCGACGCGGGCCGGATTTCTGGCCAAACCCGACACCGAGGCGCCGACGCGGCTAAAGTCCGCCGATAGCGAACTCTATCAGGCGATCGCCGCACCGCTGCCAAAGGCCGGGCTCGACCTCAGAATGACGGCGTTTTTCGGCAGTTCGCCGGCCGACGGCAACTACATCAGGGCGATGGTCGCCTTGCGCGGATCTGATATCAGCTTTACGGCTGAACCGAACGGAGCCCAAAAGGCGGTGTTTGACGTCGTTGCCGTAACGCTGGACGAAAGGAACAAGGTCGTCGACGAATTTAACCGGACCCACACGCTCAAGGTCGACCCGCGGACGGCCGAGGTCATTAGGACGAACGGCCTTGTTTATTCGGTCGATGTCCCGGTCAAAAAAGAGGGTACTTACAATTTCAGGATCGCGATGCGTGACGCTTCGAATAAGGTGATCGGCTCGGCCGGCCAGGCGATCAGCATTCCCGACCTCAAAAGGGGCCAGATGGTGGTTTCGGGCCTTGCGATCGCCGAGCTTGACGCCGACGGCAAGGTCAGCCGCCCGTCGCTGACAAAGCCGGACAACGGCTTTGCAATGCTTACGTCGAAGGGCGGGCCGGTGACGCGGCAATTCAAACGGCCGTCGTCGTCCGCGTTTTCATACACGATATTTAACGGCGGAGCGGACGCGTCGCAGCTGAACGTTCAGGTCAATCTTTATAAGGACGGCAAGCTGATCTCTGAGGGCCAGCCGAAGAAGATCGAGAGTTCGGCCGTGTCGCCGGGCAGGATCGACGATCTAGGGTTTTTAAGGCTGAACGCCGCGGTCGAAACCGGCGAATATACGCTGGAGGTCATCGTCCGGGATCCCGCAAGGAAGCAGATCGCGTCGCAAACCGTCGATTTTGAGATCATCGACTGATCGGCCGCCGTTAACGCACGATGAAAGACATTACCGTCGGCACCGCCGGACATATCGATCACGGCAAGACCTCGCTGATCAAGGCTCTGACCGGCGTTGATGCCGATCGTCTGCCCGAAGAAAAACAGCGCGGAATAACGATCGACATCGGGTTTGCCGAACTCGACCTGGGCGATGTCCGCGTCGGTTTTGTTGACGTTCCGGGCCATGAGCGGTTTGTTAAGAATATGCTCGCCGGCGTCAGCGGCATCGACCTCGTAATGTTGATCGTCGCTGCCGACGAGGGAGTGATGCCGCAGACGAGAGAGCATTTCGACATCTGCCGTCTGCTCGGCATCAAGGCCGGGTTTGTCGTACTCACCAAGATCGATCTCGCCGATGCCGAGACGCTCGAACTCGCAAAACTGGACGTTGCCGAACTCGTCGCCGGATCGTTTCTCGAGGCCGCTCCGGTCATCGAGGTGAGTTCGCGCAGCCTCGCCGGCATCGACGCCGTCCGCGAACATCTGCTGTGGAGCTCCAAGAGCGTCGAGGCCAGGTCCGACCGGCTTTCGACGCGGCTGCCGATCGACCGCAGCTTTACGGTCAAGGGCTTTGGCGCCGTCGTGACCGGAACGCTTGCGGCCGGAGAGATACGCGAGGGCGACGAGCTGAAATTGATGCCCGACGGCCGCGGAATAAGGGTCCGGGCTCTGCAGACCCATGGCCGAAAGGCGGACGCGGTGAACGCCGGACAGCGGGTCGCGGTGAATATCGCCGGGGTCGATCACGATTCTGTTTCAAGAGGGATGCAGGCCTGTGCGAACGGTGTTTTTCGGCCGTCGCAGGTCATCGATACGGCGGTCGAGGTACTTGGTACGGCCGCCCGTTCGCTCCGGACCCGGCAGCGTGTACGACTGCATATCGGGACGACTGAGGTGCTCGCCCGGGTCGCTGTTCTGAACGACGCCAACGAGATCGGCCCGGGCGGCAGCGGCATGGTCCAATTTCGGCTCGAACATCCGATCGTCGCCGTGCCGGACGAGAGATTCATCCTCCGGCAGTATTCTCCGCAGGTAACGATCGCCGGCGGACGCGTGCTCGACCCGCTGGCCGAAAAACACCGCCGCAAGGACCTTTCGAGCGTTCAGGATCACTTGTCCGTACTATCAGATAGCGGGAACGGCACCGTCGAGCAGATCGCCGAATTCGTCGGTCGATCGGGGCGAGCCGGGATCGGGACCGACAGCCTTCTGGCACGGACCGGCTTGCGGCCCGAGGTTCTCGCCAAACTGATCGGCGAGCTGTCGGCCGCCGGACAGATCGTCACCGCGGACGATCGCTGCGTTTCATCTGAGGTATTTGCCGACCTGGCCCGGAGCACGGTCGACGAACTTGGCCGATTTCATACCAGCGACCCGCTTTCGCGAGGAATGCCGATCGACGTTGTGCGCGACCGTGTGTTCAGGGGAGTTTCGCCGGCCGTGACACGGGCCGTTTTGGCCAAACTCGAGAGCGACGGCAAGATCGCCATTGCCGCCGATGTCGTCCGGCTCGCCGGACACAGTACGCAGCTGTCTCCGGCCGAGAAAGCCGCGAGCGACCTCATCACGGCAGCGTACCGGAACGCCGGGCTCGATGTCCCGCGGCTTGACGAAGTAATGCGATCCGCCGCCGCTCAGGGATGTTCGCCCGAGGCGGTGCGAAAGCTGTTTCGTATCAAGCTCGACTCGGGTGAGATCGTAAAGGTGACGGACGAATTTTATTTTGCTTCGGCCGTGATCGACGGGCTCGCCGCAAAACTTCGCCAAAGGGCCGCCGAAACGGGAAATTCGTTGATAGATGTGGCACAATTCAAGGAAATCGCCGGTATTTCGCGCAAGTACGCGATCCCGCTGCTCGAACATTTTGACCGTACACGCGTGACGCGGCGGGCCGCCGACAAACGCATCATACTCTGATGAAAAAGTTTCTGACAGCCCGATGGAAGGACCTGATAATGGCCAACTACGCGGTCGACCCCGAGCTTTTGCGGCCGCGCGTTCCCGCCGGTACGGAGCTTGACCTGCAGGACGGCAAATGCTTTGTCAGCCTCGTCGGGTTTATGTTTCTCGACACGCGTGTTCTCGGCATTCCGGTGCCGATGCACGTTAATTTCGAAGAGGTAAATCTGCGGTTTTATATCAAACGCGAGGCCGAGGGCGAGACGCGGCGGGCCGTGTGCTTTGTCAAGGAGATCGTGCCGCGGTGGGCGATCGCGGCCGTTGCCCGCGGACTTTACGGCGAGCCGTACGAGTGCTGGTCGATGGATCACGAGCGGACGGAACGAACCGTCGCTTACTGTTGGTCAAAAGGCGGCCGGGCCAACGTCCTCAGCGTCGAGATCGACGAGAGCGTCGGCGTCCCGCCCGAGGGTTCGCATGGTGAATTTATCATCGAGCATTATTGGGGCTACACCGGCAGGGGTAACGGCCGGGTCGATGAATATCGGGTCGAGCACCCGAAATGGGAACTTTTTTCGGTCAAGAACGAGCGGATCGACGTCGATTTCGGCGCAGTTTACGGCAGCGAGTTCGCGTTTTTGGCAGATGAAACGCCGCACTCCGTGCTACTCGCCAAGGGCTCCGAGATCGCGGTTTATAAGGGGAAACAGATCTGATGATCGTCGGGATAGTCGCTGTCGCACGTAATTACGCGATCGGCCGTGACGGCCGCCTGCCGTGGCATTATCCGGCGGACCTCAAGCACTTTCGCGAGGCCACGACCGGCAACGCAGTCGTAATGGGAGCCAGGACCTGGGCGTCGCTTGGCAAGCCGCTGCCGAACCGCTTCAATGTCGTTCTGAGCGGTTCGAGCAGTGTGACGCCGCCGCCCGAGGTGATGCGGCTGATGGAAAAGGACGAGGTTGTCGACCTTTCGCGGCACCTCAACCGCGATACATATATCATCGGCGGAGCCGCGATCTACGACGCATTTGCCGGCGATATTCAAAAATGGATCGTCACTTGGATCCCCGAGGACATCGAGGATGCCGACACGTTTATGCCGCGCGGCTTCCTGGATGATTTCGTCGAGGTCGATTCGCAGGAGCTCGACGGCGGGTTGGTCGTCAGTACGCTTTGCAGAAAGTAAAATTGGTGTAAAATCGTCGCAGATCAATAAAAGGAGACCAGGTCTTATGATGGGTGGACGCAGTTGGGACGAGTGGATCGACGAATATTCCGAAGGCCATCAGCACCCGATGAACAAACTGACCCATCAGTTTGGCATCCCGATGATCGCCTTGTCGGTGTTGATGGTACCGGCATCATTTTTTGTCGGCGGCCTTTGGCGGATCGCCCTCGGCCTGTTCGTCGCCGGCTGGATACTGCAATTCATCGGGCACTATTTCGAAGGCAAACCGCCCGAGTTCTTTAAGGATTACCGCTTTTTATTCGTCGGCCTCCGGTGGTGGATGAAAAAGACCTTTGGTTAAAACCTGTTCCGGACCGATCAAAAGCCTTGACCCGAACACTGATCTTAGCTCTCGACATCGGCACCTCGAGTGTCCGGGCCGCACTCTACAATGACGCGGCCGAGCCGCTTCACCGCGCCGGCGTTCGGATCGAACGCACACTTACGACAACACCCGACGGCGGTTCCGAGATCGACGCGGACGAGGCATTTGATCACGTCGCTACGGCGATCGACGAGCTTATGGCCAAGACCGCGTCGGTAAAGGGCGAGATCGGATATGTCGCCCAATGCGCATTTTGGCACAGTCTGGTCGGCGTCGATAAGGGCGGCAAACCGACGACAAAGGTCTTTGGCTGGGCCGACACCCGCAGCCGCGAATACAGTCCGGTGCTGCGCAAAAGGTTTGACGAGCACGCGATACACGACCGGACCGGTGCTCAGTTTCACTCGAGCTTCTGGCCGGCCAAGCTGTTTTGGCTGCGACGTGAGCGGCCGGCGGATTTTGCCCGGACCGACAGATGGCTGTCGTTCAGCGATTACGTCGCATTGCGTCTGTTCGGCACCGCCGCGACGAGCGTCTCGATGGCGTCGGGCACAGGTATATTCGATCAGCGAAAATGCGACTGGGACGCGGAGCTGATCCGGTTTCTAAAGGTCAGGCGCGCCGGACTGCCCGCCGTCTGCGACGACGCGCAGACATTTGAACTCAACCGCAAATTTGCTAAACGCTGGCCGCGGCTCGCCAAAGCCGCGTTCTTTCCCGCGGTCGGTGACGGGGCGGCGGACAATGTCGGTTCCGGCTGCGTGACGGGCTCGATGGCGGCGTTGATGGTCGGAACGTCAGCGGCGATGCGTGTCGCCTACGCCGGCGATCCGCCAAGCCCGATCCCACGCGGCCTATGGTGCTATCGCATCGACCGGCGGCGTGTCATCGTCGGCGGCGCATTGAGTGACGGCGGCAATCTCTACGCCCTCATCAGGCAGCTCTTCAAGTTGCCGCCAAATGCCGACGAACTGGTCGCCGGGCGCGAGCCGCGGGACTTGCTGGTCGTGATCCCGTTCTTTCACGGCGAGCGAAGCACCGGCTACGACGAAGACGCACGGGGTGCGATCATCGGGCTCACTGCCGCTGATGACGGGATAGATGTACTGCGGGCCGCGATGGAGGGCGTCGCGTTTCGGCTTGCCGACATTTACGAACGCCTCGCCACCGTCACCGAGGTCAAAACGATAGTTGCCTCCGGCGGTGCCCTACGAGAATCGCCGGTTTGGACACAGATCATAGCCGACGTCCTGGGCCGCGATCTGACCCTGAGCGACGCCCGCGAATCATCTTCTAGCGGAGCGGTTTTGCTTGCACTCGAAAGTATTGGCAAAATGTAAATTACCGAACTTCCAAAATAGACCAGCACGATCGACCGAACAAAAATGACGACTGCAAAAACCGATCTCGACCAGCTCTGTATCAACACTATTCGCACGCTTTCGCTCGACGCCATTCAAAAGGCGAACTCGGGGCATCCCGGCCTGCCGCTCGGGATGGCGCCTACGGCGTATGTGCTGTGGACGAAGTTTCTCCGGCATAACCCGAAAAACCCAAAGTGGTTTGGCCGTGACCGGTTTTTGCTCTCGGCGGGCCACGGTTCGATGCTGATCTACAGCCTGCTGCACCTTACGGGCTATGACCTCTCGATGGATGACATCAAGCAGTTTCGCCAGCTGCACTCGAGGACGCCGGGCCACCCTGAAAACGTTATGACCGCCGGGGTCGAGATCACCACCGGCCCGCTCGGCCAGGGTTTTGCGAACGGCGTCGGCATGGGCATCGCTCAGGCACACCTGGCCGCAAAGTTTAACCGAAAGGGCCTGCCGGTAGTCGATAATTACATCTACTGTATTTGTTCGGACGGCGACCTGATGGAGGGCGTGAGTTACGAGGCGGCGTCGATCGCCGGCCACTTAAAGCTCGGAAATCTGATCTATCTCTATGATGACAACAAGATAACGATCGACGGTTCGACGGATATCACGTTTACCGAGGACGTGACCAAGCGATTTGAGGCCTGCGGCTGGCAAGTGTCAGAAGTCGCCGACGGCAACGATATCAAGGCGATCGAAAAGGCGATCAAAGACGCGCAGAAGGTAAAGAACAAGCCCAAACTGATCCGCGTCAAGACCATCATCGGCTACGGTATGCCCAAACAGGGCACCAGCAAGGCTCACTCTGACGCTCCGGGCATCGACGCGGTCAAGGAGACCAAACGAAACCTCGGCTGGCCCGAGGACAAGAGCTTTTACGTTCCTAAAGAGGCTGCGGCCCACATGCGTCAGGCCGTCAAAAACGGCGCAGCGATGGAAAAGGAGTGGAATGCTCTCGTCAAACGCTACGAAAAGGCCGAACCCGAACTCGGCCGGGCATTTGCCTCGATCCGCTCGGGTTCGCTCCCGGACGGCTGGGAAAAGGCTCTGCCTAAATTTGACGGCGTCGAGGGCAAGGCGACGCGTGCGTACAGCGGTGACGTCATCAACGCGATCGCCGACGCGGTGCCGGCATTGGTCGGCGGTTCAGGCGACCTGACCCCGTCTAATAACACGTACATCAAGGCGTCGGCCGACATACAGGCCGGACGTTTTGAGAACCGCAACGTCCACTACGGCATCCGCGAGCACGCTATGGGTTCGCTGATGAACGGCATGGCTCTCTTCGGCAGCGTGATCCCTTTCGGCGGTACATTTCAGACGTTTTCTGATTATATGCGGCCGGCGATCAGGCTTGCGGCGTTGTCCGATATACAGACGATATTTGTCTTTACGCACGACTCGATCGGGCTTGGCGAAGACGGTCCGACACACCAGTCGGTCGAGCACATCGCGGCGATGCGGGCTATTCCAAATCTCGCCGTGATCCGCCCGTGCGACGCGCACGAGACCCGCGAAGCCTGGCGTGCCGCCCTCAAACGCACCAAGGCGCCGACGGCTTTTGCACTGTCCCGTCAAAAGGTCGCTCTGATCGACCGTAAAAAGTTTGCTGACGCTAAGGGCCTGCACAAGGGAGCCTATATCCTTGCTGAAGCCGAGACCAAAGCCGGTAAGGCGGCCACGCCTAAGCTCATAATCATCGCTACGGGCAGCGAAGTCGGCCTCGCGATGGAGGCCCGCGAACGCCTCAACGCCGCCGGCACACCGACCCGCGTTGTTTCGATGCCGTGCTGGGAATTCTTCGACGCTCAACCGCCGAAGTACCGCGACGAGGTTTTGCCGCCCAAGGTCACCGCCCGCCTCGCTGTCGAGGCAGGTGTCTCACAGGGCTGGCACAAATACGTCGGCGACCGCGGCGACATTCTCGCCGTCGACAAATTCGGCACGTCGGCACCGGCCGAGGACGTTTTCCGCGATTACGGGTTTACGGTCGAGAATGTGATCGCCAAAGCCGCAAAACTGATCTAGCAAAACTATGTCGTTCGAGTCGCTGGCAACTCCGTCGCTCATTCTCGATCTTGCTCGTGTTCGGCGAAATGCGGAGCGGATGGCGGTGAAGGCGGTCCGGCTTGGTGTCCGGCTCAGGCCGCATATCAAGACGCATAAGTGCATCGAGGCCGCGAGGCTGCAAACGGCGGGGCACGACGGTGCGATCACCGTTTCGACGCTTGAGGAAGCGAGGGCGTTTGCGGCAAATGGTTTCGTTGACATCACTTACGCCGTGCCGATCGAGCGAGGGAAGTTCGCGGCCGCCTTCGCGTTGATTCAGCGGGGGGTTCGGTTGAGTCTGCTGACGGACGACTTTGCGGCGGTTGGCGAGTTAGACTTCGCGGCTGGCAACGCAGGCGTTCGCCCGGGCGTTTTCGTCAAGATCGATTGCGGCACGCACCGTGTCGGCGTCGAGCCCCCGAGTGAAGCCGCGATCATGATCCCCCGACTAATTTCCGATGCGAAACATCTCGAATTTGCCGGTATTCTCACACATGCAGGCCATTCGTATGATGTTGGTACGAAAGAAGATATCCTAACGGTCGCTCATCACGAACGCGATGTGATGGTCGAGCATGCCGAGAAATTACGTGGTCTCGGGATCGACGTCCCGACCGTCAGCATCGGTTCGACACCGACCATGTCGCTCGTTGACGATCTCGCGGGAATCGACGAGATACGGCCGGGCAACTACATTTTCTACGACAATTTTCAGGCGACGCTCGGCAGCTGTTCGTTCGAAGACACGGCGTTGACGGTGCTTGCCGCAGTGATCCATGTGTCCGACGGTAAGCTCGTCGTCGACGCCGGCGGCATCGCAATGTCAAAGGACCGCGGCCCTGTCGGGCTCGACCCGTCGTGCGGCTATGGGCGTATTCTGGATCTCGACGGCGGCGATACGGGAATGCGGCTCACTTCGCTTTCACAAGAGCACGGCGTGATCGAAAACTACGAAAACCTCAGCTTCAAGGTCGGCGACCGCGTGCGAATACTAGCAAATCATTCCTGCATGACCGCGGCTCAGCACACTCATTACAATGTTTTAGAAAACGGCGAGGTCGTTGATCGCTGGAAGATACACACAGGTTGGTAGGATCAAATGGACGAACGCCAAGCGACCGATTATGATCGCTTGGCGTTCTTAAATTACTACATTCCGCAGTTCGAGTGTTTCCAGCTGACGAGTTTATGGTTCGAGTATTGGTCGCGGGTCACGACCGCCTCGATCGTTTCGTTTGCCCCGTCCTCGACGACGGTGAAGCAAATTCGATACTCCATCGCGAACATTCCCTTGCTCTCGGCTTTCAGGACCTTGCCCATTTTGTGTTCCTTGGCCTTCTCTTTCGAGTGCTTGTCGAGGGCAAAATCGAGGGCGAGCAACATTCCGGCGTCGCTGTTAGAAACCTGTGCGAAACCATCGGCCGACGTGGTGCTGCATTTGCCGTCGACCCAGCCCGTCAGCTTGTAATTCGAGTACTGATCGACGCCGATGAGCGCCTGAGCCTCGCCTTGCTTGCCGTTGGTTGCGACCGACAAACACAGCCTAAAGTCACGCGTGCCGAGCGAACGCTCCATATCTTCGGCCTTGAGTATCTCGTTGTACTTGACGGTCGTCTTTGTCTTTTTGGACTGCAAAAGAACGGCATTTTGGGCCGCGAGGTCCGCGCCGGCGTCGTTGATGTCGACGTGTTTATATTTCGTATTAGGCGTAAATCCGGGAACGGCGGCTGCCGAGCCGCCGGCCGAGTCTTTGCCGCAGGTCGATTTTGACCAGCCCATGAGCTTGAGATTGGAATACTGATCCATCGTCACGATCGCCTGAACGTACGTCTGTACATTAGTCACATTGGTGTCGAGACACAGCATAAAATCGCGTGCGCCCAATTTCGGCTCCTTGTCCGAAGCCTTTACGATCTTGTTCAGCGTTACCGTGGTCTTTGCGCGTTTTGCCTGTTCGCCGACCGCGAAATCCGCCGCCATCTGCACGCCTGCGTCGATGTCCGTAGCTTTCCAGCCCTGTGCCGATACCGAGGCGGCGACGGCAAGTACTACTGAAAAGACGGAAAGAATGGCGACTAGAGCTTTCGATTTCATATTATTTCCTCACGTTCTTAAACGTTTTCAAGGGAGAAACTTCCGGATATTCCACTCCAGGTTAAATTCCGCAATCCGAGGCCTTCCAGCTGGAGAGGCTATAGTTGCGTTTGAGGTCCTGGTAAACGATCGCCGTCACGGTCTGCGGCTCGTCGCCTTCGACATTGACGGTCATGCAGATGCGGTAGTTCATTCCCGCAACGACCTGACGCTCTGCCTTGACTATCTTATTGAGCGATATTTCACTATCCGCCGTTTCCGACCGCTTGGCGATCGCAAATTTTGCTGCCGCCACAATATCAGCGTCTATTCCGGCGGCCGCTCCATAACCACCTACTATGATCGGCTTGTCCTCAGGAGCAGCCGCAGTCTCGCCGCACGTTGAATCAGCCCAGCTCGAAAGCTTGCGATTGCCCTTCAGATCGACATACACGACGGCCTGTACAAACGTCGTGTCGCCGCCATCGGCGCTTACTTCCATACAAAGCCGATAGTTCGAACCTTGCACGACCTGGCGTTCGGCCTTGACCAGCTCTTCGAGCGAATACTCCGAACCTGTTTTTTCCGACTGAGTTTCGACCGCAAAATTTGCAGCGGCAACAGCACCTGCGTCGGTATTCGCTATTGCCTTATAGCCGCCAACCATGGGCGGACGCTGACCCGATACCGCGATCGCCGCGGCAAACAATATTGCCGTCATTACTAAAAGTGGAACATGCCGTTTCATTAAAGATTCTCCTGAGATGGTGTTGGTTTGAAAGCCTAAATATTCGGCCCTTTGGCCCGATTTGTCAATCACTATATTTTCGCAAAACGCCGGTTGCCGGCGTCAAAGTGACCGTTCGACGTGCGATATCGGGGGCGCGTTGTCCGGCATTATTTTACCGGCATTACCTGCCATAAGCGTTGACATTTGCTGTTTCTGATCGGCATCAGGATAGCTGATGGCTCGGCCGTTTCCGGCGGCGTGTCCTAAAACAGGCCTCGGACGGCCCGCCGCAGCGAGATGTCCCATTTTTGTCCGTCAACCGCGGCGACATCGGCGTTAAAGACGATGATCGCGGCCTTTCGCTTGTCGGGATCGACATCGAGGTAGCTGATAAATCCGTTCTGATCGCCGCCGTGGCCGAAATGGCGCTTTCCGAGCGTTGTGTCGAGAAAATAGATCAGCCCGATGTCGGTCGTAAAGCCCCTGAAACCGTTGGCGTCGACCTCGACCGGCAGCTGCGGACGCCACATTTCCTCCAGCGAACTGCGTTTGAGTACCGTTTCGTAAACATCGCGTTTTGCGTCGCCGATCAGAAAAGCGGCGTATTTGAGCATATCGCCGATCGGCGAATTGAGCCCGCTGTTCGAGACAGTAATGCCGGTGTCGGCGTCAAAACGCCCTTCGGTCCGCTTGCCGTCCTTGATGTAATACGAATGCGAGCGGTGCTTGAGCAGGTGCGGCGGCGTGGTGTCAAAATAGCTCCGCGTCATCTCGAGCGGGCGAAATATGTTTTTGTCGATGTAAACCTCGTAGTCCTCGCCCGAGAGTTTTTCGATGATCTTGCCTAGAAAGATAATGCCCGGATTTGAATAGCTGAACTTGCTGCCCGGTTTGAAACGGATCTCGGTGTACGGAAACATCGCGACCAGCTGCGAGTATTCTGTCGGTTCGAACGGTTCCCAGTCCGCACCCGAACCCCACGGCCACGTACCGCCGCGAAATCCGGCCGAGTGGGTCATCAGATGGCGGATCGTGATGTCGTCCATCGAACCGTACGAATTGTGCACCTTTCGCAGTTCGGGCAGGTATCGCGTTACCGGATCGTCGAGTTTGAGCAGGCCGCGGTCACGGAGCTGCATGATCGCGATGCCGGTGAACGGCTTTGTGTTCGACGCCCAGTGCCAGATCGTCTCGTCATCGACGGGCCGCCCTTTTTCGATATCGGCCGAGCCGTAATTGAGCCGCGACACGTTGCCGTCCGACAGCAACGCAAACGCACTGCCGATCACGCCGGCACGCTTTAGTTCCCGCTCGTAAACCGGCTTGAACGCCTTTAGTGCCGCATCGCCGCGGCTGTCTTGTGCGCTGATCGAGATCATTCCTGCTGTCAATGCGTACACCAATACTGTAATGATCGGCCTGATGGTCATCGGTTATTAAATTACCTTAAACTTTTTGCCCGAAACTAGGCGATACGAAATATCTCGCGGTAGCCGCCGTCCACGATGTCCAGATAGCCGGCCATCGCCTCTTGAACGTCGGCACGCGAACCGTACTCGCGCATGCTCTCGGCAAACTGGGCCATATCTTCGACCTCGGTCTCGATGACGACGGTCCAAAACGCGGCGACCTCATCGACGAGGACGCGTTCATTTATGATACTGCCGGCTTCGCGCATCAGCTGATTGGCCTTTTTCAGCTTTTCGATCAGCACCTTTGCCTTGCCCGGTTTGCATTTGAAAACGTTACGCACAACAAACATAGCACACCTCCGTTAAAAGCCGATTGTCTGGGTCAGGGCGTCAATTTTGTCGCTAAAATGCGGGTCTGTCAATAGTTTTTTGTCGGCCGTTCGCCCTTTTCGTTCCGCTTTTGCGGGATAACGCGATAAACTAGGCGTTGAACGATCGCAGCTATGAGTCTTTATAACGAACTTACGGAAACCCAACAATTTGCCTGCCGCGTGATCGCCGATCACGCCCGCTCGACGGCGTTTTCGATCGCCGACGGTATCCTACCCGGCAACGAAGGCCGCAATTACGTACTGCGCAAGATAATGCGCCGGGCGATCTACCACGGCCGCGAACACCTCGGGTTAAAAGACCTTTTCTTTTACAAGGTCTGCGATCTCGTCGTTGATGAGATGAGCGGCGCCTATCCCGAACTTGCCGCTCAACGCGATTTTATCGGCAAAATGGTGAGGCTCGAAGAGGCCAGATTCGGTACAACGGTCACGGTCGGCCTGGCCAGGCTCAATGAGCTCGGCCTGACGTCCGGCACGCCCAAGGACGACGAACTTTTCCGCTCGATCGGCAAACTTTATGACACATTCGGTACGCCGCGCGACCTGATCCGCGTTTTCCTTGAGGAAAAGGGGCTCGAGTTTGCCGAGGACGACTTTAACCGACGGTTTGACGCCGCACTGCAGGAACTGCAGCAGCAGTCGGGCGTCGGGCAGACGGCCCGCAAATCGCAGATCTCGCCGGTGTATGCCGCGATCGCCGAAAAGGTCGGGGCTAACGAGTTTCTCGGATATGAGACGACACATGTCGAAGGCGCCCGTGTCGTCGCTATCCTCGACGGCGAGGATCAGTTGGGCGAGATCGGCGAGGGAGCACAGGGCAGCATCATCCTCGACCGCACGCCGTTTTATGCCGAATCGGGCGGACAGGTCGGCGACAGCGGACGCTTGACGACCGCGAACGCCTCGGTCACGGTCTCGGACACATATTCGCCCGTTCAGGGCCTCATCATCCATAAGGTCACGGTCAACAGCGGGGCAGTAACGGTCGGCGACGAAGTGACCGCTGCCGTCGACGCCGAAAAACGCGATGCGACCCGGCGTAATCATACGGCGACGCACCTTGTGCACGCCGCTCTTCGCGAAGTACTAGGAACTCACGTCAAACAGGCGGGCTCGATCGTCGCGCCAAACTATCTGCGGTTTGATTTTACGCATTATCAGCCGATGTCGGCGGCCGAGATCACCGAGATCGAAGACCTCGTTAACCGCTACATCCTCAAAAATGAACCGGTCAATACCGATATCATGAATATCGAGGACGCGATGCGGGCCGGTGCCATGGCGCTATTTGGCGAGAAATACGGTTCGGATGTACGAGTTTTGAGCGTCGGCGGCGGCGAATTTTCGCGTGAGCTCTGCGGCGGTACGCACGTGCGTGCGACCGGCGACATCGGTTCTTTCAAGATCACGGCGGACGAGGCTATCGCCTCGGGCGTTCGCCGCATCCGCGCGATCACCGGACTTGACGCGTTTGAGCGTTTTCGCGACGACGAAGAACTTATCAACGCGTCGCTCGGCGTCCTCAATACGCAGCGTGACAATCTGCCCAACGCCATCGCCAGGCTTCAGGACGAGCTGAAAAAGACCCGCAAGGAGATGGACGACCTCAAGCTCAAGATCGCGACCGGCTCGGTCGGCGGCGGCGATGCGGGCGGCGATGAGGCCCGCGATATCGCCGGTGTGAAAGTGCTCGCCAAGATCGTCGACGGCCTCGACGGCAACGGCACCCGTCAGTTGTCCGACACGCTGCTCGCCCGGCTCAAGAGCGGCGTCGTCGTGCTCGGCCGTAAGGACGAGGGCAAGGTCGGCATCATCGTCCGAGTTTCTGACGACCTGACCGCGAGGGTCAAGGCAGGCGATATCATCCGCGAGATCGCTCCCGTGGTCGGCGGCCGCGGCGGCGGCAAACCCGACATGGCCGAGGGCGGCGGCACCGAGCCGGACAAACTGCCCGACGCGATCGACGCGGCGTACGCGGCGGTCGAACGAATGTTGGCGTGACCTTTCGGCGGAAGTTTGGTGTGACAAGATGAGTGCTGTTTTACCGATCAAGTCTGACGAGATAATTTCCTTCAACCCGGCGACGGGCGCCGAGATCGGACGTGTGGCGATAACGTCGGCGGAGGATACTGCCGCCGCGGTCGCCCGCTCGCGTGAGGTTTTCAAGCAGTGGAAACAGACCACGTTCGCCGAGCGAAAGCGGCTCGTCATGGCCGCCCGCGAGGTCATTCTCGCCGAGGTCGACGAGATCGCCCACCTCATCTCAAGCGAATCAGGCAAGCCGTTTGGCGAGGCGATCGCGTTTGAGATCGCACCCGTACTCGACCTGATGCAGCATTTTGCCCGCAATACCGAAAAGATGCTGAGGCCGGCGAAGATCAACATCGGCTTGTTCAAACTGCTCGGCCGTTCGTCGCAGGTCGTATATCATCCGCTCGGTGTCGTCGGCATCATTCCGGCCTGGAATTATCCTTTCTCGATACCGCTTGGCGAGGCCGTAATGGCCTTGATGGCGGGAAATACGGTCATTATTAAACCGTCCGAGCTGACGCCTTTTACAGGACTCAAGATCGGCGAGATATTTGAAAAGGCAGGCTTTCCCGCGAATGCCGTTCAGGTTATCTCGGGTGACGGAACGACCGGTGCGGCCCTCGTTGAGGCCGTCCCCGACAAGATAATGTTCACCGGTTCGGTCGCGACCGGAAAGCGGATCGCCGCTGCCGCCGCCAAGAATCTGACGTCGGTCGTTCTCGAACTCGGCGGCAAAGATCCGATGATCGTATTTGAGGACGCCAATCTCGAACTCGCGGCCCGGGCGGCCGTTTGGGGAGCATTCTGCAATTCCGGGCAAAACTGTGCCGCCGTCGAGCGGCTCTATGTACAGGAAAGCGTCGCCGAGGCTCTGACCCAAAAGATCATCCAGAAAACTCTCGAACTAAAACAGGACACCGGCGATAAGGAAACGACGTCGATCGGCGCGATGTCATCCGAGCGGCAGTTGAAGATCGTCGAGGACCACGTCGCCGCCTTTCGTGCCGACGGCGCCCGGATCGAGACCGGCGGACGCCGAAACCCGGGTCTTGAGGGGCTGTTCTATGAGCCGACCGTTATCACCAACGTCCACAACGACATGCGGGCGATGCGCGAGGAAACGTTCGGGCCGACACTGCCGATCGCGACATTTACGACCGAGGACGATGCCGTTCGCCTGGCTAACGACACCGAGTTTGGCCTGACCGCGAGCGTCTGGACACGCGATCATGCCAAGGGCCGCCGCGTCGCCGAACGGATCGAGGCCGGTACGGTCTGTATAAACGAACATCTCTACACGCACGGCATCGGCCAGACGCCGTGGGGCGGATTTAAGAACAGCGGCCGCGGACGCACGCACGGGAGCGAGGGCCTGATGGAGCTCGTTCAGGGCCAGCACATTCATACCAATCACGTCGCGATCCTGCCGGACGCGTGGTGGCTGCCGTACACGCCGACGGCGATTGAGGCTTTTCGTGGTTTTGCGAGTAAATTTGCGAGCGGCAGCATGATCAGAACTTCGCTCATGCTGCCGCTGCTTTTTAAGAGGATCCGCGAACTGCTAAAGAAATAGCAGTTTAACGGACCGGTTGTTTGAGGATGTCGGCCAGCGACTGCATACGGCCGGCGTCAACCGAGCTCTTGGCGGTGCCCGCCATTTTCTCGATCGCTCCTGCCTGGCTCTTAAGCTCACCCATGGACTTTTTGTCCATATTTGAACTCTCAGCCTTTTCGATCGCCTGCCGGACGGCCGCTATACGGTCAGCCGCCATTCCCTGCGAACGCTCAAGCTGATCGACATACGCCTTGGCGACGACCAACTTGCGCGGCCACTCGATCCGCTGCTGATTCTGGACGTTGAGTTCGGGCACCTGGACCGACTTTGCCGCGTCGATCTCGTTCTGCGTGAGAAATGCCGTCGGCGTCAGTTCGAAGATGTCGAGGCCGCGGGCGATCTCGGACGAGTAGA
Organism: Pyrinomonadaceae bacterium; assembly: GCA_044221625.1. Lineage (GTDB taxonomy): Bacteria > Acidobacteriota > Blastocatellia > Pyrinomonadales > Pyrinomonadaceae > OLB17. Next base: position 30,722 of record JBGAOU010000001.1, on the reverse strand, counting down.
TGCGGCCGTTGTACCAATATGCCGACCACGAACCGCCGAGGATCAGCATATTCGGGTCGATCGGGCCGCGGTCAAAATACGCGATCTCGACCGGCTTATCAGCATCGGTAAAGTCCATTATCGAGATGCCGCCCTGATACCATGCCTGAACCTTTACGTCGCGGCCCGGGATCGGCACCAGCGAACCGTTGTGTGCGACGCAGTTTTCACTGTCGCCCTGAGCGGCCGGCATTTTGTAGTAGTTGGCAAAGCTGAGCTTGTTGTTCGCCAGACGGAAGATGGCGTTGGCGCCCCATTTGTTCGGGTCGGTCTCACGGCAACGTGCTCCCATGCCGCCGCCCCATTCATCGGTAAAGACCACCTTCTTGCCGTCGTTCGAAAATGACGCCGAGTGCCAATATGCATAGTTCGTATCGTTGACCGCGTCAACCCGTTTGGGGTTGGCCGGGTCGCGGATGTCGAGCAGGATGCCGTTGCCCGAGCAGGCACCGGCCGCCAGACCGATCGCCGAATAAACGGTGATGTCGTGGCACTGGTCGCTCGGCTCGGGGGCGCCTTTGCCCTCGTGCGAACCGCCGTTGTTGAGCGCGTTGATCACGCCCGTCTTCGGGTCCGAAAAGATGCGCGGGCTCGACACGACCTTGGCGTCCTGCGGCGCCGCCAGCGGAACCTTGATCACCTCGATGCGAAACAGTGCCGTGTCAGGGTTCTTGTCCGGCATGCCGCCCGAACATCCGGCGAGCTCCTCGCCCTGACGGACGAAAGATGTGCCGGAAACGTAAATATAGACGTTGTCCTTATCCTTAGGGTCGACGACGAGCGAATGCGTGTGCGATCCGCGGCAAGTCTGGACAGCGCCGACCTGTTTTGGACGGGTGATATCCGAAATGTCGAATATGCGTACGCCGCGAAAACGATCCTTATTGGCCGCGGGAAGTCCGCCGCCCTGTTGGCCGGCCGCCGGCGGCGGGTTGGGCGGAAATGCCTGTTCGCCGCAATCGAGTCGGCCGTTGGGCATCTCGACCGACATAAAGAGCAGATTCTTGTAAACCGAAACGTCGCCCTGACCGCCAGGACAGATCAGCGAGGTCAGCAGCTTGGCTTTTGACGGTTCGGCGATGTCGTAGATGTTGATGCCGTAGAAGTTGCCCAGAAACAAATGATTGCCCTGAAACGCGATATCCGAATTGGCAAGTGCGAGGCCCGCGACCGGCATTTTCATCGGCGCCGGGATCATTGCCGGATTGCCGATACCGAGTGCTCCGAGGGCCTTTTCGACCTTCGGGCTGTTCGGGTCGATGCCGAGCTGGAAAGCCTCAGGCTTCTGAAGCAGCAGCAGGTGCTTCATGCCGAATGATGCTTCGCCGGCGTCAAACAGGCCCGGCTTCAGCTTAGACCGCGGATCATTGGCGTTTGAACCGGTCATGCCGGCCGGCAAGGGCGGAGCCTTTTCGAGGGCCGCTTGTGCCAATGACGTCGCCGCTAGTCCTGAACAAATAATGGCCGCTGCCATCACCAACTGGAAAGTGAAGTTGTAAATTCGTTTCATCGTTTATCCCCTACTTAGTTCCCTCCAACATTGTCTCCATGATCCGGATCTCGGCCCTCTGGCCGCTATCGACATCGGTCGCGAAATTAAATATCTCGGCATCCTGCCCGGCACCGGCGGTGTTAAAAAGGTCCCGGACCATTTCCAGGGCTCCCTTGTGATGCTGGATCATACCGGCCAGGAAGAGACGGTCAAATTCAGTACCCTTGGCCCTTTTCAGCTCCTTCATCTGGTCGGCCGTAAGCATGCCGGGCATCAGCACTACAGATGTTCCTCCGGACGCCTCCATTTCGGACATATCGCCCATGTCAGTTTCCACGACCTGGCCGCGAGACTCGAGCCAACGTTTCATAAAGCCGATCTCTTCAGCCTGTGTATGGCTAATACGTGAGCCGAGCAATCTAAGTTCCTTATTTACCGTCCGCGCCTCGATCAGGGCCGTCATCTCGACCGCCTGAGCGTGGTGCATGATCATCCCGCGCATAAATTCGACGTCCTTGGGCGAACGCGGCGGCAGTACCGCACGGGTGGTAGGCGGCAGCACGCGCGTGGGTTGGCCCGGCGCTCCGGGCTGGACGATCGTGGCCGGCGGATCGGATTGCTGAGCCCGTGACGACACCGACAGGATCAGTGCAAGAAAACATGCCGCAAGCCCCACTCCCGCACGCCGGAAGCTCATCGATCGCGGCCCCATTCTGTTCGAGATCGACTCTTTATACACAATATGATCGAGCATTAGTCAACACGATAACATAGAACCAACCCCGTGTACTATAGATCCCCTGTCGCCCTGTATGCGGCGGCGTGTGCGATAATAGACGGTATGTCAGACAAGATGCCCGCCATTTTTTTTGGTCACGGCAACCCGATGAACGCCATTTCGTCGAACGGTTATACCGACGCGTGGGCAGCGATCGGCCGTTCGATGCCGCGGCCAAGGGCCGTCCTTTGCGTTTCGGCCCACTGGTACATACCGGGTCTGGCGGTCACGGCGATGGAACGGCCGCGGACCATTCACGATTTCGGCGGGTTTCCGCAGGAATTGTTTGAGGTAAGTTATCCGGCGCCGGGCTCGCCCGGGCTTGCCGCACGCGTCGGGGAACTGATCGGGACTCTCGAGAAGGATGACGGCGTTTGGGGGCTCGATCACGGAACGTGGTCGGTGCTCTGCCACGTCTTTCCCGAGGCCGATGTGCCGGTTGTCCAGCTTTCGCTCGACGCCCGCCGGCCCGGCCCGTGGCATTATGAACTCGGCAAACGACTCGCCCCGCTCCGCGACGAAGGCGTCCTGATCGCCGGCAGCGGCAATCTCGTGCACAACCTGCGGGCCTACGCCTGGGGAAGGTCCGACGTTGAGCCGTACGACTGGGCGGTGAGGTTTGAGGCGCGTGCACGCGAACTAATGGTCAATGGCGATCACGCTCCGCTTGCCGATCATACGTCGATGGGCGAGGACGCGGTGCTCTCGGCTCCAACGCCAGACCACTATCTGCCGCTGCTCTATGTCCTCGCCGCGCAGAGTGCCGATGACGCGGTGACCTTTCCCGTTGAGGGTTTTGACGGCGGCTCGATCTCGATGCTCTCGGTTCAGATCGGTTAGAAAAAAAAGCCCCGGAGCACTCTCCGAGGCCATGATCCAAACATAAGAGTGCAAGCTCAACGGTCGTCGTCGTCATCGTCCGAGTCCTTTTTACCGCGGTCATCGGCGTCGCCGCGTTTCGCCGGGCGATTGCTGTTTCCCGCCTTGTTTGCCGTTCGCTGATCGTCAGCGTCCCCGGCCTTTGCCTTCGAATTTGACGCGTTTGTCGCGGTCGACTTTGTGTCATCGGCGTCCCGATCGTCCGTCTTGGCGGCAGTGTTGACGTTAGATGTCACGGTGTTTGTGTTAGAAACCGCTGTCGGCGTTTTTGATTCCTTTTTTTCGGCTGAGCTGCCGCAGCCGAATGAAATGACCGTGAACGCTAGTATTGCTGTCAGTGTGATCGCTGTTTTCATTGATATCTCCTTTGTTATTTTAGTCGTCGTCATCATCGTGTTTACGGGATTTTGCAGGCACTGTCCCCTGAGAGTTTTGAGCTGTCGATGAGACCACTGCCCGGACCCCAAACTCGTGGACGAGCCGTCCGCCCTGGTGCGCGGTATTCATCAGCAGAACCGCGCCTGAGCCGTAAAACAGTAGGAAAGCAAGATTTAGCGGTATCGTTATCACACGCGAAAGCTCTTTTTTGAATAGCATCGGGGCAAATACGATGACGCCGAAGATCGCGGTCAGGATAGCAAAGACCGTTCGCGTCGTTTCGGCAAGCTCCTCGTGCTCCTCGAGAACAGATTCGACATTGTTTACATGTTCGGCGAGTTCGCCGGCCGCGTTCCCGGTCGAGACCGCAATAAATGTCGCGATGGTGCCGATCAGCATCAAAACAAACGCTGACAGGAAGAACGTTCGCCCGTTCTTTGGCATAAAGAGCCCGATGATGATGATGATCGGTGCGATCAGCAAAAGGGCGATCGGAAAATGGATAATGATCGGATGAAGGCCATCCCAACTAGGAATTGGTGGAAACATTGTCTTTACTCCTTGAGGTCTATGCTGCGGATGAAGGTATGAATTTATGAAATATTCATCCGCAGCAGCCCCCTTGAAAATTTAGCTGATCGACTCAAACTTCTCTTTCGGTGTGAAATCCACCGGACATTTTTGGATCGTGGCGTCGGCGGTGGTAAATCCGCAGGTAGAACAGACAAAGAATGTCGCCTTGTCGGCCTTCCAGGCCTCGAGATTTGCGAGCGCGTCGGCGTAGAGTTTGGCGTGCTCACCCTCGGCCGTTTTTGCAAAGTTGAATGTCCGCAGAGCGTCGGTGTTGCCCGAGGTGCGTGCTTCGGCCAGAAAATCGGTATACATCTTGTCCCGCTCGTAGGTTTCGCCCTCGATCGAGCCCTTCAGATTCTCGGCGGTCGTTTTGACCTCAGCCGGCTTGATGTCGGCCTTCGGCTCGCCGCCCATCTTCTTGATCACCGCGGCGTGATTATTCTTGTGGATCTCCTCGGCCCTGGCCGCGGCACGAAACAGACTGGCTACCTTTTTGTAACCTTCTTCGTCGGCCTTTTTTGCAAAGGCGAGATATTTGGCGTTTGCATTGCTCTCACCGTCGAAAGCGGTCTGGAGATTTTCCAGCGTCTTGGCACCGGCCGGGGCCGCCGTCGTGGCGGTGCTGCTGGCGGTCGCTGTCTTATTTTCAGCGGTACAGCCGACCGCGACTATCGAAAGCACAAATACGGCGATGACCGCCGCTAACTTAAAACTTGAATGATTCATGATCACAATTTCTCCTTTGAATTGATCCAGTGTAACTACTGATGCAATTCAAAAATGCAATTGTGATGCCGGACAAATAGTTGCCGATAAGTGTTGTGATATCAACAGTTACCGCGTGAGATACCGGCTGACGCCGATGACGGTGTATTAATTTTGATACAAGCGGAGTGCGGGTGTAGAAATTTTTCGACAGATCATCAAATGGCGTGTTTTTTGATCTTATAGGCGATATCGCTTCGCGAAATGCCCAATCGCCTGGCCGCTTCGGCCTGAATCCCGTTAGATTCGGCGAGGGCTCTTCGGATCTGGTCCGCTTCGATCGAGTCGATGAAATCTGGCAAATCCATATTCGGCGGCAGTGCGAGATCGTTGCGATGGCCGTCGCCCCCGGACAGCTGATCGCCTGACAGTACGAGATCGTTGGCGGTTATCTCGGTTCCTGACGCGAGGATGCAGGCCCGCTCGACCAAATTGCGCAGTTCGCGGACGTTGCCGGGAAAGCTGTACATTCTGAGTTTTTGCAGTGCATCCGGACTGATCGGCATGGGCGGTACCTTAAGCTCGCGCGAGATCTGTCCGATCAAAAAATCGACTAGTTCCGGCACGTCCTCGCCACGATCTCTGAGCGGTGGTATCTCGATCGGCACCACCGCCAGTCGATAGTAAAGGTCCTCGCGAAAAAGTCCATCCCGGACGCGTTCGGCCAGGCTCCGATGGGTGGCGACGATAACGCGGACATCCACCGTTCGCGGCACGGTGGCCCCGACCCTCAAAAATTGTCCGTCGGTCAGGACGCGAAGCAGTTTCGCCTGCAGACCAAGCGACATCTCGCCGGCCTCGTCGAGAAAAAGCGTGCCATTATGAGCCGCCTCAAATAACCCTTGACGCGGCTTATCGGCACCGGTGAAAGAGCCCTTTTCATGGCCAAACAGCTCTGATTCCAGCAGTTGTTCCGAAACGGCCGCACAGTTTACGGCGAGAAACGTCTCCTTTGAACGCGCGCTGCCCTTATGTATCGCACGCGCGACCAACTCCTTTCCGGTGCCGGTCTCGCCGGTGACCAGGACGGTTGCGTTTGTCGGGGCGACCTTGGCGATCGTTTGTTTAAGCTCCATTATCGCCTTGCTTTGGCCGAGTATTTCGTCGGCAAAGGCGTATCGCCGAGCCTCTTCACGCAGGACGACGTTTTCGCGAAGCAGTTTTGTGCGTTCGGTGGCCCGTTTTGCGACCGCCGTCACGACCTCAGGCACAAAGGGTTTTGAGATAAAGTCGAATGCGCCGGCCTGCATTGCCTCGACCGCGAGTTCGACGGTCGCGACCGCGGTCAGGATCACGACCGGCAGCGACGGTTCATTTTCGCGGCAGTAACTGAGCACGTCAAAACCGTCACCGTCCGGCATCTTTTTGTCCGAGATAACGAGATCAAACCGCTCTGTCGCCAGCATTTCGAGGGCCGGAGTGACGCCGGCGGCCTCGGCGACGGTGTGTCCGTCTTCCTGTAGAATAAGCGTCAGTATCCTCCTCATGTTCGGCTCGTCGTCGATGATCAGAATGCGTGCCATAGATCGGTGCGTCGTGAAAGATTCAGAATACTATCTCAAATCTAATATTGTCTTGTTCGTTTGCCGCGAGAATTACCTCGCCGTCATGCGCCCGTGCGATATTTCGGACGATCGACAGCCCGAGTCCGGTGCCGTTAGCCCCGCTCGTAAAAAACGGCTCAAAGATGCGCTCGACCAGGTTCGCCGCTATCGCCGGCCCCATATTCTCGACATAAATGACAGTGCCGGCGTCCCGCGATGCCGCACCGAGCTTGATGCGGGAATTAGGCGGCGAGGCGTTTATCGCGTTTGTCAGCAGATTAAGGATAGCCTGCTGCATCTGTGACGCGTCGATGTCGCAAGTGAGCTGTTCGTCACATTCGACCCGCAATGATATTTCTTTTTCGATCACGCGGGCCTTGGCGAGGCCGGCAATATAGTTGAGCAGGTCATAGACCGCGATGGGTTTTCGTTCCGGTTGTCTGGTCCGTGCAAACGCCAGAAAATCGGTCGTGAGCGTCTCGAGCCGTTTGGCCTCCTCGGTCGCGATGTTGAACATTTCCAGACGCGTCGCCGAACCGGGCTCATGTTTTTCGGCCATTTTTAGCGAGCTTGCGATCATCGTTACCGGATTGCGTATCTCGTGTGCGATCGCACTCGAAAGCTGTCCGATGGCCGAGAGTTTTTCCTCGGCGACTAGTTTTTCCTGCAGTTTTCGCAGGTCGTCGAGGCTCCTGCCCAACTTCTCTTCCTCGTTGCGCAGATTGCCGACCAGCAGCCAGACGACGATCGCGACGACCAAAAAGACGAGCGATACCGTCGCGGCCTCAAAATACTCGCTCACGTCGGCAGGCGGATTTGCCCGAAAGAACAGCCATACTTCGAGAAAAGTAAGGACGATGGTCACGCCGGTAACCATCAGCGTGCGGACGATCGAAAAGCGGTACGCCGCCGAGAGTATCGGGATGATCATCAGGACCGAGTAGTGACTATCCGCGGTCCCGCCCGATATCGCCGCGACGAACGCAAACGTGACATTGAGCACGATCGAGATATGGACATGAGTATCGATCGATCTCTGACTGCTGTCCTGATCGAGGCGCTGTACCCACAGCAACTCAAAGATCAGTATCAAAAAGCGGACCGCGAGCGTCAGCAGCAGCACAAACCCGGGCCGGCCGAGCAGCGAAATAAAGCTGATATGGACAAAGAACAGGGCCGCCAGCACCGCGATATTCAGCAATATCAGCACGGTTTCCTGTTTTTTATAAGTCTCAAAATTAGACATCTTTGACCTGCGAATAAATATAGCTTGGTTGCCTCGGTTTGGATAACCTTTGGTAGTAACCTTCGCAAGTGTCCTTAGCAACCGGCGTGCCATCGATCAATACCGATCAGCCGACGATCAAAGTTTTTCGGCCGCGGCCGAAAAAAAAGAAAGGCCGACGGCAATGAGCGTCGGCCCTTCTTATCCTTAAATTCGCGTCCGGCGACTACGGTTTGATGACGTAGTCGGGCCAGCACGAGGTCGGGTTCAGGTACATCTCGAGCAGCTCGATAGCCAATCGGTTCGTACCGCCCGCGGCCGAGCCGCCGGCCTGATCCGGATTGAGTATCTTGCCGATCTGATCGCGAACGGCCTCGAGGTGGACCTTCGTCGCACGGTCGGCCGCCCGCGGGATAGCGGCACTTGCCGCCGCACTGATCGCACGCAGCTCGGCACGGTAAAACTCCTTTTCATCGCCGGTGGTGATGAAGTTGGCCGCAAATGACGCCGGCAGTCCTGCAGGCAGGGTCGCGGGCGGCGCGTTCAGCTTATTGTTGGCGATGTCGAGGTATGCACGGTGCAGGTTGCGGCGATACGCGTCGACCGACACCTTGGGCCCGCTCAGCTCGCCCCAGACGCCGCTGCGAACGTCGGCCAGAAAATCTCCCGGCTGGTACGCTGCGTTTCCGTCCAGTGCCTGCTGTTCGACCAGACGTGCGAAACGCGAGCTGGACAGAAGGTTGTTCAGCACGCTGTTCTGCGCGTTGCGGACGCGGTTGAGCGCGCCGACCGGCTCGATCCGCCGCAGGATGTCCTTGTCGATCGCCCACATCGGCGTCGCAAAGGCGTTCTCATTGAGAAACTTGACCGCCTCGGCCTGACGGGCACGCGGCACCATCTCAAACCGTACGCCGTTCTGCCCGATGTGCTTTTGCTGCGAGTTAAATCCACCGACGATGGCCGACACGTGATTCATCTCGAGCGTCCACTGGCCGAGCATACGGCCGTAGAGTTCGGCAAGGTCGTCATACGGCATACCTTTTTCGGTGGTGGTCGCCGGTACGAGCAGTTTCGCGACGCGCTTTAGGTTCAACAGCCCGAGCGAGCTCGACTTGACCGCGTCGGCGTCACCGACCGCTTCGGTCAGTTCGCCCGGGTCGCTGCCGGCCGAACCCGCGGTCGAAAACCGCAGCCACGGCTTTTCGTCCTGTGCCAGTGCCCACTGGTCGAGCGTGGCCTTTTCGGCGTCGGGCGTCTTGGCTCCGGGGATCGGCTTATAGCCCCACATCGTCGCCCATTCGTCATACGGCCCGATGCCGGGAACGAGGTCCTCGACGCGGATGTTGTCCTCGGGCTGAGCGACGTAGTTAAAGCGTGAATAGTCCATCAGCGTCGGCGTATGGCCCATCTTGTGGACCCACTCGCGGTCGCGGACCTTGTCCTGCGGATAGGTCGAGCTGGCCTTCATATTGTGCTGAAAACCGAGCGTATGTCCGACCTCATGCGCCACGACGTACTCGAGCAGCGTTCCCATCAGGTCGTCGGGCATCGGCAGCCTCTGGGCACGCTTGTCGAGAGCGCCAACCTGCAGAAAGTACCATGAACGCTGGAGGTTCATGATGTTGTGATAGAACTGAATGTCCGATTCGAGGATCTCGCCGGTTCGCGGGTCGGCGACGTGCGGGCCCGAGGCGTTCTCGATCGTCGAGGGCAGCCAGCGGATGACCGAATAGCGTGCGTCCTCGGCGGCAAAATCGGGATCTTCCTTTTTGGTCGGAGCCCGCTTGGCGATGATCGCGTTCTTAAAGCCCGCGGCCTCAAACGCCTTTTGCCATTTCTCGACGCCCTTGATCATAAAGGGTATCCACTTGGTCGGCGTTGCCGAGTCGATGTAATAGACGATCGGCTTGACCGGTTCCGAAAGTTCGGCATTCGGGTCTTTCTTTTCAAGGCGCCAGCGGCGGATATAGGTCGTCTCGGGAGCCTTGTGCTCTTCGCGGCCATAGTCGATCTGCGTCTGCGAAAAATAACCGACACGCTCGTCAAACAGTCGCGGCATCATCGGGTTTTCGGGCAGCTTGACCATACTGTGATGGAGCACGACGGTCGCACTGCCGGGGTTCATACCCGACTGCTGCGTAAAGCCGCCGCCACCGCCGCCGGGAGCACCCGCGGGTGTGGCCGCACGCGTATAGGTCATCGACGATTCGGCCTCGATATTGGTCGGGTACGGCGTGATCCGTTCGATAAATGACCGTGCCGTATCGAGCGCCGTCGCGTTCAAACGCTGACGGGCGCTGAACTCAAATACGTCGGTGTTGAACAAACGGGTCACCTCGATCACGGCCGTGTCGTTATTCGGGCCCCAGGCCGCGACGTTAAAGGTCATCAGGATCGAGTCGTTATTTGACGCCTGTACCGCCTCCGAGATCGGTGTCTTGGGGTCGGCGATGACGCTGTAGTTGCGGTTTCGCAGATGGACCTTGTTGTCGATCAGTTCCCAGCGGACGACGCGGTTGCCGAGCGCCTGGCCGCCGTATCCGACGCCGACCGTCGTTTTGGCGATCTGAGCGACCCAGAGATATTCTTTGCCAAATTCGCTCTTGGGTATCTCGTAATAAAATTTGTCCTTGACCTGATGTACCGCGAAAACACCCTTTTTGGTCTTGGCGTCCTTGGTGATCACCTTGTCATAGGGCTGCGGATCGGTCGAGGGCGGCCCGCCGGCACCCGGCCTGGCTCCGCCGGGCGTCGGCGTTTCGGGCGGCGGGTCCTGAGCGTTGACGACCAGAGCGGCCGCCGTCAGGCAAACAAATAGTAAAAGCAAACTCAGCTTGGAACTTCTCATTAACGTGACTCTCCTGGGTTGGTGAATAATCAAAATTGTCGGCACGAACGATGCCGGCCATTGCCCGCGATAACGCTATGCGGCGCATCAGGCTCGACACAAGACCATCCGGCATATTGCCGGCCGAGCCGGTCTCTCTGCAAAAAGTTTAAAGATAAAGACTGGAATCTTACGCAACTGATAGTAACTTTGTTTCCGCCGACGGGCAACATTTATTTGCGCCCGTCGGACACGGCCGGTTACTTCGCCCCGGCGACCGCGAGCACCGCGGCGAGGACGCGCTGTGAGCCGCGGTAACTGTCGGTCATGTCAAAGCTCTCGGTCACCGAATGTGACCCGAGCCAGCGTCCGCCGCTGCCGATCGTGACGGCCGGGATGCCGAGCTTGTTCGGCATTCCTGAATCGGTGCTGCTCGCCGTCAAATTGGACTTAACGCCGAGTGCCCGGTCAGCAGCGAGGATCGTCCGGATGATCGGGGCGTCAGGTGCCTGGCGGCCGACGGGCCGTTCGCCGATCAGCTTGATATCGACCGACAGCTGAAAGCCGCCGCTGCGTCCGGCGTTCTCTTCGGCCAGAGCGTCGGCGACCGCACGTCTGAAGTCGGCATCGATCTTTGCCAATTCGGCACCGCTGACCGAGCGAAGGTCAACCTCCATCGATGCCGTCTGGGCGATCGAATTGACGGTCGTGCCGCCCTCTATCCGCCCGACGTTAAAGGTCGTTTTGGGCGACGCCGGCGGCCGCAGAAGCGATATCTTATCGATCGCCCGGCCGAGGGCATGTATCGCGCTCGAGCGGCCAAAATCGATAAAGCTGTGCCCGCCCGGCCCGCTGAACGTCACGCGGTAGCGATTGCTGCCGATCTCACGCTCGACCAGATCGAAACCCTGTGCGTCGATGCCTATAAAATCGGTTATCCGGCCGGGCATCTCCTCGGTCAAAAGGTGCCGCGTACCGCGCAGGTTGCCGAGGCCCTCTTCGCCGACATTTGCGACAAAAACGATCGAGCTGCCGGTCTCGATCCGCGCGTCGTCCAGTGCGCGTATGACGGCCAACATCACGGCCAGGCCGCGGCAGTTGTCGCCGATACCCGGCCCGGTCAGCACCGAGCCGTCGCGCTTGACGGTAACGTCGGTGCCCTCGGGGAAAACAGTGTCGAGATGGGCCGCGAGCGCAAGCGTACGGCCGCTGCCGGTGCCGGGGCGTTCGCCGATGACGCTGCCCTCGCGGTCGATGCGGACGTTCTTGAGCCCGAGCTCGGTAAACCGCTGTTTGTAAAACGCGGCACGCTCCTGTTCCTTAAAGGGCGGGGCCGGTATTTCGCAGGTCTTGATCTGTTCGGCGATGGTCTCGGCCTCGACCGAGCGGATAAAGTCGAGCGCCCGCACGGCCTTCGGGCCTGACAGTACGGCCTCGGGCGTCTGCGCCGCCGCGGCAGCACAGCAAGCAAACAAGACGGCCGTGATCGTGAAAATATATGATCTCATTGTGTGCCGTTCCGGTCAGATCGCAAAATCCGCGACCACCGGCGTGTGGTCCGACGGGCGTTCCTGGCCGCGTGGAGCCTTATCGATCCAGCAGCCGGTACATTTTTCGGCGAGCGGCGGCGAGACCCAGATGTGATCGATCCGCAGGCCCTGATTCCGCTGCCACGCACCCTCGCGGTAATTCCACCACGAAAACTCCTGCGCGTCGCCGTTCTTATGGCGAAACGCGTCGACAAAGCCCCACTGTTTGACGTGGTGCATCGCGGCCCGTTCGGGCTTGGAAAAGTGCAGTTTCCCCTGCCACTGCGGCACGCTCCAGACGTCGAGTTCGTCCGGGGCGACGTTAAAATCGCCGCACAGCAGCACGTTCGAATCAAGGCTGCATTCATCGTCGAACATTCGCCTCAGACGGTGCAGCCAGTCCAGTTTGAAGGTAAATTTCTCGGTCCACAGCTCGGTCCCGTTCGGGATATAGGTGTTGACGATGCGCACGCCGTTGACGGTCGCGGCGATCAGGCGTTTGGGGGCATCGGGCGCGTCCTCGGGAAAGCCCTTTTGCACGTCCGTGATCTCGTGTTTGGATATGATCGCGACGCCGTTGTACGATTTTTCGCCGAAAAAGGCGACCTGATAACCGGCGGCGGCGATCTCGCTGACCGGAAAATCTTCGTCAACGACCTTTGTTTCCTGCAGGCAGACGACGTCCGTCCCGGTCGCGGCCGTCCACTCCAGGACCTGCTCGAGCCTCAGCCTGATCGAATTAACATTCCACGTTGCCACTTTCATAAGAACATTCTGCCACAGAGCTTACTTAGAGCGCAGGGACGGGCCGGCGTTGCGGTCCCAGAAGACGCCGTCGGCGAGGCCCTGGATCGCCGCGTCGGACTCGGCCGTTTCGAGGCGTTTCTGGGCGAGCAGGCAGTACTTTTCGTCGGACTCGATCGCCACGAAGCGGCGCCCGAGCTTTTTGGCGGTGACGGCCGTCGTGCCGCTGCCGGCAAAAGGGTCGAGTACGAGATCGCCGGGCTCGGTGCTGGCCAGGATGATCTTGGCGAGCAGCTTTTCGGGTTTCTGCGTCGGGTGGTCGGTGTTTTCGGGCATCGACCAGAAAGGCACGCTAATGTCGGTCCAGATATTTGACGGATGCGTGTCGCGAAAGTTGCCAGCGGGCGTTTCCTGCCAGTCCTTGGGCCGGCCGTTCTCGCGGTACGGTGCGATGACGCGGCGGCGCTGCTTCACGGCGTCTATATTGAACGTATATTCATCGGACACTGTAAAGTACCAGATGTCCTCGGCCGAGTTCTTCCAGTTGGCCTTGGCACCGCGGCCTTTTTCGCGTTCCCACGTGATGCGGTTGCGCAGTTTGAAGTGTTTCGAACCGGCCCGCTGTATCGCCGCCGCCGAACGCCAATCGCCGCAGATATAGACCGAGGCGGCCGGTTTCAAAAGCCGAACGCAGGGCCCGATCCATGAGTCGAGCCAGAGCTCGTAATCATCGAGCGATTTTTCCCGAAATTTCGCCGACCCGAAATCCTTCGTCAGGTTGTACGGCGGATCGGCGAACAGCAGGTCCACGCTTGCCGCGGGCAGTTCTTTCAGCACCGCAAAGGCGTCGCCGCAGATGACCTTTCCTTCGGCTCCGCCTTTCACCGCCGCGTCACCCTCGAACAGGAGCGACCCGCGATATCGGTCGGCGTCCGCCGCGTCGAGCACGATGGTCCGGTTTCTCTCGGCACGGACCTTGTCAGGTTTTTCGTTCGGCGGCGTCATAGGTGCGGCATCCTTCGGTCCCAAGTGACGTTAACACAGTTGCGGCGGCTCTACGCAACCCTCGACCTTTTCTTCCAGCCCTCGGCCCGCGGCGAAAGCCTCAGTTTTTGCAGATCGAGTATTAGGTGCCCCTCGCCGTCGATGACCGGCGTTTCAAACTCGACCGTCTCACGCGGCCTGATGCCGAACTCCGAGATCAGCCGGTACGCCCTGATGATGCGGCCGCCGCACGTGCCGTACTTCCTGATCGGATACGCGTTCGGTGTGTCGAGAGCCGCGGGCCGCAGGGCCAGCTTGAGGTTCAGCACGTCATACGCGATCAGCACCGCCTCGGGCGAACCGAGCCGCTGATGCGTCGTCCGGCTCAATGCTATTTTCCCGATCGGGTTCAGCGTCACATACATCCCCGACCACCTCGCGGCGTCGCCTCTCGGCAGCACCTTCCAACTTACTTCCGTGATGTTTTCGTTTATCATAATAGAATAAGTGTTGCATTGATGAAACACAAAGTCAAGCCCGAAATACCGCGTTCGGGCCCTGTCCGGGATCTGCCGCAACAACTGCCCTCAGTGATCGCGTCAACGCGGTTTTCGAGGTTTGATCAGGAAAAGCGTCAATTTGCTTTTGGCCGGATCGTCGATCCGCCCTATGAATGCGCTTTCCGGGAGGCCGAGGCTGGTTCCGGCGGCCGTGATGCGCCGTGTCGCGCCGTTTAGAGTGTCCTTGACCCTTAAAAAGGGCGCGTGATACTCTTATATCTTTTGAGAATCGGGCGCTTTTCGCCTTTTTAATACAGTGTTATTGGTCAAATAAGTTTATGCATTTCCTGGCGTTTGCCGAAAGTATACAGCTCTTCCCGGACGGTACGATCTTCATCCATATCGCGTTGATCCTGATCATGATCTGGGTCTTGAACCGCACCTTGTTCAAGCCGATCAATCGCGTACTTGCGACCCGCGACAAATTCAAGGGCGTCGAGGGCGGCGAAGCCGGCCCGATCCTTCGCGATGCGGCCGAAAAGGAATCGCTCTACACACGCGAGATGCTCGAGACACGCTCGAAGGGCTATGAGCTGATCGAAAAGGAACAGAAAGAGGCCGCCGCCGACCGCGAAGAAAAGGTCAGCCGCGTCAAGGCCGAGGTCGCCGAGAAATTTGACGCCGGCAAGGCCGAGGTCGAAAAGCAGGCCGCCGAGACCCGAAAGACGCTTGCCGCGGATGCCGAAAAGATCGCCGATTCGATCGCAGCCAATATCTTAAAGGCGTAGGATTATATGCTCTTGTTCATTAGCAACGTTATCTTGTTCTTCTCGGGTGCCGCTGCGGGTAGTTCCGGCGGCTCGTGGGAAGCGTTCAAGCACTTTTATAACGAGTGGTTCAATATTCCCGGTTTTGAGGCCTGGAAGTTTCTAAACCTCTTTATCTTCGCCGCGATCGGCGTCTATCTGCTCAAAAAGCCGCTTGGCGACGCCTTTAAGGCAAAACGCGAGGCGATCCGGGCCGAACTGATCAAGGCCGAAGAGGAAAAGAAAGAGGCACTTGCCAAACTGACCGCAGCCGAAGCGAAACTCGCACAGCTCGAGACCGAGAAAGAAGGCATTATCTCCAAGGCGAAGGCCGAGGCCGAGGCCGAAAAGCAAAGGCTCGCCGAGCACACCCAGGCCGAGATCGATCGTCTCCGCCAGCAGACCGAGGCCGAGATAGCCCGTCTGGCCAACCAGTCGCGTGCCGAACTTCGCCGGTTTTCGGCCGAGGAGAGCATTCGCCTGGCAGAGGAAAAGCTGCGGTCGCAGATCGACGGCCAGAGCGACGCCCGCCTCGTCAAGGCAAATATCCAGGAGATCGGAGGGCTAAACTAACATGAGTACAGAAACAGTCGCCCGCCGCTATTCAGCCGCTCTTGCGGACGTCGTCCTGCAGACCGGTGACGTTGACACCGTCAAGTCCGAACTTGCCGGATGGCACCGGATATTTAACGAAAATCCGGACCTGGCCAATGTTTTCAGCAATCCGGCGATCTCGCACGTCAATAAGGAAAAGCTGCTCGAAGAGCTTTTGGCGAAATCGCGGCCCTCGAAGACGACCGCCAATTTTCTGCGTATCCTGCTCAGAAACGACCGCATAAACGAGATCGGCGAGATCCATGACCGTTTTGCGTCGGTCCTCGAGGAACGCAAAGGCGTCGTTTCGGCCGAGATCACGTCGGCCCGCGAGCTGCCCGAGAGCGAACGTGCGGCGTTTCAGGCAAATCTCGAAAAACTGACCGGAAAAAAGGTCAATATTAAATTCATTACCAACAGCGATATTATCGGCGGGGTCGTAACCCGCATCGGGTCAACGGTTTATGACGGTTCGGTCCGAACGAAATTAGATACTCTTAAAGAACAACTTATTGGCGGATAGCGATGGGCCGGACGTTCGCCGCTGACAAGAACCGCGGCCGCCGATCGGCATCGAACCACATACAATTACTATGGAAGCAATTAAAGCAAACGAAATCAACGAGATCATTCGTGCTCAGATCGAGAATTTTGACGCAAGCATGACCGTTAACGAGGTCGGCACGGTCATCAAGGTCGGTGACGGTATCGCCGAGATCTATGGCCTCGAAAAGGTAATGGCCGGCGAGCTGCTCGAATTTCCGCATGGCGTCCGCGGCCTCGCGCTGAACCTTGAGGAAGACAAGGTCGGCTGCGTGCTCTTTGGCGATTTTCAGAAGATCAAAGAGGGCGACGAAGCCAAGCGTACCAAACGCATTATGAGCGTGCCGGTAGGCGACGCGATGATCGGCCGTGTGGTCGACGCCCTTGGCAACCCGATCGATGAAGCCGGCGATATCGTGACCGACACGTACTTTCCGATCGAGCGTATCGCTCCGGGCATCATTGACCGTCAGCCCGTTAAGGAACCGCTCCAGACCGGTTTGAAAGCTATCGACTCGATGGTGCCGATCGGCCGCGGCCAGCGTGAGCTGATCATCGGCGACCGCCAGACCGGCAAGACCGCCGTCGCGATCGACACGATCATCAACCAGAAGGGCAAGGACGTGATCTGTATCTACGTCGCGATCGGCCAGAAACAGTCGACCGTCGCACAGGTTCGCCAAAAGCTCGAAGAGTACGGAGCGATGGACTATACGATCATCGTTTCGGCGACCGCGTCAGACCCGGCGGCCATGCAGTTCCTGGCACCGTATTCGGGCTGCGCGATGGGCGAATATTTCCGCGACAACGGCCGCCACGCCCTGACGATCTACGACGATCTTTCAAAACAGGCCGCCGCGTACCGCGAGATCTCGCTCCTGCTCCGCCGTCCTCCGGGCCGCGAAGCGTATCCGGGCGACGTTTTCTATTTGCACTCACGCCTTCTCGAGCGTGCCGCTAAGATGTCGGACAAGCAGGGCGGCGGATCGCTGACCAGCCTCCCGATCATCGAGACCCAGGCCGGCGACATCTCGGCGTACATTCCGACCAACGTGATCTCGATCACCGACGGCCAGATCTTCCTCGAGTCGGACCTCTTTAACTCGGGCGTGCGTCCCGCAATCAACGTGGGTAACTCGGTCTCGCGTGTGGGCGGTTCGGCACAGATCAAGGCCATGAAGCAGGTCGCCGGTACGCTGCGTATCGACCTTGCACAGTTTCGTGAGCTGGCGGCGTTCGCCCAGTTCGGCTCGGACCTCGACAAATCGACCCAGGCCCAGCTCGAACGCGGCCGTCGTCTGACCGAGATCCTCAAACAGCCGCAGTATCGTCCGATGGAAGTGGTCGAGCAGGTCCTCATCATCTGGGCCGTGACCAACGGAATGGCCGACGATGTTGAGGTCACCGACCTCAAGCGGTTTGAAGAAGAACTGACCAAATTCGCCAAGGAAGCCCACCCGGCCGTCCTCAACACGATGCGTGAAAAACGCTCGATCGATGACGATCTGAAGGCGGCGATGAAGGAAGCGATCGAGGATTTCAAGGCGACCCGCTGGGAAGCAGCTGCTTCAGCGGCAGCGTAAACAGTGAACGGTAACGGGCGGCCCGACATTTGCCGGCCGCTCGTCACCAGACACTTTTCACTAAAATAATGGCAAGTCTTTTGGATATGCGCCGACGCATCAAGTCGGTCAAAAATACTCAGCAGATCACCAAGGCGATGAAGATGGTCGCCGCGGCCAAGCTCAAGCGTGCACAGGACCGCGTAACATCGTCGCGTCCGTTCGCCGGCAAGATGTCTGAGGTGCTCGGAGGCCTGAGCGCGAAGGTGGCAGACGAATTTTCGCATCCGCTGCTCGACGCTCGCGGCGACGACAAATATCTTATCGTCCTGATCAGCGCCGACAAGGGGCTCGCGGGTGCATTCAACGCTAATGTCATCAAGGCGACGCAGGCTTTTCTGAAGGAGCACAACGGCAAGACCACCGAGATGGTCGCCGTCGGCCGCAAGGGCCGCGACTTCTTCAAGCGCCGCGACGTTGTATTCGCCGACGAATACATCGGTTTGACGGGCTCCGGCCAGGTCAAACTGCAGGACGCCCTCGAGATCGCCGAAAAGGTGATCAAGACCTTTGTCGAGGACGAGACGATCGACAAGGTTTTCATCGTTTTTACCGAATTCAAGACGGTCCTGTCGCAAAAGCCCGTTATCGAGCAGCTTCTGCCCATACCGAGAGCCGAATCAGAGGGCACCGACGGAGCCGCTCAGGCCGAATACATCTATGAGCAGCCGATCTCAGAGATCTTCGGTAAACTGCTGCCGAAGCAGGTAGAGACACAGATCTACCGCGGGATGATCGAATCAGTGGCCTCAGAACAGGGCTCGCGAATGACCGCGATGGACTCGGCGTCCAAGAATGCGGGCGAGTTGATCGATTCTTTGACCTTGAATATGAACCGTATCAGGCAGGCGGCGATCACCAAGGAAATTATTGAAGTTGTAAGCGGGGCCGCTGCCGCATAGCGTATTTTTACAGTTCAATAGCAAATAAAGGCCGGGCACGATCGCGTCGCCCGGTTTTTTGTGTCTTTACGGCCGGGTTGTTAATCACAAAATACCATTGTAGAATACAGCCGATCTTTACTTTTCGGCATACGCTCTTTTATGCCGCTGTTTTCAAGAGCTTTACCATCAAAAATTGGAGGACAATATGGCGATACTTGGTCTTTTGGGATTACTTCTGTTGGTAGTTGGTTGGGTCTGGTTAATGGTCGTTGCATTTAAGAGCGGCGGAGCACTTTGGGCGGTCTTGATCTTTTTCTTTTCCTGGATCGCAGGATTGATATTTTGCTTTGTCAAAAAAGAAGGCTGGATGCAGTTGGGCCTAATGATCCTCGGTATGATACTGATGATCGCCGGCGGCAGTTTCTCTGTCTCGACTTCGTTTTGAAACTCACAGCTGATAATTGAGCAGTAGCATCAATAAAAACAGGGGACGCAGCAGCAGTATCGCTATTGCGTCTCTTGTCGTTTGGATCGGCGTTATCTTTTATATGTCGAGCGGTCAGGGGTCGATGGACGAGACTTCGAGGTTCATCCGTCCGCTGCTTGAGTTCCTTTTTCCTTCGGCATCGGCCGAGACGATCACGCTCTATCACGCGTTCATTCGCAAATGTGCACATTTTACCGAGTATGCGGTGCTTGCGTTGCTGGCCTACCGGGCGCTCGCAAACGCAAGGCTAAGGCTGATATGGCCCATACTGCTTGTTGCCGTGATCGCATCACTAGACGAGTTCAACCAGAGCTTCGACACGACCCGAACCGGCAGCATCAACGACGTTTGGCTCGATATCGCCGGCGGAACGGCGATGATCGCCGTTATTTGGGTCAGCGGCAAGATCCGCCGGTCACCCGTCGATTGAGCCCATTTCAGTGCCCTCGGCCGACACAAAAAACTTCCAATTCCGGCAACTTTGTGTCATATTTTATCGTTAAGAGTTCTGACAAGGAGATTTATTGATGAGCATTTTTGACAAGATCAAACAAGAGGCATTAAACCAGTTTATTGAAGTCATCGAGTGGCTCGACGAGTCACAATCGACGCTCGTTTACCGCTTTCCGGTCGCCGGACAGGAGATCAAGAACGGAGCGCAACTTATCGTTCGCGAATCGCAGGCCGCGGTCTTTGTTTTTGAGGGCCAGGTCGCCGATGTATTTACTCCCGGCCGCTACACCGTCGAAGGCGGCAATACGCCGATTCTGTCCAAGTTGGGAGCCTGGAAATACGGTTTTAATTCTCCGATCAAGTCGGAGGTCTATTTCGTTAATACGAAACAGTTCACGGATATGAAATGGGGCACGTCCAATCCGGTGATGCTCCGTGACGCCGATTTTGGCATCGTTCGCCTGCGTGCATTCGGAGCGTACAGCCTCCGCGTGGCCGATCCGAGCGAATTTATCAAGCAGATCGCCGGCACCAACGCGCATTTTCAAACCGACGATATCGACGGCCAGCTCAAGCGCGCGATCGTTACAGAGTTTTCGGACGCCCTCGGCGAGCTTAAGATCCCGGCTCTCGACCTGGCCGCTCAATACAAGGAGATCGGCGATACGATCCGCGGCAAGATCAACGAAGATTTCAGCAGCTACGGTCTCGAGGTGACCAAGTTTTACGTCGAGAACGTCAGCCTTCCGCCCGAAGTCGAAGCCGCGATGGACAAGCGTGCATCGATGGGGGCCCTCGGCGACGCTCAGACGTATATGCAATTTCAGGCTGCCGACGCTCTCCGCGATGCCGCTCAGAATGAAGGCGGCGGTGCGGGTCTCGGAGCCGGGTTAGGTGCCGGCTTTGCGGTCGGCGGACAGATGGCAAACGTATTCGGACAGCAGGCCGGCGGGGCCGTTGGCGGAGCTCAGCCCCCGGCACCAGCGGCGGCGACCGTTCCATGTCCGAGCTGCGGTAAGCCAAATGCGGCCGGCGTCAAGTTCTGCTCGGATTGCGGCAGCAAGATGGAAGTCGCCAAAGTTCCGTGCGTTAAGTGCGGTGCCGAACTTCGCGAAGGTGCCAAATTCTGTTCCGAATGCGGGTCGTCTCAGGAAAAGGCCAAGTGCACAAGCTGCCAGTTCGAACTGGCTCCCGGCGCAAAGTTCTGCCCTGAGTGCGGCACCAAGACCGACGCCGCTTAGTCAGTCGCTGATCGGAAACTAACCCGGGACGGATCGATCTGCCTGATCGGTCCGTCCTTTCTATTTACGTTTCTGTCGTATTAAGATAAGAGATATTTGGAGATAGATAATATGGCCGTAAGCCCCGAATTGTTAGAGATACTGCGCTGTCCAAAGTGTAAATCCGAACTCGAGATCAATGCCGAAGAGACCCGGTTGAAATGTCTAAACCCTGAGTGCTCATTGGTTTATCCGATCCGGGACAGCATTCCCGTGATGCTTGTTGACGAGGCCACAGTTGAAAAATGACAAGCCGGCCGACTCGCAGGCAGGCCACGCTTTTTCTTCGGGGCCGCTTCCCGATCGATGACATTCGGGCCAAGTTCAACCCGGAACAGGCGCGGTTGATCGCCAGCCATGTCACGTTGTGTCGCGAAGACGAAGTCCATGATTGGGACCGTCTGACGGCAAAACTGCGCTCACAGCCGCCTGATCCTGTTACTCTCGGGTTTGGTTCCCCGGTTCGTGAGGGTAATATGCTCTTTCTGCCTTCGTCGGGGCCGACTGCCGGCTTTGATGATCTAAGAGCGTATCTGCTGGACCCGACGGTCCGAAAACACGACCCGCATATTACCCTGATACACCCGCGAAACGGCAAATGCAGCGATGAGATATTCGAGCTGGCGACATCGCACGTCAAGCCGTTTTCGCACACATTCGACGAGATATCATTCATCGAGCAAACGGATGGAGACGTTTGGAAAACTATCGAGAGTTTCGCACTCGGCAATGCCGATGTTGTTCGGGACGGTACCAGCCATTGACGAACGAGATTAGAAATATCGATTGGCCAAACGTCCGCCGCGTGCTTGTGGTCAGGCTGCGATCCATCGGCGATACGGTCCTTGCTACGCCATCGCTGATCGCCTTGCTCCGGGCTCTGCCGCAGGCGGAGATCGACATTTTGCTCGAGGATTGGGTCGCCCCCGTACTGGACGGATTTGATGATGTAAATGTCGTTTCCGTCGAAAGTGGAAATGCCGCTAAACTCAGGGCAGCCAGATACTTACGCAGTCGCCGATACGATGTTGCGATCAATTTGCATGGCGGCACGACCAGCTCGATATTCGTGCGGGCGTCGGGTGCCAAACATCGGGTCGGGCTGTCGCATTACCGATATCCGCGTCTTTACGATCACCTATATTCGTCGGCGGCTGATTTCTGGGGCCGTGCCGAGATGCACTCTGCTGAACAGCAGTTGGCGGTCATCGGCTTTGCCGGCATACCGGTCGGTGACCGGCCGAAAAGCCGTTTGGTCGTTACTGACGCCGCACTCGTGTCGCTTGAAGCTAAATTTCGGTCGCGTCGGCATCTGTCCACAGGCGATGAGCCCACGATCGGACTCATTCACCCGGCTGCCGCTTTTGAATCAAAGCAATGGGCTGCCGAAAATTTTGCCGAGGTTGCCCGGCACCTGACCGAACGCGGCATCCGGCCGGTCGCTGTCGGCGCGAAACACGAGGCCGGGATCCTGAAAAAACTTACGGCAATTTCAGCGGTCCCAATAATTATGTTTGACGACCTGACGCTGCCGGAGATCACCGCTCTGGCCTCGAGGTCCCGCATTTTTGTCGGCAATGACAGCGGCATCGCCCACATGGCCGCGGCGGTAGGTACACCGAGTGTTGTGGTATTCGGGTCGTCGAACCGCAACCACTGGCATCCGTGGACCGAAGCCCCGAACGAGATCGTGTTTGACCCGATGCCGTGTCAGCCCTGCCCCGGTTACGAGTGCCGGGTCTTTGGCGAGCCCAAATGCATCCTCAATGTCGCCCCTGCGGCCGTCCTCGCGGCCATCGACCGGGTGCTTTAAGTGCCCGTATTTCTTGACACTTCCGCTCTGAACCCGTAGTATTTATAGTTTCGACTCTTGTGGCCGAAGTGTGTCTATATGTTCGAATCGCTGTCCGACAAACTTAAGCTGACGCTGCGAAATCTGCGTGGTCAGGGCAAATTGACGCCCGAGCACGTTGATGCGGCCCTGCGCGAGATCCGGATGGCGTTGCTCGAGGCAGACGTCAACTACAAGGTCGCTAAGGATTTTGTCGAGTCGGTTCGCGTCAAGGCCGAAGGCGAAGAGGTCTGGAACGGACTGAAACCGCACGAACAGGTCGTCAAGATCGTCTATGACGAGCTTTCGACGCTGATGGGCGGCACTTCGTCGCGGCTGGTGTTTACCAAGGCGACACCCAATGTCGTGATGATCGTCGGCCTGCAGGGTTCGGGTAAGACGACCTCGACCGGCAAGATCTCACGCTGGCTCGCTGACAATCAGGAACGCAAGCCGCTGCTCGTTTCGGTCGACGTGTACCGTCCCGCGGCCCGTGAGCAGCTTAAGGTCGTCGCCAACGCCGTAAACGTTGCGGTATTTGAGGCCAAGGACACCAACGATCCGATGACGATCGTCCGCGGTGCCATGAACCACGCGGTCGAGTATGGTTTCGATACCCTGATGATCGATACCGCCGGCCGTTTGCACATCGACGACGAGTTGATGGTCGAACTCGAGCAGATCAAGGCCGAGACCAAGCCAGTCGAGGTGCTCTTTGTCGCCGATGCGATGA
The DNA here is from genome assembly GCA_044221625.1 of Pyrinomonadaceae bacterium. Taxonomy (GTDB): domain Bacteria; phylum Acidobacteriota; class Blastocatellia; order Pyrinomonadales; family Pyrinomonadaceae; genus OLB17. The sequence continues at coordinate 7,232 of JBGAOU010000001.1, read as the reverse complement.
CAGGCCAGGACGCGGTCCGTTCGGCTGAGGTCTTTCACGAACGCGTCGGCATAACGGGTGTCGTTTTGACCAAAATGGACGGCGACGCTCGCGGCGGTGCTGCCCTCTCGATCAAACAGGTCATCGGCCAGCCGGTCAAGTTCGTCGGTGTCGGCGAAAAGTACGACGCTATCGAGCCTTTCTATCCGGATCGTATCGCCCAGCGAATACTTGGGATGGGCGATGTTCTGAGCCTGATCGAAGAGGTTCAGGGCAAGATAAACGAAGAAGAAGCGCAGGAACAGCTGCGCAAGATGACGAGCAACCAGTTTTCGCTCGAAGATTTTCGAAACCAGCTCGGACAGTTCAAAAAACTCGGCTCGATGTCCAAGCTGATGAAGATGCTGCCCGAGCAAATGACCGGTGGGCTGCAGATCACGGACGAACAGTCTGCGGTTGTCGATCATCAGATGAAGCGCACCGAGGCGATCATTGATTCGATGACGCGTTACGAGCGTAACAATCACAAGGTGATCGACGCGAGCCGCAAAACGCGTATCGCGGGCGGTTCGGGTTCGACGATCGCCGAGGTCAATCAACTGCTCCGTCAGTACGAGCAGATGAAAAAGATGATGGCCCAGATGAACCGCGGCGGACTGTTCGGCGGTTTGGGCCGAAAGATGGCCGGCGGACTCGCGGGCGGCCTGGGCGGACTTTTAGGCGGCGGCGGAAATCCGCTCGGGATGCTGGGCGGCGGTTCGGCGATAGATCATGACGATGACGATTCGACAGATTCGTTATCAAGGCGAATAAAGAAGAAAAAAAGGCACAAGAAACGGAGATAGTTGGCAGGTCGTCGTTAGTCAGTTGTTGCCATTGGGCAAGACGCGGCGAACATCGATCGACCAACATCGAACGAATTACAAAATTATGTTAGCAATCAGTTTAATGAGAATGGGCGCCAAGGGAAAACCCTTTTACCGCCTGGTGGTTAAGGAAAAGCGGTCAAAGCGTGACGGTAAGTACCTCGAAAACGTAGGTACGTACAATCCGATGATCAACCCGGCTGAGGTTACGCTCAATCACGAACGTATCCAGTACTGGATCGGTGTCGGCGCGCAGCCGACCGATACGGTCAAGAGCCTGATCAAAAACAACCCTGCGGCCGCAGCTGAATAGTTACGGTGTTTGAGCGGGCGTCGCGGCCTGGGCCTGTTCGCTCGCTAAACGCTGCAAACTCGGTTAACTACGATGAAAGAAGCTGTTGACAGAATTATCAGATCGCTCGTCGGCGAACCCGACGCGGTCGAGGTTGCTGAAAGCGGAGACGGCAAGAACGTGCGTATCGAGGTCCGGGTTGCCGACCATGATATGGGCCGCGTGATCGGCCGCGAGGGCCGCACGGTCAAGGCGATCCGCAGCATTCTGTTTGTCGCGGGACAAAAGCACGGCAGGCGTTTTCAGCTCGATCTGCTCGAGGACTAAGGCCGGTAGATACCGCGTTTCGTGCCGGCCGCGTCCGGCAGGTCATAGCGCGGGCGGACTGAAGATCGATTCGTGTGGAAGAACTCGTCGCAATCGCCAAGATCGTCAAGACCCGCGGCCTCAAGGGCGAACTGGTCGCTGACCTTCTGACGGATTTTCCGGAGCGGTTCGGTGAGGTTGACAATGTGACGGCGGTCGGCCCCGACGGGGCAACGACCGAGCTGACGCTCAGTGATTTCTGGTTTCAGGGCGGCCGAGTGATCCTCAGGTTTGTGGGTTACGACACCGTTGAAAAGTCCGAATCTCTGCGGAATTTTGAGATCTGCGTGCGTGAGTTTGAGGCAGTCGAGCTCGACGAGGGCGAGTTTTACGATTGGCAGCTTCAAGGATGCCGGGTCGAGACGCTTGACGGTTCGGAGGTCGGCATCGTGACGGAGCTCATGCGAAATGGCGGCACCGAGATACTCGTTGTCAAAGCCGGCGAAAAGGACCATTTGATACCGTTCGCCGAGGCCATCTGCCCCGAGGTGGATATTGAAAATAAGCTGATCCGGATCGACCCGCCGGACGGACTGTTGGAGTTTTAGGTGAAAATTGATGTACTGACAATTTTCCCTGAGTTTTTTGGACAAGTTTTTGATTTCGGCATTATCCGCCGGGCCAAGCTGGCCGGGATAGTCGAGATCAATGTTCACGACATTCGTGAATATGCGGCCGATAAGCACAAGATGGTCGATGACCGTCCGTTCGGCGGCGGTGACGGGATGGTCCTGAAGCCGGAACCGATCTTTGCCGCGATTGAAAATTTGATCGGGACCAGTGACCGCGACGCTTACCCGGCCGGAACGCGTGTCGTGCTGCTTTCGCCGCAGGGCAAACCGTTCAAGCAGGCGGCGGCAAAGGAGTTTGCGGCCGATGCGGAACATATCGTTATGATCTGCGGACGGTATGAGGGCGTCGACGAACGCGTCAACGACCTGCTCGTGACCGACGAGATATCGATAGGCGATTACGTCCTGTCGGGCGGCGAACCGGCGGCGATCGTGATCGCGGACGCCATCGTCAGGCTTTTGCCCGGTGCACTGGGCAGTGACACGTCGGCCGAGAATGATTCATTCAGCGGCGGCCTGCTCGATTGCCCGCACTATACGCGGCCGGCAGATTTTCGCGGGTACACGGTGCCCGAGGTTTTACTAAACGGCAATCATGCCGAAATTGAAAAATGGCGCTTCGAGAAGGCGCTCGAGAAAACGAAACTAAATCGTATTGATCTTTTAACAGGAGAAAATGGTGAAATGTGAGCGGCCCGGCCGCTGACCTCTGGCCGAAATAGAAAATGAACAGACTAGATAATGTCGAAAAGACACAAATGAAAGAGACCGTTCCGGTTTTTCAGCCGGGCGACACGCTTCGCGTCCACGTACGCATTAAAGAAGGCAACAAGGAACGCCTTCAGGCATTTGAGGGCATCTGCATCGCCCGCAAGCACGGCGGCGTCCGCGAGACGGTGACCGTCCGCAAGGTTAGCTTCGGCGTGGGCGTCGAGCGTATCTTCCCGCTGCACGCGACGGTGATCGACCACATCGACGTCGTCCGTCACGGTAAAGTGCGTCGTGCCAAACTCTATTACCTGCGTGATCTGCGTGGTAAGGCGGCTCGTATCAAGGAGCGCGACACACGCGGCAAGGCCAAAAAGGCGTAGTCGGGAGAGTATATCGGTGAATAACGCGGGAAGTTCGGATCCATTTGTTAAAGACGGGTCCGACTCCCGCGTTTCGCTGTTTGACGATGTCGTGATCGACGGCATCGGCATCGCTTTCGAGCAAAATGCCGCCGGTGAAGGCTATCGGTACATCGCCGGCGTTGACGAGGTCGGCCGCGGGTGCCTGGCCGGCCCGGTCGTCGCGGCGGCCTGCATCCTGGACCTCGGAAAGCCGCTGCCGGCCGGACTCGACGATTCGAAAAAGCTCACCGAAAAACGCCGCGAAGCCATTGCCGACGAACTCAAACGATCCTGTGTCGCCTATGCCATCGGCCGCGTCGAGGCCGACGAGATCGACCGCATCAACATCCTCGAGGCGACCAAGCGGGCAATGCTGCTCGCGATCGCCGGGCTCGACCCGGCCGCCGATTACCTCTTGATCGACGCTCTGTACCTAAAACAAAGCCCGCTGCCGCAAAAAGCGATCATCAAGGGCGACAGCATATCGGCCTCGATCGCGGCCGCCAGCGTCATCGCCAAAACACACCGCGACGGCCTGATGAAGGCCTTTGACAGCGAATTTCCGCAATACGGATTTGCCGGCCACAAAGGCTACGGTGCCGCGTCGCACCTGGCCGCCCTGCGTGAGCACGGCCCGTGTCCCCTGCACCGCCGCTCGTTCCGCGGCGTGCTGTAAACCGCCCAGCCTCCGATCAGAAAAGTGAGCAACGACCGGCTGTCCAGCGTGTCCTGGCTGTCCTGAGTGTCCACGCTGTCCACGCTGTCCTGACGCTCTTGACCCACCCGACTCGATAGACTCGACAGACTCGCCAGACTCGATAGACTCGATAGACTCGCAAGACTTACCATCGTGCTACATGAATTTTCAAAGATCTGGTCAAACCGTTAGTTCAACATAAATTGCAGAGATATGGCAAGATTTCATTTCTGCAACAGCGGATCGCCGGCGTGGCCCGATATCCGAAAACTCCTCTCCTTACCAAGGAGAGGTGGCATCCCGATGGTCCTTATCGGGATGACGGAGTGGTTCTCACGCTTCACTTGTCACCCGTCACTTGTCACTTGTCACGCTCTCACCCGTCACCCGTCACCCGTCACTTGTCTCTTGTCACTTGTCTCCTGTCACGCTTCAACCATCACCTGTCACCGACCCACCCATCACGCTCTCAGCCAAATGAGTGTTGACACAAGAGCGCAATAGGCAGAAACTGACGAGATTGTTCATCTAGAACTTCAGCCGTGGCCCCGGCTTGTGAAAAATGGTAATGAAGCACGCCCAATGCAGGCATCATATTTTAGGTTTACTTTTTGTCAACAAACTACTATTTTAGCTAGACACAATCTCATTTTTAATTCCCAATATATAGAATGACGGATCCCATACCCCAGAATCGCAACATGGACACGATTATAAGTGTTTGGAAGAATAAGTTGCTCGACCTAACAAAAAGGAACAAGGCCCTGAATTTTACGGTAAACAAGGTCTCCACGGTTACGGTTGTGGACGAATTGCCGCCTGAAATTTTCCGATTGCTTTGTTTGAAAAGGAAGAGTCTACGTTTTGGCGCAATTAATGATTCCAATGTGTCAAATGAAGAATCATCCAGCGAAACGGTGACTTTGTTTGATGACATTGAAGATGATTCCGGCACCGGTTCGATTGAAGAGGCAGATAGATTTGTGCCCTATGACATTACAGAACTCTCGTCCAGACACACGGACGATATTTTACAAACAAATTCGACGTTTGAAACATTAGAAAAGTCTTTGCGTCGTATTGATGATCAAGCTCGTTCGATAATTGAGGAGCAGGGCGTTAACGCTCTCTTCCTTGCTTTGGGAATGTTGCATTACAACGATGACAAAGATTCGAAGATCATACGCCGTGCCCCATTAGTACTGGTTCCTGTTGAATTGTTGCGAAAATCTGCGAGGGAAGGTTTTAAGGTCTCCATGACCGATGAAGAGATAATTTTGAACCCCTCTTTAGTAGAGTATTTGAAGAATAGTTTTGGGATTACGATCCCCGAACTTCCTGATATATCAACTTTGACTGATGAATACGATCTACAATCCTTTTTCACCTCATTGGGCGATCTCTTTTCTAACAACAAGGACTGGAAGATTACAAACGAGATTTATTTGGGGCTACTTTTTTTCCAAAAGCTTGTTATGTATAAGGATTTGGAAAAAAATGTTGAAGCAGTCAAAAGACACAAAATCTTTCAACGAATAATAAATAAAAAAGGCGAATCTCACATTGGGCTACCTGATGAAATTAAGGAGATGTCGTTGGACGAAACTTTTGCTCCAGAGAATTGCATGCAGGTTGTTGACGCTGACTCTAGCCAGCTCAGAGCGATGGCCGCAGTGGCTAAAAACTATGATCTTGTCATGGAAGGACCGCCAGGAACTGGTAAATCACAGACTATCACCAACATAATTGCACAATCCTTGTCAGAAGGTAAAAGCGTGTTGTTCGTTGCCGAGAAAATGGCGGCTCTTGAAGTTGTATTTCGGCGACTACACGAGGTTGGTTTAGGCGAGGCGTGCCTTGAATTACACTCAACTAAAGCAAATAAGAAGAGTGTAATGCAAGACCTTCGCAAGACCCTTGATTTCTCTCTAACTTCAATTCCCAGCACCGATATTGCCACGCAGAGACTGCCGCTAGTTAGAAAAACTCTAACGGATTACATTAGCGCAGTTCATCTTCCGTTTGGCGTTCTTGCGAAATCACCTTTTCAAATTTATGCGAGATTAGAGAACGTCTTGGACTCGCCGAAAATGTTGTTAGAGGCCGATATTTCGGGTATTTCAGACGCAGAGCTAGAAGATGTGCTACGAAAAATCGAGGATCTATCAGTGGCTGGACACGCAATCGGTTTGCCACAAGAACATCCATGGCGCGAAACCTCGAGAACATACTATTCAGAGCACTCCCTTGATGAAATTAAATCAACAGGCGAGATGGTAATAGAGCGAATAAAAACGCTTCGTGCCGACTCTGGCAAATTACAAGAAATATTGGGACTTGGAGAGCTAAATTCATTTTCAGATATTGAGATAGCTTCAAACGTAGCCACTACGTTGGCTCGTTCACCCGGTGCTCCATTGGAAGTGCTACAAAGCGAAGCATGGAACTCTGCACCACCAGAGGCAATAGAATTAATTCGCCTCGGGCGTGATACTAACAGACTGCTAAAACGGGTCGAACGACATTTTTCTACGGATGTTTTTGAATTTGATCCAGTCGAGCAAATTGAATACATCGAAGTTAAACTAGACGGATTCAAGAAGTATTTTGCTTTCTTCGATAGTAAGTACAGATCTATTCAGAAACAATGGCTTTCCCTGAGACTCGAGTCCTTTAAAGGGTCGCTGCTGGATCAGGCTCAAGAGATGAAATTCGTCAGTGAGTATCTAGCTAGTCGAAGTTCCTTAGAATCAAGGGCGGATTTGGCCTCTCAACTCTTTGGGTCGCTTTGGGATGGCGAAACGTCGAACTGGGAGGAACTTGATCGATATATTCAGTGGGTACTTGAGTTTCGACAAATGTATGTTGAGCGAGGGTTGAGTCAACAAGCGATTTCGACTGCCAGTCACGCGCACCCTGATTTGAGTTTTGTGCAAACTCTCAGACAAGACTCGATTGAAATCCGCACGTTGTTGGAAAAACTATCATCGGCGGTTGGTTGGAATGAAAACTATTTCAAGAGCAGTGATGTTGCATCCATTCGATCCCGAATCGTTGAGATAGTCGATAATATCTCACTTGCACAAAGATGGGCTGCGTTTGAATCGGCCAGACAAAAGATCGCGGAGTGTTTTGCACATGAGATTCTCAATTGGGTTTGGAGTGGACAAATTAAGCTAGAAGATTTGTCTAGGACCTTTCAACGGTCTTGTAAACCTCCCGTGATTAGTACCAGTTAAGAATACACATTTCCGGTGTTATGTTTTGTGAGATATTCGCTGGGAGGCATGCCTCCCAGCGAATCGTGCGGACGGTGGTGGTTGTAGATTTCCAGCCACCGCTCGGTCT
>JBGAOU010000067.1:0-7037 GCA_044221625.1 Pyrinomonadaceae bacterium | reverse complement strand
GTTTAGCGACCTTCGGTTATTGAGGGACGAACTTCGTATGTTGTCTCGGCCCGGTTTGCCGCCAGCGATCGCCCACAGCATTAGGCTAAAATTGCGGGACGAGATCCGCATTGGAAGGACTGTTGGCCTTTCTTCCTCGGCCGGCGAATGGATCCGACTGCGGCTCATGCCGATCTCAGTAGGTGTGATAGCGTCGGTGGTCGTGGGATTATCTTTTATATCACTACTCTTTTCCGGTCGGTCAGTCTATAACGGCTTCGACGGATCGGTTGCTATGGCTGATCGGAAAGTGCTCATCGCCCCTGATGGGGTTCCAATTCAGAAGGCTGACGACGGATTCATTTCCGCTTCTGATTACGCACGGAACCGACTGGCGTTTGCAGGCGATTCGCCAAGCATCAATCCCCACGGGGCATTGATCTCTCTCTCAAGATCGCTTTTGCAAAGCGGAATAAAAAATGACGAGGTCGTTGTGGTCGCGGACGTCTTTTCTAACGGACTCGCGCGGATCGCCGAAGTAGTTGAGCCGTCGCATGATTCTAAGGCAATGGATGATCTGGAAAAAGCGTTGGTCTCCGACCCTTCAAACGCACCGTTCGTTCCTGCCGATCTCGATAAACGGTCAGACAATGTCCGGGTCGTCCTAAAGTTTCAAAGCGTTGAGGTCAACACTCGACGGTCGAGGCGATAGCTTTCCAAATAGCCGCACAAGAGCCTCACCTTTTGTAAACTAGGCCTCGTGCGGTCAGTTCCATTTCAAATCGCCAAAGTTACATTTTGTCGATCTGCGACTTCAGCTGAGCCGCACGTGTCGGATCGAGTGCGAGCAAGGCATTGTACTGCTCTATCGCAGCCGTTTTGTTTCTTTTGAGAACCTGAATGATGCCGAGGTTATAGCGTGCCTTTATAAATCGAGGGCTTAACTCAAGGCATTTCTCATACGCATCGATCGCCTTTTCACGCTGATTATCGGCGAAATAGGCATTCCCCAATAAGTAGTAACCGTCTGAATATTCCGGGTTGGACCGTGTAAAATCGACCAAGCCCGACACAGCCCGAGCATAGCTTTTTGTCGCGTCATCCTTTCTTCCAGTTAGATCGTAGGCGCGAGCCAGATAAAAATAGGTCTCGCCATCCTTTGGATTCAACTTCAAAGCGTTGGTACACGCAGTAATCGCCTGAGGATAGAGTTTCAGGTCGTTTGATGCGCGGCATAGATTCGTGTATGCCATATACTGGTCCGGTAGCAGCCCTATCGCCTTTTGGGCAGCCGCAACCGCCTCTTCATTGCGGTCCGCAAGACTGTAGTACCAGCTTAGATCCGTATAAATATATCCGTCGTTGGGAAAATGCTGGAGTGCTCGGTTCGAAAGGTCGATCGCTTCCCCTAAACGATTCTCGCTTCGGAAAATGTCGCCCAGATTTCGATAAGCCTGATAGTTATTCGGTTTGGCCGCGATGGCTCGCTGATAGGCCGCGATCGCTCCTGCCGGATTCTTCTGCTTCTGGTATGCATCACCAAGCAAATAATAAGCGTCACCCATCAACTGCGTCCCAAACTGAATGGCTTTGCTCGCAGCGTACGCCTGAGCTCCGCTATCATTCAAACCAAGCTGAACTCGGGCGATATTGTAATAAATGTCACCGTCCCTCGGAGCGGCGGAAAGGGCCTTTTGAAACGCGGCCAGTGCGCCTTGCATATCATTTCGGGCATAATTGATCTCACCCATAGCCTTAAGAAAGCTGAGGTTATTCGGCTCAAGTGCGAGGCCCTTTGTAATATCCTCGAGTGCGGCGTCATATTTTTTCTCTTCGTAGTAGATGTACCACCTTAAACGATAGACATCGAGGGGTTTATAGCCCTGTGATAGGGCGGTTCCAAGTTCGCTGATGGCCTGATCGTTCTCTTTGAGATAATAATGGCCGTATCCCTTCCAAAAATGTGCATACGGATTTGTCGGAACGATCTGTATCGCCTGGTTATATATATCGACGGCCTCACGATAATTCTTCTGGTTGAATTGCTTATCGGCACGCTCTGAAAGGTCTTTCGCCCGTTTCAGGTCCTTCTTGGATTGTGCCCCGGCACCTACCGCGAGTGTAAGGGAGACGGCGACAATTATCGCTATATTGATTGGTCGAAAAAACTTGTAGCTTCGCATCTTTCTTCTCCGGTCTATTGCAATATGACCGTCCGGTCACTGCTTGACGATTTCTTCGGTGTTGATTTGGCACCCGGTGTCGGCTTTCCTTTTGATGGCGGTCGCCCCGTATCGACATCCGGTGCCTGCTTAATTGTCGGCACTTCCTCTTTCGATGGTTCCGGTGTAGGCGGCACCACGATGTCGGTGTTACCAGAAGTTGAATTAGAGTTCGCCGGCGTCGGCTCAACGGTAGGAGTTGGCGAAGGCGATGGCGCGGCCGTCGGTGTCGGTGTAGGCTTGACGGCCGTACCCGCAAAATACTTAGTGTAGGCAAAATAACCGCCCGCCGCTGCAACGAGCGCCAATACGAATATTGCCGCCAAAGCTCCAAGAAGCAATCCGGCCCGCGACTTTGCCTTTTCTGGAGGCGGAGCATGTTGCTTCGGGGCGGCAGTCGGTTCTGCCGCATATTGAGGTTCGGCCACTTGCTTGGGCGCCGGAGTTTCAATGGCGGCCGTCTCGAAAAATGCCGGAACCGCCGGTTCTTCAGACAAAGGCGATGGCGGCGACGGCGGGGTAGCTGCTTCGCCAATGTCAACAAGCGGAACGGTCGCCATCGGATCAACTGGCTCCGATGCATGATGACCAAAGTCTTCGGTCATAGCGGCCGGCCGTTCCGTGACCGGTGCGGCAGGAGATTCCTGAACCGCGGGCTCTGGAACACTTGAGGCGGCAGAAGCAATGTCCGACCCAAGAAATATCTCGGTCTTGACGTCGGCCTGCATGACCGGAGCTTCCGCAACCGGGCTTTCAACGGTCAAAACAGGTGGATCCATCCTAATGGTATTCTCCATCGAAACCGGATGTTCCTCAGCCTTAACTTCAACCTTGTGATCGGCCCCAACTTCTGGTTGGGTCGAAAGAAACGGAACCGCGGGCGTGATCGTCGCCATCTCAGATGGTGCGACCGACCGGCCGCGGTCGATCGGCGGCGAGGTCGAATGAACATCTGCTCCTATGTGGTCCGCGACATTGAACGCGACCGTTTCTGCCGACATCTCGCCCTGTATCTGAGCATATGCCGAACGCAGGGCTTTCTGCATCTCACTTGCCGACGAGAACCGCTTGTCTTGGCTGACCTCGAGGCCCTTCAGTATCACGTTCGAGACAGCAGGTGAGATCTCCGGATTCAATTCAGACAACGCTTTTATCGGATCCGGCAGATTGCTGATCAATGAATCGGCCCGCGATAATGCGTCAACCGGTACGACGTCGGTCATCAGTTGATACAGCGTCGCCGAAAGCGAATAGATATCACTTCTCGGATTTGTGCCTGTGCCTCGGATCTGCTCCATAGGAGCAAAATGAGGAGTATAGCCGACAACACTGCCCGAAGATCCCGGTTTCGAAGGAGCCGTTCCCACCGATGTATCCTTAGAAAGCCCAAAATCGAGCAATACGATATGGTTATCATCTGTGAGCTTCAAATTCTGAGGCTTGATATCACGATGGATGATCGGCGGCTCGTGCGAATGCAGGTACGACAGGGCATCCAGAAGCTGATCGGCCCAAAACATAACCCAGCTTACCGGAAACGGCTTTCCGGCGGACTCAAGCCGTTTTGACAGGTCATCACCCGAAATGTGCTCCATAACGAGGTACTGCTCGCCATTTTCCGTAAAGTGGTCGCTGACCTTTGGAAGGACAGGATGACGCAGCCGTGCCAGGATCTTTGCTTCCCTTTCAAACGCAGCGGCCAGCATCTGATCCTCGGCGAAGCTGGTGCGTTTAAGTGCGACGGCGCTTCCAAGCCGTTGATCGACCGCGAGATATACCTCGCCCATGCCGCCTTTGCCGATCAGGTGAACGACAAGGTAGCGGTTCTGGATCATCGTGTTCGGGGCTAATGGTTTCATTGAACTTTTTCTGGTTGGTCAAAAAATAAAGCTTTTTCCCTAAATAATTCAGCCGATCTTCAATTTTTCAGGAGGCAGCATGGCCGGCATGCCGGTGTGCTGATAGCATCGGGTGTAGCCTTTAACTCGTCTTGTACATGGAGTGCCTTTTTTGGTCTGTGCCCCACAATAATATAGAGCTTCGGACGTCCGCAATCGGTCAGTGTTGGCCGCTTTGGCCGCCGGCAGCGCGGCAAGTGAGCGTGCCTCAGGTGGTGCCGCATTTTGGGCCCGATTTGCCGGCGAGACGGCATTATCATTTGGTACGGCATTTCCCGTCGAATGTTCCATCGCTCTCGCCGGAGGCAAATTTGTTGGACGCTCTGCTCCCGGCTTCGGCTGCTTAAGAATTGTCGGGCCCGATCGTTCGCCGCCGGCGCGTAAACAAGTACCGACGGTTATCAGCAGGGCCAACGTGCTGCCCCCGGCAACGAAACGAGGGATCAGGTCAAAGCCCTTATATTCCGACTCACAAACGGGACAGAACCGTCGGCTCGTCCATAAATGCCATTCTTCACGCTCGATCTTTTCGCCGCAGTTGGCACAATAGCTCGGACGAAAGAGCATCTGGTTCACCTGTCGAAGACGTTAGCGGCTAATTGAATTTGCCTTACCGCGATCGATCCGAGCAAAACCGCACTCGTATCGGAAATGATTATAGACCAAATCGCGGTTGGTGTTAAGACCCGAACCAAGTTCAGCGGAGCATGCAACTGAGCTTCATTAAACAGCGTCTGATTGTTAAGATTTTTTATATGTATCATCGCCGGGTGCTTTTTTCAATTGCCTTAATACTGATCAGCACCATCGGTGCTGTCGCTCAAGGGGATGACCCGATCACCGTCGATTCATCTATTGTCCGGCTGAATGTCGGCGTTGTGGATGGCCGCGGCCGGCCGGTCACGAGCCTCGACCGTTCAGATTTCACGATCTACGAAGACGGAATCAAACAGCAGATAAACAGATTCGAACCTTCGTCGGCCCCGTTCAGCGTCGTTTTAATGCTTGACATGAGCGGTTCCACGCTTGGGTTTCGACAGGTCATCAAGTTATCGGCGGCCCGCTTTATCGACGCTTTGGCACCCGAAGACAGGGTCGCAGTGGTGGAATTTGACGACAAGGTAAGCCTGAGGAACGATTTCACGACCGACCGCGAAAAGATCGCCTTTTCGATTGGTGCGGCGAATGGCCGCGGCAAGACGCAGCTCTACAAGGCTTTGGATTTTGCGCTGGACAAACTCTCCAAGGAAAAAACGCGGCGAAAAGCGATAATCGTTTTGACCGACGGCGTCGATACGGCGGCCCGCGACATTGACCGCGACCGGCTGGAAGGGCTTCCCGACGATAAGGTCCCCACAGCTATCGAACCCGAAAAGAGCGCTATTCTGAACAACGTGTTGAACCGGGCGGACCGTCAGGGCGTTACGATATATCCGCTAGAATTGCCTACCGGCGATCCTGCAAAACTCGCCGACCCGACGCCGCGTCAGATAGCCATGTTCGATGCGGCACGAAAAAGGCTGCGGATCGTTGCCGAGCGTTCGGGCGGCACATTGAACTCGATCGAACGTCTTGAACAAATGGGTACGCTTTATGCAAAGGTAGCCGCAGACCTCCGCACCTTATATACCATCGAATATCAGCCGAACAACGATAAACGCGACGGCAAATGGCGCTCGATCCGGATCGAGACCCGAAACCCCGATCTGATCTCCCGCACCAGGACCGGCTACAACGCCAGATAGATTCCTGATGTCGAACTTTCTCCCCTTGCACGCACAAAACTTGACACCTCACCGCTCTGTTTGTAGTCTATTCACTTGCCTTTTGTGCACCCGTAGCTCAGCTGGATAGAGTACTTGACTACGAATCAAGGGGTCGCATGTTCGAATCATGCCGGGTGTACCATCAACATCAACGACCAAGGCCGCCCGGCTCGAGCGGCCTTTTTATTTGTGCCAAAACTCTAATTTGAGAAGCCAAAGAATTTCGCCTATACATTCTCAGCCGAGCAACTTGCATACAAAACACCTGGCTTCTTGGAACGTACCGGCCGTTTGCGCACGCCTTACAGGAGCTTTGCCGGAATCAATGCTCCTTCTATTCGCATTTAATAATGATGATATAATTTATACGATTCAGATCTCCGCTGTCCTATGACATTCTCCACACTCGCGGCATTTCTCTGGTCGGTGGCTGACCTTCTTCGCGGCGATTACAAACAGTCTGAATACGGCAAGGTTATTCTGCCGTTTACGCTTCTGAGGCGGCTGGATTGCGTTCTCGAACCGACGAAGGCAGAGGTCCTCGCCGAGTTTGAAAAGCGAAAGGATTCGGGCATCGCCATCCAACCCTTCCTTTTACGTGCCGCCGGTCAGAGCTTCTACAACACCTCAAAGTTCGATTTCCAAAAGCTGCACGACGACCCGAACAACATCAAAGCGAATCTGATCGACTACATTCAGGGTTTTAGCGAGAACACACGCGATGTTTTCGACAAATACGAGTTCGCAAACCAGATCGAGAAACTTGATTCCGCCAATCTGCTCTATCAGGTGACGCAGAAATTTGCATCGGTCGATCTGCATCCGAATACAGTGTCGAACGACCAGATGGGCTTGATCTTCGAGGAGCTGATCCGACGCTTTGCCGAACTCTCGAACGAGACGGCCGGCGAGCATTACACACCGCGTGAGGTCATCCGGCTGATGGTCAATCTGCTTTTTAATGCCGATGACGACGCACTGAGCAAAGCGGGCACGGTCCGCAGCCTTTATGATCCGGCGGCGGGTACGGGCGGAATGCTCTCGATCGCCGAGGAGCATCTTCACGAGATGAACCCGAACGCACGGCTTGTGGTCTTCGGCCAGGAACTAAACCCCGAATCCTACGCCATCTGCAAAGCCGATATGCTGCTCAAGGGGCAGGACATTGCCAA
>JBGAOU010000066.1:0-7061 GCA_044221625.1 Pyrinomonadaceae bacterium | reverse complement strand
CCAGATGAATGCGGATACTGCCCTTTTTTGTTTTCAGACCCTCGCGAAGAGCGAGCAGTTCCTTTTCATTGCGGCCGACCGCCACGACCGTCGCTCCATTTTTTGCCAACAGAGCCGCTGTCGCTTTGCCGATGCCGCTGCTTGCGCCTGTTACGATCGCAACCTTTCCCTGCATAAATTATTATTTCCGTTTTGCGTTAACTGTACTCGTAGAATAACAGCGAAACTCACCGTGCCGCAAATTGCGACGCGTTTGCCCGGCAGCCGAGCGTCGGCCAAACAAAAACAGCCGACGTAGCCGGCTGTCAATAAATACCTGTATAAATTGTGAAAATGATAGCTGCTGACACGCCGCTGCGAACGCGGCCTGACGCTTTATGATTCGTTCGGCTGTGCCTTTACCGCAAAAAGATGTTCGAGGGCGGCCTTGGTCTCCTCGCTCTTGCGCGATTTGAACTCGGTAACCCATTCCGTGACATTTGACACCATTTCGCGTGCCGCTACACGCGCCGCTTTGGCACCTGCCATCTTCGGTTCAGCTGCCGCGACCGAAGCCTTTTTGACGATCTTTACCTTTGATTTGCCGTTCATTACTGGATTCCTCCTTGTATAGTGTTACCCGATCTTTCGAAATTGTGAGTTCTTTACCGATCTACTTTCGATCCGTTGCTAATTTTCATGGCAATTCCAGTGCCACAAATGTTGACGAACGGAATCTTCTTTTTTGCCGACCGGCTTAACTGCCGTTACGGGTGTCGAACATTTTTGCAAAATGCGAAAATTTTCGACCGATTTTTGCGATTTGCCAACGGTTAGATTACGTCAGTGTCGGGATGGTTGTTCCAAAAATATTCGTAAATGACTGATTTTGTTGAAATTTAACGCTTTTGTAACAAAAATAGTCACAAAAACCGTGTGTGGAACGCGATTTGCCGATACCAGGGCAAATGAATTTCTCCGAAACATTGATCATTTATCTGGCATGCGGGGCACCATTCGGCGTCGAGTACCTGCAGCGGCGAACCGACCGCTCGATCCTCGCGACCGCTTTCGGAGTTTTAGCCCGGTTCATCCTTTGGCCGATCGCGGCCGGGCGGATGCTTTACCGGCTCATAGCAAGATCGTCCGAACTGCTCCTCGATCTGCCCGACGCCGCCGATCAGCGGCTGTCGGCGATCCGCACCCGTTTTGAGACGATCATTCACGCCGAACAGGGGCCGCCGCGGGTATTCGAGTTTCGCGATACTTTTTTGCGTTACACCGGACTTGCCCGTTCGGGTTCGATGGAACCCGGCACCGGCGTGGCTGAGATATTTGAGGTTACCGGGCATGACGACGTGACGCTTGCGACGATGTGCCTTGACCGCAGGAATGCACGCCGCCTTGCTCGCCACCGCGAACTGGCGCGTGATGAATTCAACAATTTTATCGCGGGCGTTGCGGCCGCGGGCAGTTCGCCCGACCCGATCGTACGACTCGCGTTCGAGACCGCCGACGCGGTATCTGACGGCGAACTTGCCGCCAGGCTTCGCGGCACTTACGGCCGCGCCGCAATGCCTGATCTGGCGGCCGATGATATTTCCAAAGGTGAATTATGGAGTACCGGGGCGCAACATCATTCGATAGCGAACTGACACCTGACGAAGCGGCATCGCTTGAGCAAAGGCTCGCGACGCTGATCGCGGCAAATACCGAGACCGACCGCCGTAACAAACTTTATCCGACCATCGCGATCGAGGCCGAGGCCGCGGCGATGAGCCGCCCGCTCAAGCCCGAAACGGCTCTCGCCTATTACGGACTGATGATCGGGTCGCTCGTCCCGGCGTCGATATTCACGGCGTTCAGCCTTTCCGCTCGCGGCGGCGTAGCGTCGATGCTCTATCTGATGATGCTGATGACGACTATCGTCGCGGCGGCCGCGGGTTATTCATTCGGCAAGATCATCGGCCGCTGGGTGGATATGCTCGAGGCCCGGCCGATGCGTGTCCGTCTGCCGCTGCTCGCTCTGATCGGTGCTCTGTGGGGGATCATCGCCGGCGGGTCGGGCGGAATATTCATATTCGTCATCGGCTTGTTCTTCGGCGCCGTACTCGGCGGAGCGGTCGGGATGGCGGTGGTGCCCGCGTTCGCGTTGCCATATTACGCGGTCCGCCGGGCCGGCCTCATCGACACACGCCACTTTCTGCCGCTTGCTTTAGGGTCCACACTGACGATCTGTGCAATTGTTCTCGGGACGGTCTTCCGTTAGGCAGCAGGCTTGATTTTGTATTCGTTCGCCGACGATTTACTATCTAGCCAATGCTGGTGCTGCTCCACCTTTTTGCACTTTTTCTGCTCGTCACGCTCGGGTTTTATGTTTTTGTGGCTAACCCGCGCAACCGCGCTCACCAGACGTTTGCCGCCTTTATCGCATTTCTCGCCATCTGGATCACCAAGGACCTGATCTTTTGGAATTTCTACCCCGTCGACCGAGCTTCGGGCTGGTGGGTCGCCGCGAGTTTTGTGATCGCTCTGTTGATGCAGTTCGCGATGGTCGTTTTCGCGTGGGTCTTTCCCGAAAATGCACGGACGCCGCGTCAGCGTGCGGCCGTTTTGTTCGCACCGGCGATATTTCTCGTGCCGGCGGCGGCGTTCGGGCTGCTGTGGCACCGGGCAGGGTTCGAGGACGGCCGATTTGTCATCGACCTCTCGCCGCTCGCCTACGCGTTCGTCATTTACGTCTATTTTGTTTACTTTTACGGAGCGGCGGTGCTGTTCGGAAAATACCGTATGTACCGCGGGACGCAGTCCGGCCAGCAGGTCGGAGCGATCATCTGGGGGCTGGCGATCACGGGCGTGCTCAAAACGCTGGCGAATATCGTCCTTCCCTATTTCGGTTATTACGGCCTGTTGCCGCTGAGTGCCCTTTTCGTTTTGCCGGGCGTGCTGATATTCGCGTACGCGATGCTCAATTTCCGGCTCTTTTCGCTGCAGTCAGCGCTGACGCAGTTTCGGCTGTTCCCGATCACTTATAAGGTCGCTCTCAGCATCGCGTCGGTTGCGATCATCAGCTTTGTCCTGTTCCAGATACCGATCGCGTGGTGGGCGTTTCGCAACGGCATGGACGCCGAGGCGTGGCGGCGTTATCTGGTGTTCAGCGTCATCTCGGCCCTTATCCCGAACCTCCTGCTCGTGCTGCTTATCCTGCGGACGATCTCGCGTCCGCTCCAGCGGATCACGCTCGCGGCGGTCGAGGTGGCCAAGGGCAGCTACGGCACCGAGGTCGATATGCGCCGGACAAATGACGAGATCGGGCTGCTCGCCGATTCATTTAACGAGATGAGCCGCAAGATGGCGGCCGATATCGAACAGCTCCGTCACCTCAACGCCCAGCTCATCCGCACCGAAAAGCTCGCCGCCATGGGCACGCTCTCGGCCGGCGTCGCTCATGAGGTCAACAATCCGCTGGCGTCGATCTCGTCGCTGATCCAGATGATGCAGGCAAAGGACGATCTCCCGCCCGACGCCCGCGAAAAGCTCCTGCTCATCGCCGCTCAGATCAAGCGGATCACGCAGGTCACCGGCGACCTGACCAATTTTGCCCGGGCGAGGCCCGCGGCACGGACGGCGGTCGATGTGTCGAAGGTCGTGTCGGCGGCGTTGCGGCTCGCGAGCTTTGACGAATCGTTCAAGCGGCTTACCGTCGAGACCGATCTTGCCGCCGGCCTGCCGTCGATCCACGCTGACGCCGACCAGATCCAGCAGGTCGCACTCAATCTGCTGCTCAACGCACGCGACGCGATGCCCGACGGCGGCCGGCTCGGCGTCAGCGTTTCGGCGGCCGGCGAAGACATCTTTATTACCGTCGCCGATACCGGCAAAGGCATCGAGGCCGGGTCGGCCGAGCAGATATTCGATCCGTTTTACACGACCAAGCCCGCCGGTCAGGGCACGGGCCTCGGCCTCGCAGTCTGTTACGGCATCGTGACGGCTCACGGCGGGCGGATCGAGGTTGCGGCGAACGACCCGACGGGCACGATCTTTACCGTCACGCTCCCGGTCACAGGCGAAAACCGGCCAAATCTCACAACGGCCGTTGACACGCGACGCCAAAAATAGCAACGTATCAGTACAAACCGCTCTAAATTCAATTTCAAAGGGGATCGATAAATGAAGAAGCTAGTTCTCGGCATCATCGCCGCCGGCCTTTTTGCCGTCGCGGCCGATGCTCAGCAAAGACCGATCGCGTATATCAACGCAAAGATCATCCCGATCGTCGGCGAACCTATCGAACAAGGCATTTTGCTCGTCCAAAACGGCAAGATCGTCGCGGTCGGTGACGCTCGTACGGTCAAACTGTCGGCCGACGTCCTGGTCGTCGACGCCAAGGGCAAGGTCATAATGCCCGGGCTCGTCGATACGCACAGCCACATCGGCGAAGGCTCAGGCGCCGACGGTTCGTCGCCGATCCAGCCCGACGTCAGGCTGCTCGACGGGCTCAATGTCCGTTCGTCGAGCATCCAGCGGGCGCAGAGCGGCGGCCTCACGACCGTCAACGTTATGCCCGGTTCCGGCCATCTCGACAGCGGACAGACGCTCTATATCAAGCTCCGCGACGATGCGGTCAAGGTCGACGACCTTTTGATCCTCGACGACGCCGGCAAGTATATGGGCGGCATCAAGTTCGCCAACGGCACCAACCCGATCCGTCCCGGCGGCGGCAGTTTCCCCGGCACGCGGGCAAAGTCGGCCGCGCTTGTGCGTGATCAGTTCATCAAGGCGCAGGACTACCGCGACAAGATCAAAAAGGCCGCCGGCGACGCGACGAAGATGCCCGCCCGCGACCTCGCGATGGAGGCTCTGGTCGAGGCTCTCGACGGCAAACGCATGGTCCACTTTCACACGCACCGGGCGGACGACATCATGACCGTCCTGCGGCTGCAGAAAGAGTTCGGGTTCCGCCTCGTGCTCCAGCACGTCAGCGAGGCGTGGAAGGTCGCCGACGAGATCGCCAAGGCCAAGGTGCCCGCGTCGATCATCTTTATCGACTCGCCGGGCGGCAAGCTCGAAACGGTGGATGTTTACGCCATCAACGCCCCGATGCTCGAAAAAGCGGGTGCCCTGACCGGTTTTCACACCGATGACGGCATCACCGATTCGCGTTGGTTCCTTCGCAGCGGCGGCATGGCCGTCCGTGCGGGTATGTCGCGTGAAAAAGCCCTCTACGCTCTGACGATGGCAAACGCCAAGATGCTCGACCTCGACAAACGCGTCGGTTCGCTCGAGGTCGGCAAGGACGCCGACTTTATCGTCCTCTCGGGCGATCCGCTGAGCATCTACACCCATGTGCTCGAAACCTGGGTCGAAGGCAAAAAGGTGTTTGACCGCTCAAATCCGGCCGATTACCTGATCCAGGTCGGCGGCAACGGAGCCACGACCGACCGCACGATGCACATCGACTGCTTCGACGGCGATATGGGAGGTGACAACTAAATGCAGAACAAAGAATTTCGAATAATGAATATAAAACGTTCGTTTGCGACGTTGGCCTTTGCGGTCGGCCTTCTCGTCACCTGTCACTTGTCGCTCATCACTGTTCGTGCCCAGATCGCCGTCAAGGGCGAGACGGTCTGGACGATGGCGGGTGCACCGATTACAAATGGCGTCGTGCTCGTCAATAACGGCAAGATCGAGGCCGTCGGGCCGGCGGACAAGGTCACGATACCCGCAAATTACCGCGTTATTACCGCCAAAGTCGTGACGCCAGGGCTGATCGACGCACGCACGGTCATCGGGCTCAACGGCTATCTCAATCAGCCGCACGACCAGATGGCACTCGACGGCAGCGGCCCGTTCCAGCCGGAACTGCGTGCGACCGACGCCTATGATCCGAACGAGCGGCTTATTGAATGGGTCCGCGAATTTGGCGTGACGACCATCAACACCGGCCATCAGCCGTCGGCACTCGTGCCCGGACAGATGATGGTCGCCAAAACGTGGGGCAAGACGGTTGACGAAGCCGTGATCGTACCGACCTCGGCGGTCGTCGTCACGCTCGGCAACAGCGGCCTCGCCGGTGCGGGCAAATCGCCCGGTACGCGGGCCAAGGCGATCGCGATGCTGCGGGCCGAGCTCATCAAGGCTCAGGAAGCCGCCAAAAAGCCCGACGCCGCCCGTGACGTGCGTTCGGTGGCGATGGCATCGGTCATCAAGGGCGAGATACCGCTGCTCGTCAACGCCAACAAGGCTCAGGACATCATCAGTGCCCTGCGGCTCGCCAAGGAGTTCGGCGTCCGCATCATCCTCGACGGTGCCGCCGACGCCCAACTCGTAATGAGCGACATCAAGGCCGCCGGCGTTTCGGTCATCATCCACCCGACGATGGGCCGTGCCGGCGGCGATACCGAGGGAATGTCGATGGAAACGGCCGCCAAGCTCAAGGCCGCGGGCGTGCCCGTCGCGCTCCAGAGCGGTTACGAGGGCTACGTGCCCAAGACGCGCGTCGTGCTTTACGAGGCCGGTATGGCGGCCCAGAACGGCCTCTCGCCCGCCGACGCTCTCGCTCTGATCACGATCGACGCGGCCAAGCTGCTCGGGCTCGACAAACGCATCGGCTCGCTGGCCGTGGGCAAGGATGCCGACATCGCCCTCTACGACGGCGACCCGCTCGAATGGACGACCCACTGCATCGGCACGATCATCAACGGCGAACTCCGCAGCACCACCAAACGGTAAGCTGCGGCCAATAATAAAGGGCATTGCACACGGCTCACGGCCGCTGCAGTGCCCTTTTTACATGCGGCTGCCCGCCGGTCACGGCTCCCCGCCTATGGTGTGGTCACGATGTTATAGCTCGGCGACATATTGCCGATCGGTTCGTTCTTTTTGACCAAGATGCCGCGATATTCGCGCGACTCGGGGTCGCCGGGCACGGTCGGCGGTGCCGTGTGGACGGCCGGCGACGACGTATATGTACCCGCCGCGGTCCAGGCCGTATCGCCCTTTCGCCTAAATGTCACCTGCATCGCGTCCTGGCCCTGTTTCGAGAAAGTTATCTCGACGCGGCTGTCCGACATCGCCCG
>JBGAOU010000065.1:0-7293 GCA_044221625.1 Pyrinomonadaceae bacterium | reverse complement strand
CTGGCGGACGTGACCGAGTTTTCGCAAATTGATCGAATGGTGTCGGAAACGGTGCAGAGTTTCGGTCAGATTGACATTTTGGTCAATTCGGCCGGCGTCATCAAGAACGGCACCATCGAGAATACGACGATGGATGATTGGGACAAGATGATGAATCTCAACGTCAGGTCCGTGTTCAATCTCATTCAAAAATGCCTGCCGCACCTCGAAGCGGTCAAAGGCAACATCGTCAACGTTTCGAGCGTCGCCGGGACCAGATCTTTTCCGGGCGTGCTCGCGTACTGCGTTTCAAAGGCGGCCATCGACCAATTGACCCGCTGTACCGCACTCGAACTCGGCCCCAAGGGCGTACGGGTGAACGCCGTCAATCCCGGCGTCGTCGTGACGAACCTGCATCTTCGCGGCGGCATGGATGAGGAAAGCTATAAGGCGTTTCTGGCACATGCCAGGGACACGCATCCGATCGGCCGAGCCGGCAAACCGGAAGAGGTCGCCGAACTTATCGCCTTTCTGGCCTCGGATAAGGCAGGCTGGATCACGGGTGCGACGTATGAGATCGACGGCGGACGCGGACAGACCTGTGCCCGTTAAATTTGGTTTTTAGATCCTGGATTTGATCAATGAAGGTCCAATTGCTGCCAAGCACGATCGAGACTGACGGCAAAGCCGCCAAACGGCAGCATTTTTCCTGCATCGTTATAGATGACCGCGTGGCGGTCGATGCCGGAAGCCTTGCCTTCGCCTGCAGCGACACTCAGCGAAAGCAGATCCGCGACGTAATCATCTCACACGTCCATCTCGACCACATAGCCGGCCTGCCGCCCCTTATCGACGACCTGTATTCGACGCTCGTCGGCCCGGTCCGCGTTCACGGCACGGCCGGAATGATCGACGCGCTTGAGACCCATATCTTTAACTGGACGATCTATCCGAGATTTTCGGAACTGACCAACGCTCACGGCAAAGTGTTGGAATACATGACATTTACGGGCGAAAGGGAGTTTAGCTGTGAGCA
This sequence comes from Pyrinomonadaceae bacterium, assembly GCA_044221625.1. Taxonomy (GTDB): domain Bacteria; phylum Acidobacteriota; class Blastocatellia; order Pyrinomonadales; family Pyrinomonadaceae; genus OLB17. The sequence continues at coordinate 6,278 of JBGAOU010000065.1, read as the reverse complement.
CCTTTCGGTAACGCCGATCGCGGTCAATCACGTGCCCGAGAGCATGGGTTTTATCGTCTCTGACGGAAATGTCTCGGTCGGTATAACGGGCGATACGGCGCACACCGAGGACGTCTGGGAGCAGCTCTCAGAACGCAGCGATCTGGCGGCGGTATTTGTCGAATGTGCTTTTCCCAACGAACTTGCCGGCCTTGCCGCGGCCTCGCATCACCTGACACCGGCGGGACTCGCTGAGGAATTGAAAAAGTTCAAACGAAGCGGCGTGCCGATCTATGTAGTAAATATCAAGCCGATGTTTCGCGAGCGGGTGATCGCGGAACTCACCAGCCTTTCGATCAGCGAACTGACGGCCGTCGAGCCCGGCCAGGTGTTTCAATTTTAAGACTCGGCCGCTTTTTCACGCATAAAATTGATCGGCTCAAACGCACCTTCGCGATGCTCGCCTAAAAAGTTTTCGAGCACGACGCGGCCGTTCGGCATTACGTGTTCGATGCGAAAGGTCCTTTCTTCACGCAATTTACCGGGCATGATCTCGGCACGGAACGTGACAAGCATGCCCTGTCGGGCCCACACGTTGGCGGTCGTCGTTTGGCGGCGGCGTCTGTTAAAAAGGCTCATTGGGATGGTCAATCTTCGGTTTCGACGGGACGTTTATGCTTTACCTTACGCTCGGCCGGGTGGATCCGGGCCTCGGGCTTTTCTTTTCCGAGCTTTTGCGACGGCGGCGCGACGGGTTTTCTGATCGAATCGAACAGAGCGGTATCGCTTTTTTTCTTTTTGGGCCGCTTCGGCATTTCACAATTATAGCAAAAAGCCGAACGGGCGAATTACCGATGGCCCGGAAATGCCAGAATTGACAATATTTAACAAAAAATTCACTATAAAGAGTCGTTGATCGTTGTCCGGACAGTCGTAATAGTCTGATTTTGTAAGGGAAAAAGGCCTATCTCGAAATTTCGACAAAACGGTTTGGCAGAAATGACGCCGACACGCCGCCCGATGTGGCTGCCGGCCTCGAATTATTACGCATTAACAATGGCGGTGGTCATCGCGTTCTTTTTCCTGGTTTGGGGAATACTGCACGATGGCGGCGACGAAACGCCTTGGATCTCGGCAGGTATCGGGGCAAGCGCCGTACTTTTTGGTGCCGTGGTTCTGCGGGAATTGATAATGCGGCGTGCCCGCAACCGGTACGTCAGGGCACAACGAAGTTTTGACCGGGAGCTTCGGGAAGTGTACTCAAGGCTCGGCAACGAACGTGATACCGAAAAGCTGACGCTCGGGCAGAACGAGGCGATCCTTAGCGATATCGCCAAAAAATCGAGTGCGGCACGAACCTTGGGCAAGTTTTCGGCGGCCCACCGTGAGGTATTTGAGCTATGCGGCGATTATCTCGCACGCAACAAGCGCGAACTCGCGTTGATCGGCACCGGTTCGCCGCGGCTCGTGCCGCTGCGGAAAAGCCGCGAGCGTGTCGCCGAATATCACCGCTATCACGTGCTGCAGTGGGCTGAGATCGAGGCGAGGGAATTGACGCAGGACGCCAAGAGCCGTTCGAAGCTTTCGGAAAAGGTCGAGTCGGCACAGGCGGCGATGAATGTGATCGATTCGGCGCTCGGATTTTACCCGGCTGAGCGGTCGCTGCTCGAGTCGCGCGAGGTGGTCGTCGAACTGATCGCGTCGATAAAGGTCGCCCACTGGGTCGAACGCGCCGAGCGGGCGGCGTTCAAAGGTGATTATAAAGAGGCACGCAGCCATTACCGCGACGCGTTATTCTATCTAGGCCGCGACAACATCAGCAGCGAGGACCGGGAGATCGCGGCCAGCCGCATTAACGCGGAGATAGAACGCCTGCGGCAATTAGAGCAAGATTGATACCGTCGTCAAAAGCCCATAAGATGGTATGGTAGTTATTAAGAGAAATGATTTCCCAACGATGCCCCAAATGTCATAGTGATCGAATCAGGCGCGGATACCGCCCCACGCCGTTCCTGTCAAAACTCATATTTCGCTACAACCTGTTGTGCGACAGCTGCAACTGGGAATTTTTCGGTTTTGCGGTGCCCGGGACCGTGGATTCGCGGCCGACACGAAAGAACAAGAACAAGCGCAGCGGCACCCAACGCAGCTGATCGGCAGTACTAATTCAAAGGCAATTCGAGCATGATTTTCGGAGCTGATCTGCACCACATTCGACGGTTGATGACCGTGGTCGGCATCGGCCTGGTATTGGTGTGCGTTGCGGCCGCGGTCAGGGGACAGTCTCCGCCGTCGCCCACGCCCACGCCTGAACTTGTGCATTACGGCGATCTGATCGATCTCGACGTCGAGGGCGGATTCGAGTTTGACTGGCGGGGCCGGCTGAGTCCCGAGGGGTTTCTTGACGGTTTGAACACCTATGGCGATCCGGTTTACGGATTGTGCCGGAGCGAGACTGATATCGCCGCCGATGTCGTCAAGGCATATAAACGTCTGCTTCGCGATCCCGTAGTCACTGTCCGCGTGATCGACCGCTCGAACCGTGCCGTCGCGACACTCGACGGTGCGGTCAAACTGCCGCAGCGATTCCAGCTTCGGCGTCCGGCAAGGCTTTTGGAACTGATCGTCCTCGCCGGCGGCATTACCGACGACGCCGGAGGCGAGATACAGCTGTTTCGCCCCCCGAACCTGAGCTGTGATCGTGCACAGTCCCCCGCGGGCAACGCCGCCGCGGTCGAGGTCATCACAATCGCAGATCTTTTGAGCGGAAAGGCGTCGGCAAACCCTGTCGTACACAGCGGCGACCTGATCACGGTCCGCGGGACCATGCCGATCTATGTTATCGGCGGCGTTAACAACCCCCGAAATATCGGAGCACGGACCGTTATGACCATAACGCGGGCGATCGCGGCGGCCGGCGGCCTGGCGAAGGAGGCGGACACGGGCAACGTGGTCATCTTCAGACGTGACGGCGGCGAAACCCGCACGATCGACGTCGAACTGGAAAAGATAAACGCCGGCACCGCCGCTGACATTGAATTACGTCCGCTGGACATCGTCGAGATCGGTCAAAAAGGCCGCGGCAAGCGGACATATCCGCCGGTTTTGACGGGTTCGCCGAACAAGGCCCCGATAACGCTGCCGCTGAGGGTCGTCGAATAGCGGCAGTCTCCGGCCGGACAATATTAACGAATTTGGTTGCCAACATCGTGCGACAACCATATACTTAAAAGGTTATGGCAAACAAAGATCGAAAATTCAGCCGGCGGACGCTGGCACTTCTGTGGACCGTACTTGTCGCCGTCGTGATCGGCGTTCTTATTTATTTTGAGCAGATATCGGTGCTGTATGTGCTCGCGACTCTCTCGCTGGTCGCCCTTCTGCTATTCGTCGCATTCGCCGACCTCGAGAAGATAGGTTTCGACTCAGGCGAATAGTTTCCCGGCCACGGTTTTTAGGATGGCTATCTTTCGCAAAATTCTGATCGCCGGGCTCGCCGCTGTGATAGCGGCGCAGACGGCGTTTGCCGAACCGCCCGGTGCGGTCCTGCAAAAGAAACTGCGTTGGAATGCCAGTACGATCCGGATCGCGGTATCGCGGTCGGTGTTGTCGGCCGCGAACATCAGCGGGCAAAACGCGGTTGACGCCGTTAGACGCGGCGTACGGGCATGGGAAGCCGCAGCCGGTGTCGAATTTGAGATCGTGCTCACGGACCGTGAGAACGCCAGCGGGCCCGGTGCGGCCGGCGACGGCATAAGCCTGATCACGATCGCACCGAATGCCGAGAATATGCTCATTTTCGGCCGTGACGACCTCGATGCCGCCGCCAAGACGCGGATCTTCTACAATCGTAAGGGCTCGATCACCGAGGCCGACATCGTTCTCAACCCGACACAACAATTTTCGACCGACGGCGGTTACGGGGCGTTTGACCTCGAATCGATCGTCACGCACGAGGTCGGCCATCTGCTCGGGCTCAGACACTCGAATGTAATTGGGTCGATAATGTACCCGACCACGGCGAGGAACGGTTCGACCGGCATTCCCGGCGTCCTTGTCCGGGACATTGCCGAAGTAGATCTGGCGAGCCTTCGCGAACTGTATTCGCTTTCGGGCGGTGATGCCTGCTGCGGCGTGGTCAGCGGAAAGCTGAATCCGACGCCAAAGTCCGTGAGAGCGACCGAGATCTGGGCGGAAGACGCATTTGGACGCGTCGTTGCCGAGACGACGGCCGGCCAGGACGGCACATTCCGTTTCGGCGGGATAGGTGCTGAGACGGTATCGGTATACGCCCGTCCGTGGGCGAGGAACACCGATCTTTCGGTCAGTCCGCTCGGTGAGGTCAGCTTCGACGACGGTGCGGCGGCGATCACAAAGCGTCTGCAGCGGCAGAATCGCGGCTTTTCGATCGCGGCACTTGGCATTAACGGCCTGCTCAGCGACGCCGCGTTGCGACTGGTGCCCGGGCAGACATACACCGTGATCCTCGGCGGCGACCGGCTAAAGGCCGACGCAATCGACGTTTTTACTACGTCACCTTTTTTCTCTATCGACCGTTCGACGATCCGCGACCTTGATTACGGCGATGGGATAACGGCGGTCAGTTTTTTGATCTCGGTCGACGAGGCGGGTCCGCCGGGAAACTATTCGATCTATGCGGCGGACCGGTCGGGTGCGACCGACGCACTCCCCGGAGCGATCACCGTTACGGCGGCCCGGCGATAACCAAAGGCACGTGTCGCCAGATTCGGCCGACAGGGCGTGTCTTGTTTGCAATTTGAAATTGATTGTGCATAATCAGGATTGTTCACCCCCCAAAAGGTGGACATGTTGCACGCTGTGAGGACGTGCAACGCGAGGGCGACGGTGTGGGAGACGTCGCCCTTTTCTCTTTTAAATGATGTCGTGCTGAGCCGATCTACGCGTTCTGCCGGCTCAGTGCCGGATCGTAAATTTATCGGTTCGGAACTCATTTTCTGTTTTGAACACGGAAGTTTTGGTATCATATCTGCGTTGCATAGTTACACCGCAAGCGCGACAGGCTCTGCGGTGTTTTTGCATCTTGATTTATGAAGAAGGCGTCGACCGACTGGTTAAAGAAATGGCTTTATCGCGGGGTACCTGAGATCGAGGGGCCGCACGAGCCCGAAGGCCGCCATCACCAGCATGCGTGGTGGAAAGTGATGTGCCTGACGGGCGTCGATTATTTTTCGACGCTCGGTTACCAACCCGGCATCGCGTTTCTCGCGGCGGGCGTGCTTTCGCCGTTTGCGACATTTGTCCTTGTATTGCTGACGCTTTTCGGTGCACTGCCGATGTACAAACGGGTGGCCGAGGCGAGCCCGCACGGCGACGGTTCGATCTCGATGCTCGAAAAACTCCTTTCCCGGTGGAAAGGCAAGATGTTTGTCCTAATATTACTCGGTTTCGTCGCGACCAGTTTTATCATCACGATCACGCTTTCGGCGGCTGACGCCACCGCACACATCGTCGAAAACCCCTTTGTCCACGAGCATCTGAAGTTCCTGAATCACGAGGTGATCGTCACTTTGGTGCTGATCATCCTGCTCGGAGCCGTGTTCTTAAAGGGCTTTAACGAGGCGATCGGGATCGCGGTCGCGATCGTCGCGGCCTATCTCGTGCTCAATGTTATCGTCATCTCGCTCGGGCTTTACGAGATCTTTTTGGTGCGGCCGGAGGTGTTCGTAAACTGGCAGCAGCTGGTGTGGTCGGACAAGAATGTCGGCGGCAGCGTGTTCTGGCTGGTCATAGGTTCGCTCTGGTTCTTTCCGAAACTGGCACTCGGGCTTTCAGGATTTGAGACCGGCGTCGTCGTGATGCCGCTCGTCAAAAGCGATGAAACCGCACCTGACGGCACCAAAGCGGAGGTGCAAAAGACCGAGTATTCGGACGAGGACCTTTCGGAAGAGGAGCGACGGGTGCTCGACGGCCGCATCAGGAACGGCAAAAAGCTGCTGAGCGGTGCGGCGATCATAATGAGCTTCCTGCTCATCGGCAGCAGCATCATCACGTCGATGCTCATTCCGGCGGAGAAATTTCAGCCGGGCGGTGAGGCGGCAGGCAGAGCGATCTCGTACCTTGCTCACGAAATGCTGGGCGACGTGTTCGGGACGTTCTACGACATTTCGACGATCCTGATCCTTTGGTTCGCGGGAGCATCGGCCATGGCCGGCCTGCTAAATATCGTCCCGAGATATCTGCCGCGGTACGGAATGGCACCGGACTGGGCACGGGCGACCCGACCGCTGGTCCTCGTATTTACGGTCATCTGCGGCGTC
>JBGAOU010000064.1:0-7974 GCA_044221625.1 Pyrinomonadaceae bacterium | reverse complement strand
GGGGCATCGTCGTCCGCGCCACCGGTATCGGACGCGGTATCGTCGGCGGCATCAAAGCTCTCGCGGGCGGCAATATCGAAGAATGGACCGTCGTTTGCGAGAACGCGCGCATGGAGGCCTTTAACCGGTTGGTGAAGCACGCTCACGAGATCGGTGCCGATGCCGTGATCGGGATGCGCTACGACGCGACCGAGTTCGGGCAGGGGTCGACCGAGGTGCTCGCCTATGGCACCGCGGTCAAGCTGAATTAACGCCCCAAGGTCAACGGAACACCCGCGAACGGGCCGCAAAGCGGTCGAAAATTGATTGCAAACTTTTGGCGGTGATTTGAATCTCTACTGCGGGAATTACGCCCAAATGCAAAAACGGCCCGGACGAGGAGAGACGATGAGATATTTTGGAAAGATCACACTGGCATTGGTCCTGTTGACCGGCGCACTTTACACCGCCGGCTGCCCTGAAAGAACGAGTATCGCCGACATCGAGGCAAATCCGTCACGCTATCAAAATAAGGACGTGGTGATCGCCGGCACCGTCCGTGACAGTTACGGAATCTCGATCCCCGGCACTAAGTATGGCGGCGGAGCGTACAAACTGGATGACGGTACAGGAAGTATCTGGGTGATTACAAACGATTCGGTCCCGTCGAAGGGCACACAGATCGGCATTAAGGGCACCATCGGAACCGGCGTTAATTGGAAGGGCCGCAATTACGGCCTCGGGATCTACGAAAAAGACCGGCGGCTCAAGAAACGATAGGAGCTCGGTCACGTCTAAGTGTTAGAATATGTGCGGCCCGTGTTGGCCGCACTTTTCATTTATGAAAGCACTGATCGATGAATTTGACTCGCAGTTCAGGTCGCTGCACGAGCGGTCGGTAAATTTTGCCGAGACGGCCGCCGAGGACCTGCTGTTTCGCCGGCCATCGCCCGCACAATACAATATCGGCGGCCTGACCGTCGGCGAGAGCATTATCAGGTCGGCGGCGATCGTTGAAATGACCTTCGGCGGTATCACACGGCGGTTGTGGGACGACCCGTTCGAATGGACCTTGCCCGAAGCACTCGGCTCGACCGAAAAAATAATCGAATATCTCGGCGAGGTCGAAACGCTTCGCATCTCGGGCTTCGGATTTTTTAACCAAGATGCGGACCTCAGCCGAGCCATTCCGGCGCCGACAGAATTGCGGACACTCGCTGCGATACTGTTGGACACCGTCGCCAGGGCGGAACATTTTCAGGGCCGGGCCTTTGCACTCTATCACGCTCTCGGCGGCGGAAAGCTGCCGCGTCGCTAAAGTTGTTGATTTACGAACTTTTTCGTGGCAGAATTCGTTTGTTTCTACGTCCTTAACTGAAAGACAAAATTTGGAGTCGGAAAATGCATTGCCCAAGCTGCGGCCAACAACAGGTTTCACTGGAAACAAAATTCTGCTCTCGCTGCGGGTTCCCGCTCGGCGTTGTGTCCGAGGTGCTCGCTCACGGCGGATTTTTGCCGCAGCTAGCCGAACTATATAAAAAACGAAAGGTATTTACGCGGCGCAACGGGATGGCGTTCAGCCTCATATGGTGCCTTTTCTTTCTGCTGATCATGGCTCCGCTCTGGGGCATCATGAATGTTGACCCACTGGCCGGTGCGTCGGCCGTTATCGGCATATTCGGCGGTTTGCTGATCCTTATATCGTCCGCGATGTTCCTGCCCAAGCAGCCGAAGCTGATCGAGACCGTTCAACCCGGCATGACTCCGCAGACGCAGTATCCGTTGCCCGGACAGCAGCAAATGCCCTCGCTGCCGCCGCAGCAATCGATCCCGGCCAATATGTACGCCGCCCCGAGGGCGGGAATGTGGCGTGACACCAACGACCTCGGCCAAGGCAGCGTCACCGAAAGCACGACCAGACTGCTTACCAAGGAAGATAGTCAGTAAAGAATATGTACTGTCCTCAGTGCGGACAAGCACGGACCTCGAACGACACGAACTTCTGCTCGCGTTGCGGTTTTTTGCTGACCGTCGCGGCGGAACTAGTTGAACGGGGCGGCGTGCTGCCGAACGCTCAGGCCATGACCGGCGTGTCAAAGAGGACGAGAAAACAGGGATTGAAACAGGGGCTTTTCATCTTCCTGCTCACGTTCCTCGTCGTCCCGGTCATCTCGATAATCACCGCCGGTCTTAACATCGACCGGTTTGTCGTCGCACTGGCCGCCGTAACGCTCTTTATGGGCGGACTGCTGCGGATGGTCTACGCTTTATTGTTCGAGCCGCCCGAGTCAGAGGTGACTGCCCGGGAGCGTGGCTATACCGGGCCGGGCGTGATCGCAGCCGGTGCGGCCGTCGGCGAATTGCCGCCTCAGTCGTCGATTCCCGCTCAGGCGTTTGTGCAGCATTCGCCGGGAAATTGGCGTGACACGACCGAACTCACACCTGCCAGCGTTACCGAAAATACGACCAAACTTCTCGACAACGATCAATAACCCACTGCCGCGCCGTCGCTCCGCGAATCGATAGCACCCAGCCGAACACCTTGCGTGTCGATCATTATGCCGGTCGCCGACGCCACGTAACCGGGCCTCGCGGCGTATTTATGGCCGTACGACGTCAACACCGCTAAGGTGTCGGGCGACATGCCGAAAGGCTCGTACATAAGTTCGTCCGGAAACCATTGATGATGTATCCGCGGAGCGTCGATCGCCGCCTGAATATTCATATCGTGGTCGATCACGTTGATAACGCTCTGTGTCACGGCCGAGATGATCCGCGGGCCGCCGCGTGCACCAAGCGCGAACCAGAGCGAACCGTCCTTGCGCAAAACGATCGTCGGGGTCATCGAAGAGAGCGGCCTTTTTCCGGGCTGGACAGAGTTGCGTTCGCCCTGGATCAGGCCAAACATATTTGGTTTGCCGGGCCGGGCGGCGAAATCGTCCATTTCGTCATTTAGAAGGACGCCCGTGCCCTTAGCCGTGACGGCCGAACCATAAAGGTCGTTGATCGTGTAAGTATTGGTGACGACGGTTCCCTGCGGATCGACAACGGTGTAATGCGTGGTCTCCATCGGTTCGCCGCCGATGACGGTGCCGTGCCCGATATCCTTGCTGTTCGATGCCCGTTTCGGGTCAATAGTCGCGGCGCGGCTCCTGCCGTACTCTTTGTCGATCAGCGAGGCCGTCGGAACATTGGCAAAATCCGGATCGCCCATAAATTCGGCACGGTCGGCAAAAGCCCGTCGCATGGCCTCAGCGACCAGGTGATACCGGGCGGCCGAGTTGTACTGCATCGAGCGGATATCAAACCCCTCGAGCATATTCAGCACCTGAAGCATCACTATCCCGCCCGAACTCGGCGGCGGCATTGTGATGATCGGATAACCGCGATAAGTGCCCGTGAGCGGTTTGCGCTCTTTTGCCTTGTAGTTCTTGAGGTCGTCGAGGGTGATCAGTCCGTTGTTTGCCTTCATGTCGGCGGCGATGAGTTGAGCAGTTTTTCCGGTATAAAATTCGCCTGCTCCGAGTGTTTGGACACGTCCCAGCGTCGCGGCGAGATCCGGCTGCCGAAACACCTCGCCCTCGCCGTAATATTTGCCGTCACGCAGAAATATCCGGTTACTGTCAGGGTATTTGCTCAGATTGCCCTTATAGGCTTTCAACAATTCGGCAAGGCGGTGCGACAGGACGTATCCGTTCTGTGCAAGCGCCCGGGCGGGTTCAACGAGGTCACGCCAACGGATCTTGCCGGAACCATATTTTTTGAACGCCAGGTCAAACCCGGCAAGCGTTCCCGGCACACCGGACGCCCGATAACCGATGGTTGACGAGCCTTCGCCGTTGATCAGTTTGCCATCCTTGTCCACAAAAATGTCGCGGTTGGCTGCCGCCGGTGCCATTTCACGATAATCCAGGGCATAGCTGGTGCCGTCAGCTTTTCGGATGAGCATGAAACCGCCGCCGCCGATGTTTCCCGCCTCGGGATAAACGACCGCCAGTGCAAGGCCGACCGCGATCGCGGCGTCAACGGCGTTACCGCCCTTTTTCATGATCTCGGCACCGATCTTTGAGGCCAGTTCGTGTTGCGAAGCGACCATCGCGTGCCGCCCGCGAACCGGTTCCGGCCATGCGGCCGAAACGTTACGAGTACCGACGAACGATGAAAAAACGATCGCAAGCACCAATATCGTGCTTACATAACGGCGAATCTGCAGAATTTTCATAAAGGCACTCTAGCAGAACTTTGTTTACCCGCCAAACATACCCGCTGCGGCGGCATTACTTCCCAAATCGGGCCAAAAGCGTTATAGTCATTTTTCAAATACCCGTCCGGACCTTTGTCCGGCCAACGACCAGATGACCGAAGGCGATAGTAGGAAAAATGATGTTAAGGCGATTTTCGCAAAGGAAAATTGTGCAAACGATCCAGCGCCTTCCTCAGCGCCTTTGGCGAAGCCTCGCCGAATATAGATTCTTCGCATATTTAGCAATCGTCGGCCCCGGAATCATCGCCGCAAACGCGGGAAATGACGCCGGCGGCATCGCAACGTACTCAAGTGTAGGTGCCGGATACGGGTATACGCTGCTCTGGACGTTCATCCCGATGACAATCAGCCTCATAGTGGTGCAGGAGATGTGCATGCGGATGGGCGTCGTCACCGGCCAGGGGCTCGCTGATCTGATCCGCGAACATTTCGGCGTCAGATGGACGGCGTTTGTGATGCTGTCGCTGCTGGTCGCAAATACGGGCGTCATCATTTCAGAATTTGTCGGTATCGGGCAGGCCGCCGAACTTCTCGGCGTACCGCGCTATCTGATGATCCCGCTGTCGGGTGCGTTCATCTGGTGGCTCGTCGTCAAGGGTTCGGCCCGGCGCGTTGAGACCGTGTTCATGGCAATGTCGCTGATCTTTTTCACGTATGTGGTGTCGGCGTTTATCGCAAAGCCTGACTGGTCCGAGGTCGCGACCAATTTTGTAAAGCCGACGTTCAGCCTCGAGACCGGTTATCTCTTTACGGTGATGGCACTTATCGGTACGACCATCGCTCCGTTCATGCAGCTTTATGTCCAGTCTGCTGCCGTGGAAAAGGGCATGGACAAGGACGAGTTGGCTGTCGCCCGCGTGGATGTAATCGTCGGGATGACGTTTGCCGACATCATCGCGGCATTTATCGTCATCTGCACCGCAGCGACGCTGTACAGTAACGGAATAACGCATATCGACTCAGCCGCGACCGCCGCCGAATCGCTGGCGCCGATCGCGGGGGATTATGCCAAATACCTTTTTGCATTTGGGTTATTCGGAGCGTCGATGCTGGCGATGGGCGTTGTGCCATTGGCGACCGCCTACTCGCTAAGCGAGGCACTGGGCTTTGAAAAGGGCCTTTCGCGGACGTTTCGCGAAGCGCCGATTTTTCTCGGCATATTCACCGCACTGATAGTGGTCGGAGCGATCATTGCACTGATCCCCGGCATCCCGCCGATCACGCTGCTGCTCGTAGCACAGTGCGTCAACGGCATTTTGCTGCCCGTTCTGCTGATCGCGATCGTCAAACTTGCCAATGATCCGGCGATCATGGGCGAACACCGCAACTCACGCTGGTTCAACGTACTCGCCTATTTGACCACGATAGTCGTGTCTCTGCTGTCGCTGTTGTTGATTGGTAAAACGTTTGCTGATATGTTTTAGCCACTGATATGGCGGCCTCCGAACTTCATAAACGGTCATTTTCGCTCATGATCCTCGTTGCCCTGCTTGGATCTTTTCTCGCCCTGCTGCCCTTTGCCGAGGGTTGGCTGCATGACACATTTGTGACAAGCACGATGGTCGGAAATGTCGTCGACACGTCGCTGCGGATCCTTAAGATCATCCTGTGGATGGGTTGCGATCGATCGTTCGTTTCCGGCCTATGTGTCAACTTAAGGGCGGCGTGACCCGCGGTTCAGCTGAGACCGGAAGTGAAACAAGCCACTGCTCAAGACCGTTTTTTCGATCATCATTTACATCGTTTCGTTCTTTCTGATCTTTCAGATGCAAATCTGGACGTTTCGCCGGCACCGATCTACCGGATCGACCATTCTCGGTATCGTCGTCGGCCTTACCTGCAGGACACGCCGGAAACCTGCCGGCATGATACAGGCCGACCAGCCGTTCTGTGTCGAGCACGTCATTAACATCAGCAACCGCGGCATCGGCTCGGTCGAGAGCGTATCGTGGCGCGGTGTCAAGATCCGGACTTTTGACAACAAACTGCTGGTCATTAGCAACTCGGTGCTCGGGAAAGAGACGATCGAGGTCGCCCCAAAGGACAACCTGAATGCGCGTGTGGTGTTTTTTAACACGCTGTTCCACTATTCGCCGGCGAGGACCGCACAACTTATCCGCGACGCGGTGCGGCAGGTTCAAAACGTGTCGCCGAAGCTAAAACCGGTCGTCCGGATCCGCAACCTGGGCGAAAACGGCATCGATTGGGAAGTAAAATATTGGGTCGAGGACTATAAGCAATATAACGACACCGACGCCCTTATCAGACAGCGCATTTGGTACGTTTTCCAACGCGAAAATATCCATTTTGCCTTTCCGACGAGGACGATCCACATCGAACCGAAGCCCGAGATCGAACCGGTCGAGGAACTCATAAATTCACGTTTTGAACGGTTGAGCCGGATCCCGATCTTCGCACCGCTGTCTGATGTCGAAACCGAAAAACTCGCCGCTGCTTCAAAAGTGAAGGTCTATGCCCCGGGAGAAGCCATTGTAAGAATGGGCCAGGAGGGCAATTCGATGTTCGTGATCGTCCGCGGTTCGGTCAACGTCGAGATACCTGACCAAACCGGCACAAAGGTCGTCAATAAACTCGTCGAGAATGATTTCTTTGGTGAAATGAGCCTTTTGACCGGTCAGCCGCGTTCGGCGACCGTTTCGGCCGCCGAGGAGACCGAGGTGATGCAGATCGGCAAAAACGCGATAAGGCCGATATTTGAAGCAAATCCCGATGTCGTAAGTTCGATCGTGGCGATCATTGACGAGCGGCGGACCGCGTTGAAGGCGACGATCGCCGCGGGCGAGGAAGACGCCGAAAAGACGTCGCTGGGCGTTATCCGCTCGATCAAGAAATTCTTCGGGCTGCGAGATTAGCGGTCAATTTACCTTGTCGTCGTAGATATCCTGCAGAACCTCGGAGATGGTTTTCCGACGGTGCGTCCCGCCGGCATCGTCGTGATCCGCCCTTTCGACCACACTCAGCATCGAATCTCGCCGCGGCACCTGTCCGTCCGCGAACGCCGCCGGAGCCTCGATCTCGCCGATCGGAGTAAGTCCGGCCGGTTCAGCGGCTGCCTGACGCATCTCTTCGCCGCGAAGCCGGCGCATACGCTCGAGCGACCTGATCGCCGCCGACATCTTGGGAGCCTCGGCCGGTTCACGCTCGATCTTTCGAAGCGTCCGGACATATTCCCTCAATTTCTCGTGCGGTTCCGTAATGCGGCTCTCATCGTGCCCCTTTTCGGCGTGCAGCGACTCGAAACATCTCGACGCGTTTTCGCGATCACCCGAGCGAAGGTACAAGGCTCCGAGCGCAAAAACGACGAGCGGCGGCGGCTCAAAGGCTTTTGTGATCTTCTCGCCGAGAGCGATCGTCTCGGCGATCTCAAAACCGAACCAACGCCGCCCGTCCTGTCGGAGGATATCATTGGCCGAGAGGTAAAATTCGAAGATCTGCCGGACATCATCAGACCGGCCCGAGGTAAATATCTTGAGCAATAAAAAGGCGAATGCCCCCAGAAAAAAGACGACGTAGTACGGCACGCCGAAAAACAGCATCAGAACACCGGCGACAGATGAGGTCAGGACGATCTGCGACACCGGCGAGATCTGGCCGGCCGGTTCCCTTTTGGTAAGTTTATTATTGACCACAAAAACAAATTAGAACGCCGCAAAATGCAGTTTACGGCGTCTCCGGATCCTTCTTCGCTCGCCGAGCTGCGGGCCGCCGAG
>JBGAOU010000063.1:0-7760 GCA_044221625.1 Pyrinomonadaceae bacterium | reverse complement strand
CTCCGGTCCAATACAAACTCTACGACGACGAGGGCCACGGCATCTCAAAACTCAAGAACCGTCTCGACCTGTACCCGCTCGTCGCTGACTTTTTGGATAAGTATATGAAATAACTTTTGCGAGGTTTCGCGTCACTTTGCCCGATCGCTCGCCTCGGCGAAGTGGTCGGGCGATCTTTTTGGCGAATGCGGCAAGCAGATCCTACATTGGCAAACGCCGCCGTTCATCGCTACAATTGAGGGCACTAAGATCATTTTGCTATGGAAATATATTTTCAGCTTGTACGCGATGCTGAGGGGTTACGATCGGCTTGCGAAGAGCTCGGTAACGCCCGATTTTTGGGCTTTGACGTTGAGACGACGGACCTTGACCCGTACAAGGGCGACCTGCGGCTGGTGCAGCTCAGCGACGGGGCAAACACCAAGGTCATCGACCTTAAAGCGTTCGGCGGCGGCGGATCGTTGGCCGCGGACCCGGCACTTGCCCCTTTGCGCGACCTTCTCGCGTCGGCCAAGCAGACCAAGATCGCCCATAACGCCAAATTTGATACCAAATGGGTTCGGCACCATCTCGGAACCGAGGTTGGCGGCATCTATGACACTTATCTCGCCAGCATACTGATCTCGGCCGGTGAGGGCGAGCGGCGGCACGGATTGGCCGATGTCGTCCAGTACTTTCTCGGGCGGACGCTGGACAAGAGCGAACAGGTCAGCGATTGGGGAGCCGATGAACTCAGCCATTCGCAGGTCGAGTACGCCGCCAAGGACGCGGCGATCATGCCCGAGGTCCGCGAAAAGCTCGAGGAACGCATCACCGCCGACGGCCTGACCGAGGTTCTGCGGCTCGAAAATGAATGCGTGATGCCGATCGCCGAAATGGAGCTGAACGGGTTTTATCTCGACCGTGAGCGTTGGCAGGAACAGCTCGACAAGGTCCGCGTTCTGCAAAAAAAGGCAGGCGACGAGCTGCAGGATATGCTCGCGGCCGGCGTCGCTCAGGCGTCGCTCTTCGGCCGTACCGAGATCAATCTCGACTCACAGGCACAGGTCACCGACGCGCTTCTCAATCTGGGCGTGCCGATGCCCAATACGACACGCGCGTGGGAGCTGCAGCCGCTCGCCGAGAAATATCCGGTCGTCGCCAAACTGCTCGAATACCGCAGCGTCGCCAAGGCCGCTCAGAGTTTCGGCGACAATATCCTCGAGTTCATCGAACCCAAAACCGGCCGGATCCACGCGGATTTTCGCCAGATCGGGGCACCGACCGGGCGTTTTTCGTGTTCGAGCCCAAATCTGCAGCAGATACCGCACGAGGCCGAGTATCGCCGATGCTTTCGAGCTCCGGACGGCCGCAAACTCGTCATCGCCGACTATTCACAGATCGAATTGCGGATCCTCGCCGATTTTTCCGAAGATCAAAAATTCATCGACGCCTTCGAGTCCGGTCAGGACTTTCACTCGGCGACGGCGGCACAGGTTTTCGGGATCGACGCCGCCGATGTGACGCCGGATCAGCGTTCGTTTGCCAAGCGGCTCAATTTCGGGGTCGTTTACGGCATCGGGGCGTCGCGATTTGCGTCCATGACCGGCCTGACGCAGGCCGAGGCTGAGAATACGCTCCGCAAGTACTTTGCGACGTACCCGCGAATGGACGATTGGCTTCGCAGCCAGGCGAGGAACATCATTACCGAGCGGCAGACCCGCACTAAGAGCGGCCGGTTGGCGAAATTCACGATTGATGAGAATGATCGTGCGAGCGTCGGCGCCGCACAGCGTTTTGCCAAAAATATGCCGATCCAAGGCACATCGGCCGATATCCTGAAACGTGCCCTGAGATTGCTCCACGACGATCTTCGCGGGTCAAGCGGCAAACTCGTCAACATCGTCCACGATGAGATCGTGGTCGAGTGCGACGCCGCCGAGGCCGAGACGATCTCCGCTAAACTCGAATCCGCGATGCTTCGGGCCGGCCGCGACTTTGTGAAAAAGGTGCCCGTCAAGGTCGACGCCCACATCGCTGACGATTGGACAAAATAGACGGTTGGCGGCCTGTCCGTCAACTATTGTGCACCGTACTTTTTCAGCAGTTCGGCGATCTCCGTTTTATTAGTCTCGGTCGCCATCTGGAGCGGCGTTTTGCCGTTCCTGTTTCGGTAGTTCACGTCGACACCCTTCTTGAGCAAGATCTCCACCGCTTCCTTATTGCCGTTCGCAACTGCATCGTGCAGGAACGTCCAACCGTCCTTATAGCCGGCGTTGATATTGACCCCTTTTTCGATCAGAAGCGAGAATACAGCCATATATTTTGCCGCCCGGGCGGGCCTCGTCGCAGCCGCCGCCATTGCCCAAAATAGCGGCGTCGCCCCGCTCTTATCGACGGCATTGATGTCGGCACCGTTTGCGATAAGGATCTCGGCCACCTCCAAACCGCCCGCGTTTGCGGCGACATGCAGCGGTGTCGAACCGCTATTGTCGCGGGCATTGACATCGGCGCCCTTACCGATCAGCTCACGGGCAGCTTCGACATTGTTCCAATCGGCCGCCTTGTGAAGCGCGGTCTTGCCGTCGCGATCGCGCAGATTGACGTCCGATCCGGCACCGCCGGCTCCCTTTGCGATCAATACATCGGCCATGTTCTTGCGGTTGTTGACCAGAGCGATCTGAAGGGCAGACATGCCGGACGATCCGGCCTCGATATTTGCTCCCCTGGCGATGAGCAGATCGAACATTTCCTTCTTGGAGCATTCTTCGATCCCGCCGCAATATTCGATCGACGTTTGCAATGGTGTGTATCCCGCGTTGTTTATTGCGTTGATATCTGATCCTTTGCTGATGAGCAATTCCACGATCGGCCTGTTCTTGGAGTATGGAAAGCCGGCGACTGCTCGATGAAGCGGTGTGTAGCCGTCGTCATCCTTGGCGTCGATCTTGGCGCCGCTGGTAAGCAATAGCTCGAGGCATTCGATCCGGTTGTCGGCGACGGCTCGATGCAGTGGTGTTCCGCCTCCCTGGGCTGCCCTTGCGTTGACGTCGGCTCCCTTTGCGATCAGAAGCTCTGCCATGCCTTTTTGGTTTTGCGAAATGGCCCGGTGTAACGGCGTCGATCCGAAACTGTCTCTGACATTGATATTCGCCCCGAGGTCGATCAAAAATGCGGCCTCATCCGTGCTGATGGCCCGCATCAACGGTGAATTACCGTATTTGTCCTTTGCCTCGATGTCAGCGCCTTTGGAGATAAGAAACCTGGCGGCGTCCTTTTTTCTCGCCGAGACCGCCTTGTCGAGCGGCAGCAGGCCGAAATTATCCGTCGCCTTGATATCCGCGCCTTTCTCGGCCAGCATAGCCGCGATCCTGACGCTGCCGTTCGCCGCCGCCAGATGCAGCAAGGTCTGGCCGTATTGATCACGGACCGTCAGGTCGGCCCCGTTGGCTATCAGCAGTTCTGCGACGTCGGCGTAGCCATCGGTCACGGCCTGCTGCATCAGCGTATTCCCGAATCGGTTCTTGGCGTTGACATCCAGCCCGGACGCCAGTGCCGCAACCACCTTTTCCCTATCGGAGACGATCAGAAACAGATCGACCGACGCTGTCGCGGCTGCCGCATCCTTTTTGAACTCACATTCGTAAACATCGCCGGGGGCCGTTCCTGCTCCGTCTCCGCGCCGGATCACCCGCTGGGTGACCTTTACGAGCGTTCGCGACACGACTGTTATCTCGTTTTCCATGATCGACGTGCAGTCGCCCAATTCGCGGTTCGCCGCTCCGTCGCAGACATTGATGCGGGTGACATATGACAGCTTAGGGCCCGTCACTTTCAGAGATTGATATCTGCGATCGATACCGCCTGGCCCGGTGTAATACTGCATTGAGCTCAGCGCCTTTACGCTATCGCTGCTTTCACGCTCGATGACCAGCTCCGACCATGCCTGCCGGCATTGCCGGTCGCCCGACCTTAATGTCGCCGTGTATTTCCAGAGTGACGGCTTTGCAAATTCGGCCATCACGTCGACGATCACCGGTATCGTGAGTACCTGCTCGGCCTTGAGTTCGATACGGTTGATCAGACTCTTGACCGCGTCGGCGTCCGACGCGTTTGGTGCCAACTGCAGGTACTTTCGCAAGCTTGCAACCGCTTCACGGTACATCTCAGCGGCCTCCTGCACCTTGCCGAGGTTGTAATAAGCGTCGGCCCAGTCCGGTGCAAGAATAATGGCCTGTTTGAATTCGGCGATCGCGAGTTTGAGGTCATCGGGCGACTTTGCCAGCTCGACTGCCGCCATTCCGCGGTCAAAGTATCGACGGGCCTCGTCGGACACGTTCTGTGCGGCCGTTACGGCGGCGATGGCGGCCATTAGAAAGAGTATGCTGACGGCGGATCTGACGTATTTCATCTCGCACCTCATTTGTTCTTAGGTATCGGCGGCAACGCTGTCCGCTGCTGCGATTCGTAGAGTCTCATCGAGTGACATTCGACACTCGGCGTCCGTTTGCAGTCGTTTCGCACCACAAAGAAACCATAGTTATACAGGTCTTCGCCTACGGCGCCGGTCGTGCTGTCGAGCAGGGTATAGAACAGCGCCTTTGACCACGTTGCCGGATTGGCGACTTTACCCGCAAGCCAGAGTTTGTTGCCGGCGTCGGTCAGCGGCTTTTCCGGGGCACCGAGTGCCCAGGACGCGGCCGGCACCGGATCGCCGCTGTTGATATAAACGGTGACCTTGATGCCCTTTTGAATGGACAACTCTTGCCAGATACGGGCGGCCGCCGGATTGATCTGCGGACCGAAGAGCCGCACCTCTTTGGCCGTGGTGTCACCGCTTCGCAATGCGGCAAGACATAGCATCGCACCATTGCTGTGACAATCGAGCGTGTCAAATTTTCGCCCTTTCAGCGAAGCGAACATCTCGCTGTGCGTACGCGAAAATTCGCCGTATGTGACGCTGTCGAACAAGACGCGCGTCGCCAGGTCCTCGAGCGCCGTGTTGTAGCTGCCCATCGACACGACCATGTCGTAAAGGTCTGGGGTAAACGGCATACCGTCTTTGACGCATTGCTGCGGATCGCTTTGCTGGGCGCAGTATTTCAGGAATTGCGAGTACATCTGCTTGTCGACCTCGGCCTTGCACTCGGCACTGCAGTTCGCCGACGGCCTTTTGAAGCCGAAGGTCCACGTCGTGCCACCGACAAGTCCATGCAGGCCCGCCGGAACGGAAGTATCGGCGATCTTTCCGCCGTCATTCATCGGCTCGGGCCGGTCGGTCTGCGAGGTAAAGAACGTCCCGGACGCTCCGGGCGGCTGTGTATTGCCGGGCTTGAGCCCGAGCGGGTTTGCCGCGGTAGCCGTCGATCCGCCCTTGCCCGATTTTAGGCTGGCGATGAGCAGGCGTTTGGCCTCGAGAAACTCCTTTTCGCGGCGCAGCCGTTCGGCCTCGGCCCTTGCCCTTGCTGCCTCGACTCTCGCGGCTTCGATCCTCGCGGCTTCGGCCCGGGCCGCTTCGATGGCCGCACTATTGTCCACATTTGTCGGCTGCGTGGGCCGCGTCGGCTGCGAAGGCTCGTCATTGCTGACGCAGACCGGGCGGCTGGTCGAACTCGGGCATGAACATGTGTGTGATGCCATGTACGAGCGCATGCTCACGTCGTATGACCACGCCCGGATAGTTCCCTCGCAATCGATCGTCTGTGCCGCCGCCCCGCCTGCGCATACGGCCGCGAAAATGACCACGATAAGTAAGTTGCCGAGGACGGGCCTAACTGTCTTCATGACGATCACCTCTACCTCAATTGCCGGCCCGTTGCGACTTTATTCGCAGCA
This sequence comes from Pyrinomonadaceae bacterium, assembly GCA_044221625.1. Lineage (GTDB taxonomy): Bacteria > Acidobacteriota > Blastocatellia > Pyrinomonadales > Pyrinomonadaceae > OLB17. The sequence goes on along the minus strand of JBGAOU010000063.1, from coordinate 1,946 downwards.
ATTTGCGAGATTTCACGCAAATTCGAGCCGAACCCGGCGGGTTTGCTCCGCCGCAAACATATGCGAGCAAATGATGTACCAGTCGCGGCGTGGTCGGGACTATGCCGTTAAGGTCAGCAATGTGTAGGCGGCACCGTAGGCCTCGTGCTGAAATTTGGCGATCGGGAGTTCGGCAAAGTCGATGTTAGCTTTGGACAGAGCTTTTCGGATGGTGGCGGGCGGGAGAAGTGTGACTCTCTGACGGCAGAGTTGGATCAGCCCCTCGAGTTTGAAGGTGATCGTGCCGCCTTTCATACGGCCTTTGGAAAGGCGTTCGCGGATCGCGACAGCGTCGACCGCGTACTCGTCAAAAATCGCTTGAAACGCGGCATGCAGATCGCGTACTTGCTGTTGGTCTTTCGGGTCGGCCAACCCGATCCGCACCACGCGCGTCTCGACCAGATCGAGGTCATGGGCATGGCCGGCGAGCACGACCAACCGGGCTTCGTTCTTGTCCAGGTCGATGCCGGCGATTGTCCGCTTTACCGCCGCGGTCATCGTATGGTCTGGCACTGCTTCATATCTCCCGACTTCAGGCCGATCGCAAAGTACTGCGCCCGTTGGGCCGCCGAGCCGTGTGTGAACGAGTCCGGCACGACATAACCCTGCGTCCGCTTTTGGATCATATCGTCGCCTACGGCCTGAGCGGCCCTGATCGCTTCTTCGATATCACCGGTTTCGAGACGGCCTTGCTTGGCGGCATAGTTGGCCCAGATGCCCGCGTAGCAATCCGCCTGAAGTTCGAGCGCGACAGACAGCCGGTTGTTGTTGCCGGCCCGCTGCACCTTGTCCATCGTGCCGGTCAGATTCTGGATATGATGCCCGAATTCGTGAGCGATGACGTACGCCTGAGCAAAATCGCCCGGAGCCTTGAATTCCCGCCGCAGCTCTTCAAAAAACGCAAAATCCAAATAGAGTTTGTAGTCGCCCGGACAGTAGAACGGGCCCGTCGCGGCCGAGGCGTAACCGCACGCAGACGATACCTGCCCCGAGAAAATGACCAGCTTCGGGTCCTGATAGCGGACGCGGCCCTGCTGCGGCAGTATCTGCCGCCAGGCGTCTTCGAGGCTGCCCATGATCGCTCGCGCGAACTGCGCGTTGTCGTCCTTGGCCGCCGGCCGGTTGGCAGCCACGCCCGGGTCGGGCACACCACCCTGATTCGGCGCGTTCTGCAGCAGCTGACTCGGGTCGCCGCCGCAGAGATAGATCGCGACGGCCAGTATCAAAACCCCGAGGCTGCCGCCGCCGAGGGCTACTGTACGACCGCCCATCCCGCGGCGGTCTTCGACATTGGTGCTCTGACGCTGATCTCTCCAACGCATAAATTTGTACCCTCTCGGCCAGGTTATCTGCAGTTTCCTTCACGGCAATATTAGCATTTTAATCAGGGCTGGCGAAATATTTCGGGGCCGCGGCCGGCGGTACGGCAGGCGGCGGCTAGGCACGCCGCGAAACCGATCTGCCGGGAGCACATAAACCTTGACAGAAGTAGATTTAGAGGACTATGATGCAACTGCGTTTTAGTTTCGGTTTACACTCCCCTCGTTTCCAAAATTTAGGAGGAAATAATGATCAAACTAGACATCGTCAACCTGGTCGCCGACCGAACCGGGGTGCCGAAGCAGAAAGCCGAACAGGTCGTCGATTCGCTGTTTGAAGCAATGAAAGAGGCGCTCGCCAAGGGCAAACGCATCGAACTGCGCGGATTTGGCGTGTTTGTCGTCAAGGACCGTAAACGCGGTGTCGGCCGCAATCCGCGAACAGGCACCGAGGTACCGATACCCGAAGGCAAGACGATCCGCTTCAAGCCGGGCAAAGAGCTTTCGGCTAAGGCCGTCAGTTAGCCGACCATATTAGATCCATTTATTTCCGGGGCCGCAAAAAGACCGGGCCGCCAGCCCGCCCTC
>JBGAOU010000026.1:0-51072 GCA_044221625.1 Pyrinomonadaceae bacterium | reverse complement strand
CGATGCCGCGTGAAACAGCGGTCGCCGATAGCTCGATAGTCGTATCGGCAGGCTGTGGAGTCAAAGATGTGCTGTTAACGTCCAACTGTTAAAGGCCCTCAAGCGTACGACGCCAAACTGAGTTTAAGTATCAGCTCCCAAAGCTGAATCCGCCGCCGCCGCTGCCGCCCTGGCTGGGAAAGAACGGTTTCAATAGACCGGCAAACGCCGCGAGGTTGCGCGTTTGAATGAGGATCTCACCCGGCCCATTAAATTCGGCGACCATGCCCTCGCCGCTTAGAAAGCTCCTAAGCAGGCCGCTCTTTGCAGCTTTTCTGAGATTGTATTGCATATGGCCTTCCCAGGCGACGAGATGTCCGGTATCGACGACATATTGTTCGCCCGGCCGAAGCGTCTTACGATGGATCGCCCCGAACGATGACACAAGCAGCAATCCGGTTCCCGAGACTTGAAGCAAGAATAGCCCTTCGCCCCCAAAGAAGGACTTGGCCCCTCCCATCTTTGTATCGACCTGTAGCGATACGTCGCCCGCGAGATATGAACTCGATTGAACGCAAAAGGTCTGTCCCCGCATCTCCAGACCGGCAATGTCGCCGGGAGCTCCGGGCGCAAGCGTAACCTCGCCGGGGCCGCCGCCGGCCGTAAATGTCGATACGAACGCAGATTCGCCGCCGACGGCTCGTTTCAAGGCACCAAAAACGCCACCCTTCATTTCAGACATTAGCTCCACATTTCCGGACATTGAGACCATTGCCCCGGCCTCCGCCGAGATCGATTGGCCCGCCTGAAGACTAACGACTGCCAAAGCAAATGCTCCCTGATGCTCGATCGCCCAGGTATATCCCCTGCCTTGTCCGCGTCCATCGGTGTCAAAGTTGAACGCGGTGCCGGCGGCCGGCGGCGGCGGAGCTTGAGGCTGGCTTACAGTTTCATTCGCGGGAACGGCTGCCTGCTGGATCGTATAACCGCAGGAACCGCAAAACTTTGCATCATCGCGAACTTTCATCGTGCACTTCGGGCAATTCATACCGTTACTCCTTTTACTTTGCTATCGATGATGTTGAATGCCTCGTTCGCGTTCGCAGCGAAATCTAGAATTGAAACGTCAGCGTCGCTCACAACAAGAGAAGATTGCCATGCCTCAACGACCGGACGCCAACAGTCGCCAAGCAACACGAGCGGCCTGGTTCCGATGACCTTTGTCTGAAGCTTGTTCCAAACCAAAGAGATCTCGGTGACCGTTCCCATTCCGCCCCGAAACGCGACAAAGCCTGCGGACCGCATGATCAGATTTTGAAGCCGGTCATAGAAATGGTCGGTTGCGACCTTATCGGTCAGGAAGCGGTTCGGTTCGGATTTGAACTGATTCATAACGATCCCAAGCACGCGTCCGCCTTTCTCACGGGCCCCGCGGGAGGCGGCTTCCATGATCCCCAAATATCCCCCGGTACAGATGGTGTAACCCGCCTCCGCTAGTTTTGCGCCAAGGGCCATGGCCTCTTGGTATTCCGCGGAATCCTCGGTACATTTCGATCCGCCGAAGATCGTAATTATCCTTTCGTTTGAATTAATCGACATTTGTTCGCCCTCTTCACAAATTTATCCGTCTTAAGAGTGATTTTCAAATTAAAGAGTGCCGAAATCCGATTATCAGGACCGGAACGCCGCCGACGGCGATTTTTTTCGAAAATCGACGCACATTCGGTGTTTTAGCGTATTACGGAACATCGATGTTTGCTCGACGAAAAAGCCGAATGTCTTGACAGCGGGCGGTTTCTGAAGTAAAGTTTCGATGTTTAGATCAACAATTACAATTTTGTTCGGGATAACTAGACGTCATACCGTCTTGATCAAATCAGGGGAGACTCATACGAATTATGCAAAAGATCAGTGATTTCAAGTCAACCGGATCGTTCCTCAGAACGTTTTCGTCGATGTTGGCTTTGGCGATTATCTTAGGAGCCGGTGCCGCTATCGCAAACGCACAGGCTTTCACCGAAGGGTTTGACACTGTTGTCGCTCCTACCGGCGGAACGGGATCAGCACCGGTTCCAAATTGGTGGGCACAGAACAACAGCGTCCCGGTTGGTTCGACGACCTGGTTCCAGGGGAATACGACGGTTTTCACGTCACACTCCGGGGCAACCAACTCGTACATTGGTGCAAACTTCAATAACACCACGGGAACGAACACCATCAGCAACTGGCTGCTCACCCCGAACCGAACTTTTTCGAACGGTGACCAGATCAAGTTTTACACCCGCACAACGACCGCGAACCCGTTCCCGGATCGTATGCAGGTACGCTTGTCCTTGAATGGCGCGAGCACCAATGTCGGCACCGGAAGTGTTGCGGTCGGCGATTTCACGACATTGCTCCTGGATATCAACCCGGTGTATGACACCGGTGGTGCTTATCCTGAAACATGGACCCAGTTCACGATCACCCTCTCGGGCCTCGCTGGTCCGACCAGCGGCCGCGTCGGGTTCAGGTACTTTGTTGAATTGGGCGGACCGACCGGCGACAACTCGAACTTCATCGGTATCGATACGTTCGAATATGTCCCGGCCGCAGCACCGGCTACCGACGCTCCGGTCGATTTTAACGGCGACAGCAAGACCGATTTCGTTGTTGTCCGTAACACCGGGGGCGGATCCGGAGGTCAGGTTACCTGGTTCTGGAATCTGAATGGATCGGCGGCTCCGACGGCTGCTTCGGCTTGGGGTCTCTCGACGGACTTCTTTGTTTCGGGTGACTATGACGGCGACGGCAAAGACGATATCAGTGTTTGGCGTCCGGGTGCAGCAACGGTTGCAACCTTCTATATCCTGAACAGTGCAACCTCGACGCTTCGCCAAGAGGCTTTCGGCCAGACCGGTGACGACCCGACGGTTGTCGCTGATTACAATGGTGACGGAAAAGACGACATCGCTGTTTATCGTGCCGGTGCTTCTGCCGGTGCTCAGAGCACATGGTATTTCCGGACAACTGCGAACGGACCGGTGACATTTGTTCCCTGGGGACAGAATGGCGACTTCCCGGCTCCGGGTGATTACGATGGAAACGGAAAGGCCGATTTCATGATCCAGCGAAATGCAGGTGGTGGACAGGCAGGGTTCTGGCGATTGTCAGACGCTTTCGTTGCTCAGCCGGTAGTTATCTTTGGTACACCGACCGACGTCATCGTCCCGGGCGATTATGACGGCGACGGCAAGACCGATATCGCTACTGTCCGCGGTGTTTCCGGATCGCTCCAGTGGGCGTGGTTGAACAGCTCGAACGCGGCGATCAACTATCGTACGTTTGGAGCTTCGGCTACCGACTTCGTGGCACAGGGCGATTATGATGGTGACGGCAAAACTGATGTGGGCGTTTGGCGTCCTTCTGCATCTGCTAACGCTTCGGCGTTCTGGACACTCGGAACCACATCGAACACGGTTACGACCTTTGCCATTGGAGCTAACGGTGACTATCCGGTTGCCAACTTCAATTCACACTAATTTTGGGCCGACATAGTCGGGTCAAAAAAGGGCCGGAGCGTTATGCTCCGGCCTTTTCCATTGTGCGAGTTGTGTCTATGATTATTTGCTCAATTTTGATGCTTCCTCCGGCGTAAGATTTCCGGCCGCGTGGATCGCCTTTGCCGTGTTAGTAAAGAGCAATATCAGCGATCCGGCGACAAAGAAAACAACAAGGGCGAGGATCGCTTGCCGGTACGAGCCGGTCGATCCGACCACGATCGCAAATACGGCGTTTCCGATCCACGAGGTTCCCTTTTCTGATATCTCATAGAGTCCAAAAAAGGAAGATTCACGCGACTTTGGTATCATCTGTGAGAACAGCGAACGTGATAGTGCCTGCGTACTCCCGAGCACCAAACCGATGAAAACGGCCATTATCCATGCGTGCATGGCCGTCTGCAGAAATCCGTAAGCGTAGATAACGATCGCTGACCAGATGGCAAGGCAGGTAATGATCGTTCGTTTGGCACCGATGACCCTTGCGATCCTCTCGAATACGAGTGCTCCGATCAATGCGAATACCTGAGCTACAAAGAAAATCCCGAGGAGAAATGTCGGATCCGACGGCTGCCCCTTTGAAACAAACAACTCCTGTGAAAGGAATATCGATGAATTGAGGATCACGGTTTGAATGCCGTCATTGTAAAGGAGATACCCGATCAGAAAGAGCATCGTGTATTTAAGGCTGGCGAGTTCCTTCATAGTCCGCCAGATCTCGATAAATCCGACCGAGATCAATCGTCTGCCGGTCTCGATCCTTTCAGGTGTACGTGATCGAACCAGGTAAAATGTGACGGCGGCGAAAACTCCCCACCAAAGCGATGCCGCCAGCATCGAGATCCTGACCGCGAGGCCCTGATCAATACCAAACGAAGAGCCGAAATTTATCAGAGCCAGGTTGAGGATCAGCATTATTAGCCCGCCAAGATATCCGGCCGCATATCCGTAGCTCGAAGTGCTGTCTCGCCTGTCCTCGGTCGTAATGTCAACGAGGAATGAGTTGTAAAAGACGTTTGACGCCGCAAAGCAGATATTCGCGATCAGAAGGAAGAGGCAGCCCAATAGATACGAATTACCGTTAATGAAAAACAGCAACGAGCTCGATAGCACCCCAACGTAGCAAAACGCTGCCATCATCTTCTTCTTAAGCGGTGTAAAGTCGGCGATCGACCCAAGAAGCGGCAGCAGGAATACTTGCAAGAAGATCGACACCCCCAAGGTCGATGTGAATAAGTTGTCTGCCGTGATCGATCCGGCCGGCCCGAGACTCAGGACCACGCCGGATTTTCCGACATCGTTTTGGGCAAGTGCGGTAATGTAGGGCCCCGCAAGGACAGTGACTACCGTCGTGAAAAAGGCGGAATTTGCCCAGTCGTACGTCAGCCAGCCGAAGATCTCGCGACGATCATTCTTTTCGATAGTACTTTGCGTCATTGATTCTATTTGTCTTGGTTAAGAACGTTGCCGTAAACATTAGACCAGATGAATAAGTCGGGTCAAACGGTTTGCGCGAATATCGGGGCAACACCGGAACGAGAAATATTAGCCGCATAAACGGCCCGAGGAAATGGGTTCAATGCGGAATGAAGTTGACTTGTTGTGACCGAAGCTCAAATTGCGATCTGTACAATCCTTGACAATTGCAGCGATTCAAAGTACTTTTGCAGACATCACTTGCGTACAGTTTAGACTTCAGAAGCATTACTTAGTTCAATTTAAGGTCGAGCAGTTTCAGTGTTGTTTGACGATAGGAAGTTGATCCAAAGGTGGGGAAAATACATATGAATTTCACGAGGCGAATAACAGGAGGCGGTAAGACCGCTTTCTACTCAGTATTGGTTTTGGCGTTGACCTGCGGGGTTTTGCTGTATGGTGGAACTTTCTCCGCCGCTCAGACCACATTTCCGGGAACAAATCTCGGAGCGATACCGGACGGAGGAGCCACTTGTCCGACGCCCGGAGCTCCGCGTGACGTAGCGTTCAACGTTACGGGCATTCCCGGACCTCCGACCAATGTATCGGTCGCGATGACATTTGGCGGGCCAGCTCACACATTTGCCGGCGATATCGTTGCCGTCCTCATTGCTCCGAACGGAGCTTCACATACGCTTTTTGGTCGGACCGGAGCGACGACCGCGACTGCGTTCGGATCCGGGTCCGATCTTGCAGGCCCGTACACGTTTAATGATGCGGCTGTTGGTGCAAATTGGTGGACGGCTGCGGCCACTACTCCAATACCTTCCGGGACGTATCGCACGACGCCGAGCGGCGGTGCAGGCGCAACCAATCCGCCGACGCCAACGGTGTTGAATACGCCGTTCGCGGCAATCCCGACCTCGAACGGAGCATGGACGCTCCGCGTGACTGACGGATGTTCGGCCGACACGGGCGCAATTTCGGCGGCTAGCCTTACGCTTACTGGTGCACCCGCAATTCCGGCCAATGCCCCGGTCGACTACAATGGCGACGGGAAGACCGACTATTCAGTGGTCCGAAACACGGGCGGTGGCCCGACCGGCCAGGTAACTTGGTTTGCCTGTACGAATGGACAAACAGAGCCCGGCTGCTGGAACTTCTTTGTTTGGGGACTGGCGTCAGATTTCTTCGTTCCTGAAGATTATGATGGCGACAACAAAACGGACATCGCCGTTTGGCGTCCCGGTGCAGCTACGGTTGCGGCGTTTTACATATTCCAGAGCCAGACCAACACCCTAAGAGTCGAGTTGTTTGGCCAGACCGGCGACGATCCTTCGGTAGTCGGTGATTACAGCGGCGACGGCAAGGCCGATGTCGCGGTATTCCGCAATGGCGTCAATCCGGGCGATCAGAGCACCTGGTTTTATCGCACCACGCAGGCAGGCCCTGTAACCTTCGTTCCGTGGGGAACTACCGGAGACTTCCCTGCTCCGGGCGATTATGACGGCGACGGTAAGAATGACTTTGTCATTCAGCGAAATGACGGCGGCGGCCAGGCCCGATTCTGGCGTCGTTATGCTACCGGTACGACAGATACGGTCAACTTTGGTACGCCGACTGACCTGATCGTTCCCGGCGATTATGACGGCGACGGCAAGACCGATATTGCTGTGGTTCGTGGAATCTCAGGTAATATCAATTGGTTCGTCGTACCTAGTTCGACAGGTGTTGTCAGTGCGGCTCCGTACGCAGTATTTGGAACGTCGGCAACCGATTATGTCGTACAGGGTGACTATGACGGCGACGGTAAGACTGACGTTGCTATCTGGAGACCGAATGGCGACCCGACGCAGAATTTCTTTTACACGTTGGGAAGCACGGCCGGCCTTGGACGCTTTGAATGGGGAGCGACCGGCGATTATCCGGTGGCGAACTTTAATTCACACTAATAACCACTTGGGTTAAGACAGACTGGAGCCGGCGACCGATCGCCGGCTCCTTTTCTTTTATTGCGGTCAGACTCGACTTATCTTGCGGATTCGCTAAAATGTAGCATTGGCCTGGACGAGAGAATTATGAAGGCGATGATCCTTGCGGCGGGTTTCGGCACGCGGCTTTTTCCATTGACGATAGACCGTACAAAGCCCGCGATCCCCTTTTTGGGAAAGCCGTTGGTCGGGTACGTCGCAGAATATGTCGCAAAGTTTGGAATTACCGAATTTGTCGTTAATCTGCACCATCAGCCCGAATCGGTGATAGACGCCCTCGGCAATGGCGAACAGTTCGGCGTACATATCGAATACACGCGTGAACTTCCTAAGATCCTCGGTACTGCCGGAGCCCTCGACAACGCCAGACAGTATCTCGAGGACGGCACCTTTGTGATCGTTAACGGCAAGATAATAAGCGATATCGATATCGCTGCCGCGATAGAATCTCATAAGCGTTCCGGTGCGATCGCGACGATGGTCCTGAAGCCGAATACCAAACGCGAGAGGTTCACGATCGTCGAGACCGAAGATGGTCTCGTAAAGGGATTTGGTGATTTTGCAACTCCGGTGTCTGGTGAGGAACTAAAGGACGTTGAGCACGACATCGTAACACCGCTGATGTTTACCGGCATTCACATTCTTGAGCCCCGGGTATTTGACTATATTCCGCGGGGTGTCTATTCGGACATTGTCCCGACGTTCTATAATCCGGCACTGGCGAAGGGCGAAAAGATCGGTGCTTATATTACCGACGCCAACTGGTTCGAACTGTCGACCATCCCGCGTTACCTCGACATCTCGCTTTCGATGATGGGCAGCGGCGATGTTCATTTTGGGCGCAATTGCGTTTTGGCGGGTGCCGCCAGCCTCAAGGATTCGGTACTATGGGATGACGTCACGATCGGTGACGGAGCGACACTCTACCGTACGATAATCGCTGACGGGGTTACGATAGAGCCCGGCGAGCATTTTGAGAATGCTGCGATCGTCCGGGCTGATATGGTCAGAAACTGTACCGAAATACCGGAAAAGGCGATGAAAGGCTACGTCCAGGGCGACAATTACATCGTTCCATTAAATTGATAGTTCACAAATAAGTTTGATGTCTGAATACGTTACCAGACTAAAGAGTTTCCTGGAGGGCCGCGGACAGCCGTCCGAGTTTACGGCGCTTACTGCCGACGCGTCTACCCGCGAGTATTATCGGATCGAGTGGAACGGCATGTCTGCCGTGGCATGTGTCTATCCTGAATCTTTCGTTCCGGCCGAGCAGACATTTATCGACGCGACAAAACTCTTCCTTGCTGCCCATCTGCCGGTAGCCGAGATCTATGATCTTGACGGTCCGATGGGTGTGATCATACAGGAAGATCTCGGCGACACGGTCTTGCGTGATGTTTTGCTCGAGGCCCCAAAGGAACGCTCCCAGCGGCTGCTTAACGAAGCGATTTCGCTCATAGCCCGCATTCAAACGGCGACGTCGATGGCTTTCGAAATGGGTTCGATCGCGTCGCAGCTAAAGTTTGATAAGGAAAAACTGCTCTGGGAGTTGAATTTCTTCAAGACCCATTATTTTGAGACATATCTGGCAATGCCGCTGAGTGAAAGCGTCAATGACGCGGTAACGGCCGAATTTGAGGAACTTGCCGGCGACCTCGAGGATTGTGCAGTCGTGCTGTGCCACCGGGATTTTCACGCCGCGAACCTGATGCTGGACTCAACGGGAAAAATGCGGATCATCGATCATCAGGACGCGCGGATCGGGTCGCCGGCGTACGACCTCGTGTCGCTTTTGCTCGATCGAATAACGGAACCGCCGTCGCCTGAGTGGCTCGCCGACCGCAGACGCTATTTCCTCGATGTCAGGCGAACTCTCGGGATGCCGAAGATCGACGAAGATGATTTCGCGTACGAGTTTAGGCTGCAAACGATCCAGCGGTGCCTAAAGGCAGTCGGGACATTTTCCTACCAGTCAGCGGTTCGCGGCAAGACGTACTTTATTCCATTTATCCGGCCCATGTTTCGGATCGTCGATCGGGCGATAGGAAATGTCGATCGTTTCCCACATCTGCGCACGCTGATCGAGGCCGAATTGGCACGCGAAGAGAAAAACGGCCGCAACCGCTAAAGGTCATACACGGTGATGGTCGGCCCGCCAGTCTTTGATCGCCATCTTGATCTCTTTGGTGGTTTTAAGTTCGCCGGCGATAACCCTTGAAACCAATCCCGAAAGTTCTCCGTCCGATGCGAACCGCATTGCAATGATCTGGCTGACAGGCAGATCGGACGCCTGTTTTGCAAGATCCGGTGACAGCAGTTCGCGGTATCTCAAGCGTTCCTCGAGCCGAATGACGCGATCCTGGGCTTTTAATGCCATCAACCGTGAGGTCAATGCGATCAGGATCAAGACAAAACTCAACAGCACCCAGAATGCGAGTGTTTTGCGTCCGCTTTCCGGAGCGGCCATAAATAGCCGGACGAGATGCGAGAGAAAATTCAGTGCCAACAGCGGCATCAGCACAAAGTGAAATAGCGGATACCAACGCGTGTGATTCTTATAGTTTTGCAGTTCTGCCATCTTTATCGTCTCCTTAGAGTTTGGTCTTTGCGAGGTTTTCCGCCGCATTGCCCGTAAAATCCTCGCCCGGATTCACAAACAAATTCTGTTCAAATCGGTACTGCTTATCATATAGCTGTCGATAGCGTCCGTCTATCGCGACGAGCTCTTCGTGAGTGCCGCGTTCGAGAATTTCACCATTTTCAACCACCAGGATCTGGTCGGCCGAACGGATCGTCGACAGCCGGTGGGCTATGACAAAGGTCGTTCGGCCCTTTCGCAGGTTGTTGAGGCCCTCCTGAATAAGAGCTTCGCTCTCTGAGTCGAGCGAGGACGTTGCCTCGTCGAGGATCAGTATCCGCGGGTCAGCGAGCAAAGCTCTGGCGATCGCGATCCTTTGCCGTTGGCCGCCCGAAAGCTTTACGCCGCGTTCCCCGACGATGGTGTCATAGCCATTCGGAAATTTCTCGATAAATTCGTCAGCATTTGCGATCCGGCACATCTCCTTGATGGTCTCAAAGCTCGCTTCCGGATTTGAGAAGCGAATGTTGTCTAGCACGGTACCGTCGAATAGAAAATTGTCCTGAAGCACGACGCCCAGATGCCGCCGATAGTCGCGCAGTTTGACCTGCTGCAGACCGAGCCCGTCCACACGGATGTGACCCTCAACCGGCTGAATAAAATTGAGCACCAGCGAAAGGATCGTTGATTTTCCCGAACCAGAAGAGCCGACCAGAGCTGTCGTTGTGCCGGCCGCCGCGTGAAATGAGACGTTCCTCAGCACGGGTACACCGCTTTCGTATTCAAAATTGACGTTCTCAAAATCGATCGTTCCCTTCACATCGGGCAGCGGTTCCTTTGCCGCGTCGGTTTCGTCCTCGGTCGTTTCGGCGAGGACCTCGCGGATTCGGTCGAGGCCGGCGAGAGCCTCTGTGATCTGGGTTCCGACAGCGGTCAGTTCAAATACAGGCATCGCCAATAGGAACGTGAACGCGATGTACATGAGAAAATCGCCGAGTGTCATTGTGCCGGCCTGTACCGCCGACCCGCCGAAGATGATCATCACAACCGCTACGGCGCCGATGAGCACCGATGAAAACGAACCGATCGCTGAAACTCCGGTCACGCTTTTGGCGATATTTCGAAATAGTTTATGAGCGCCGCGGGCGAACGACAGTTCTTCGCGTTTCTCGGCGGTATATGCTTTGACTATCCTAATGCCGCCGAGGGATTCGCCAAGCCGCCCGGTAACCTCGGCGGTTATCTCACCCCGTTCGCGAAAGATCGGACGCAATATCTTGAACGCGTAGAACAACGCCGTGCCAAACATGATGAGCACGACCATCGTCGCCGAGGTCATACGCAAATTGAGCCAAAACAGCACGCCGATCGACACGCCTGCCGTCACAAAACTGCCGACAAGCTGGCCGATACCGGTTCCGACGAGATTGCGGATGCCGTCGGCGTCGTTCATTATCCGCGAGATGAGCTGGCCGGTCTGTGTCGAGTCAAAATACGATATCGGCAGCCGCTCGATGTGCGTTTGCACTCGTTTACGCATCTCGGTGATCGCCCGCTGGGCCGCCACACCGAGAATTTGGGACAGAGCAAATCCGGTAATTCCCTGCACCAGTGCCGAAACGCCTATCACGAGAGCGATCCATTTCAGCAGACTATAATTGTGCTTTGCAAATACCTCGTCGCCGAGATATTTCGTCGAGGCGGGCAGCACCATGCTCGCTAGCCGCGAGATCAGCAGCAATACGCCGCCGAGAGCCAGCCGCCAGCGGGCTTCCCAGATTATCTTTCGAGCCTCGGCCCACGCCGAAGAATAATTGACCTTTTTCTTTTTCTTTTTTGTCGCCGAACCATCCATAGATTTGAATGTATATTATTGACGGCCAAAAGAATAATTGGCGGCGAGTGCAGACCGTCAGAAACGCCGCCTAAAAGACGGACACCAAGATCGCACGAAACATACAATCTGCGTCCGTCAGCATGCGACTGCGGTCAAAATTCCCTTCGCGACGCGTGTAGGTGGTATGCTCTATGTCGTGAAACTCCTCGTCATTATTCTATTGATCGGCGGCGTTGTCGGGCTGATCACGATCATCGCGATAAATCTTCGCGTGGTGTCGTACGCGGCCGGCAGGATGTACAACACCGTCGAGGATGTGCCGGCCGAATACGAGACGGCGATAGTGCTCGGCGCACGCGTGGATGGCGACGGAGAGCCCTCAAACACGCTTTACGACCGTACACTCACCGCTGTTGAGCTCTACAAGGCCGGTAAGGTGACAAAGCTGCTGCTCAGCGGCGGCGGCCTTGAGCCCGAAGCGATGAAATCCCAAGCCTTGTCGATGGGCGTTCCCGCCGACGCGTTGATCATCGACGACCTCGGCCTTAGGACCTTTGAATCATGCCGTCGTGCCCGCGAGATATTCGCCATCGACCGCGCCGTCATCGTCACCCAGGATTATCACCTGCCGCGTTCATTGTACCTCTGTCACAACCTGCGGATAGAGGCGGTCGGCGTAAACGCCAAACGCCGCGATTACCTCGGCGAACGCTACGCATGGGTTCGAGAATATCTTTCGCGGATGAAGGCCTGGAAAGATATTAATCTTTGATGCGCTGTGGATTTGCGGGGAGCGGAGTGTCGGCTGTAGTTACGGCGTCGCCGCGTCATTTATGTAACGCGCGGCATCCGTGGCTAACTTTCGCGTGGTTTGGTAAAATCTCCGTTATTGAATAGGGACGGCACACTTCCGGACGGTCGTGTTTCCGCCTTTGATATCTATGTCGCAAACTTACATTAACCAATTAAAAGGCCACATCGGCGAGACGGTCACGATCAAGGGCTGGCTCTATAACAAGCGTTCGAGCGGAAAGCTCGTCTTTCTGCAGCTCAGGGACGGCACTGGCATCGTCCAGGGTGTTGTTTTTAGACCGAATGACGAGGCGTTGTACGAATTGGCCGATTCGATCGGGCAGGAATCGTCGATCATCGTCACCGGAACCGTCAAGGAAGATACGCGTTCGAGCCTAGGCGTCGAACTCGACGTCACCGGCCTTGAGGTGCTGCAAAACGTCCACGATTATCCGATCACGCCCAAGGAACACGGCACCGAGTTTCTGATGGACAATCGCCATCTGTGGATCCGCTCGAAAAAGCAGCACGCCGTTCTGAAGATCAGGCATACCGTCATCAAGGCCGTTCGCGACTTTTTTGACGATAATGGTTTCACGCTGGCAGATACGCCGATATTTACGCCGGCGGCATGCGAAGGCACAACAACATTGTTCGAGGTCGATTACTTTGGCGATGATAAGGCCTATTTGACCCAATCCGGCCAGCTCTATAACGAAGCGACGGCGGCGGCCTTTGGAAAATCATACGCGTTTGGGCCGACGTTTCGGGCGGAAAAGTCGAAGACGCGTCGGCACCTGACCGAGTTCTGGATGGTCGAACCCGAGGTCGCCTACGCGAGCTACATCGACATGATGGATCTCGGCGAGGCGATGATACTCAAGGTCGTCGAACGCGTGCTCAATGACCGCCAGGAAGAGCTAAAGACGCTTGAACGCGACACGACCGTGCTCGAGGCCATCAATTCGCCGTTCCCGCGGCTGCATTACGATGATGCCGTGAAGATGCTGCAAGAGGGACATGCCAAGGGAGAGCTTGAGAATAACTTTGAATGGGGCGGCGACTTTGGCGCTCCGGACGAGACGTATCTCTCGAATCAGCATGGCAAGCCGGTATTTGTTCATCATTTCCCCGCCGCGATCAAAGGGTTTTACTTTGAGGTCGATCCGGAGCGTCCCGAATGTGCTCTCGGCATCGATCTGCTCGCTCCCGAAGGCTACGGCGAGATCATCGGCGGCGGCGAACGAGCCGCGTCGCTCACCTATCTCGAAGAGCAGCTAAAACACCACGGCCTCGATCAGGCGACATTCGAGTGGTACCTCGATCTACGAAGATTCGGTTCAGTTCCCCACGCCGGATTCGGAATGGGGATCGAACGCTGCACCGCCTGGATGGCCGGCATCGAACACGTCCGCGAAACAATTCCGTTCCCGAGGATGTTGTATAGATTGAAGCCTTAGATATGCCATTCGATAAGAGTCAATTTTGGGATTCTGATGTCGGCAGCCATGAACGGTTGACTGATGAAATGGTCGCTAGCATCGAGAGTAGGTTGGGTCACAAACTCCCGCGCGAGTACATTGAATTGCTGCAAATCAAGAACGGTGGATATACGAGAGGGTTTGGTTTTCCAATGAGTCAGGCCACAACGTGGGCAGAGGATCACGTCCCTCTATACGATTTGAAGGGAATTGCTCGTGAGCCGTTCTCGCACGGACCTCTCAGTTTAGCCGACAACTCTTATCTGTGTGAAGAATGGGGCTTGCCGTCAAAGCAAGTTCTTTTGTCAGGAGACGGACACTATTGGATCACGCTCGATTACCGGAATGGAGAAGTTCCGTCCGTCTCGTGGATAGACACTGAGTGTGACGAGGACATTCCTGTCGCCTCGACCTTTGGTGCGTTTTTGGAAGGGTTGCGGCCTCAAGAGGAGTTTGATTTCGAAATCTGAATCTATGTCTTGCTATTTTGCAACAATCTCTTGGCAATCGGATTCACCCGACACATTTACCAAACAACGATATACCCGCGGGCACGCTTGGGAATTTGACGGCGGCGTGGCGGTTCCGGCGTCGAGTTCGCCGCATGTTGTGCCGAGGTTTTCGGTCGAGGCGGCGGTCGATCCTGAGGAGGCTTTGGTCGCGTCGGCGGCTTCGTGCCATATGCTGACGTTTCTTTATCTGGCGGCGAAAGCGGGATTTAATATCGCAGCGTATAGCGACAACGCTGTCGGTGAGATGGCCAGCTTGCCAGATGGCCGCCAATGGCTCGCGAAGATCACACTCGATCCAAATATTGAATGGCTTGGCGAAACTCCAACGAGCGAACAACTCGCCGAACTTCACCACAATGCCCACGAGCAGTGTTACATCGCCAATTCGATCCGGTCGGAGATAGTCGTTAAAGGCGTATGAAACGCTCCGTAACCAAGATAATTCCTGCGGCGGAAACCACATTGCCCGGCGAGTTCGTAGTGCGGCGGGCTTTGCCGCGACGAGAATTGCGCCGGGTCGGCGGTTTTGTTTTTCTAGACCATTTTGACGAAAACGACGTTACGCCGAAGATGTTTGACGTGCCGCCGCACCCGCATATCGGGTTGCAGACGGTGACATATTTGTTCGAGGGCGAAGCCTTGCACCGTGATTCGCTCGATAATGAATGTATGATCTCAGCGGGCGATGTAAATTGGATGACCGCAGGCCGCGGAATCACTCATTCTGAGCAAGTTTCCGCGACCCAACGCTGTATGCATGGTCTGCAGATATGGGTCGGTCTGCCCCACGCACATCGCAAGACTTCGCCGACGTTCGATCATTTCCCTGCCGCCGACATTCCGGTTATTAACCTCGACAACGTGACGATCAAGGTCATCGCGGGTGAGGCTTTTGGGCAAAGGTCGCCCATTCCAACCTTTCAAGAGTTGTTTTACCTTGATGTTTCGGCGAATAATGGCTCGAAAATCTCGATCGACGTAGATCCGGCCCACGAACTTTGCGTCTACGTCTGTGAAGGAACCGTTAATATCGGTTCCGACATCGAAAGATTCGATCTCGCGAGACTCTCACCCGGTGAAACGGTTGATCTGGAAGCGAAAAGCGACGCCAGATTTGTGATACTAGGGGGTGAGCCGCTGCCGGACCCGACCGTGATCTATTGGAACTTTATTGCCGACACAATGGACGAGGCAAAGCAGGCGATGCTGGATTGGGAAAGTGGGAAATTCCCACCTGTGAGGCTGTACAAGAGAATAATTGAGTAGCGAAACCGTAATTGTAGAGGTTCTGGATGCCGCGATCGCCGAATATCAGGCGCTCGGCTGGCGTCTGGATATGATCTTTCCGGCCGACAATCCGCGAGAAGCGTTGATGTCCCGTGACCACGAGCGTGCAAGGCTATTAGTCGAGTGCCAGCCCGTCAGCGAAACGCCGTCGCTCATTCATCAGAAGGTTAACCCGGAATGGATCACCGGCCGAGCCGGCATGGAATATCGCGACCTTATCCCGGATCGAATCGGCGGGAAGGTAATTGCCTCGAATATCCGTTTGCTTGAGGACGGGCCGGTGGCGGATTATGTTCACTATCACAAGATCGAGTTTCAGATGATCTATTGCCTGAAAGGGCGGATCGAGGTCGTTTACGAAGATCAAGGGCCGCCGTTTTGGCTCGAAGCGGGTGATTGCGTGGTACAACCGCCGGAGATCCGCCATCGCGTTCTATATGCAGAAGGCGGGGCCGAAGTTCTCGAGGTGACGATGCCCGCCGAACACGAGACCTGGGCCGATCATGAAATGACGCTGCCAAACGAGACCATCGACAAGGAACGACGATTTAGCGGGCAGTTGTTTGTATTAACCAAGCGGCCATGAACGATTTGGCCCGGAGTGTTTGTTCACCCACAACGATTTGTGGGATCGATCATTTTCGAGGTTTTGCCGATTCTGTTCCAAACGCAACGGTGCGTTGGCTGCCCCAGCGGCCCTCAAGTTTGCCGCCCGGCTCGACCTTGTAGAGCATAAATGAGCACGGCCAACCGCCGAATCCGATAGCGGCACGGTCGCCCCTCCAAATCCCGAACCCCGTCGAACGAACGCCGGTGTCCCAGTCAAATTGATAACCGCTGCCGTTACGGGTGACGTCGATCGTTCCCTCATACGGTTTGCCGTAACTGCGTGTGCCAGTAACCTTGTATTTACCGTCGAAATTAGTGCCCTCGAGACGGGTCGCCCGTTCGCTGCCGAAAGTTGTCTCGCCCCAGTTAACTATCCGGCCTTCCATCACTCCGTCAGGTTTAACCAGGTAAAGGGCGACACCGCAATCTTTACCTTCGGATGGCTTTGCGTATGTCACGGCGACGGCATCACCCATTTGGACTCCAAATCCGGCGAAGTTCCCCTTCGATGTCTGCCACTTGAAACGATATCCCGTGCCGGAATTTTCGACCGTCAGCGAACCGGAGAACTGTCCTCCGCTGTTCTCATTCGCTCCCTCGATATCGTAAACGCCCGAGATCTCCTGCTCCGGCGGCGGTGCGGACTTGTCCGGCGTCGGGGCTTTGTTCACGTTCGACAGATCCGGCCCGGTCTCGCACGACACACAGAGGAGCGCGGAAATGGCCACGATAAGGAGTTTTCTCAGTTGCGTCATGGAGGTGATCTAAACGCCGACAACAGCCCGGGAAAGTGGCTGGTTATTTCTTCTTGGCGATCTCGGTGCCAAACGATTTCGCTGATTGACCACCCCATTTGCCGTCGAGCGTGCCGTCCGGTTTTACGTCATAGGCAACAAAGGCACATTGTTTGCCGCCAAAGCCGACGGCAACCTTATCGCCCGTGCGAATTCCAAATCCGGTGAGCAATGACCCGGCATTCCACTCAAATACATAGCCCTCGCCGTCCTTTTTGATATTGAGTTCGCCTTTGTAAGACTTACCGCCGGTGTTGGTGCCTGAAATTTCGTAACGCCCCTCGAGATCGGTCCCGCGGTCACGAACCGCCTTTTCCCTTTCTGCGTTGTTGTTTCCCCAGTATCCGGAAATGCCGTCGAGGGTGCCGTCGGCACCGATCTTATATAGGACAACGCCACAGCCTTTGCCGTCGCTGCCGCTTGTGTAAGATACGGCGACCGTATTGTCTGTCATCACACCGACGCCATCGTATTTGCTGCTGCCGGAAAGCCAGGAAAACTGATAGACATCATCCCGAGGCGTAACGACAAGCCCCGCCTTGTACGGTGCCCCGCCGTCCGGGTTTGTCCCGGTCGCGTCATACTCGCCGGCGATATTTACCTTGGCGGCGGCCGGAGTGGCCGTCGGTGCCGGAGTCGAAGCCGGTGTCGCGGAATTAGCGGCCGGTTTGCTGCCTTCATTAGCCGTGGGTTTTGCGCCCATTCCGCAACCGACGCCGATCAAGGCAGCGGATAAAATAACGGGCATCAACAGCGAAAGCGTGAGATCTCTGGGCATGTAAAATGTCTCCTGAACTGAATTTGTAATAGTTTGAAACCTAACTATAATAAACGACATTCGGAGATATATCTACTTTTGTTCCGCTTATGCAAATCAATCGATCAGCTCTAAAGTCGTTCTTCCTGATGTTCCTCGTTCTTTCGTTTGCGGCCTCGATACCGGCCCAAAAGCCGATCAAGGACTTAAGGCCCACAGTTATTCTCATCGCTATTGACGGATTTCGTGCCGATTATTTCGAGAAGTTTTCCCCGCCCACGCTAAGTAAGATCGCAAAAGAAGGTGTGCGGGCAAAATGGATGACGCCTTCGTTTCCGAGCAAGACATTCCCCAATCACTACACGGTCGCGACCGGACTCTATCCTGCCCATCACGGAATAGTTGAGAATAATATTCTGGACTTTGGGGTGGCCTTTTCGATGGGCAAACGCGAAGAGGTTCAGAACGGCCGCTGGTGGCTCGGCCAGCCGATATGGGTCACGGCCGAAAAGCAAGGGCAACGGGCGGCGGCGATGTTCTTTCCGGGAACCGAGGCCAAGATCGACGGCATCTACTCAACATACTGGACTCCGTACGAACACACGTACCCCAACGATAAACGCGTCGACAACGTACTTGGGTGGCTCGATCTGCCAGTCGATAAGCGTCCGACAATGTTTACGATGTATTTCAGTGATGTGGACAGTGCGGGCCATGATTTCTCGCCGGATGCCCCCGAGACGCGTGAAGCGGTACTGGCTGTCGACAAGGTCATTTCACGGCTGGTAGACGGCCTGTGGCAACGGAAGATCTACGGCAAGGTAAATCTGATATTTTTCAGCGATCATGGTATGGCGGCCGTCGACAAGTCGAGGACGGCGATCCTCGATGAGTATTTTGACCTAGCGCTCGCGCAGAACATACTTTGGACCGGCGAGATCGTGCAGATATTTCCCAAGGACGGGCAAAAGGAAGTCATAGCTGAGAAACTGAAAGGGATCGTCAACGCCAAATGCTGGCGAAAAGAGGACATACCTGAGCGTCTCCATTACAAGGACGGTCCGAGGGTTGCTCCGATTATCTGCTCAGCGGACGAAGGGGCGATGCTGACCAGCCGTCAACGACTGGCGGATGCGAAGAAACGCCCAAATTTCAACAAGCCGTCAGGTGCTCATGGTTACGATAATGAACTCGAATCGATGCGGGCGATGTTTGTCGGGCATGGTAAGGCATTCAAAAAGCACAAGATCGTCGAGGCGTTTCCAAATGTAGACGTGTACAACCTTATGTGCAGGATATTGGGCCTGACGCCGGCACCGAATGACGGAAACTTTGAAAGGGTGCGTGGAATGCTGCGCAAAAGCAAGTGATCGGGCGACGCACTGATGCGAATGAACCGCAATTTGAAATCACCGCGTTCGTGGGTGAGTAATGATCACCTAGACCGAACTGTCAGGAGTGAGATCTCGGGCGGCACCATAAATCGAAAAGGCAGCACACTTGTACCTGTGCCCGTCGTGACAAAGATATCCAGGCCGCTGTCGACGACGTGGCCCTGGGCCAATCGCTGGCCATAGCTGGACGGGACCACCGGGCGGCCGAGAATGGGCAGCCAAACCTGGCCGCCGTGCGTATGTCCGGCAAGCATCAACTTGAGATCCTTTGAGATCGCGAGGTCGCCGGTTATGACCGGGGCGATATCCGGGCTGTGCTGAAGCAAGAGTACGTCACCGGTCCCTTCGGTGGAGGCGAGCAAGGCCTTGTTCGCATCGGAATACACTTTCCAGATCCCGATCGACAGATGATCACGCATGCCGAGTATTCGCAGGCGTTTTCCGTTACGTTCGATAACCGCGACTTCCCCGTCGAGGATCTTGTAGCCGCTGCGGCTCAACGCGGCCTTGATGACCGGCGAGCCATACGCGTCGTCGTGGTTGCCCATAACAACAAACACGCCGTATTTTGCACGAAGCCCCGAAAGACACTCAGCAATTTTATCCGGTTCCATTCGGAGTGTCGGGCGGCCAAGGCTGTCCGTTCCGCTACCCTCCGAGATATAGTCGCCGAGAAGAGCGATAATGTCCGGGTCGAGCCCGTTAGCCGCAGACACGATCTGCCTTATCTTCGCTTCGTCCCCGCCATTAGATCCGCCGTGAATGTCGGAGATCGCCACGATCCGCAATCCGTCAAACGCGGGGTTCCAGTCCTTTATTGCTAGTTCTGAATTGTTGATCACCAACCGCGTCGGCTCGATGAAATAGGAGTAGCCGAGCATGGCCAATCCGGCCGCGAGAAACGCGGTGCAGACGTATAAAATTTTAACGGACCGCCTTTCCATTTTGTGGCAAAGAAGAAATTCTTACTAACCGAAGTATTCGCCCCATCGTTCGTCGACCAGTTTTACAACGTCCTCCCGAGGTTCGACCACCGATGGGTACCAGGGCTTCATACGGGCATCGATAACGATCGGCCCCTGATAGCCGATATGGTTCCGCTGCATCGTCGCCTCTTTGGCGTATATGTCGGACGCGGGATCAAACCGGGTCCACGTAGCCCAGAGAAACTTGTCGGTCGTCCGTGCAAACTCTACGCTGTCGTGAACGATGACCATCTGCCAATCGTCGAACTTGCCGGACGTTGCTACGCGTTCGGCCAGTTCCTTGTCGTTTTCGTAGCGGTCACCCTGCACTACGAGACAGCCTCCGCAGAATGGCTCGGCCGCGGTAATACCTTGAGGCAGTTCGCCATTAAATTCGCGAATGAGGTCCCGCCTGGCATCGCCCGTGCCGATGAGCATTGCCTTACTTCCAAAATTGACCTTTCCGCTAGCGTAATCAAGTGTATCAAACGCCGTTTGGCTAAATATGTGAAGATCCCGGTGCCATTCGGCACGAGCAAGAATATGCTCAAAAAGCGACTTGAAATCACGCAGATCCTGCGGCTGATCCGTCAGCAAAAGGAACTTGGTCAGCGTCAATTGCCCTTCGCCGAGTATCCGAAACCCGGCTGACATCGCCTCGCGGCCGTATCGCTCACGCACAACGGCGGCAGCCAGCGAATGAAATCCAGTTTCTCCGTAACTCCAAAGGTCGCGGACCGCCGGCATGACCAGCGGGAATAGCGGTGATAGTAACTCCTGCAGACAATCACCGATGAAGAAATCCTCTTGTCTTGGCTTCCCGACAACCGTTGCAGGATAGATCGCGTCCTTGCGGTGAAAGACCGCATCGGCGCGAAAGACCGGATAATCATGCGTCAATGAGTAATAGCCATAGTGGTCGCCGAAAGGGCCCTCGGGGCTCCGCTCATGTGGTGCGACGGAGCCGCAAATGGCAAATTCGGCTTCGGCGATCAGTCGATGGCGGTCAGGGCCGAGCGGATTTGGCGTTGTACCGATCTTGCAGTCGGCAAGCAGCGACGCCAGCATCAGTTCCGGTAAACCTTCCGGAAGCGGTGCAATGGCCGACAATATCATCGCCGGTGCACCTCCGAGAAATATGGTCACCGGAAGCGGTTTGTTTTGCCGCTCAGCCTCAAAATAATGAAAGCCGCCGCCCTTGCCGATCTGCCAGTGGATCCCGGTCGTCGTCTTGTCGTACCGTTGGATGCGGTACATTCCGAGATTGTGTTTACCGTCAACGGGGCTCTCGGTGTAAACGAGCGGCAGTGTGACAAAATGCCCGCCGTCCTCATGCCAAAGCTGCAGCAGCGGTAGTTTCTCAAGATCTACGGTGGATTGTCTCGATTCCAGAACGGGAGCGTTTCGAATTGACCTCGTCCCGAGTCGGGCGGCCGATAATGCTAGGTCACGATACTCCCATAGCTTACCTAGTTTTGGCGGTAAGAGTTCTTCGGCGGCATGGACCGCGCGTTTTACAAACTCGAGTGGCTTTTTGCCAAACGCGAGATCGATCCGCTTATTAGTGCCGAAAAGATTGGTTACTACGGGGAAATCCGAGCCTTTGATATTGGAAAAAAGAAGAGCCTTTCCGCCTTGCTCAATGACCCGCCTATGTATCTCCGCGAGCTCAAGATAAGGGTCAACGGCAGCCGAGATCTCGGTGATCTCGTTCTCTTTTCGAAGCGAATCGATAAATGAACGCAGATTGCTGTGCATAAGAGACAGATGCCCGGTAAACCAGCCGAGGGCATGGAACTCGTAAGCGTTAATCTACCAGTTTTCGTGCAATACGGATATTTTGTGGGAGATAAATTCCGCTAATTTATTTTCGCAGCCCTTTCTTGCTTAGATCGAGTTCGTCGGCATTGATGACGTCGATATTCATCCCAGGAAACCGCTTTGCTAGATCGTCCTTGAATTTCGCATAGTCGCCAACAATGATAATGTCTCCGCCATTCAAATGTTGGGCCGCAAAATCACGTATCTGGGTGGAGGACACCGCCTGAACATTTGAAATGTAGGAACCTAGTTCATCAGGGCTGAGCCAGACGTCATAAAGGTCAGACAGGCCGTTGATCAAACTGGAGTTTGTCTCGAGACTGCGTCCGAAGTCACCGATCAGTGCCGCCTGTCTGGGGGCGATCTCAGCCGATGTAGCGTCCGACGAACCAAGCCGTCGCAACTCGGTTAGAACAAGGTCGGCAACCTCTGGGGCCGATTCATTTTTTGTTTGGGTGCGAGTTGAAAACCGGGCGTCATATGCCCGCCATGTGATCGAGCTTCCGGCACCGTAGCTGAGTCCGCGTTTGATGCGGATCTCTTGATTTAAACGCGAGGAATAGCCGCCGCCCAACAGTGAATTCATAACCACGCCGGGAAAATAATCCTTGCTGACCTCGGCACTTTTGCCCGCCCACACTACCCGGCCTGCGAAAGGAAGCTGTTTGGCAAATGAAACTGCCGCTTGGCCGGAACCAGGCAGGTCGATAACGAGGATCCGTTTTGCCAGCGGCTGCTCGCGGTCAGAGCCCTTCCTCTGTTGTGCCGACGAGGCGGATTCGGTGATCTCAATTCTTGGGCCAGTGGGACGAACGGCACTCTTCCATGTGCCGAAATGGGTTCGTGCAAGGTTCAACGCCTGAGCAGGCGAAATATCCCCGACGAAGAGCAATGTCGCACCATCGGGGTCGATGCTGTTCTTGTAAAAATCAAGAATGTCCGTCCGCTTCATCGCCTTAAGGCTTTCGGGTGTGCCGCTCGATGGATTGCCGTTAAAGCTGTAGACCGTGGCCACATAGTTTGCCAGGAAACTCGGCTGCTTGAGGTTGTAGGCCAGTTCGTCGATCGCCTGTGATTTAGCCAACTTGATCTCACTTGCCGGAAACGAAGCGCGTCGTATGACGTCGGCGAATATCGGCATCGCCTGTCCGACTTTGTCCGAGGTGACATTTAGCGTAATGCTGGATGAATCTAAGGCAACTGCGGTCGAAAAATCAGCGCCGAGAAATTCAATATCATTCGCGATCTTCGTCGCCGAGCGGGTGGTAGTTCCCTTTGTAAGCAAGCTCGTGGTCATTTTGACGAGCCCGGCAGTTGCGATATCTTCGGACGTCACGCCGGAATTGAAGGTCATTCTCACCGAAACGAGCGGAGATGCGCGGCGTTCAACCACGACGACGGTAAGACCGTTCGGCAGCTTCGCCTCCTTAACTGCCGGGATCGATACTGATCGCGGCTCGGACGGTAACGGCGGAGTTTCCTGTGCCGACAACAACACGTTGGAGGACGCGATCAAAATGAGTAAAGTTAAAAGTTCAGACAGTCTTTTGATCATTTTGCACCTCCGTCGGCTGAGTAATAGATCACGACACGATTAGAGTCCGTAAAGTATTTTTTCATCACGCGTTGAACGTCCGCGGCGGTGACCGCCTGAAGTTGAGAAACGATCGTATTTACTGCTTTCGGATCGCCCTGATAGGCGATACTTCGTTCGATCGCGATGGCCTTGCCGTCATTGTCCTCAAGGCCCTCGACCGCATCGGCGATGAGTTGATTCTTAGCTTTCGCTAGTTCCCTGGGAGTAACTCCCCGGGTCTGGATCAATTTCAATTCCGCCAAAAGCGACTTTTCGAGCGCTGTGGAGGTCTTGCCTTCGCTGGCGATCGCCAGAAAATAAAGCAGTCCGCCGTCAACCTTATTGTCGAGATTGAATGACGCTTCCTGGGCGATCTGTTGCTTGTAAACGAGCGATTGGTATAAACGCGAGCTTTCGCCGCCGCTCAGTATCTTGTCCGCCACTCTCAACGCCGCGATATCGGGGTCATTCGACGGCGGGCCAAGATATGTGATCGCCACGGCCGGAAAGGGCACGTTCGGCGCGGTCTTTTGAAACCGCGTTTCCTTCGTTCGGGCCGGTTCCTTGACAGTTACTCGCGGGATCGCGGTGCCGGGCTGCTTTATCCGGCCAAAATACTTATTCACCCAACCTACAAGCTGAGCCTGTTGAAAATCGCCGACAACTATCAGATAGGCGTTATCGGGACGATAATATAGATCGTAAAACGATTTGGCGTCGGCCGGAGTTGCTGCGTTTAGCTGATCGAGATCGCCGATGACTCCGCGCTTGTACGGGTGTTGGGTGTACGAAAGGCTGTTTATGTACTCAAAGAATTGTCCGTAAGGCTGAGCCAGGACGCTTTGACGATATTCTTCTTTAACGACATCGCGTTCCGATCTGAAGTTAGCGTCATCGACGTTCAGATTGACCATTCGGTCGCTCTCGGCCCATAGCAGCGTTTCGAGATAGTTTGACGGGACGACCTCGTAGTAATTCGTAAAATCATCCCACGTCGACGCGTTGTTAAAGCCGCCGACGTCCTCGGTCAGCCGGTCCATCTTTTCGTTGGGCATGTTCTTGGTCGATTTGAACATCATATGCTCGAACATATGCGCAAATCCCGATTTGCCCTGCGGATCGTTCTTGCCGCCGACGTTGTACCACATGTGGATC
This sequence comes from Pyrinomonadaceae bacterium, assembly GCA_044221625.1. Classification (GTDB taxonomy): domain Bacteria; phylum Acidobacteriota; class Blastocatellia; order Pyrinomonadales; family Pyrinomonadaceae; genus OLB17. The sequence goes on along the minus strand of JBGAOU010000026.1, from coordinate 26,586 downwards.
GCGACCGTCGGGCTCGTATTATCCTGCACCGTGACGACCTTCAGGCCGTTAGACAGAGTGAATTGCGAGATCGGCAGCGGAGCGACCTTGACCTGGGCCACACCCGCAATGACGAGCGATAGCATCGCCAAAGCTATGGAAATAATTTGTTTTCGCATAAAGATCATATAGTCCATAAAAGCTAGGTGAATACGGCAAAGATAACCAAATTGATTAGGCTCATCACGAACATTACGTCGAGGGAGAAATCTACGTCATTAACCTCAGATGACGCAGATATTGCAGATCAAGAACATTCTTTTCTCAAACTTCCTTGATCTGCGCCATCCGCGTCATCTGTGGTAAGATCACCCGGCCGTTTCGCACGCTCAAGCTGCCCGATCACTGATAATCGTAAAAGCCCTTTCCGCTCTTGCGTCCGAGCCAGCCGGCGTCAACGTATTTTTTGAGCAGCGGACACGGGCGGTATTTCGGGTCGCCGAGGCCCTCGTGCAGTACGTTCAGGATCGCTAAACAGACATCGAGTCCGATAAAATCAGCAAGCGTAAGCGGGCCCATCGGGTGGTTCATCCCGAGTTTCATGATCTCGTCGATCGCCTCCGGCGTCGCAACGCCCTCGTGCAGGGCAAAGATCGCTTCGTTGATCATCGGCATCAGGACGCGGTTCGACACGAATCCGGGCGAATCGTTGCACTCGACGGGCACCTTACCAAGCTTTTCCGACAACGCCTTGACCGTCGCGTAGGTCTCGTCGCTGGTTGCGATACCGCGGATGACCTCGACCAGCTTCATCAGCGGGACCGGATTGAAAAAGTGCATTCCGATCACCTTGTCCGGCCGGTGAGTGACGCCGGCGATCTTTGTGATCGAGATCGACGACGTATTTGACGAAAGGATCGTCGCCGGGTCGCAAATGGTGTCCAGCCGCTGAAATATCTGCTTTTTGATATCAAAATTCTCGGTCGCTGCCTCGACTATCAGCGAGCATTTCGCGAGGTCCTCAAGCTCGATCGTCGATTTGATGCGGCCGAGGATCTCGTCCTTTTGTTCGACGGTCATCGTCTCTTTTTTTACAAAGCGATCGAGGCTCTTGCCGATATTGGCGACGCCGCGTGCCACAAAATCGGCCGACACGTCACACATCAACACATCAAATCCGGCGGCCGCGGCGGTCTGCGCGATGCCGTTGCCCATTGTCCCTGCTCCGATAACTCCAATTATCTCATTCATATTATTAAATAGTATGTTTTCTAAAATAGTGCCGTTTCAGATACAAGGATAAACCAACGGATGCGGGCAAAACAAACGGGCGTCCTGACTTGAGGCCAGGAACGCCCGCTCGGACAATACTATCTGTTGATCATTGCCAACTATTGGGCGGCGGAGCCTGCGGCGGCTCGATCATCTGGTAACGTGCACCGCCCAGATAAAACCGCTTTCCTTCCTCGCCAAACAGGAACCAAAGGCCGTAAACGCCGACCACCGTGCCCAGCGGAAACGAAAGTACGGACAGCACGCTGCCGACGATGCCCCAGTTTCGGGCGCCGTCCCTTTCCTTTAAGAGCTTGTATCCGCCGATGATCTGCGGCAGTACGAACAGCATCGAGATCGCCGCGATCAGCAGGATCACGCCGATAAAGACGGCCCCGACCATCTGCTCTTCGCCGCGGCTGCCCCCGACCAGCATCGCCGAACCGATAATGCCGTAAATAATACACATCAGCACCATCACCGCGGCCTGCAGCCCGCCATGTGCCATGAGAAAGATACCAACGAGTCGATTGTGTTCTTTGGCAGTCATAATTCACATTACGCCGAGATCAACAGATTTGTTGCGTAATCGGTCAATCTCTTTCAACCGCCATGGCTACGGAGTTGCCGCCGCCGAGGCAGAGGGCTGCGACGCCGCGTTTTGCTCCGCGGCGTTTCATTTCGTGCAGCAGCGTCGTCAGGATGCGCGAGCCCGAGTTGCCGATCGCGTGGCCGAGAGCGACCGCTCCGCCATTGACGTTTACCTTGTCGATATCGAGCCCGAGCTCCTGCATAACGCCGAGGGCCTGGACCGAGAACGCTTCGTTTAGTTCAAAGAGGTCAACGTCAGCCATTTCCCAACCGGCCTTTTTCAGGACGTTCAGAACGCCCTGGACCGGCGCCATCATGATCAGTTTGGGTTCGATGCCCGACGAAGCCCACGCGACCACACGTCCGAGCGGCTCGACGCCGAGTTTGGCGGCGTTTTCGGCCGAGGTAACGACAACCGCCGAAGCACCGTCATTCACTCCCGGAGCATTACCGGCCGTGACCGTGCCGCCGTCGCGTTTGAACGCGGGCTTGAGCTTGGCGAGGCTCTCGGCCGTCGTGTCGGGGCGAACGGGTTCGTCATAGTCGAGCACGATGGGATCGCCCTTTTTCTGCGGGATCTCGATCTTGACGATCTCGTCGGCAAACTTCCCTGCGGCCTGTGCGGCAGCGGCTTTCTGATGCGAAGCGGCGGCAAAATCGTCCTGGGCTTCGCGGGTAACGTTGTATTTTTCGGCGACGACCTCGCCCGTGTTGCCCATGTGCCAGTTTTCGAACGGGCACCACAGTCCGTCCATTACCATTAGGTCGATCACGGTCTGATTCCCCATCCGATAACCGTCGCGGGCACCCGGCATCGCATACGGGATGTTCGACATCGATTCCATTCCGCCGGCAACGACGTACTCGGCATCGCCTAGGGCGATGGCCTGTGACGCAAGCGCGACCGCACGAAGTCCCGAGCCGCAAACCATATTGACCGTAAGGGCAGACGTTTCGGGCGGCAGCCCGGCCTTGATCGACGCCTGACGTGCCGGAGCCTGTCCGATACCGGCCTGGACGACACAGCCCATGATGACCTCGTTAACATCGGACGGTTCGATACCGGCCCGAACAACGGCCTCCTTGATCGCGACCGCACCGAGGTCCGGAGCCGTCATACCTTTCAACGCACCCTGAAATTTGCCGGTCGGGGTTCGAACGGCACTTATGATTACAGCTTGTTTCGTATTCGACATAATATTTGATTTCCTAAATTAGCCTTGTGTTAAATGTAAATGATCAGATTCGAGCGAATGGAACCGCTCAAAAACCGCACGATCGAGGGCCTCGCGATGGTCCGGATGAGCGATCTTGACCAGTTCGGCCGCCCGCTGGCGAAGATTCTTGCCGTAAAGGTTAGCGACGCCATATTCGGTGACAATGTAATGGACGTGGGCCCGCGTGGTCACGACACCGGCGCCCTGTTTGAGAAACGGGACGATCTTGCTTTCGCCGCGGGCCGTGGTGGACGGCAACGCGATGATGGGCATTCCGCCTTCGGACAATGAAGCACCGCGGATAAAGTCCATCTGGCCGCCGACGCCGGAATATTGCCGCGTACCGATCGAATCGGCACAAACCTGGCCGGTCAGATCGACCTCTATAGCACTGTTGATCGCCGTTACCTTTGGATTGCGGCGAATGACCGACGAATCGTTGACGTAGGCGATATCGAGCATCAGGACCTGCGGATTGTCGTTCACAAAATCGTAGAGCCGCCTGGTTCCCATAACAAAGCCCGCGACGATCTTGCCCGGATGCTTGAGCTTTCGCTCACCGGTCACGACGCCCGATTCGACAAGGTCGATCAGCCCATCCGAGAACATTTCGGTGTGGATGCCAAGGTGCTTGTGATTCTTGAGCGAAGCGAGGACCGCGTTCGGGATCGAGCCGATGCCCATCTGCAGGGTCGCTCCGTCCTCGATCATGCCGGCAATGTGGTTGCCGATCATTTGATCAACGTCCGAGAGTGCCGGCGGTGCCGCCTCGGGCAGATCGTGATCAACTTCAACGAGATAGTCTATGTCCCTTAGATCGACCAGCGCATCGCCGATCGTCCGCGGCATTTTCGGATTGACCTGGGCGACGACAATTTTCGCGGTTTCGACGGCTGCCTTTGCAATATCGACCGACACGCCGAGTGAGCAAAAACCATGCTTGTCGGGCGGCGATACGTGGATCAACGCAACGTCGATCGGCAGCACGCCCTTTCTAAATAGCGCCGGGATCTCCGACAGAAAGACCGGGATATAATCGCCGCGTCCTTCCTGCACCGCCTTTCTCACGTTCGCACCTACAAAGAAAGCGTTGACGCGGAAGCTGTCCTCTAATTCGGGTTTGGTGTACGGTGCGGTGCCCTCAGTGTGAAGATGCACGAGCTCGACGTTACGAAGCTCGTCTGCCCGCGCCGTCAACGCATCGATCAACTCGATGGGAGCGGCGGCCACACCGTGGATAAATATACGGTCGCCGGATTTGATACATTTTACGGCCTCAGCCGCGGAACATTTCGTGGTCATAAATTCAATTAACGCTAATTTCGGCTGTTACCGGCCGATGTCCTCATTCCAGATCTCCGGGTTTGAGGAAATAAAGTTTCCAAGCAGTTCGATACACTCAGCGGAGTTGAGGTCTATTACGTTCACCCCGTTTTCGCGAAGCCACTCGACGCCGCCGTCAAAATTTACCGACTCGCCGACGATCACCGTCCCGATATTGAACTGCCTTACCAGCCCGGAACAATACCAACACGGGGCGAGCGTCGTGACCATCACTTTATCGCGGTAATTTCGCTGCCGGCCGGCCTTTCTAAACGCGTCTGTTTCGGCATGGACGGACGGATCCGATTCCTGGATCCGCCGATTATGCCCGCGGCCGAGCAATGTGCCGTCCGCATCAAATATCGCGGCACCGATCGGAATGCCGCCCTCGGCAAGCCCCGTTCTGGCCTCTTCGATCGCGATGTCGAGCATTTGCTGATGGCTTTGCGCGGTCAACATGCTTCAATTTTACCGAGATTTTGGGCGATATGCTAATCTCAATAGATATGGGACAAAATTTCCAACCCGGTGATTTCCTTGCCTTTCAACTCGAGGCCGGATTTGCCCTTTTGAGACTGCTGCACATTGACGAAAATGACGGCGAGCGAACCTGGCATCTCGCGGCGTACAACGAAATGTTTCCGGATATCGACACCGCCGAGGCCGCGATCGCCAGCGATGCGAAACTTCAGATCAGCTCGGCACATATGGCACTTACGACGAGGGCGTTTGAGAGCACGCAGGTCGCACGGCTCGCAAACGCCGAATTGAGCGAGAGTGAACTTACCGCATTTAACGAATGGAAGAACGACCCGAACCGCAACGTCTCGGACCGGTCGGTAAGGCTTCTGTTAGGACTGCGGTGACCGGACTTTGACGCGATTTAGCTCTGCGGTCTCGTCCTCGGTAACGCTTGTGGGAACGACGTTTGAAAAGTCCGCGTGATCAAGTAACTTGCCGGTCCTGAAGGAGCCGGCATCTTCCGCATGATCAACTTTCTTTCCGGTCTTAAAATGCTTTCTTAGCAGAAGCGTACGCCACACCGTTTGAACATGCCAGCAGCCCATCGCGATCAATAGGCCGGACGTCACGTATATCAGCGAATTTGTGTCCGGCTTGAACGCCAGAAGCGACAGCAGCAGTGCCGCAAGAACAAAACACACCGCTACCGTCATCGCGCCAAGTACGAGGTTGGCAGTTAAATGCTGTTCGGGCGGCACCGGCCCTTTGACCGGCTTGGAAAGGTCAGGAAGAAATATACCGCATCGGCGGCAATATGATTCGGGCGTCTGGTCCGGGTTTCCGCAGGCCGGGCAATACATATTTACCATTACTGCGAACCATTACGACGGCTTAACGTCGTTGGTTCATCAGATCTTTCGGCGCTTCAGTTCTTTTTCGATCGACTCGACCTCGCGATTGACGTGACCGGCCACAGATGTATTTTCTTCGGCCCGGCGGATCAAATACGGCACCGCGTCAGCGACCGGGCCGTAAGGGACGTACTTGGAGACGTTGTACTTATTTTTGGCCAGTACATACGAGAGCGAGTCACCCATCCCGTAAAGCTGCGAGAAATATACATTCGGATGATCAGGCGGAATGCCGAGTTCGTGCATACGCCGCGCCAACTTCTGGGTGCTCTCTTCGTTGTGCGTGCCGGCGACAAAAGCGACGGTCTCGTGATGTTTGAGGCAGTACTCGATCGCCGCGTCAAAATCCGCGTCGGTCGCTTCTTTCGTATCGTGGATCGGCGACGGATATCCCATTTCCTCGGCCCGGGCACGTTCCTTTTCCATGTACGCACCGCGAACAAGTTTGACCCCGAGGAAATACCCGTTAGCACTTGCCGCCCGCCGCGACTCCTTAAGGAAATTGAGCCGATCCTTACGGTAAAGCTGCAGCGTGTTGAAAACGATCGGCCTTTCGCGATTAAAACGCTCCATCATCTCGGTCGCAAGCCTGTCGATCGCGTCCTGGATCCAGGAATCCTCGGCATCAATAAATATCGGCTTGCCGGAATCGTATGCGTGCTGACATATCTCAAGGACACGGTTGTGGATCCGCTCGCATTTCGCCTGACTCTTAGCATCGAGTTTCTTCTTGCAGCTAAGGCGTTCGAGCGTCCCGAGCGGAGCGATGCCGGTGACCTTAAAGACCGAGAACGGGATCGTCGGATCGTCCTTTGCCCTGTCGATCGTCCTGATGATCTCGTCCTTGGTGCGGTCAAAATCTTCTTCCGTGGCTTTTCCTTCAACCGAGTAATCAAGGATCGTTCCGATACCGGCATTGCCGAGCCGCTTGATCGCTGTATCGCATTCCTCGATGGTCTCGCCGCCGCAAAATTGCTCAAAGATCGTATTCTTGATGAGCCCTTCAACCGGCAAACCGATAGCGAGCGAAAATTTTGCGATACGTGTGCCGATCGAATTCAGGAGCGGTGAATTGAGCATTCGGAACAATCGATGCTTTTCTTTTAATTCGGAATTCGATTTGTCCGCAAAGGCCGTTTCGGTGTCGTGAAAATCCAACTTGAAGTCACTCATACAATAAAAATTTTATCATACCGTAAACGATCACAAAGGCAACCGGCAATGGATCGGGCCGCGGTCGCGATTGTGAATCGCCGCATTTTACCGTATATTTTCTATTTCACATCACGGCGGCCGGACTGCCCGATGTCATCATTATTTATGTCAATAGCACTTCCTAAACGGTCCGAAAATTATTCGGAATGGTACAACGAGATCGTTAAGCGAGCCGATCTGGCCGAAAACTCAGCAGTTCGCGGATGTATGGTCATTAAGCCGTACGGCTTTGCGATCTGGGAAAAGATGCAGCGTGCGCTCGAAGATATGTTCAAGGCGACCGGGCATCAGAACGCCTACTTCCCTCTTTTCGTGCCGAAGTCATTTCTCGAAAAGGAAGAAGAACACGCTGAGGGCTTTGCTAAGGAGTGCGCCGTTGTCACACATTACCGGCTCAAGGGCGATCCGGAAGGCGGTCTGATGGTGGACCCGAATGCGAAGCTGGAAGAAGAGCTGATCATCCGACCAACCTCCGAAGCGGTGATCTGGAACACCTACCGGAACTGGATCCAGTCATGGCGTGACCTGCCGCTGCTGATCAATCAATGGTGCAACATTGTCCGCTGGGAGATGCGGACCAGACTTTTTCTTCGGACGGCCGAGTTTCTCTGGCAGGAAGGCCACACCGCCCACGCGACCGAGGCTGAGGCCATCGAGGAGACCGAGCGTATGCTCGGCGTATATGCGACCTTTGCTGAAAAGTGGATCGGACTGCCGGTATTGCAGGGCGTCAAATCGCCGAATGAGCGGTTTGCCGGAGCGCTTGAAACTTATTGCATCGAGGCTATGATGCAGGACGGCAAAGCCTTGCAGGCCGGGACGTCACATTTTCTCGGGCAAAACTTTGCCAAGGCCTTTGACGTCAAATTCGTCAACAAAGAGAACCAGCAAGAATATGCCTGGGCGACCAGTTGGGGCGTTTCTACGCGTTTGATGGGAGCGTTGATAATGGCCCATTCCGATGACCAGGGCTTGGTGCTGCCCCCGAAACTTGCTCCGATCCAAGTTGTGATAATCCCGATCTACCGTAGTCCGGAAGACCTTGCGGCGATCACCGAAAAGGTCACGCCGCTGCTCGACGAGCTGCGGAACGCCGGCGTATCGGTGAAATTCGACGACAACGACAGTCAGCGTTCGGGGTGGAAATTCGCCGAATACGAACTGAAGGGCGTCCCTGTGAGATTGGCGATCGGTATGCGTGACCTCGAAAACGGTACTGTCGAGGTTGCCAGACGTGACACACTTTCAAAGGAAAGCCGTCCGTTGGACGGCATCTCGGCGTATATCGTCGGCCTGCTCGACGAGATACAGGAGAACATTTTCCAAAAGGCCCTGGCGTTTCGCGAAGAGAATACTCACTCGGTGGACACGTGGGACCAGTTCAAGGACCAGATCGAAAAGGGCGGTTTCATCATGGCCCACTGGGACGGAACGGCCGAGACCGAAGAGAAGATCAAAGAAGAGACGAAGGCAACGATCCGCTGTATCCCTCTCAACGCACCGGAGGAGTCCGGTTCGTGCGTCTACACCGGAAAGCCGTCGAGTAAACGAGTAGTTTTTGCCCGTGCGTATTGATCTTTACGTTTTGCCCGACGGGTGCTTGTTTTCTAATGGATCGCCGGTCATTCTCTGATGAATGCCGGCGATCTTTGCGTTTGCGGTATTTAGTTCAACTCGCTATTGGAAAGGCCCACGCGTGGCCGGCGAGATTTCCCCGACTTTTTTCATCTGAACGACGTCTAAGTCATAGTTCGCGAATATGTTCGCGCGGATCCGGACAGCTGAGTTATTATTCTCTTGCCGCGGCGGCACATACATTTAGTGGATGTATAAGCATTTTACGGATGAGCAATTAGTCGAAATGGCGGTCGGTGCCGACCCCAACGCGTTCGGCGAGATCGTCAAAAGATGGGAGCGGAAAATATTCGCTCTTTGCTTTGGTATGCTCGGGCGCGAAGACGAAGCCCACGATGCCGCACAGGAAGCGTTCATCGCCGCGTACCGCAACCTGAAGAATTTTCGCGGAGACGCCAAGGTATCTTCCTGGCTGCACCGGATCGCCGTGAACCAATGCCTGACCACCAAACGAAAGGCCCGCACGCGTAGCGAGGAGTTTCTGGATGATGAGGACGGTTCGGAAGAACGGGTCTTTGTAGCGGCCGCCAAGTATTCGCCGGCCAATGAGACCGAAAAGGCCGAACGGCTGACGATCGTAAGGGCGGCGGTCGGCTCGCTGCCGGGCGACCTGCGGCAAGTGGTCGTTATGAAGGAATTTGAGGAAATGACGTTTCAGGAGATATCCGAAACGCTCGAGGTTCCGCTGAGTACTGTAAAGAGCCGGCTCTATACGGCACTCAAACAGTTGAAGATGAAGCTGGAACGTACGCCGGTCGAGGTATCGTGAACGCAAGAGGTGATTTTATGGTGAGCGACAATACGCAGATCGAAAAATGCGACCGGATCGCTGAGATCGTTCCGTATATCTACGGAGAGGCGACCGCGGCGGAACGTCTTGATTTTGAGACTCATCTTCCGGAGTGCGAGCCGTGTACGGATGAATTCGCAGCGATCGCCGAGGCACGTTTCGCGGTTTACGAGTGGAACCGCGAGGAATTTGCGTCGATCCCGACGCCGACTTTTGTGATCCCGTATGAGAAACAGCCGGTGATCACAGAGAGTTTTGCGAGTAAGTTGTCAAAGATCTTTGGTCTACCTCAGTTCCCGGCCTGGGGCTCGGCGGCGGCGGCCTTCGGAGCGTTGGTATTGTTCATCGGTATCGGAGCGGTCATGTTCTACGGTTCGCGGTCCGGCAATAACGAGATCGCGTCGAACAGCAATAGAAACATTACGCCGAATGCGGCCGTCCCGCCGGCGTTCGACGTGCCTCCGGTCAGTGAGCCCGTAATAGCGACAGTGCCGACTGTAACGCCGGCCCGAACGGATCGCACGGCGTCGGTCAAAGTTTCGTCCGGCCGTAATAGCCAAGGTTCGGTAAACACAGCACGCAGGATCGCTGACCGTCCGAATTCGACGCAGGCAAAGGCCAATATTCCCCGTGATCCGCGGTCGGCCCCAACGCTTAGCGGCGTCGACGATGATGTCGATGATTCGCTGAGGCTTTCGGATCTTTTTGCGGAGGTTGATTCGCTGGAATAGCCTCTGTCAGGTGAAGTTATGAATAAGCACCTCCACAAAATCATATTGGCGTTCGCGATAGCCGTTCCTGCCCTTGTAGGTTCGGCCTTAGCACAGGAAGAACCGCGAGTTCCGGCGGCCGCCGGCGAAACTCGTCCGCAGAATGACCGTGCGGTCGAAATGCGGATGGACATCCTCCAGCAGCTCGGGCTCAACCCTGAGCAAGTGCAGCGTATTCGCCGTTCGAACATGGAACGACGCCCATTGATGATGGCCGCACAGGCGAAGGTCCGTGATGCCAACGCCGCTCTCGATGACGCTCTGTATGCCGACAACGTCGACGAACAACTCGTCAAGGACCGGCTCCGCGAGTCTCAGTTGGCACAGGCCGAGGTCATCAAGATCCGTTTCATGAACGAGCTTGCGATACGCCGGATCCTTACGCCGGAACAGCTTGTCCGCTTTCGGGAACTGCGCCAACGATTTGCCCAGACCCGTGAAAATATGCAGAACCGTCAGCAGGAAATGATGGAAAAGCGACAGATGAAAAGACAGCCGCGTCCAAACCAGACACCGCCTCCGGAAAAGCCGTAAGTTTTGAGCATCTGATAGTTCATGCTTAGCTGAGTGAATATTGGGTTCGGGCCTTGAGCGTTCGGACCCTTTTCGTTTGTCATTTCCTTTGGCTTCGTTGTAATCTTGTGCGAGAGCGTCCATCGGTCAACATTCCATAAAATGAATCCATTAACGAAAATCCTTTATGAGTTTCAGGGGATCGGAAATCTGATCATTCGAATGCTCAAGGGGCTGCGAAAACAGCCTCGGTATTTTTCGGAGATAATCAATCAACTCGATCATATCGGCGTCGGCTCGCTCGGTATCGTTATCTTGACCGGATTCTTTACCGGCGGCGTTTTGATCCTCCAGGCTTACCCGACGCTCGAATATTACGGAGCTCAGAGCAATGCCGGCCAGGGCGTTGCGACCACATTGATACGCGAGCTCGGGCCCGTGTTGACCGCCCTGATGGTCGCCGGCCGTGTCGGGTCGGCGATCTCGGCTGAACTCGGTTCGATGGTCGTGTCACAACAGATCGACGCGATGCGTGCCCTCGGCACCTCGCCGGTCCGAAAGCTGGTAACCCCGCGGATCGTGGCACTTGTGATCGCATTGCCGCTGCTGACCATCGCGTGCGACCTGTTTGGCCTTTTCGGCGGCGGCATCATCGCCCAGCAGATCTATGGCCTGGACAGCCATGTTTACATTTCATCGGTTCGGGCTGGCGTCGATATCGAAGATCTGATCGGCGGCATTATCAAGCCTTTAGCCTTCGGATTTATTATCGGCATCATTGCCTGTTACAAAGGGCTGAATACGACCGGCGGGACCGTCGGCGTCGGCCGGTCGACGACAAACGCTGTCGTCTCAGCTTCGATCAACGTGATCGTCGCTGATTTTTTTCTATCAAAGATGCTGCAGGGCATGTTCAGCAGTACGCTGTTTTAGAAAATGACACTCTTTTCCACGGACGCCTCCGGCGAATTTGAACCTCGAAATAACGATCCGCAGATCGGCCGGGCCGAATCGAGGCTCGTGCCGGCGATCGAGTTTCGTGACGTATATCTCGCTTTTGACGATCAGGTCATTCTGGACGGCGTCAATTTCTCGGTCCGCCGAGGCGAGACCAAGATCGTACTTGGCGGCTCGGGCAGCGGAAAATCTACGATCATTAACCTTATTCTCGGATTGATAAAACCAGACGCCGGCGAGATCCTTATCGACGGCGAAAACATCACGGATTTTGACGATCAGGACCTGATGGGCGTCCGTAAAAAGATCGGGATGGTCTTTCAGGAAGGAGCCCTTTTTGATTCGCTTTCCGTTTATGACAACGTCGCTTACCGTCTGATCGAAGAGGGCGTCGACGAGGAAGAGATCGAGCACGAAGTAACCCGTATGCTCCATTTCGTCGATCTCGACGATGCGATCGACAAGATGCCGAACGAACTTTCGGGCGGAATGCGCCGCCGCGTCGGCATTGCAAGGGCTCTCGTCGGCAACCCGAGCATCGTACTTTTTGATGAACCGACCGCGGGACTCGATCCGCCAACCGCCAGGACGATCTGCGAACTGGCGATCAAGCTCCGCGATCTCGAGGACGTTTCGTCTATCTTTGTGACGCACGAAATGAACAATCTTGAGTATCTCAGCTCGGAATATGCTATCGTTGACGAAAAAGGCGAGGTCAGTTTCGAGACCGAAGGCGACTTTCTCTGCCTGATAAACACCGAGGTCCTCATGCTGAGGAACGGCAAGATCATTTTCAGCGGGAAAGACGAACAATTGAGAAAAGCCGAAGATCCGTATATTCATCGTTTTATTCGAGGAAAGTAAGTAAACCAAGTGCCTAGGACAAGTAAAAAGCTAACCTTAAGTGAATTGCGTGTGGGCATTTTTATGCTCGCAGCCCTGTTGGTGTTTGGGTTTATGATCCTCAATTCGAGCGGCGATTTTAACCCGTTCGAGAAAAAGCTCAGGCTCCGTGTTCGATTCGCCAGTGCCGACGGACTGCGCAAGAACGCCGAGGTGCAGCTCGCCGGCATCAATGTCGGCAAGGTTGAGGACGTTAAGTTCCTGCCGCCCGACAGTCCCGAGGGCGAGCGGATCGAGGCAACGCTCGGCGTCGTTCAGGTCCTGGATAAAAAGCCGATAGGCGAGCTGATCAGGACCGATTCGACGGCGACCTTGGTCGCTACGTCGGTTCTCGGCAACGACAAAATGATCAATATCACGACAGGTACCGAAAAAGGTGCCGCCGTTGAGAACGACACGATCCTGAAGTCAAATTCGGCGATCTCGATGAACCAGCTTACCTCGACCGGTAACGACCTTCTCAAACAGATCAACAAACTCGCGATCCCGGCCAACGAGATCCTGAACAAGGCCAATCAGGGCGAAGGCACGCTCGGCCGCATCGTTAATGACGAATCGCTGTACCGCAGCCTTGACGGTGCCGTCGCGGAGACCCGTGCGATGATGACGCGGCTGCAGACAACGATCGACAAGATCAACGAGGGCAAAGGCTCTGCCGGAAAACTCGTCAACGATCCGGCCCTGTATGACGGGCTGAATAAGACCGTGGCACAGCTCGAGTCGATATCCGCTGACATCAAGGCCGGCCGCGGAAGCGCCGGTAAATTCGTCACCGATGACGCCTTGTACCTCGAGACGAGGGCGGCGATCACCGATCTGCGCAAGTCGATCAACAGCATCAACGACATAGCCGCCGACATCAAACTTGTGACCGCCGACATCAAGGACGGCAAAGGCACGGCCGGAAAGCTGCTCAAGGACGAGAAGCTGTACGATGATGCCCGCGAAGCGATCAGCCGTTTTAACTCGACCACAACTAGGATCGAGGCCATCCTTTCCGACGCTCAGGCCGGCAAAGGCACGCTTGGCCGCTTCGTCACGGACGAGACCCTCTATAACAGCCTGAACCAGACCGCGTCGAACATTAATCAATTTTCGAGCGAGGGTACCAAGCTCTTGTACGACTTCAGGCAAAATCCCAAGAAATTCCTCCGTATAAAATTAGCGATCTTCTAGGCTGTCCGGTACAGACCACCCAAGAAATTGTGCGGGCCGCATTGACGCGCGCCCGTGCACTGTATAAACTACGCATAACGATGGGAATATACGTATAAAACAAAATATGAGCGTATATTCAAAGATCATATGCAAAAACACGCTAGACAGGACCTGATCCTCAAATTGATCGAGACCAACGCCGTCAGCCGTCAGGAGCAGATCGTCGCATTGCTCGCCGAACGCGGCCATATCGTGACGCAGGCGAGCGTTTCACGCGACCTGGTCGATCTGGGCATAGTCAAGGTCAAGGGCAATTATGCCTCGCCGCGAAAAGCGTCGATGTCCGGCTTCGGGATCGTCGATCTCGCTGTCGCCGGCGAAAATCTGATCGTCGCCCGCTGCCAGTCTGGACTCGCTTCGGCGATCGCGGTCAAGATCGACTCGGCAAAGATCAAGGAGATCGTCGGCACCATCGCCGGTGACGACACGATCATGATCGCGGTCGAAAACGGGCCGATGCAGCGGCTCGCCATCAAAAAGCTCTGGGACGTCCTTTCGAAATAGCCATGACAAGCAATATTAAGTCAAACATCATACGGGTCGACAAGATCGGCTCGTCCGCCGCCAGGCTCGACCTGCCGCATGAGATCGCCGTTGCACCGCAGGCCGCTGAACCGCGTTCCGGTGACGTGGTCGTTGTCCGTGCGCTGGGCGAATCGGCCACCTACGGCAACATCGAACTCGCCAACGGCCGTCTCGCTCGGATCACGACCGGCGACATCCTTGTCGGCGTGCTCGGAGCACGACGGGCACTAAAGGGCTTCGTCGGCGACGTCCCGCCGGCCGTCGCGGTCGGTGACAAACTGCAGCTGCTCAACATGGGCGGTGTCATAGGCTTCTGCAGCGGCCATCATTCGTCCTTGTCCGACGCTATAACCGTCGAGGTTCTCGGCATCGCATGCGGCCCTGAGGGCAAAATCGTCAATATCGGTGACGGAGCACTGCAGCCGGCAACGACGCTCGAGCCGTCGGCCCCGATCATCGTTATCGCCGGAACCTGTATGAACTCCGGCAAAACGGTCGCCGCGACCGAGATAATCAAGCAGGCCAGCCATCGCGGCCTGAAGGTCGCCGGAGCCAAACTCTCGGGCGTTGCGGCACTTCGCGATACGCTCAATATGCAGGACCACGGAGCGTTTGTGACCGCAAGTTTTATGGATTGCGGCCTGCCGTCCACGGCCACGATCGACGACCTGGCACCGACCGCCAAATCGATAATCAACCACCTCAATTCCCTTTCGCCGGACCTGATCGTCGTCGAACTCGGGGACGGCATCGTCGGCGGATATTCGGTCGACTCGATCCTGAGGGATGAGCAATTTCGGGCGGCGTTCACCACGTTCGTCTTTTGCGCCTCGGATTACGTCGGCGTCATAGGCGGAGCGGCCGTGCTCGAGCGGTTTGGGCTCGGCATCGACGTCGTGGCCGGTTCGGTCACCGATTCGCAGATGGGCGAGGACTATATCACTTCTCATTTTGGCTACACCGCCGGCAACGCCCGACGTAACGGTTCGAGGCTGTTCGATCTCGTATATGCCCCGGTCACGCAAATAAAATTAGCAGCATGACGACCAACAAAACTCAAAGGATAAAAGCCGCGATCTTCGGCGGTTCGGGTTACGGCGGCAGCGAACTGCTCCGCATACTGCTCGTCCACCCGAATGTCGAGATCACGCTGGTCACCGCTAATGAACACGCCGGAAAGGCGGTCGGCGAGGTACATAAGAACCTTTTCGGCCTTACGGACCTGATGTTCGAGCGGTCGCCCGAGGATCTCACAACGCTGACCGATCTGGACGTCGCATTTTTTGCGTTGCCGCACGGTCAGGCGTTGTCGCTACTGCCGCAAATGCCGGAAACGGTCAAGGCCATCGACCTTTCAGGCGATTTCCGCATCAATGACAAGTCCGTCTTTGCCCAGTTTTACAAGATCGAACACACCGCCGACGAACTCCAGGCCGATTTTGTTTACGGCCTCACCGAACTCAACCGCAGCGACATCAAAGGCGCTAAATACATCGCCAATCCGGGCTGTTTCGCGACCGCGACCCTGCTGGCCCTGGCTCCGCTCGTCAAACACGGCGGCCTGAGCGGCAAGATCATCGTCGACGCCAAGACCGGATCATCCGGTTCCGGGGCAAAGGCGGCGGCAAATACCCATCATCCGCAGCGAATGACGTCGTTTTACGCCTACAAGCCGTTTACGCATCAGCATCTGCCCGAGATCAGGCAATGCCTCGAAACGGTCGGGCAACTGCCCGCGGATCTCGTTTTCATGACGCACAGCCTTCCGGTCGCCCGCGGGATTTTCGCCTCGTGCTACCTTGAAACTACCGAACCGCTGACGCAAGATGCCGTTAAGGCCATGTACAGCCACTTTTACGCCGGGTCGCGGTTCGTACGCATCGTTGACGGTTCGCCGGACATCAATTGGGTCAAGACGACCAACTTTTGCGACATCGCCGTGAATGTCAGCGGCCGAAACATCGCCGTTTTTGCGGCGATCGACAAACTTGTTAAAGGTTCCGCCGGACAGGCCGTCCAGAATATGAACCTGATGTTCGGATTCGATGAAACGACCGCTCTGATGATGGCCGGGACAAATCCCTGATCAATGAAAATCATCGAACAAGAGGATTGGGCGTACACGCTGTTCCACGACGAGGCCCGCGGCAATTATTACCTTGAGACCGTCTGCGGAACCGTCGGCATTTATACGCTGACTATCAAACTCACGGCGGAAGAGACAGCTTCGATGACCGCCGACCCGGAATTTGTCAAAGATCTCGCTCGGCGCATCACGTATTCGCCGACACAATTTATGGAACGCCGCGTGACGGATTTCGACCCGGACGCAATACAACAATGAACTTCGAAGAAATACAAAATATCGAATCCGCAAATCAGGTCGCGACCTACGCCAAGATGAATATCGCGGTCGAACGCGGCCGCGGTGCCTGGATCTGGACCAGCGAAGGTGCCAAGTACCTCGATCTGTACGGCGGCCACGCGGTATGTGCCACGGGGCATTCGCACCCGCACGTGGTCAAAGCCATCGCCGAACAGGCCGAGAAGGTGCTCTTTTACTCAAACCTCGTTTTCTCCGGCGTTCGGGCCAAGGCAGCGGCAAAACTTGCCGAGATCGCGCCCAAGCCGCTCGAAAAGGTCTTTTTCTGCAACTCCGGCACCGAGGCCAATGAGAACGCGATGCGTATGGCCCGCATGGCCACCGGTCGCCAAAAGGTCATCACCTTCTCGGGCGGTTTTCACGGCCGGACCGCCGACGCCATCTCGGCCACCTTTTTAGGTAAATATCGCGAGATCGGGCGGCCGAACGTGCCGTTTCATGAATGCGCCGAATTCGGCGATATCGCGAGTGTCGCGGCGATCGCCGACCGCGAAACGGCGGCGATCATGCTCGAGCCGATCCAGTCGATGGCCGGCGTTCGTGAAGCCTCGCCCGAGTTTTTCACCAGCCTCCGGCAATTGTGCGACGATCTCGGGATCATTTTGATCTTCGACGAGGTCCAAACCGGTATCGGCCGCACCGGAAGCTGGTTCTTCGCGGGCAGCGAAAAAGCCGACGGTGTCGTGCCCGATATCGTGACGCTCGCGAAATCGCTCGGCAGCGGCGTCCCGGTCGGTGCCTGCATCGTCAGCGACGAGATCGCGGCCCACATCAAGACCAACGACCTCGGCACGACCTTCGGCGGCGGAATGCTCGCGATGGCCGCCGTTCTGGCCACGCTTGAGGCTATCGAGGACGACGAGATGATACTCAACGCCGCCCGCATCGAGCAGCACATGCGTGACTCGCTCGCCGGAGTGCCGGGCGTGACGGCGATACACGGCAAAGGCTGTCTGCTCGGCATCGAATTTGACGAGCCATGTGCCGAGATCCACAAAAAACTGTTGTCAAAGAACATTATCACCGGCACCTCGAGCGACCCGAAGGTCCTGCGGCTGCTGCCGCCGATGATGGTCACTACCGACGAGATCGACCTGCTGGTCGACGAACTGCGAAAATGAAAGACTTTCTGAAAACATCCGATCACCAAAGAGCCGTGCTCGACCAGCTGGTTGACCAGGCGATCACCATCAAGAACGAGCGTCCGGCGGGCAAGCCGCTCGACGGCCAGTCGGTCGCGCTCGTCTTTTTTAACCCGAGCCTGCGGACGCGTGCTTCGATGCAGGTCGGCATCTACGAACTTGGCGGCAATGCCGTCATACTCGAGCCCGGCGGCACGTCCTGGACGCTTGAGCACCGAGACGGCGTCGTCATGGACGGCAACAAGACCGAGCATCTGGCCGAGTTTGTCCGCGTGCTCGAGCGGTACGTTACGGCGATCGGCGTCCGCACCTTTGCCGAACTCAAGGACTGGGAAACGGAACGCACGGACCCGATCCTTGCGGCTTTTAGAAAGTACGCGAGTATGCCCGTCATCAACCTCGAATCCGCAATGCACCATCCGTGTCAGGCGATGGCCGATATGATGACGATCCGCGAGCGGTTCGGCACCGAACGCAAAAAGGTTCTTTTGACGTGGGCCTGGCACCCGAAAGCACTGCCGATGGCCGTGCCGAACAGTTTTGCCCTGGCGGCCGCCCAATTTGGCCATGATCTGACGATCGCCCATCCCGATGGTTACGATCTCGATGCCGAGCTGCTCGCCGAGATCCGTTCGCAGGCCGCCGCGAATGGCGGGAGTGTCGAATTTACGAACGATCCGCACCGGGCGTTTGACGGCGTCGACGTGGTCTATGCCAAGAGCTGGGGCAGCAGCCGTTTCTATGGCGACGCCGACGGCGAAGCCGCGTTGCGGGCACCTCTCAGACAGGACTGGATCGTCGACGAGGCCAAAATGGCCCGGACTAGCGACGCCGCTTTTATGCACTGTCTGCCGGTCCGACGGAACGTCATCGTCACCGACGGGGTCATCGATTCGCCAAATTCGCTGGTCATCGACGAAGCTGAAAACCGCCTTCATGTTCAAAAGGCGATAATGACGCGTCTGATCGGGGCAAAATAGCCGCAAGTTCGGGCCCGGCCGGACATTCTAAGTGTATGAAACAAGCGATCTTCATATTACTGTTAACGGCGGCGTTTTGCGTTACGGCCGCGGCCCAGGTCTGCGGCGGCGGTCAGAAAACGGTGTCGGTGTTCGTCCACAACGACCTGACGGCGTTAAGACTGCGTTATCGGCTGTACTCGGTCGGGCCTGAAAAGTACAAGGACGATTACGATAAAACGGCCGACTATCTGTCTGAGAACTTGATCGGCGACGGAAAACGACATTCAGGCCGCTTCTGGTTCATCAAGTCGATCACGGTCGACCCGGAAAAGGCGGCCCGGTTTCTGACGGGTTATGACGCCAAACAGTTTCGCACGATCAATACCTCCGACCCGCATTACAAACCGGAACTCGCCGGGCCGATAGAGTTCGGCGAGCTTACCTTCGAGACTCGCGAGACCAACGACGACCCGTACCTGCTCGAGATCGCCGCCGACAACTACGAGCCGGTGTATTTGCTCGAAGCCCATCTCGGCGGATGCTCACGAAGGGAAAATGTTCTGCTGACACGGATGCGTTAGTTCACACTATTCAACTATGGAACAGGAAACACTCGATCTATTACGCGAATCACTGCCGTATATCCAAAAATTTCAGGGCAAGACCTTTGTCGTGAAATTTTCGGGCAAGGTGACCGAGGACAAGGCAAATCTTGCCTCGCTGGCCGAGGAGCTCGCCCTGCTCCACCAGGTCGGGATACGCGTCTGCGTCATCCACGGCGGCGGCAAACAGCTCAATGAACTTGCCGAGCGGCTCGGTGTCGTCCAGACCGTCATCGGCGGCCGGCGTGTAACCGACGACGAAACGCTCGATCTGGCGAAAATGATCTTTCGCGGCAAGATAAATACCGAGATCCTCGCCCAGTTCAGACGCCGCGGGATACACGCTGTCGGCCTGTCCGGCATCGACGGCGGTGTCGTCAAGGCCGTCAAACGCCCGCCGAAAGACGTCCTCAACCGCGAGACCGGAACGACGGAATCGATCGATTTCGGCCACGTCGGCGACGTCGTCGAGGTCGACGCTTCGCTTATCAACACGCTTCTCGACAGCGGCTATCTGCCGATCATATCGTCATTGGGCGCCGACGACGACGGCCGAATATTTAATATCAACGCCGACACGATCGCGAGCGAGATCGCCGTCAAACTCGCCGCCGAAAAGCTGATCCTGCTGACCGACGTCAACGGCATCTATCTGGAAGAAAACGATCCGAATACCAAATTGTCAAAGATCACATCATCAGACGCCCGGCACCTGATCGACTCAGGACGTGCGACGGGCGGCATGATACCCAAGCTCGAGAGCCTGATCGACCTGGTCGGACGCGGCGTCAACTCGGCCCACATCGTCAGCGGCACCGAACGCAACGCCATACTAGCCGAGGTCTTTACCGACTCGGGTACCGGCACGATGGTCGTCAAAGACTGACGGCCAGCATTGCTGGTAACACAGCGTTGCATATCTGCAACATCTATCGCCGAGAAAAGACGGGATCGTTTTCCCGTCTTTTTTCTTAATGATGGTGCTCAGGGCGGGACTCGAACCCGCACGGATCGCTCCACACGCCCCTCAAACGTGCGCGGCTACCAATTACGCCACCTGAGCAAACTTTTCAAAAAACTACTTATTCGCCGGAGCCGGAGCGTTAGCCGCGGGTGCCGGTGCATTTGCCGCCGGAGCGTTAGCTGCTGGAGCGTTCGCCGCCGGTGCGGCGGTGTTAGCGTCGGTTGCCGCCGGGGCCGCTGCCGGTGCTGCGGTGTTCGTGTTGGCTTCGGCAGCCGGGTTAGCGGTGTTTGCCGCCGGTGCGTCCGGGTTGCTCGACAGGACCGAGACATTGCCGGTCAGTGCGGGCATCGACAGCAAAAGGGCCGAGACCATGAACAAGATCGCCGCAGTGATCGTCACTTTGGACAAAACGGTCGCGGTGCCGCGGGGTGCGAACGCCGAACTCGAAACGTTGCTCGTAAACAATGCTCCGGCATCGGTCTTACCCGGCTGCAAAAGCACAGCGGCTATAAGCACGATGCACGAGAGAAAAAATATGAAGTAGAGAACGTATTCCAACTTATTGAACCACCTATTTATAATTCACGATCTGCGAAAAGCTGACAGCCTCGAGGCTCGCTCCGCCGACCAATGCACCGTCAACGTCGGTTTGCGACATCAGTGTCGCGATGTTGTCCGGCTTGACCGAGCCGCCGTAAAGGATCCGCACGCTTTGTGCGACGCTCTCACCGTGCGTTTCAGCGACGGTGCGGCGGATATGGCCGTGCATTTCTTGAGCCTGTTCGGGCGTGGCGGTTTTACCCGTACCAATTGCCCAGACAGGCTCGTAAGCGATAATAATACGTTCCATATCGGCAACTGTCAAACCGTCTAAGCCCTTTATCAATTGCCCTTTGACCACGTTTTCCGCGTTGCCGGCTTCCCTTTCGGCCAACATCTCGCCGACACAGACGATCGCGGTAAGGTTGGCGGCGATGGCCGCACGCGTCTTTTGGTTGACCGAGGCATCGGTCTCGCCATAGAACTGCCGCCGCTCCGAATGGCCGATGATAACGTGCGAACAGCCGACGTCCCTGAGCATCGCGGGGGCGATCTCGCCGGTGTGTGCGCCAAAATCGTTCTGCACGGCACAGTCCTGGCCGGCGATGCGGACATTCGAGCCCTCCAGGCGGTCGGCGACCGTCTTGAGAGCGGTAAATACGGGAGCGATCACGACCTCGCAGTGGTTAGCGTTGGCGACCAGCGGCTTTAGCTCGAGTGCGGTATTTACGGCGTCACCGAGCGTTTTATACATTTTCCAGTTTCCGGCAATGACGGGCTTTCTCATATATTTCCCCTTTCTGGGCAGACTCCTGCAGGTATCGATCGCTTTATCTTCTCGATTCGATAGAAAGATAGATCAGTATCCCGGCGGCGATACCGCCGACAAGCGCAATGGCCCCGATCATTGCTCCTCGCGAGTTTCCGCCATGGCTGATCTTTGCAACGTCCGAATATTTGACCGTCCGGGACGCTCCTGACTTTTCAACTACCGTCAGATCCGTATCGGATGATCGGCTGACGTAACCTTCGACGCTCGAACCATCGGCGAGAGTTACTTTGACCTTCGCCTTTTCGCCGGTCCCGATCTTATTGACCTTCTTTTTGACCGATTCTGCCCTCGACGCGTCATCCGCGGCGGATGTTTGCGAATAAGCCGGCTTTACCAGCGGCACGAGCAGCAGAGCGACAATAAACAGTGCTGCAAAAGATCTTGTGATCATAAATTCTTATTCCTGATCGGTTCCGTGATCTTCACGAATTATTAAAGTACCAAAATCATTATCCAAACGCGAAAGCGTGGTTATAATCAACCGCCGCGTGCTATCCTCAAACGATAGAACAAGGGGACTTCGCCGAATGCTCAATAACTTTTTACGTCCGCGCCGAGTCGTTATAACGGGCGTCGGCTGCGTTACGCCGATCGGCATCGGACGCGAACGATTTTGGGCCTCGCTTGAGGCCGGTGTGAGCGGCATCAGGCGGATACAGAGCTTTGACCCGTCAGGGCACGCCGTTCAGATCGCGGGCGAGGTTCCCGATTTTGACTGGGAAGCCGAACTCAACCCGAAAGACCGCAAACACGTCGCCCGGACCGTGCCGCTCGCACTCGCCGCGGCCCGCGAGGCGGTCGCTGACGCCGGCATCGACATGGCCGAAATGACGCTCGACGCGAGGCGCAGGATCGGTGTCGAGATCGGGACCGGCGGCGGCGGGCTCGCCTTTACCGAACGCCAATATTCCTACTGGTACAACGGCCCGAAGACCAAGGCCAGCGTTTACACGATACCGTCGTCGACGCACGGCGGCCTTTCGTCCGAGATATCGATGGCTCTCGGGCTCCGCGGGCTGTCGCATGTGGTCTCGACCGGCTGTACCAGCTCGACCGACGCCCTCTTTTATGCCGCCCAACACATCGCTCTCGGGCGTCAGGACGTAATGATCGCGGGCGGCGTCGATGCACCGATCGCACCGGGCATCATGGCCGGGTTTGATCTGATGACGGTCGTCACACGCGATTGGAACGACGAGCCGCACCGGGCGTCGAGGCCGTTTGACGCCGCGCGTTCAGGCATAGTTGCCGCCGAGGGCTCGTACATATTCGTACTCGAGGACCTCGAGTCGGCAAATGCCCGTAATTCAAAGATCTATGCCGAGGTCACCGGCTATGGTGCCACGTGCGACGCCTATCACCGCGTCAGGCTCGACGACTCGGGCATCGAACCGGCAAGGGCAATGACACTCGCCCTCGGTGACGCGGGCCTGCCGCCGGAAGCGGTCGATTATGTCAACCTGCACGGCACATCGACCCTGCTCAATGACCGCATCGAGACCGCCGCCGTCAAGCTCGCTCTCGGCGGGCACGCATATCAAATACCAATGTCGGCGACCAAATCGCAGGTCGGCCATCCGCAGGGTGCGAGCGGTGCCGCGGGCATCGCGGCGGCGTTGTGTGCGATGACGACCGGCGTCGTGCCGCCGACCATCAATCTTGACGAGCCCGACCCCGAATGCGACCTCGACTACGTACCAAATACCGCCCGCCGTGCTGAGGTCAATACCGCCCTTTGCAACTGCATCGGTTTCGGGTCAAAGAACAGTGCGATCGTGCTCGCAAAGGTGCAGTGACCGTATGTTCAGCCGTTTTCAAAGCCGCAGTACCAAGCTCGAACGCCTCGACACCGGCGATTACACGCCCGAGGAATACGCCCGCTGGCACCGTGAGATGCGGTATATTCACCGTGCATTCGGCGAGGTGCGGGCGATCCGGCGAACACTGCTGCGTGAGATCGCGGCGGACGGCAGCGGCCGCGTTTCGATCCTCGATGTCGGTGCGGGCTCCGGCGAGCTGCTCCGTGCGATCGGCAACGATCTCAAGGGGCGTGCGGTCCATCTCACCGGTGCCGAACTCGATGCCGACGCGGCCCTTGCGATCGGTCGCGGTGATCATGGCTCGCGGATCGACACCGTTCGGTGCGACGCCCTTGCGTTGCCCTTTGCGGACGGCGGTTTTGACTATGTCATCTGCACGCTCTTTATGCATCATCTGACCGACGGCGACGCGGTCAGGCTGTTGGCCGAGATGAGCCGCGTGGCAAAAAAACGCATTTTCGTCGTCGATCTGCACCGTCATTGGGTTGCGTACTACTTTTACAGTGCCGCGGCACGCGTCCTGCTCCAGCGGTTTACGCGTGAGGACGGTGCGTTGTCGATACTGCGGAGCTTTACGCCCGCGGAACTGCGCACGCTCGCCGAAAGGGCCGGCCTTTCTGAGATCAGCGTCCGCCGGTCGGCCGCGTACCGCTTGGTGCTGTCCGGCAAATAGTGCAATGACGAACGAGAGCCCAAAATATGACGTCGCGATCGCCGGTGCCGGGCCGGCCGGATCGAGCCTCGCGATACGTCTGGCAAACGCCGGGCTTTCGGTGCTGCTCGTTGAGCAAAAGGCGTTTCCGCGTGAAAAACTCTGCGGCGAATTCATCTCGCCCGAGTGTCTCGAACATTTTGCCGAGCTCGGCGTCCTCACCGACATTTCCGCCGGCGGCGGGACCAGCCTGAAAGAGACGGTTTTCTTTTCAAAGAGCGGACGCGGCGTCGCGGTCGACAGCAAGTGGTTCGGGCGGCCCGACACCCTCGCTCTCGGGCTAAGCCGTGCGGAAATGGACCGGATACTCCTTGAGCACGCACGATCCGTCGGCGTCGATGTCCGCGAAGAAACGATGGTTGCCGGCATTCTATTCGACGACGCCGGCCGCGTCAGCGGCGTGAAACTCAGACGAAGCGACGGTATCGAAACAGAAGCGGCGGCCCGTGTGACGATCGACGCGACCGGCCGGACACGCGGCCTAGCCCGCCGGCTCGACAACGGCCGAACGCCGCGTACGGCGGCCACGCACGTCGCATTTAAGACCCATTTGACGGGAGCGAACCTGCTGCCGGCGACCTGCGAAATTTACGTCTATCGCGGCGGTTACGGCGGCTGCAACCTCGTTCAGGGCGGCCTGTCAAACCTCTGTTTTATCGTGTCGTCGGCCGACGCGAAACGGCTCAGGAGCGACCCCGAACGCCTGATGCGCGAGGTCGTATTCACCAATCGGCGGGCGGCCGCGGCGATGAGCGAAGCCGTGGCGGCAAAGCCCTGGCTCGCCGTGCCGATCGAGCGTTTCGGCCGCGGTGAACTCGTCCCGGCCGAGGGCCTGCTCACGGTCGGCGACGCGGCGGCGTTTATCGACCCTTTTACCGGCAGCGGTATGCTGCTCGCGCTTGAGAGTGCAAAGATCGCGGCGGATGCGATCGTCGGTTCGGTTGTCAAAGATCGCGGGTTCGGCCATCTCGCCGCCGAATATCGGCGTTCATACGCCGCACATTTCGACCGTCGTCTGCGGGTGTGCTCGGTGCTGCGTCACGCGGCGTTTGTGCCGTTTCTGGCCGGGTCGCTGATCACGGCCTTGAGCCTGAGCTCAAAGATGACCGAGGGCCTCGCACGTGCGACGCGGTCGGGTACGTAAGTTTCCGATCAATGCAGGACCGGCCGTTTGATGAGCCCGCCCTGTACGTCCGACAGCGAGTGCGTCACGACAAACGCGTCCGGGTCGATCTCATTGACCAGCGTTTTGATACTGCCGATCTCGAGCCGCGTCACCACACAGTAAAGTATCGGCTGATCGGATTCGATAATGCCCATCGAGCCCATGCCGCCGCGTCCGCTGAAGACGGTGACGCCGCGGTTGAGTTTGCCGATGATCAACGATTTGATCTCCTCGTTCTTGGTGGACATTATCGTGATCGCGGTATATTCCTCGACGCCGTGGATGAGGAAGTCGATCGTTTTCGACGCCGCGACGTAGGTCAGGATCGAGTACATCGCCGATTCGACGCTCAGGAAAAACGCCGCCGCCAGAAAGATAAATACGTTCAGGATCAGGATGACGTCGCCGACGTGCAGCAGATGGCTTTTGCGGCTGACGAGCAGTGCGGCGATCTCGGTACCGTCAAGCACGGCCCCGCCGCGGATCGCGAGCCCGATGCCGGCACCGATGAACAGGCCGCCGAAAACGGCCGTCAGCAGCTTGTCCGGCGTCACGTCGGGAAACTTGACGAAGAGCAGCACGAGCGCGAGCCCGAAGATGGCGAGCGAGCTTTTGATCGCGAATTTGCGCCCGATCTGCCGATAGCCGATGGCGATGAACGGAAGATTAAAGACCAGCAGGAGCGGTGCGAGCTGCCAGCCTGTGACCTCGGACACGAGCATTGAAATGCCGGTCACGCCGCCGTCGATAAAGCGGCTCGAGAGCAAAAAGCCCTTGAGCCCGAACGCCGCCGAGAAGATACCTAGAGTTATAAGTACAAAGCTTTTGGCCTCGTTGAGGGAATTTTTCATATCGGTTTTTGTCATTTTAGCACGTTCGGGTGCCTCCGTGTTTGCCCGGCGATGCGTATTTCGCCGTTGGGGTTATTGGGTGAGAGGAAGAACAGCGTCGCGGGCTGTCGGTCGTAGAGGGCCATGGCGACTGAGACGGCGTCGATCTGGTCGTCGTGTTTGCCGTGCGGAAACGAGCAGACCTCGTCGACAAAGGCGCGGTTCCAGTGGCCGCGGACGAGGCGGATGCGTCCTTCGGCGGCGGCGGTGAGCCAGGTGCCGGCCCGGCGGAGTTTGTCGCCGCGGGCGTCGACGCCGCGAAAGCGTCGTCCGTGATGGCGGGCGTCGCTGTG
>JBGAOU010000062.1:0-8417 GCA_044221625.1 Pyrinomonadaceae bacterium | reverse complement strand
GCTGTTAAGGCGATACCAGACGCCTGTCGACGGGCGAAATACCGCGATATCCAGCCGTCCGTCGCCGTCAAAATCGCCGGGCGTCGGCGTATCACCGCTGACGCCGAAATTCATCGCAAAGAAGGCACCGTTTGTACTGTTGAGGCGATACCAGACGCCGTTCGACGGTCGAAAAACGGCTACATCGTACTTGCCGTCGCCGTCGTAGTCACCGGCGGTCGGAATGTCGCCGTTCAAACCGAATTGCCGGATCGTATAACCGCCGTCGCTCGTCCGGTACGTGTACCAAACACCTGTTGAAGGACGAAAGACCGTAAAGTCCGACTTGGCATCGCCGTCAAAATCGCCTGCCGCGGGCACGTCGCCGCTCGCCCCGAATTGAAGTCCGCTGATCGTGTTGTTTGAGCTCGCGAAGTAATACCACGTGCCGTTCGCCGGCCGAAATACGCCAATGTCGGAAATGTTGTCGCCGTCATAATCCTCCGGCGCCGGAATATCACCGGCGAGGCCGAACGATTGCTGCCGGACCGTGCTGTTGGACGAGTTAAACGCGTACCATTTGTTTTCGCTCGCACGAAACACTGAGAAATCGGTCTTGAGGTCACCGTCCAGATCGGCCGATGCTTTCGCCCTCGATATCTTGTCGATCCGCCCGTTGTTGAATAGGGCGTAGATCTCGCCGTCCTCGTCCTCACCGAACGAAACAAGGCTGCGGGGAGTGTCCTGAAGTAATACCTGGCTGTTATTGTTCCACATCAGCACTTCGCCGGTGCAATAGTCGCCGAACGTGTACGCTCCGTTCGGCAAACTTCCCTGCGTGCCGCGATAGACGTAGCCGCCCGTTATCGAGCAACGGCCGCCGGTGTGATTGTAAACGAATAACGGCATCGTAAAATTGCCGGGAATACAAAGGCTGGGGTCAAGGTTGGTGCACGTGGTTCCCTCATAGACTCGCCATCCATAGTTGCCGCCGCCGCTCGAGATAACATCGACCTCTTCGACCGAACCCTGGCCAACATCGGCGACCCATAGTGCATTCGTCGAACGGTCAAACGACCATCGCCACGGATTACGCATCCCGATCGTCCAAAGCTCCTGGCATGTTGTGCCCTGGGTCGTGCTGCCGCCGTCACAACGTGCAGTTCCCGCTCCCGTAAACGGATTGGTCGGCGGGATCAGGTAAGGATTCGGGGAACCTTGCGGAACGTTGACATCGATCCTAAGCAGCTTTCCAAGCAAAACGGAACGATTTTGCGCCCTGGCTCCGGGATCGTTGGCCGATCCGCCGTCGCCCATACCGATATAAAAATAACCGTCAGGCCCAAATTCGACCATTCCGCCGTTATGATTCGAGAATGGCTGCGGGATCGTGAGCAGCACTTTTTCGGTCGTGATATCGCCGGTATTCGACGACCCGGTCCCGCCTGTCGTCGTGTACTCGGCGATCACTGTCGCACCGGTTCCGACCTGCGAGTAATTAACGTAGAACTTGCCGTTCGAGGTGAACTGGGGATGAAATGTAAGGCCGAGCAATCCTCGCTCATCGCCGGTCGAGCCCGGTATGGTGATCTTCGAACTCAGATTGATGAAATCGGTCGGAACGGTCGAGCCGGGCTGGAGCACCTTGATTATTCCGCCCTGCTGGACGATAAATATCCTCTTCGAACCATCCTTGGCTCCGCGAAGCAGGATCGGGCGGCTGAGCCCCTGCAAGAACGGTTGAAGCCTCGCCGTATATGGTGCCGCCACGCCCTGACCGACAACACTCAGTGCGGCAGCCATCGAAAGTAAAAATGTCACCAGGATCACAGTTCTTTTCATTATTTCTCCAGATCGATCGGCATCCAGCCGCTGCCGGCTAGATAGGCCGGCTTTCCTCAATTAAAAGTTGTTCTAGCCGTTTCTTTCGACGGGAATCTCAGAAGCAGCAGCGATCGGAAGGATCAGCCTCGCGTCTGAAAACCGGAACATCGCCGGGTGGGTTGAAACCGTTTGAAAGTCTGAGGTAATTGTACCGATTTGCCGTCGCTCAGCGCAAGACAATTATAACCGGTATCTGACCTTTTTCCGCCGCAGGTCGGCATCCTCATTTTCGAGGTTTTGGAGCCGCATGGTGACGTCTGCCGTCATTTCGAGACCGGACCGTTCCCCTGCCGCCAGATGAGCAAATCCCGCGGCCGCGATCATCGCCGCATTGTCGGTAGAAAGGTGTTTTGACGGAAAATAGACTGGGACACCGAGCTTTGACCCGGCAAGTTCGGCGGCCGAACGCAAGGCCTCATTGCAGGCGACGCCGCCGGCGACGATCAATGTCCGCGGCCGAAGTTCGACGGCAAGCTTTTCCATGGTTCCCACCAGCGAGCGTATCACCGTCGATTGAAAGCTCGCCGCCAGATCCATGATCTCCTGCCGCGGCTCCTCGCCCGGCGACTGCGGCTCGACATTTTGCTCCCGCATATATTTCGCGACGGCGGTCTTGAGCCCGCTAAAGCTAAGGTCCGGTCGGCCATCCGAGATCTTTGCCGGCGAGAACCTGATCTTCGTCGGATCGCCGCCCTTTGCCAGCCTCTCGATGATCGGCCCGCCCGGATACCCGAGGCCGAGCATTTTCGCGACCTTGTCAAATGCCTCGCCGGCAGCGTCATCACGGGTCCTGGATACTACCTTATACTGGCCTTCGACGGGAATATGAAAGATGTTGGTGTGCCCGCCGGACACGATGAGGGCGAGTGACGGGTATTCGACCGGCGGATTCTCAAAAACAACGGAATACACGTGGCCCTCGATATGATTCACCCCAATCAGGGGCTTGCCGATGCCGTACGCCAGCGATTTGCCGTAGCACACGCCGACGAGCAGCGAGCCGATCAGCCCGGGCCCCTGCGTGACGGCTACGGCGTCGATCGCGTCGAAACCTAATCCGGCTTCGGCCATAGCCTGAGAAACGATCCCGTCGATCTTTTCGAGGTGCTCGCGTGACGCGAGTTCCGGCACCACGCCGCCCCACGGTTTGTGCATCTCGATCTGAGACGCGATCACGGACGACACTATTTCACGCCCGTCACGCACAACGGCCGCGGCGGTCTCATCACATGAACTTTCGATCCCCAGAACCAACATCTTCTACAGGATATCAGTTCACTCCGAAAAAAACGCTGTCACAACGTCCCACGTATCGCGCGACAGTTCGACACCGGTCGGAAAATGGGCGGCAAAATCATCGCGAAGCCTGGCCGCGTGGTCCTTCAGATAGTTAGTCAGGGCATCGCGGTCGTGCGCTTCATACCTGATCCGGTAACGGCCGCTGTTACGCGAGAATGTCGCCGAGGCGAAGTAGCCCGTCTCCATAAGGTGTGGTATGTGCCGATCGATCATATAGTTCTCGTAGGCCTCGATCAGATCGGGTTGGACGGTTGCTGTTATCTCGTATGTGATCATAATCTATTTCCGCCTTACCGCCGGCGTTAGTTCCCCGCGGCGATTTACTTGACTCGATCAGCAAAATGGGTGTAAACCTTGTCTATCCGGATAATTAGGAGGACCTATATGGGACGCAAGATTTTAGCTCTGGTCGTGGCCATGATCGTCGCGTTTGCGGTGATGATGATCATCGAAATGCTCAATTCGCTTCAACTCGCACCGCCCTCTGCCGAAATAATGAAAGACCCGGCGAAGTTGGCCGAATATATGGCCAACGGGCCGGTCAGGGCCTATGTTGTCGTTCTGGTCGGATATATCCTGGCGTCTTTCGCCGGCGGATTTATCGTCACTAAGATGAGTCGGCAAGTGAGCACGGGCGTCTTCCTGCCGATCATCGTCGGGGCACTGCTGATGATCGGCGGCGTCCTCAATTTTATTATGCTGCCCGGCCAGCCCGTTTGGTTCATGGCGGCGGCCTTGGTCACATTCGTACCGCTGTCACTGGTCGGGTATCGGTTTGCCCGCTAGGGCCGTTTGCCCTCGACCCAGGCCGGCACGAAGTTCGAGTTTACGAGCCACTGGATGGGAGCGACCATTGAGTTGATCGCTCTCGTCATATGCGAAAAGTCGATCGTTTTGACCTCGTCACTCGCCCGGTGATAGTCCGTGTGCAGCCCGAAGCTCGACACCGTATGCGCGATCACGCCGGCCCTCGCCAGCTGGATATTGTCGGATCGCTGGAAGAAATTCTCTTCCGGATGCGGGTCCTGAACCAGCTTTGCTCCGCGCCTTGCGAGCTCGGGGCCGAGGTTTGACCTTTCGTAGCCGGTCAGCCAGAGTTCCTCAGGCATTACCTTTGCGTCCGGGCGTCCGATCATCTCAAATTCGAGATTAGCTACCAATTTTTCTTTCGGAAACGGCATATTCTCAACAAAGTATCGTGCGCCGAATCCGCCGGCCTCTTCGCTGCCGAAACAGACGAAATACACGGTCCGCTTCGGCTTTTTGCCGGAGGCCAGGACGCGTGCGAGTTCGAGCACGGCGACCGACCCCGATGCGTCGTCGTCCGCGCCGTTGAAGATCTTGTCATCGCCCGGAGCGTTGTCCCTCACGCCAAGGTGGTCGAGATGCGAAGTGAGCAGAATGACCTCGCTCGCGAGTTTCGGGTCGGAGCCCGAGATCTTGCCCATTGCGTTCCAGGTGTACTGATCCTTGGACGGGGCGAGTTTGCCGCCGAAATCAAATCTCGTTCCCTCGGCGGCGTTAGCGATCTCGGCCGCCGCGGCCTTGCTGACCACGACCATAACGGCGGGTTTCGCCTGCGAAGCCGTGAACGAAGGCATACGCGACGACATCGACGCCCAATTGCCGCGCCACTGCGGCGTTTCTTCGATCAACACGATCGCGGCCCCGGCCGATGCGAGAGCCATCGCTCCCTGCATCGCCGCCCGTTGGTCGTCGCCTTCCCTGGCACGCATCAGCACGGCCGAACCGGCGTTCGGCTTGCCGCCCGCGTCGAGTTTTTGCAGCGTGCCGCTTGCCGAATCGGTATTTGTCCGCAGCACGAGCATTTCGCCGCCATGCGTCAATGACGCCGAGCCGTATTTGATCGCCGGATTTTCGGCAAACGTCTTTCGCGAAATGGTCACGGTCTGAACGAACGTCTGTTTGCCGTCCGCCCCTTTTTCGCCGGCCGGTTCGAGCCCGAACTGCATGAACTGCGAACCAATGTACTCGGCCGCGATACGCTCGAAGATGGTTCCGCTGCCGCGTCCCTGCAGAGCGTCGCCCGCCAAAAACACCATTCCCGCCCGGACATTCCGCTCATCGATCGCGGTTTTGGCGGTGGTCTGTGCAATGCTGAGCAGATTTGCCGCCAGCACGATCATGGCGATGACGCCGGTTTGCTTTGATTTAGTCATTTTCATATTTAGACCTATTAAACGCAGCAAAGGCGGATTTAGTTTTGCCGTTCCCTCACTTCTTTTGCGTTTGCCGCACCTTTGGGTGCGTTCCTATTTCGAAAGGCCGTTGTAATATCGCCAGTTCGTCGCAAAGTCCCGCGTCAGTTTTTGCTTTGTCAGTATCGCACGGACCATTTCGACAGGTATCGGGCCTTCCTTGAGGATCGCGTCGTGAAATTGCCGGTCGGTCATCTTTCGTGTATCGACGAGGTCGCGATGCAGTTGGTGGAACTGCAGCCCGCCCATCATATACGCCATCTGATATAGCGGCCCGTAATCGCCGCTGAACGAACGCCTCACTTCGGCAAGCGCATTGTCGCGTTCGTGGCCGACTTTATCGACCAGCAGGTCGACGCACTGTTCCGGCGTCCAGTTCCCGAGGTGAAAGTTAAGCGAAAAGATGATCCTCGCGGCCCGGTGCGAACGCCAAAACAGCGCCCCGATCTTGTCCTCGGGCGTTTTGTTAAATCCGCGGTCCCAAAGCAGAAACTCCCAGTACAATGCCCAGCCCTCAGTATTGAACGGTGTTCTGAAATTGCCACGATACGGCCGGTAACGCTGGCTCATAAAGCCCTGCAAGTGATGGCCCGGAATCAGTTCATGATGGGTCACGGCCCGCGCAAAATGCGGATTATTGCCCCGCATCGACATCAGCTTTTGCTCGTGCGTCATACCGTCGGTCGGGTAGCTGACGAGGATCGTCTCGCCGCCCAAAAAGAACGGCGCGACCAACTGACGCTCGGGCGTCATCATCTCCATTCGCCATCCGTCGCGGGCGATCTTAGGCACGGTCACAAGATCGTTCTTTTCGACATATTCGATCGCCTCATAGGCAAGCCGCTTGATCAGTTCGGGCTGTTTACCGGGTTCGACGTACTTTTGCTTGACGGCCTCGATCGCCTTGAGATAATCGTCGCCGTAGCCCATCTCACGCGACGCCTTCTTGAACTCAGTCACGCACCATTCGAACTCCTTGTTGGCGATCTGAACGAGTTCCTCGGGCGTGTACGGGATCATCTCGAATTTCAGTTCTTCGATCAGTGCTTCCCGGCCGATCGGGTCGCCGATGATGGTGGTCTTGTCGTCCGGCTTGATGCCGACGAGCTTTTCGGTGACAAATGTTTGATATTTTGCAAGTGCATCGTCCGCCGCCTTGTACGGCGACTCGCACCACCACGTAAAGACCGGATCGTAGCCTGTGTGGAACGTGTACCAACGCCTAAGCGTCGTCCGCAGGTCGCCTAACGTCCGTGCGGCACGGTTCGCGACGGTCCGCTTCGGCTTTGCGGCCTTTGGGTCGTCAAGCCCTTTTTGAACGGCCATGATCTGTTTGGTAAGTTCGTTCAGAGCCGCAGCCGACGCGGCCGGATCGATCGGCTCGAGCCGCCGCCGAGTATCCTCTAGGTCGTTGATCGTCAACGCAAAGGGCATCAGCGGCCGCATTTCGGCAAACTGCGCGTCGGCGCGGAGCTGCTCTTTGATCTCGTGTTCGAGGTAGTTTTTGAAGAGCACGTAATCGATCTGCTCATCGTGATTGAGGCTGTCGAAATCAAACCCGGCGAGCGTCGTCAGCCTCTCTTGATACAACGCCCTGAACCGCTCCGACCTCCGCGACGATGTGCCCGCCGAATAGAACCGGTCAAGTATCCCGACATCAGCGTTGAACCGCTCGATAACCCCGCGCATCCGCGACGGCGGATCATTGTACTCACCCGGGCCGCCCGATTGTGCGAACAGCGACTGAACCAAAACCACCGCGACAATGCTCAAAACGACTGATTTTTTGGCGAATCTCATAGATTTCAAAGGAATTGACACCATTCTAGTATATTTTCCGCTTTGGGGATCATTTTCCGGCTCACGAATTCATTTCCGCAGTTCCCAAAATGATTTCTAGAATCTCTAAACGTTTTCTCGAGCCAAGAGAAGATTTCTCGAGCCACGGAAAGTTTTCTGAAGCCACGGAAAGTTTTCTCGAGCCACGGAAAGTTTTCTCAGATCTCTATAAGATTTCTTGAGATGAAAAATGATCAATCGACAAATCACATTAATTGGTGGATTTTGTAGATGGTTGTTGAAGTCACATGGATGACTTCGAAACACTAGTCGAAAGTTCGATCCTGATTCTCAAGCGTAATCGCGTTTCATTTTTGCGGAATAATGCTATCTTTCTCGCAACGAACTGCGGTTCTGGGTCCGTACGGGAGAAATGGCGTATGCGGCGTCTGATAGCGAGAATTTGCGTTTTGGTTGGGTTGGCGTTGGTGAGCGTCGCCGGGGCTCAGACTACGACGAGCCCGACGCCGACGGCCAGTCCCGGTAAACAGATCAAAGCTGAGATCGCCGAGGCATTCGATATTATCGAGAAGAATTACGTTACCGACGGCAAACCTAACACCACGGCGCTGTTCAAAGACGCGGTCAACGGCATGCTGCAAGCCCTGGATCCGCACTCGCACTACGAAGACCCCGACGAAGTAAAGGACTTTTGGGACCAGACAAAGTCGCAATTTGTCGGTATCGGTATCGGCCGCCAGGATCTCGTCGACAGGCACGGCAAATCCGTCGCGACTTATGTGACCTATACGATGGCCGGCTCGCCCGCTCGCAACGCGGGCCTGCTGTACGGCGACAAGATCGTCGAGATCGACGGCAAGCCGATGCTCGGCAAAGATCCCGACAGGGTCGGCGAGACTCTCCGCGGCGAAAAAGGCACGACCGCCACACTTGTCGTCGATCGTCTTGCGACCGGCAAACGCGAGACAGTTCGCGTCGTTCGCGATGCGGTACAGCGGCCGTCCGTTTTCGACGCCTACATCATTCGCCCGGGCGTGGGATATATTTCGATGCGGACACAGTTTAGCGGCACCACGCACATAGAGTTTGCCGAGGCCCTGAAACAGCTAAAGCTAAAAGGAATGAGGCAGCTCGTCATTGACCTTCGCGGAAATGTCGGCGGCGTTGCAGACGCGGCGGCACTGGTCGCGAATATGTTCCTGCACGAGGGTGATATCGTCTATTCCGAACAAATTC
>JBGAOU010000025.1:0-53059 GCA_044221625.1 Pyrinomonadaceae bacterium | reverse complement strand
GACCGAGATACGCATCGACAGGATCGAACTGGACGACGCCGCCAAGGCGTTTCTCGACGA
Source organism: Pyrinomonadaceae bacterium (assembly GCA_044221625.1). Classification (GTDB taxonomy): domain Bacteria; phylum Acidobacteriota; class Blastocatellia; order Pyrinomonadales; family Pyrinomonadaceae; genus OLB17. The sequence goes on along the minus strand of JBGAOU010000025.1, from coordinate 52,999 downwards.
ACTCGATGAGGAAGGCGAATTCCGAATTGTGACCAATCGCCGCGAGACCGGCGATGTGACCGAATACCGCTTTAAGGAGCACGAAAAGCGGGTCGATAACCACATACCGTCATCCGACCCGGTACTTTTTTACGAGATCGAACCGGGAGATTCGTCGGAGTTCAAGGGCAAGCTCTTTATCCGCGGCGTCGATGTCGAAGGCTACAAGGTGCTTCGTACCCAGGCGCCGGCCGTGCCGAACGCCATCGCGGCGTTTCTTCTGTACATCCGCGACACCAAGGGCAAGATACCGCACGTTTATTTCGGTTGGAGTGAGGGAAATCCGATAATGTACCTGGCGAGGTATATCCTGTTTGGCGAAGGCGACACGGCCCCGGTCACGCGTGAGATCCTCAGGCAGGCTGAGGCTGACCCCGAGATGCGGCCCAGCGTACACGTCGGCGGATAGGGCGTATCAGGCTCCCGCACTGTGGTGTCCGTCGGCCTGTTTGAGAAAGCATGCCCGGCAATAGACCGGACGGCCCTGTGACGGATAAAAGGGTACGGTCGTGACGGTCGAGCAAGTCGCACACTCGGCCGAGACCTCGATATGGCGTTTCTGGCCCGTTGCCTGAGCGTGCTCGATCGCCGCCAGACGTGCGTTCTTGAGTTTTTTACAGGGTTTACAACGTTTGGGCGGATTTTGCAGGCATTTGTCGCGATAGAAAAGCTGCTCGCCGGCCGTCCACACAAACTCTCCGTGACAGTCGACGCAGCGTATCGGCTGATCGGTGAATTCAGATATTTCGCCTACTAATTCCGGATCGGCTGCGGCCATAATAGCTGAGATACCGTCGGCCGGCCCGAGGATGGAACCTCTTTGGCCGGATCAAAAGGACCGGCAAATTCAACTGCCATCTGTCGCGTCCCGGGTGTTTCAAAGTCGATGAAATTGACCATACATCCAACCGATTTTTGTGTCAAGCAAAATGGTAATTCCATGCAGGCCGGGTAGAATTGAATTATGAGAGTTCTGGTCATCGGTTCGGGCGGACGCGAACACGCGATCTGCCGGGCGTTCAGCAAAAGCAAAAGGATCACCAAGCTGTATTGTGCTAACGGCAACGCCGGCATCGCCCGTGTGGCGGAGTGCGTAAATATCAAGCCGGACGATATCGCCGGCCTCAAGGCATTTGCGGCCGAAAGATCGATCGATCTGACGTTCGTCGGCGGCGAAACACCTCTCGCTCTGGGCATCGTCGATGAATTTGAAAAGTCGGGCCTGAGGATCATCGGGCCGACCGCCGCCGCCGCCCGTCTCGAGGCAAGCAAGGCCTTTGCAAAGGACTTTATGGCACGGCATGGCGTCCCGACGGCAAAATACGTGACGGCGTACTCGCCGGCCGCCGCGGTCACGGAACTGGAGAGCGGCACATTTGGCGATGAGAATATGCCGGTCGTCGTCAAGGCTGACGGCCTCGCCGCCGGAAAGGGCGTTGTCGTCGCGAAGGACCGGGCCGAGGCGATCGCGGCGATAAACGAGATGGCCGATCTGGTCGGAGCGGATGCCGCCGAAAAGATCGTGCTCGAGGAATGTATGTTCGGCCGCGAGGTTTCGCTGCTGATGTTCGCCGACGGCACGGATTTCGCGTTGATGCCGCCGACACGCGACCACAAGCGGATCGGCGAGGGCGATACCGGCCCGAACACGGGCGGCATGGGCACATTTACCGACGATTTGCTGCTGACCGCCGGCCAACTGGCCACGATCGAGGAAACGATCATCAAGCCGACGCTGCGGGGCTGTGAAAGTGAAGGGTTCAGATTTCGGGGAATACTGTTTCTCGGGCTGATGATGACCGAAAGCGGCCCGAAACTGCTCGAATACAACGTTCGCTTTGGCGACCCCGAGACGCAGTCGATACTGATACGGCTCGAAACCGACCTCATAGAAATTTGCGAGTCGATGCTCAACGGAACGCTTGGCGGCAATGAGATCAAGTGGCGAAAAGGGAATTCGGCCTGTGTCATACTTGCGGCGGGCAATTATCCGTCAAAGCCGAAGACCGGCGACCTGATCTACGGCATCGCCGACGCTGAGGCGACCGAAAATACGGAGGTCTTTCACGCCGGGACATCAGCCATGACCGATGACGAATATTACACGGCCGGCGGTCGCGTCCTGGGCGTGACGGCGACCGGCGAAGCCCTTGCGTCGGCCCTCGCGACAGCCTATGAGGCAGCCGGCAAGATCAAATTTGACGGTATGCAGTTTCGACGCGACATCGGTAAATAGGATCTGACACACGGATCGGTTCACCCGGCGGTGACCGCGACCGCTTTGCGGTCGAATTCATCTGCTTCCTTTATCATCCCATTCTTTCGGCAAAATGCCGCAAGCCGTTGATACCTGGACGCCTGATCGGCGTTTGATATCCAACAGATCTTGGCCGTGCACTCGGGGCAGGCGTCGATCGGCCGCCGGTCGGTCTCGCCGAGATGGTTTGTGCCGCTCATCAGGCACTCGTACTTTGTGCAGTGCCGCATCGAGAACATATGGCCAGTTTCGTGCGAGCCTATCTTGAGCGTGCGACGCAGAAAGGTGTCATAGTCGGCATTGTCGTCGAGCCGGGCGAACGACCAGACACCGACACGATCCTCAAGGCTCGCCTGCCCAAAAACGTAAGCCATCGACGCATCGGGGAAAAGGTCTTCGGGCGTAAACGCTATCAACGCCGCGGCGTCGGCCGCCAGCATCGGCCTCAAAACCTCGTCGAGAATGTAGCCGGTCCGGATCTGTTCGACCTTTGTGTACGGATTGCGGCGTGAGTCCTTGAGCCGCAGCGGACGCTTGATCGGCTGCGGCGGCAGCATCTTGATCGAAAGGCCGTAAAACACCTCGATATAACCGGCTGAAATGTCGACGATCTTCTTTTGCTGCGGCGAGAATGTACCGAGCGGCAACACATAGATCGTGCGGCGTTCGTTCGTCGGTTTGACGGGATCGGCGTTTAGATATTCTTCGAACGTCTGACCGGGCTCATTGTGCGAGGCAAGCCAGTCAAATGCCTCGGGCTTTGCCATCGGTTTGAAGAAAGGCTCGATCTTTTTGATATTGTCGCGAAGCTCTTTGCGTTCCTTTTTTGCTTCGCGAGCCGCCGCCATGTTCGACGCGGGAGCGTCACCGGACCGTGTACAGCCCTGGAGCAGAACGGCGGACAGTAGCGCGATGACCGCGAACCTGAACGTCCGCGGCCCATACCTGACAGGTTTCGGCGGTTTAGCCATACGAACGAACAGCATCGGCGCTATTTCGCCGGCTGAAACGCCTTGGACCACGTGAGAAACAGCCCAAATTTTTCGTTGTTGGCCTCGAGCCACTTCATCGCATCCTTTTTGCCGCTGAGGTACAGGACCAAATAGCCGAAGGATTCGAGATGGCCTTTCTTTTTAAGCTCCGCGAGAAACGGTACGTACTGTTTGCCGACAAAGGTCGATCCGAGCTTTTTGTCCTCGGACAAAAGCGAGATGACGGTGCCGAGAGCATCGACGAAGATCTCGTTCTCGGTCTTCCCTTTGTCCTTGTTGTCCTTGACCGTAATTAGCGTTCCCAAGAGCAGGTCGTACATCCCGAAGTCGCCCTCGTCCTTGGGGGCGTTAAGGTCCATAAAGATGTTGATACTGCCGGTCTTGGCGTCCTTTTCGGCTGGTTTGAGGACCTCGGTAATTATGCTTGCCGCGGTCGCCGATCGCTGTGAATTATATTCGAGCGTCAGGAACCGGGCCGCGGCCGCAAATGCCGGGATCTTGTACTTTGTGCCCTGATAAACGACCGACAGTAGATAATGCGGGCTCGCGTAGCCAAAATTGGTCTCGACGGCTTTTTTGAGCTCGGCACGTGCCTCGTTGTATTTCTTTTGCCGGACATAGGTCACACCGATGTTGAAATAAACGCTCGAGAGATGTCTGGCCATGCCAATATCGCTTTTGAGCATGCTCTCGGCTTCGCGATAGACCTTGAGGGCCTCTTCACTCTTGCCGACATCATCGAGGCAATTTGCCATGATCGAGTAGAACATCGCGAGTTCGTCAGATTTGTATTTTGCCCCGAGATAGGCGACCTCCATCGCCTTGTCGCGGTCGCCCTTGGCGTAGAGGCTCAGAGCCTTTTCGTATAGAGCGATGGTCGCATCGGCGTTTCCGGACAGTATCTTGTCGTACTGGGCGATAGCTTCGTCATAACGTTTGGCATCGTGGTGGACGATGCCGGCGTTTAGCGTCTTGCTTTCTTCGGCTGACAGCGGCGATGGCAGCTGCGTCGGTTTAGGGAGTTTTTGGGCAGCGGCGGCGGAAACCAAAATGCATAAAACGAGCGTCGGGAAAAACAGCTTTTTCATAGTTGGGACTCCTATCGGAACAAAATTGGGTGAACAATAACTAAGATGCCGGAAATCGGAAAAGGTTCCCGGCCGCAAAAAATATCAATATTCGGCGACTGACGCCGCGTAGCCGTCAAAATTTCGCCGCATCTCGGCTAGCGAATCGCCGCCAAATTTCTCACGCATCGCGTTGGCCAGCACTACCGCAAGCATTGCCTCGCAGATGACGCCGGCGGCCGGCACGGCAGTGATGTCGGAGCGTTCGAATGCCGCGTCGCTCGGCTCTTTTGAATCGATATCGACCGAGCTGAGTGCCTTTCGGAGCGTTGAGATCGGCTTCATGTAGCCGCGGACACGGAGTTCTTCGCCGTTGGTGATGCCGCCCTCGAGCCCGCCGGCCCGATTGGTTTGACGCTTGAACGAACCGCCCTCGTGAAAGATCTCGTCATGGACCTCGGACCCGCGTTTTCCGGCATTGGCGACACCGGTGCCGATCTCGACGGCCTTGATCGCGTGGACCGACACCAACGCCTGAGCAATGCGGCCGTCGAGTTTCTCATTCCACGCCGTGTGCGACCCGAGTCCGACGGGCAGGCCCTTTGCCACGACCTCGACGATGCCGCCGAGAGTGTCGCCGTCATGTTTGGCCTCGTCGATGAGTTTCATCATCTCTTTCTGACTGTGTTCATCGACGCAGTTCAGCGGCGAATCGGCGGGGATCGCGGCGATCTCGTCCCATTCACGCCAGAGCGGAACGACCTGGACATGGCCGAGCTTGATGACGTGGCTGCGGACATCCGAGCCGAAAGCCGCCAGCAATTGACGGGCGATCGCCCCGGCTGCTACTCGAGCGGCGGTTTCACGCGCCGACGCGCGTTCGAGTATGTCGCGAAGATCGCGGACCTGATATTTCTGACCGCCGGCGAGATCGGCGTGGCCGGGCCGCGGCCGAGTGACGGTCCGCGGATTTTTGGGCTCGGCGGCCGGCTCCTCGGTGGACATTACGTCCTCCCAATGAACGAAATCGTCATTTTTGATGATCATCGCGATCGGCGAACCGAGAGCCACGCCGTGACGCACACCCGACAGGATCTCGACCGTGTCAGTCTCGATCTTCATTCGTCCGCCGCGTCCATAGCCTTGCTGGCGGCGCCACAGTTCATGGTCGATCGCACTGATGTCGATCGCCAGGCCCGAAGGAACGCCTTCGACTATGACGACGAGTGCCTTGCCGTGTGATTCGCCCGCGGTCGTGAATTTGAAATGCATAAGAAAATTTAACCACAATCGGGAGCTAATGGGGACAAATAAATGAAATTTCCCAGTATTAACTATCGGCAGCTGCCGCCGGAGTCGGAACCGCACGCCGTCTGAATACGATCAAGCCGATGCTGCCGATGATCAAAATGCCGCCGAGGACGGTCTGCGGCGGGAGTTTTTCGCCGAGCGTGACCCAGCCGATCACGACCGCGAGCAGCGGCGTGACGAGCGAGATCATCATCGCCTTGGTCGATTCGACCCGCCCGAGCAGCCAATAGTACAACCAGAACGCGGCGATCGTTCCCATCAGCGAAAGATAGAGCACACAGCCAACGGCCCGCCACGTCCAGTTGAATGAGAGCGGATCGCCCTCGGACACCAAACTGTAAACGATGATCGCCGGCAGCCCGCAGAGCATCTGACACAAAAGCAGGGCCGCCGGATGAAATGCGCCGCCCTTTGCCTTGACCAGTATCGACGCCTGCGCCGCCGCATACGAACCGACGACGACACCGACGCAACCGAGAAATGCCATCAGGCTCTGCACGCGGAGTTGGTCGTAAAAGATGACACCGACACCGACGATGCCGACGATGACGGCGATGACCTTGATCCGCGTAATTCGTTCATTCGGGAGAAAGAACCAGGCCAGTATCAGACCGAAGACCGTGATCATTGCCTGCAGGACCGCCGCCAGCCCCGACGTGATGTGCTGTTCGGCCCAAAAGACCATGCTGTAATTGATCGAAAACTGCAAAACGCCGGTGATGGCGATGATCCGCCATTCACGCCACGTTCGCGGCAGGCTGATCCGCTGATAGGCGACGACGCCAGTCAGCACGATGACCGACAGCAGAAACCGGGCGACCGCAAACGCGATCGGCGGCAGGTCTTCGAGGCCGACCTTGATGAATATCCAGGTCGTACCCCATATCAGACACAGTGTCAGCCAAACGATTACGGTTTTCATTAGTCGCGGGTATAAAAGCTAAGCGTCGTCTCGCCCTGTTTGAGAATCCGCCAGCGTCGAAGCGAACCAACCTCGTCGGGCAGGTACTTTTTTGAATGGTGCTCGGCAACCAGGATGCCGCCCTCATTGAGCAGCGTCGAATTATTGCCGAATTCATGCAATACGACCGAGTACTCAGCGTCGTACGGAGGATCAAAAAAGGCGATGTCCCAGCCCGACGGATGGTCGCGTCCGGCAAAATTCTCGGCGTCGAGGCTGAGAATTTCGGTTTGATCCTCGGGTACGCCGAGTTTGTCCAGATTTTCTTCGATCAGGGCACAGGACTTTTTGGAGCGGTCGACAAAGGTCACAAATTCGGCCCCGCGTGACAGAGCCTCGATGCCGATGGCACCCGTGCCGGCACAAACGTCCAAAAAGCGTGTATCCTCATAGATCCGCGGTGCGAGCACGTTGAACAGCGTCTCACGCAGGCGATCGGAAGTCGGCCGCGTCTTGTTGTCGGCAGGGCTCTTGAGTACGCGTCCGCCGTAAATGCCTGAGATCACTCGCATAATTAAAGTGTAGGAAAATCGAGAGGGTTGGGCAAAGGTGTCGGCCGGGCGGATCAGCTAATACCGCCGAGTCTTACATATTTGTCGGAAAGGGCGAACTTGACCATTGCTTTTGTCACGACAGAATCGGCATTGTCGTTCAGAAGCGATTCGGCCTCGGTCCTGGCGGCGATCAGAATATCCAGGTCGCGGGCGATATTGCCGATCTTAAAGCTCTGAATGCCGGATTGCCGCACGCCGAGGATCTCGCCCTGGCCGCGAATCTCAAGGTCTTTTTCGGCGATCTTAAAACCATCCGTTGTCGCCTCCATGATACCGAGACGTTCTTTGGCGACGGCGGTCTTCTTAAAGTCGGTGAGCAGGACGCAAAAGCTCTGGTCCGCTCCGCGGCCGACACGGCCGCGGAGCTGGTGGAGCTGAGAAAGCCCGAACCGCTCAGCGTGCTCGATCACCATCAGCGTCGCATTCGGCACATCGACGCCGACCTCGATGACGGTCGTTGAAACGAGTATGTCGAGGCGGCCGGCGACGAACTCGCTCATTATCTCGTCTTTTTCGGCGGGCTTCATCCGGCCATGCAAAAGGCCGACCGTGTACTGCGGAAAATGGTCCAACCGCAGTTTGTCGTACATTTTGGTCGCGGCCTTCAGATCGGACTTTTCGGACTCTTCGATCAGCGGATACACGATGTAAACCTGACGGCCGAGTTTGATCTCGCGTTCGATGCCGTGATAGACCCCTTGCCGTTTGTCTTCACCGACCACGACCGTTTTGACCGGCGTCCGGCCGGGCGGCATTTCGTCGATCAACGACACGTCGAGGTCGCCGTAAACGGTCATCGCCAGCGACCGCGGTATGGGCGTCGCGGTCATGACGAGAATGTCGGGATTCATCCCGCCGGCTTTTAGCTGTGCCCGCTGCAGCACGCCGAAACGGTGCTGTTCGTCGATCACGGCCAGCCCGAGCCGGTCGAACTTTACGGCGTCCTGGATCAACGCGTGCGTGCCGATCACAAGGTCGATCTCACCGGCGGCAATGTCGGCCTGTATCTTTCGCTTTTGTGCCGCACGCGTGCTGCCGACCAGCAGCTCGACACGGTAACCGGTATCCGCAAAAAGCTTAGCCGCGTTGCGAAAGTGCTGTTCGGCCAATATCTCGGTCGGGGCCATCAGTGCGGTCTGATACCCGTTTTCCATTACGGCGAAGATCGCCAGGAACGCCATGATCGTCTTGCCGCTGCCGACGTCGCCCTGAATAAGGCGATTCATCGGAACATCGGACTTGAGATCGGTAAATATCTCGCCGATCACACGCTTTTGGGCTCCGGTGAGCGTAAACGGAGGCAGTTTCTTGAGCCTTTCGCGGGTCGCATCGCTGATCTCGATGACCGGGCCTTTCGGTTCACGCCGGCGTTTGCCGCGCAGCAGCTGCATCGAAAACGACAGCCAGAAAAACTCGTCAAAGATCAGCCGCCGATGAGCCGCACTCCGAAACATCTCGTATTCGGCGATAGACGAACTCTCGGGCGGAAAATGGATCTCGGCGAGGGCCTCGGCCCGTGTGATCAGTTTGTGCCTGTCCCGAAGTTCGGCAGGCAGCGGGTCGGAGACGGACTCGCGGTCGAGTTTAGCTAGCGTGCTGTGTATTATTTCACGCAGCCGCTTGGTCTGAAACGGGCCAAGTTTTCGGTATACCGGCACACGGCGGGCGGTATGAACCGTGGCAAACTCCGGGCTGGCGATGTCCTCTTCGAGCTCGTCATTCTCATCGGGTGTCCGCTTTATCGTCTTGGGCTCCGACTTATCGGCGAACAGGCCGGCATCGGCGGCGGGCAATATCTCGAGTTCGTCGGGTTTGGCGAGCTTTAAGGCAAAGGTGCCCTTTCGATCGTCAAACTCCCACAGTCCGTACGCTACAAACCGGGTGCCGCGGGAAAATCGCTGCGTGTAATATTCAAGTATAGACCTTGCGTTGCGGCCCGAAATGAACCACTTAACGACGACCGGCTTGAAACGACGTTCGGCATCGCCGCCGGTGATCTCAAAGATAAAAAGCGGCGGTTTTCGCGGATCGCGGTCGCGTCCGACCTGCTTGCCGCCCGATCCGCGGACGTATATTTCGACCGCGGCCTCCATTCCTTCTTCGAGTTTGTCGATCGAGATGAAATTTGAGCGGTCCTCGTAACGGGCCGGGAAGTAGTTGAGCAGGTCCTCGACGGTCGCCAAATTGACGTCGGCCCTGGAGGCGGCACCGGCAACGGCCGCGGCAAGTTTGCGGGCCATCGGCCCCGACAATCTCTCGATGCCGTATTGATCAAGTTCGATCAGCGGAGTTGTGATTGCCAGCGATCTCATCTGCCTTCCGTAACTACGTACTCAATGAGAATGGATTAAAGTCGGTGTCGCGGTCAAAATGATCCTCGTGTTCGGCTCGTTTCAGAAAGCCCACGATCTTATATGTGACGGGCGTCGCGATAACCTCCCAGAACACCTTCAGAAAGTAATTGCCGATCATTACTGAGATCACCTGTTCGTTTGACCAGGTGCCAAGAAACGCTATCGGATAAAATATCAAGCTGTCGACCGCCTCGCCCGCGAACGTCGATCCGATCGTCCGCATCCAAAGGTACTTTCCGGCCGTCGCGATCTTCATTTTGGCCAGGACGTACGAATTGACGAACTCGCCCGCCCAAAACGCAAAAAGCGACGCCGCGACGATACGCCAGGTCTGGCCGAAGATGAGGTCAACCGCGCCTTTGGCCTCAGGCGACATCGTCCTGGCCGCCGGCAGGGAAGTGACGACGTAGGACATCAGCGACGCAAAGATCAACGCCCCAAAGCCGGCCCAGATCACCTTGCGCGAGCGGGCGTAACCGTAAACTTCGGTCAGGATATCGCCAAAAAGATAACTTAGCGGAAAAAAGAGAACGCCGGTGCCAAAAATATACTCGCCGTAAACGGGCAGGTTGACGGACGATACCTTGTGAACGCCGATCAAATTAGAGCACAGCAGTACGGCAACGAACGCCGCCATTATCAGGTCAAAATATTTGAATTGGCGAGACTGTGTCATTTCGAGAGATTGTAACAAAAAAAAGGAAGCGGGCCCGACTCGAGGCCCACTTCCGAATGCAAAAGACGCAATATGTGCGTGTTCAGTGAAATTTTACGCCAATTTATTGACGTGCTTGGTCAACCGCGACTTATAGCGGGCGGCAGTATTTTTGTGGATAATGCCCTTGTTCACCGCTTTGTCGATAAGCGAAACCGTCGGGAAAAGAAGCTCGGTGCTCGCCGCCTTGTCGTGAGCGGCAACGGCTCCGCGAAGCTTTTTGATCGACGTGCGCAGCTTGCTGCGGTTGCTGCGATTGATCTCGTTACGTTTTGCGTTTTGACGAACGCGTTTCTCTGCTGATTTATGATTAGCCATCGTTATTTCCAGTCAGTTAAGACAAACTCCAAATTGTATAGGGCTGCCGTGGTTTTGTCAACTGCTCGTGCGGTGCGGCGGACTACTTTTCGAACCTGAGTGCGAGGCTGTGCATGATATCGACAAACAGGGCGACGATCGGCGGATACATAAAGAACTCGGGTTCAAATTCCGTTGAGAACATTTCCGGATAAACGCGGGCCATAAAGGTCGTCTGCGTGCCGATCACGTAGCCGATACCGAGACACACGAGGAATCCCGCGATAAGGACGCCGACCGACAGGATCCGCGAGAAAGGCTTTGGCTTCTTTTCGGCTCCGTCGAGGATCGAGTCGTGAATGTTGTCCTCGGCGTCGGTGTACCTAACAAAACCGTCACGAGCCCTGCCGCCCAGATGGATCAAACCGATCACGAAGAGCGATACCATTATGATCTTGCCGATGACGCCCGTCGAGATAAAGAACATCGGCCTGAGGGCCGTGGACATCGCCGCGGCGATATAAAGGCCGACTATCGGATAGACGACACGCTGAAACGCAAGAGCCTCGAGCCGCTCTTCGGCCAGCATGCGGTCGATGATGTCGTTATAACGCTTTTCGTACACCATCTGACGCCAACGTCGTGCGTGGCGGTTCTCAGATGTAAAAAGGCTTTCGTCTCCGCCGACGCCGCTGTATTGGATATCAAGCAGCCGGCGATCGTACAGGGCACGATCTTTCGGGTTGCCGAGAACCTCGTAAGCCTCAGCTATCGCGGCAAATTTGAGAGCGGTCTCCTCAGAACCCGCATTCTTATCCGGGTGCAATTGGCGGGCGAGCCGGCGGTATGCCGACTTGATCTCGGCCTTCGACGCCTTGGGCGATACTTTTAGGATGTCGTAGTAATTGACCATCAGATCAAGCAGGACCGCGAATAGCAATTTTCCCGCGAGAACGGCCGAAACCACCGCGAAAAAACAAATTGTATCACGACCAAACCAAAGATCTGGTCACCGCTTGTCTAAATCGTCGATCTGCAGGCTGATCGGGAAAGCACCGGACATCTTTGCAATGTCGACGACGCGTGCCACCCGGCCGTACTCCAGCGTGGTCGGAGCTTTGATGAAAACGGTCCTCTCGATACGGTCAGGGAACGGTCGGCCTGCGTCGTCCGCGTGACTCTCGGACAGTGAACCGTTAGCGATCCGGGCGGCAAAGATCTCACCCAAACGGGCGACGAGCGCCGACGGTTCGTCGATGGTGCCGAGCCCGGATTCAGTGTTGAGTGCGAGGCGGCCGTCGCGGTCAACTGTTAAGACCAGAGTGTCGGGATGCGGAAGGACGGCCGAGGTATCGCGGCGTTCGGCAGGTATCGCGGCCTTGAAACTGCTTGGCCGCATCGGAGTTACGACCATGAAAATGATCAGCAAGACGAGCAGAACGTCGATCAGCGGCGTGACATTGATGGTTGGACGGGTCATTTTGTTCCTCCTTGGTAAGGGTTGATAGAGGGTTAGACACCGAATGCCACAAATTGTTCCCGGCGGGTTCAATCGGCTATGAACACTGCACCTGCCGCGTCGAGCAGGGCCGCGGCCTTTGTAAGGGTCTCGAGGTACTCGCTTTCGGGGTCGCTGTCGATCACGATGCCGCCGCCGACATTGAACGATGCGATATTGCCGCGTATCACCATCGTGCGGATCGCGACGCTGAGATCCATTCCGGCCGGCAACCCGAACGAATCGTCGGGCAGACTATAGCCGATCGCGCCCATCGACAACTCGCGGGGATCAGGTTCGATGGCGTCGATAATTCGCATCGTACTGATCTTTGGTGCACCGGTGATCGAACCGCTCGGAAACATCGCCCGCAGAATGTCAGATGTTCGGGTATCGGCACGCAGCCGTCCGGTAACGGTCGATACGAGGTGAAATAGAGACGGGTGTTCCTCAAGATCACATACCTTATCGGCAGTTACGCTCCCAAATTCGCATATCCGGCCGAGATCGTTACGCAAAAGGTCGACGATCATCGTGTTTTCGGCCCGGTCCTTGGAGCTTTCGAGCAGCTCGAGCCTCAGTTTGGCGTCTTCGGCCGGATCCGCACCGCGTTTTCGGGTGCCTTTGATCGGCGAGGTCGAGATCTTTCGGCCAGATCTTTCAGTGCGAAAAAAGCGTTCCGGTGATCCGGAAACGACAGTTGAATCGCCTCTGGAGAAAAATGCGGCAAAAGGTGCCGGATGGCGATCGCGGAGACGGCCGAAGATCAACTGCGGCGATGTTGTCGATGGGAGGCGGCATTCCAGCCGATGCGTCAAATTGGCCTGATATGTGTCACCTCGGCGTATGTCCTCACGGATCGATCCGACCGCACGAAGGTATTCGGCCCTGGACATATTTGACCGTGCTTCGCACCGCTCGATCAGGGCGACGCGATGATCATCGCCGCGGATCTGCAGATCTTTGGCACGCTTCGGGTTGCCGGCGAGCGTTGTCCGGCCGGTGTCGTAGTCGTGGATCACCAGAGCGTCAAAGCGGGCCAGAAAAATGTCGGGCTCGACGGCATCTGTCCGGTTGGGTGAAATGCCCTGAAGTTTGAATCCGAGGCCGTAGGAGATAGTAAAAAATGAAGCGAGGCCGGGTTCGGCGAGCAACTCGTCAAAACGGCCGAGCGTTTCGGCCGCCGATATCCCTGAGATCGAAAAGGTGTCCTGCGGAGCGATCCCGGCGATCAACAAATGCGAGCCAAGGTGGCCGACGCCGCAACTGTCGAGGATACAGACCACGCCCGACCGGGACAGCGACAGCAACGCCGCTACAAGATCGTCGGCGTTTATATCCAGATTGAGCATACGGGTGATTTTATCACGATACAAAATTTCACTCTGACTGTATTTTCGCGTAAGATGTTGCCAGTCCAAAAGTCAAACGATATGAACTCTGAGATCAACGAACGGCAGACCCTCATCCGCGGCCTCGGCCTGATCGCCGCAATTTCCGTTATTATCGGCAACGTGATCGGCACGGGCGTGTTCCTGAAGGCACGCGTAATGACCTGTAATGTCGGCAACCCGACTTGGGTCCTGATCGCGTGGATCGCGGCCGGCCTGCTGTCGCTCGCCGGTGCGCTGACCTACGCGGAACTCACGGCGATGAAGCCGCATGCCGCCGGGCCGTACGTATTTCTGCGTGATTCGTATGGCAGGCTCTCGAGTTTTCTTTTTGGCTGGATGCAGATGTTCATCGCCCGCACGGGTGCCCAAGCATCGGTGGCGGTGGTTTTCGCGATCGCTCTAAACGACTACCTTGACGGCGGACTAAAACAGACGCTTTTCAAAACGACCATCGTCGGCTACGACTATGAGGTGACGTCGCTGCAGATCATCGCCGTGGTGATAATTGCGATTTTCACGACACTCAACTGCCTTTCGGTGAGCCTGAGCGGCCAGATCGCTACGGCATTGACGGCGATCAAGATCGGCCTTGTTATCTTTGTCGGGCTCGGGGCGTTTTCGTTTGTGACGGGCGGCAGCTTTGCCAATTTTTCGTTGGCAAGCACAACCGGCACCTGCGAGGGCGTCGCCGACGCCGTTCGGTACGGTTCCGGCGAATACACATTCCTGGCGGGCTTTGCCGCGGCGATGCTTGCTGCGTTGTGGGGTTATGACGGCTGGGACAACCTTTCGTTCGTGGCCGGCGAGGTCAAGGACCCGAAACGCAATATCCCGATCGCAATTATCGGAAGCGTCCTGCTCGTGATCATTCTTTATGTGGCGGTACACGTCGCGTATTTTTACATCCTCGACCCGACATCGATCGCCTCGGTCTCAAAGAATTCGAGCGTCGCGAAGATGGTCGTCAGCAAGTTCTTCGGCGGCGACGCCGCGAGTCTCGGGACGGGCATTGCGGTCGCCGTGTTTACGGTCGGCCTGATGCTGTCGTCGCTCGGCACGCTGCACACGTCGATCCTGAGTGCGTCGCGAATACCTTACGCGATGGCCGAGGACGGCCTGATGTTCAAGGGATTTTCAAAGGTCTCGGTGAACGCGGTGCCGATCAACGGTGTATTGTTCCAGGGCGTCTGGGCCAGCATCCTGGCACTGTCGGGCTCGTTTGACACGCTCACCGATTACGTTATTTTCGGCTCGTGGCTGTTTTACGCACTTATCACATCCTCGATCTTCATTTTCCGCAAAAAGCACCCCGAGATCGAGCGTCCGTACAAGGCGTTCGGCTATCCGGTGGTACCGGTCGTGTTCCTGCTGGTCGCCGGTTGGCTGCTCGTGACCACCGTGATCAGCACGCCGACCCAATCACTGGCCGGGATCGTGCTCATCATTCTGGGAATGCCGGTCTATTATTACTTAGTTAATAAGGGGAGAAAGGCAGCGGGTGGCGCTGAATAGTTAGAGAACCGATGTCCAACTACGATCGACGAAGCGGCTCAGAGCGCCGCGCGACAAACAGATATCCCGTTGAGGTCGATATCGAATGGCAATCTTCGGGCGAGCGTCAACGCGGCACATTGAGTGACGTCAGTTTTGACGGCTGCTTTATTCTCGGGTCAGGTGAGGTCGAGGACGGCGATAGCGTACTTATCTTTATACCGCTGGCAGACGGGATGAAGGTGCAGTTTACGGGATCGGTAGCAAATCACGTTTTCGAGATCGGATTTGGGGTCAAGTTCGACCAGCTTTCCTCAGCTCAGCGTGAGGTGCTGGTCGGGCTGGTCCGTCCTGCCGACAAGGCTTAACGTTCCGATTCCAACTGGGCCAGAGCCTCGGCGGCAACCTCGCGGTCGTCGAAATGGAACTTGTCCGCCCCGACTATCTGGTAGTTTTCGTGGCCCTTTCCGGCAATTATCACCACATCGTTCGCACCAGCCTCAGAGATGGCCTGAAATATGGCCCGTCGCCTGTCGTCGATCACCTGATAGGGTGTTCCCGTCAATTTAACCCCGACTTCGATCTCGGCGATGATACTAAGCGGATCCTCGGTCCGAGGATTGTCCGACGTGACGATCACGAGGTCGCTGTTCTCGCCGGCCGCGACGCCCATCGGCTTGCGTTTTGAACGGTCGCGGTCGCCGCCGCAGCCGAAGACCGTGATGATTCGGCCGTCGGTGAGTTCGCGGGCGGTCTTGAGCGTATTTAACAGAGCGTCATCGGTATGGGCGTAATCGACGACCACCGCAAAATCGCCGCCATGCGGGACGCGTTCGAATCGGCCGGGTGCACCGACACAGGAAGAAAGGCCGCGGATAATATCTTCAATGCCGTAGCCGAGTTCGAGCCCCGCGGCGGCGGCCGTCAGCATATTGTAAACATGGGGTTTACCGACCAGCGGCGATTTGACGTGATATTCGCCGGACGGAGCCCGAAGAGTGAATTCCGTACCGCGGATCAGCGAAACGGTTATGTCGGTCGCACGAAGGTCGGCGCCGTCGTCATCCTGGGCGATCGTGACGACGCGTTGTCCGTCAGCCAGCAATTCCTGAGCGAGTCGTTTGCCGTATTCGTCGTCGATATTGATCACCGATGACCCCGGCAATTCGCCCAGACGCCCGTCAAACAGTTTTCGCTTGGCGTCAAAGTAGTTCTCCATCGTCAGATGGTAGTCAAGGTGGTCCTGTGTCAGATTGGTAAATACCGCCACCTTGAACCGCAGCCAGTCACATCGATGCAGGTCGATCGCCTGCGACGACGTTTCCATTACCGCCATCGTGCAACCGTGATCGACCGCTTCGCGGAGAAAGCGGTTCGTGTCGGATGCCTCGGGCGTCGTGCGGACCGCCGGTTCACTGCGTTCGCCGATACGGTATTCGACCGTGGTCAGCATGGCCGGCCTTTCACCGGCGGCCTCGGCCAGGGCAAAACAGAGATAGGTCGTCGTCGTCTTTCCGTTGGTGCCGGTGATGCCAACGAGATCCAACTGATGCGAGGGTTCGCCGTTTATTACGGCCGCCGCCTTAGCGAGTGCCTCACGGGCATTGGCGACCTTGAGCCACGCCCCGGCGAAATCCGCCGGCGGATCAGATTCCGAGACGATCCCGGCCGCACCGCGGCGGAGGACGTCGTCGATGAACCGATGTCCGTCAACGGTCGCGCCTTTGATCGCGACAAAAAGTGTGCCCTCGCGGGCCTGCCGCGAATCGTGCGTGACGTCGGTCGCCACGGAGCTCATATCGCCTGTCGTTACGGCACTAAGGGCCGCAGAAATCTCGCTGATCGTTTTATTCAAAGTGCTCAAAATTAGGTTCAATGCCTCGACGCTAAGCGTGAATTATACGATACCGAGTGATTTTGTACGAACATTGGCGGGGCTAATTCGTACTAAGTTTCGGATGCGGAGGTTGAAGAAATGAATTTTATCAAGATCATACTTGCGGCGATCGGACTGGTGTTTGTCGGAATGGCGTTGTTATGGGTCCTCGGCTTTCTGTCGTCGATACTATGGTACGTTTTCTGGATAGGCCTGCTCGGTGCGGTCGGCTACGGCGGATACAAATTGTTCCTAAAGGCTGAGGCAAAGGCCCTTAGCAGTGATCCGCACGCCGGCCTGGGCGGAGCCGATATCAATATGTCGTGGGACGAATACGATCGGAAATACCTCCGCAAATAGGCGGCTAGACAATCTTCGCCCGATTCGGTAGATTCTATTTTGCGGTCCGGGGCGGTAATATTCCGTGCCGAACGCGACGCCGAGGTGGCGAAATTGGCAGACGCACTAGACTTAGGATCTAGCGCCGCGAGGCGTGCAGGTTCGATTCCTGTCCTCGGCACCATATTAAAACTGATCGGTCGGCTGTAAGCTGTCAGCGAATGACAATTGCATCCGGCCAATTTTGCATTTGCGGGCCCGACGGCCGACGTCCGGCTGCCGCGGCGTGAAAACCGGCACTCGGCAACTGACAACCGGCATCTGACGCGCTATCCTTTTTTCTGTACATGAAAAGCGAATTAAAAGAAATTTCACCTACCCAAAGAGAGATACACCTTGAGATCGACGCCGATGTAATAAAGGCGGCGTACGGCAAGGTCAGCCAAAAATACGCGAAACGCGCCAACGTGCCCGGTTTTCGCAAAGGTTTTGCACCCATCGAGGTCGTGCGAATGCGGTTTAGCGAGGAGATCAAGAGCGAGGTGCTTCAGGAAGTGATCCCCGGACAGGTCACCGCCGCGATCCAGGAGCATGACCTGCATCCGCTGGCGGAGCCGCACCTGCATCTGGAGGACCAGGAGAACGTCAAGGTCAACGGTTCACAGCCGATCAAACTGCACGTTCATGTGGAAGTAATGCCGGAGATCCCGACGCCCAAATACAAGGGCATCGAGGTCACGCGACGTGTCAAACCGGTCGCCGACGGCGAGGTCGAGGACCTCATCGCCGAACGTATCCAGAAGGAAGCGGCGCTCATCCCGGTCGAGGGACGAAAATCGGAAATTGGCGATACCGTCATTGCTGATCTCGAAGGAGTTTTTGCAGACGAGCCCGATGCTGAGCCGATCAAGGCGGACGACCTTGAGGTAGAACTCGGCGGTGAGCATATCGAACTTTCATTTACCGAGAATCTGGTCGGGGTCGAGGCGGACGAAGAAAAAGAATTCACCGTCACCTATGCCGAGTCGTTTTCATCCGAGGCACTTGCCGGGAAGACCGTCCATTACAAGGCAAAGATCAAATCTGTCGGCCGTGCCGAGGTTCCCGAACTCAACGATGCATGGGCCAAGAGCCTGGATGAAGGGTATAAGTCGCTGGCCGATCTGCGTAAACAGCTCAAGGCCGACCTCGTCAAATACGCCGAGTCGGACGCCGACGCAAGGCTGCGAAACAACGCGATCGCGAAATTGATCGAGGATAATGCTTTTGAGATCCCGGGTGTGCTGATCGAAAATCAGGCCCGCAATCTCCTGAACAACTTTGCTGAGGACCTGCAGCAGCGTGGTGTCGATCTGAACAAGGTCGAAAGACAGTTCATCGAAATGGCGTATAGCAATATGCGGACGCAGGCCGAAAGGGACGTCCGCGGTGCTCTCCTGCTCGACAAGGTCGCAGAGCTCGAAAAGGTCGAGGTTTCTGAGGCCGAGGTTGACGAAGAGATACAGAAATTGGCGGATTACTATCGTGCCTCGGCTGAGGAGATCCGCTCCTCGCTCGAAAAACAGGGCGGCGGTGTCGAGAATATCCGCAATAACCTGAAAACGAGAAAATCGATCGAGGCTGTGATAGCAAAGGCCAAAGTCACTGAGGGCGAGTGGATCGACGAGACGGTCGGCCTGCCGTCTGACGAAGAAAAGCCGAAAAAGGCCGCCAAAAAGAAAGCACCGGCCAAAAAAGCCGCCAAAAAGGCGGAGTAGCCGGCAAAGTATCGGGCCGGCCAGACGAGGCCGGCCCTTGAAATAAAACCGCTTGATTTTTGTACCGAAAGTTGTAAAATCTTTGGTCGTGAACGGCAATCGCAATCTTTACAACAATTTATCCGGCACAACTTCAAGAATCATCTAAGGTAATTCGCAAAACGGAAAGAGGAAATATATGGCATTAGTACCGATGGTTGTCGAACAAACTTCGCGAGGCGAGCGGGCATTCGACATTTACTCCCGCCTTTTGAAGGACAGTATCATTTTTATCGGCACACCGATCGACGATCAGATCGCAAATCTTATCGTCGCGCAGCTCCTGTTTCTCGAGGCCGAGGACCCGGAACGCGACATCAACTTGTACATCAACAGCCCGGGCGGTTCGATAACCGCCGGAATGGCGATCTACGACACGATGCAGTTCATCAAGAACGACGTTACGACGATCTGCGTCGGCCAGTGTGCGTCGATGGGAGCCCTTTTGCTGTGTGCCGGGGCCGCGGGAAAGAGATTTTCGCTGCCGAACGCCCGCGTTCTTATCCATCAGCCGTCAGGCGGAGCTTCGGGACAGGCGACCGATGTCCGGCTCATGGCCGAGGAGATCATCCGCATGCGTACGTTGACATCGTCGATCATTTCGAAGCACACGGGACAATCGTTCGAACAGGTTGAAAAGGACGTCGAACGCGATCGTATCCTCACGCCGATGCAGGCAAAGGAGTACGGTTTGATCGACGAAGTGATCGAGCACAGAGAAAAATAGGCGTTCAGAACTCGGCGGACAGATCCCCGCCCGGGCATCTGTCCATTGACCTTTGTCATCCGAAACTTTAGATATGAGCCAATTCAGAAGACCCGAAGAATTATTGACGTGTTCATTTTGCGGAAAGTCGCAGAATGATGTCCGCAAACTTATCGCCGGTCCCGGGGTTTATATCTGCAACGAGTGCATCGGCATTTGTAACGAGATAATCAACGATGACGAGCAGTCGGCGTCGACCGTCACGCGGACCGCGTTGCCCAAACCGCACGAGATCAAAGGGTATCTGGATGAGTACGTGATCGGGCAGGACGAGTCGAAGAAGCGGCTGTCGGTCGCGGTCTATCAACACTATAAGCGGCTCGAACTCGCCAAACGGCGAAACGACATCGAACTGCAGAAATCCAACATCCTGCTGATCGGGCCGACCGGAACGGGGAAAACCCTTTTGGCGCAGACGCTCGCTCGTGTGCTCAGCGTGCCGTTCTGCATCGTCGACGCGACTAGCCTGACCGAGGCGGGATACGTCGGTGAGGATGTCGAGAATATTCTGCTGCGTCTGCTGCAGTCAGCGGGCGGCGACATCGAAAAGGCTCAGCAGGGTATCATCTATATCGACGAGATCGACAAGATCTGCCGCAAGGACGACAATCCGTCGATCACGCGTGACGTATCCGGCGAGGGCGTGCAGCAGGCACTGCTTAAAATACTCGAGGGCACGGTCGCGAACATTCCATCGGGCGGCGGCCGAAAGCACCCGCAGCAGGACTTTCAGCAATTGGACACAACCAATATCCTGTTCATTTGCGGCGGCGCATTTATCGGACTTGAAAAGGTCGTCGAAAAACGGTTTAGGAACAAGTCCCTCGGATTTCAGGCGGACGTCAAGACCAACAAGCAGCGTCACGACGAATCGATCAGCAAACTCGAGCCCGAAGACCTGATACATTACGGCCTGATCCCGGAATTTGTCGGTCGTCTGCCGGTGATCGGTACGCTGCGTGAATTGGACGAGGCGGCTCTCATCAAGATCCTGACCGAACCGAAGAACGCGCTGATCAAGCAGTACCAGCGGAAATTCGAGTTTGATAATATCGGGCTCAAGTTCACGGACGGAGCTCTTTCCGCGATCGCTCAGGAAGCCCACAAACGAAAGGTCGGAGCACGCGGACTGATGATGATCCTCGAGGAGATACTGCTCGAGTCGATGTATCACCTGCCGACTGAAAAATCGGTCACGGAACTGGTCATTACGCGGGAGATGATCGAGAGAAAGGTGCCGGTCTTTGAGGTGGTTTCGAGATCCGAAGAGGCAGCGTAGCGGGCGGCAGTAATAAGGCGAAATGTTCGGAATTAATGTGGCGGGTTTGAGGTACACTCAGGCTCGCCATTTTTCGCGCGTGCTGAAAACGGGTTACCTTGACTTCACATTCCAACGCTAATATTCTTAGGCCTCAAAATCAGAAATAATCGTCAGTTGACCATCGGAGGCAGATCATGAAGGTTTTTCGCCCGTTTCTTGGCGTTGTTGTGTCGTTATCGGTGTTATTTTCGGCAGCCGCCGGCCAGAGGCCGCTTGACGCGGCGAAACGTGCCGCCGTGCCGCCGTGCCGCCGCAATATCAGATATTTGATCTCGGCGTGGTGCTCGCGGGCGACAGTGCTTCGCAGGGGTTCGGGGTATCGCCCGGCGGGATAGCTGTCGGACGTTCGTTTCGAACGAATGCGACGCAGGCATTTTCATGGACATTCGGGCCGGGGATCGTCGGCCTGCCGAATATTGCCGGACGGGCCTTTTGTTTGGCAAACGCCGCAAACGACGCAGGTACAGTCGTGGGCACCGGGGCGACCACTAGCTTTGGGTCAGGCCGGCTTCCGGTCGTATGGCAGAACGGTGTCGTTTCTCAACTGCCATTGCCGGCGGGCGAGACGCTCGGTGACGCATATGACGTAAACGCATCGGGCGTCGCGGTCGGATCCGTAAATTCGGGAACCTTTCAGCGAGGTGCGATATACAGCGGGGCCACGGCGACAGTGATCACCCAAACAACGTCGGGCGGCAGCTATTTTACCACCGCATTCGGCATAAATGACGCCGGGAGGATCGCCGGGATCGGGATCGACCCCTCAAACGCAGCCCGAAATGTCGGGTTGGTCTATGACATCGGCAGCGGTTCGGCGATCGATATTGGGGCGCTTGCGGGCCTCAACGGTGCGATCGCTTTCGGTATCAGCAACGGCGGACACGTCGTAGGGTCAAGTATGCTGAATCAGGGTTCGGGGCTGCCGTTCATTTGGACGCAGGCCGGCGGAATGACGGCGATTCCGCTGCCGGCCGGAACGACGCAAGGGTCGGCCCGTGCGGTCAACTCATCGGGTTGGGCAGTTGGGACAGCCTCATCCGCGTTCGCGATCCCATTTCTTTATGACGGCAGCAGCACATATAGGATTGCCGACCTGATCCCGGCAGGAACCGGATGGGACCTGTCGACCAACACGTCGTCATCGGCACTCGGGATCAGCGACAACGGCATCATCGTCGGTACGGGGGTCATCAACGGGCTGACCCACGCCTACGCGATGATCCCGGTTACCGAGATCACCGTGAGCGGCCGCGTCCTGACCGCATCGGGCCAGGGCATCCGAAATTCGCTGGTGACGGTATCGGGTGGTGATCTGAGTTCGCCCGTTACGGTCCAGACCGGCAGTTTTGGAAATTATGTCGTTCGCGGGCTTCATTCGGCCCAAACTTACACGGTGACGGTCAACAGCAAACGATTTACGTTTTCACCGTCGTCGAGGCAGATTTCGCCGTTGGGCAATGTGACCGACGCGGACTTTACGGCCGTGCCGTAGTTGGCGTCCAATCGTCAATGATCTTCCCGGGCGGAACTATTTTAGGTCACGCGGTCACGCCGGCGGAAGAAGGTTGAATTGCCACGTTTTGGGTTCGAACTTTTCGAGGCCGCCATCCTCGTTTCGGATAAAGAACTGAATATTTACCGAGGTTCCGGCTTCGGTGGGCGATCGCAACACTACCTGATCTTCGAACGATGCCGATGAGAGCTTTATCTGCGGATCCCACTCGAGTTGTAGGCCAAGTGCATTGATGATCCCGATGGCGACGCGCTTCGAGACCTCAAGAAAATCCTGCGGCGCTGAGCGTTTATTATCGATGACGATAGAGTTACGGAGAAATCTGTATTTGCCGTTCCCGTCGGCTTCGAAATAGGCCGTAACGGATAGAAGGTCCTTTTTTGACGCCGACGCAAAGATCGATGCCTTTGAGGCATCGGCAATTTCGCGGATCAGCCCGAGGTCTTCGTGAAACGCCGATCCGGCGTCAGCGGCGTTGCCGGAGCGTTTGGCCAGGTCGAGTAATGCCGCAGCGATCTTACCGGCCGTCCGGGTATGGTCGGAGCGGTCGGGCCTCACAGCTACCTGTTCGGTCAGGGCCATATTTAGCGATTCCCAACGGTCAATGACATCGCTTCTTAGTCGGTCGGATAATTCGTTCATCGTCTGAGAAATGCTAGCACAATTGGGGTCCTAGTTCATTCGTGGCCAATTACGGTCCTTGGTGTGATCGCCTGAATGGAACAAAAAAGCCGGCGGACTCGGTTAGAGCCGCCGGCGAGTTTACCGCAGTTTTCGATCAACTACTGCGGAGCATAGGCCACCTGGATCGGACGATCGGTCGAGATACCGAACTGAAAGACGTCCATTCCATTGTCGGAACTTCGCAGGATGTACCACTGGCCGGTCGAAGGACGGAAAATGGCTATATCGGTCATTCCGTCTCCGTCAAATTCGCAAGCCACGGGTATGTCGCCGCCCGTTCCCCAGCGAAGTGCCGAGAACTGGCTGTCCGAACTCCGATAGATGTACCACGTGCCTGAACTCGGACGGTACACGGCAACATCGCTGGTTCCGTCGCCGTCAAAGTCGCCGGCCACGGCCCGGTCGCCCGCCATTCCCCAGTGCATCGCGGTCATTCCGTTGTCAGAACTGCGGCGAATGTACCAGTCGCCGACGCTCGGACGGAAAATGGCCATGTCGTTAATGCCGTCGCCGTCGAAATCACCGGCAACAGGCCGATCGCCGGCCATGCCCCAACGAGTCACAGAATAGCCGTCATCAGAGCTCCGGAGCACATACCAATTGCCGTCCGAAGGCCTGAATACCGCCAGATCGTTGACGCCGTCGCCGTCATAATCGCCGACAACGGGGATATCGCCGCTAATGCCGAACCGCGAATATGTGGTCTCGCCGGTTCCGCTTCGGCGGATCTGCCATGTTCCGGTCGACGGTGTGAACATGGCGATGTCCGCCATTCCATCGCCGTCATAATCACCCTGGACGTTTACGTCACCGGGCTGTCCGATCGACTGCATCGAGTAAGTGTTGTCACCGCTGCTGAGGGTGTACCAATCGTTTCCGGGATTGTCAGGGGCAAGCCCCGTGCGAGGCCTCACCACGCTGATGTCAGATAGTCCGTCGCCGTTGAAATCGTCGCGGCGATTGACCGGCCGGAGCTGGCCGCGGATCTCACCGTCCGGATAGCCGACAGCCGTATTGGTGTCGCCGGTCGCGATCTGGATGTACCAGGCACCGTTTCGAAGTTGAGCAACCTGCTGCGGCGTCACGTCAAACGATTGCGGCGCCGTCATTCCTGAGGTTCCCCCGTTATTTGCGATCGTGAAAATAACGGGTCCGGTGGCATTAGGGCCGGCGGGTCCGTTGATCGTGATAGCGGTCGCGGGTGCGGTCAAATGAGTATAAGCAACACGGACATTGATCGCCGTGGCCGCTGGATTCAAGGTAACAAATCCGAAACCGCGTCCCGGTGTTGTCACGGGCGGGACCACTGCATGTCCATTCATCTTCGCCGCAAATGCACGGGCGGGAAGCGGTGCGGGCGGCGGAGTCGGGCTGCCCGTCGGTGTCGGCGAGGGTGACGGCGGCGGAGGCGGTGCTCCGAAGGTGCCGCCAAGCAATATCGTGCCGGCGTTGCGGATCGTCATCGGCGTGCCCGCGGTGATCAACGGGAACGTGCTGTTGCTGTTGGCCCAGAGCCGCAGCGAACCGCTGTGGTTAAAGAGCGTGATCGTTCCCGCCGGGTTGCCGGCGACGACTACGTTAAGCACAGTGCCGTTCGGCAAATTGATATTCGAGACAAATACTTCGAACAAACGCGGGCCGGGACCAAATTCCGTGTATTCAGCCAAGCCTCGCGGAACGAGGGTTGTCGCGATGGCCGGAGCCGAAAGCTGCGCGATCAAACGCAGCGAAGGCGTCGGCATCGGAGACGGTGTCGGCGGCGGCACGGTCGGCGAAACGGTCGGCAGCGGCGTCGGCGGAGGCCCGAAAGCCCCGCTAACGATGGCGGCATCACCATTCTTAATGGTCAAAACATCGCCGATGACCACCGTCGGCACGGTGTCGCCGTTGGCCGTCGTCAGGTGCAGGACACCGTGACGGACCGGGTCAAGCGTCATCGAACCGACGGTCGTTGTGTTCAATACCACGCTGAGCTGGGTTCCGGCCGGCAGATTAACTCCGTTGACCTCAACATGTAAGACGCGCTGGGCCGAGCCGGCCGACATAAACGTGTTGTAGCTGGCCGAACCGATCGGCAGAGCGTTGGTCGTCGGGCTGCCGCTCGGGACCGCCAGCAAACGGGCGAAAAGACCCGCCGTCGCAGTCGTCGTTTGAGCCTGCGAATTCGGGCTCCCGATCTGAAATGCGAATGGCAAAACGAGCCAGAGAGCTATCGCTGTCACTGTCAGCGTCAGAGCTCGCGGCCGTCGAAGAAGTGCAGAATTTAACATCGCTCGAATCTCCTAAATAAAGTAAGTTCTAAAAATGCCTTACGCTCCGGATATCCGCTGCAAATGTGCAGGCAGATCAGGAGAATTTCGGGAAAATGCGCCGTGTATTGGGATCAAAAACGATACTACACTCATTAGACGTCAAAAAGTATCTTTCGGTCGCAAAAATGCACTTTTTTTATTGAGTCAATGGCATTTTGACTTGCACACTTTTATTTCGGCCTGAATTATTCGCAAACAGTGTCAAAAGAACCGCCGGATTTGTAGAAATTGGCGTCCAATCGGTCTTTACTCACAACATCAAACAAGTAATAAGCCGGCCGGACCTTTGAGTGGATCTGGTGTTGCTTTTGCCGGATGATTTTGCGTAAATAGTATTAACCCTAAAAGTTACGTGAACATCGAAGTGAATTTTTTCCATTGAGTATGCAAGAATTTACAGATCAAATGCCGTCGGACATCGAACGGTTTCCGATGGTTCCCATTCGGGACGTCGTTATTTTTCCTTACACAAAGGTTGCATTTAAGATCGGCAGGCCCAGTTCTGTGATGGCACTCGAACAGGCGATGACCGGTGAACGGCAGATCTTTCTGGCGACGCAGCATGACGCTTCGGTTGACGAACCAAACGCGGATCAGATATTCGAGGTCGGTACCCTCGGGCGCATTCTCCAGGCTCAGCGTCAGGAGAACGGCCAGATAAAGGTCGTGGTCGAGGGAAGGGAACGCGGCCGAATGGTGAGGGTCGAGCAGGACGAAGAGGGAATGTTCTACGCACATGTCCGGCGTGTCCCCTCGACGGATGAATCGGGTTACCGGACGGACGGATTGCTTCAGAGGCTGCACGCATTGGTCGAACAACTGCTTAGGGTTTCGCCCGACGCCTATACCGACGCGCTTCACGCCGCACTTCGCGGCGTTTCAGCGGCCCAGATCGCCGATTCGATGTCTTCGCACCTGCGGATCGAGGTCGCCGAGAAACAGGAATTGCTCGAAACGGTATCGGTCCAGGAACGCTTGCAGCGGCTGATCGATGTGCTTGAGGCTGAGATAGATAAACGTCAACTCGACCGCAACATCCACTCGCGAACCAAAAAGCAAATGGATAAGCATCAGCGCGAGTACTACCTGAACGAGCAGATCAAGGCCATCCATAAAGAACTCGGCCGCAAGGACGAAAAAGCCGAACTCGACGAACTCAAGGCAAAGATAGAAGCTGCCGGAATGTCCGAGGAAGCCAAAGACAAGGCGATGCAGGAATTTGCCCGGCTCGAAGCGATGCCGCCGATGTCGGCAGAAAGCACTGTCTCGCGAAACTACCTGGATTGGCTGATCAATGTGCCGTGGAAAGAGAGGTCTGAGGAGATCGAGGACCTAAACGCCGCGGAAGCGACGCTCAACGAGGACCATTACGGCCTCGAAAAGATAAAGGAACGAATACTCGAATTTTTGGCCGTCCGCCAATTGGTAAAAAATCCGAAAGGAACGATCCTGTGTTTCGTAGGTGCTCCCGGCGTGGGCAAGACCAGCCTCGGGAAGTCGATCGCCAATGCGACGGGGCGAAAGTTCGTCCGGCTCGCCCTTGGCGGCGTCCACGACGAAGCCGAGATACGCGGCCACCGCCGTACGTATATCGGTTCGATGCCGGGGCAGATCGTCCAACTGATGAAACGTGCCGGTACGACCAATCCGGTGATACTGCTTGACGAGGTCGATAAACTCGGTCGTGATTACCGCGGCGACCCAAGTGCCGCCCTTTTGGAGGTGCTCGACCCTGAACAGAACAGTACTTTCAGAGACCATTACCTCGACGTCGATTACGATCTGTCGCACGTGTTCTTTATTGCGACGGCAAATGTGCTGCATACGATCCCGCCCGCGTTGCAGGATCGGCTTGAGATCCTGAGCCTTTCGGGCTACACCGAACGCGAAAAGGCCGAGATCGCAAAGCGTCACCTGATACCAAAGCAGTGCGAAAACAGCGGCATTGACAGCGAAAAGGTCGTTTTTACGAATGACGGCATCCTCGAAGCGATACGGCATTACACCCGTGAGGCCGGCGTTCGAAACCTCGAACGCGAGATCGGTTCATGCCTGAGGAAAGTCGCCCGTCAATACGTCGCCGCGGAGGACAAGGACTCGTTCCGCGTGGTGATCGACGCCGAAAAGGTTCAGGAATTGCTCGGCACAATCCGTTTTCGTAAACAGGATATTGCCCGTAAGAGCGAGGTCGGACTTGTCAACGGGCTTGCGTGGACCGAGGTCGGCGGTGATGTGCTGCAGGTCGAGGCCACCCGGGTCAAAGGCAAGGGTGACGTGACGCTGACCGGTAAACTCGGCGAGGTGATGCAGGAGTCGGCCAAAGCTGCTCTGACATGCGTCAGAACCCGTGCCGAAGAGCTTGGGATCGACCCGGCTGACTTTCGCGAAAAGGACCTTCACATTCACGTTCCCGAGGGAGCAATACCGAAGGACGGCCCGAGTGCCGGAATAACTCTCGCTACGGCGATGGTGTCCGCATTGACCAAACGGCCGGCAAGGCATGATGTGGCGATGACCGGCGAAATCACGCTTCGCGGCAAGGTCCTGCCGATCGGCGGCGTCAAGGAAAAGCTTCTTGCGGCTCACAGATTCGGCCTGAAAACGATCATCTTGTCCAAGGAGAACGAAAAGGACCTGGCAGAGATACCCGATGAGGTCCGCGACGAGTTGACCATACATTCGGTCGATATGATCGACGAGGTGTTAAAGATCGCTCTCGAACCGAATGCGACCGCGGATGCCGCGATCCATGCACCCCAAGTTTGGAACAGCGATCCGGCCGGCCCGGAGATCACCGCTTCGGTTGAGTAGGCGGCCAAGTATTATCTAATTATGAGCAAAGAATTTCACTCGGCAGAACTGATACTTAAGCTTTACGACCTCCGGCGCGAAGACAAAATGCGTGACGCCCGGGCTTGGTTCATCGGGTTTTTCCCGGATTCGGTCGAAGACGTTATCAAGACCATGATCGACCCGGCGACCAGTGCGAACTTCCGAATGGTGACCAGTTACTGGGATATGGCGGCTAGTTTCGTCAATCGCGGTGCGATCGATGAAGCGATGTTCATGGACTCCGCCGGTGAGATCTGGGTAGTCTTTTGCAAGGTCCAGCCCTACATTGCCGAACTTCGCGAACGGATAGGAAGCCCGAATATGATGAAGCATATGGAGGAACTCCTTATGCGGCAGCCAAACGCGCTCGAAACGCTGGCGGTCAGGCGCGAAACGATGAAGCGTTGGATGCAGGCCCGTGCGGAAATGGCGAATGCGGGCGATTCGACCGATCAATGAAGATCACCTCAGCCGAATTTACAAAAAGCGCTTTTGAACGAGCCCACTGGACCGCCGACGGTTTGCCGGAGATCTCGTTCCTAGGCCGCTCTAATGTCGGCAAGTCGTCTCTTTTGAATTCGCTGCTTAACCGAAAAGGGCTGGCCCGAACGTCGAACACGCCGGGCCGTACGCAAAGCATCAATTTTTTTCGCGTCAACGACCGGTTCTATTTTGCGGATCTGCCGGGTTACGGTTACGCCAAGGTTTCAAAATCGATGCGGGCCGATTGGGGAAAGATGGCCGAGGAGTATCTTGCCGAACGGCGGGAACTGGTACTTTCGATCCAACTCGTCGATTCCAGGCATGCGCCGACCGAACTTGACCGTCAGCTTCACGAATGGATGACCGTCAACGAAAAGCCAAGGATCATCGTCGCGACCAAGGCGGACAAACTCTCGAATAACGAGCTCGCCAAGAACATCCGTTTGATCGAAAAGGAATTGCCCGGGGCGAGGGTGATCGCATTTTCGTCGCAGACGGGCCGCGGCCGCGATGCGGTATGGAGCGGATCAGACGGCGTGAATAAAATTAAAGATTTTAGTTGATTTATCGCTCCGAATGTTGTATTATTAAATATCGCCTTAACTCAAGGTTTCTTTCCAGGTCATAAAGACTGGAATCTTTGTTATTAATACTCACAATCCATTTGTTTCGCCTGCGGCCCGAAAGCACTTCCGATCATTTGATCCGGCCTGCAACGCAACACAATTTGAATAGCCTCTACTTAATTCATTTTATCCACTTTCACACCGACTGACATGGCAACCAAAACAACTTCAACCCGCAGACCGAAACGCGTCGCAGAAGAATCATCGAGCGCCGAGGCGATCGACGTATCTAACGAGCCGGCCGAGAAAAAGAGCGAAGGCAGCAACGATTCGATGCTGAATCTGGCCGGGCTCAAAGATATGTCCATTAGTGAACTCACCCATATCGCCAAAGAAATGGGCATCGAGGGAGCCAGCGGACTAAGAAAGCAGGAACTTATCTTTAAGGTCCTCGCGACCCAGACCGAAAAGAGCGGCCTGATATTTTCTGAGGGCGTTCTCGAAACGCTTCCCGACGGATTCGGCTTTTTACGTGCTCCTGAGTACAACTATCTGCCGGGCCCCGACGATATTTACGTTAGTCCGTCGCAGATCCGTAAGTTTGACCTGCGGACCGGCGATACGGTCTCCGGGCAGATACGTCCGCCCAAGGAAGGCGAGCGATACTTTGCCCTGATCAAGGTCGAGGCCATCAACTTTGAGGCCCCCGAGCAGTCGCGTGAAAAAGTATTTTTTGACAACCTGACCCCGCTTTATCCTGACGAAAAACTCAGTATGGAGATCGAGGGTGATCCGGACAAGGTCGCCGCCCGTGTGATCGACCTCGTCACACCGATCGGCAAAGGCCAGCGTGCTCTGATCGTCGCCCCGCCGAGAACCGGTAAGACGATGCTTTTGCAGACCATCGCTAATTCGGTGACGGAAAATCATCCGGAAGTGACCCTGATCGTATTGCTGATCGACGAACGTCCGGAAGAGGTCACCGACATGCAGCGTTCGGTCAAGGGCGAGGTCATTTCATCGACCTTTGACGAACCGCCGACCCGACACGTGCAGGTCGCCGATATGGTGATCGAAAAGGCAAAACGCCTGGTCGAGCATAAGCGCGATGTCGTCATCCTGCTTGATTCGATCACCCGTCTGGCCCGTGCTCATAACTCGGTCGTGCCTCCGTCAGGCAAGATCCTCTCGGGCGGTATCGACTCGAACGCACTGCAGCGTCCCAAACGGTTTTTCGGGGCCGCCCGTAACATCGAGGAAGGCGGCAGTCTAACGATCATCGCGACGGCCCTTATCGATACAGGCTCGCGAATGGACGACGTTATCTTTGAGGAATTTAAGGGAACCGGCAACTCTGAAATACATCTCGACCGCCGCCTGTCCGACAAGCGGCTGTTCCCGGCCATCGATCTGCAGCGTTCGGGCACCCGCAAGGAAGAACTGTTGATCGGCAAAGAGGACCTCAACCGAATTTGGGTAATGCGTCGCGTGCTGAACCCGCTTTCGCCGGTCGAACAAATGGAGGTCGTGCTCGAACGTCTCTCCAAGACTAAGACAAATGCCGAATTTTTGGCCTCGATGCAGTCATAGCATCGGCGGCGTTTAATAGACGATCGTGAATAGTGAGGAAACGGTTTGATGTTTTCTCCTATTCACGATTTACTATTTACGGTCCATTTTTATGCGAGTAGCCGTAATTTCTGCTGAGGCAGTTCCATACTCAAAGACCGGCGGGTTGGGCGATGTCGCCGGGGCTTTGCCGAAGGCCCTGCGGCAGGTCGGTATCGACGCCTTTTTGATCACGCCATGCTATTGGCAGACCAAAGGCGAATATCTTTGGCACACGGCGGTCGATGACCTTTGGATAAAATGGAAAGGACGCACCGTTCGCGTAAAGGCCTTTTACAGCGAGGCAAACGGTTCACCGGCGTTCCTGCTGGACTATCCGCCGCTGTTTCATCGAGATTCGATATACGGCTTCCGTGAGGACCACGAAAGATTTGCATTCTTTAACCACGCTGCGCTCGAGTTGATAAAGCGGCTCGGCGGCGCGCCCGATATCGTTCATCTGAATGATTGGCATTGCGGATTTGGGGCTGTCGAGATCGCCTCACGAAGGCGTTCTGACCCGTATTGGGCCAACACTCGAACGGTATTTTCCATACACAACATGGCCTATCAGGGCGGTTTTGGCCTCGGCGATCTGCCGTCGCTCGGATTCACTTCTGAGTTCGCCAGAAATGCTGTTAGTTTCAACGGTTACGCCTCAGCAATGAAGGCAGGACTTGAAGTATCTGACACGCTGTCAACGGTGTCAAAGCGGTACTCGCACGAGATCCAGACCGCCGAGAACGGCTACGGCCTCGATTGGCTGACACGTCAACGTGCCGGGCGCCTGATCGGCATAACGAACGGCGTCGATTATGAGGTTTGGGATCCCGAGACTGATCCGGAATTGCCGGCACATTTTTCGATCAACGACCTTTCGGGCAAGGCGGAATGCAAACGTGCCCTGCTCGAAAGATTTCATTTGCCTTTCGAACCGGAACGGCCGATATTTGCGAGCGTTACACGATTGACCTCGCAGAAAGGCGTCGAACTTATTCGCCAGGGTGCCGGAGACATTCTGGCGGCCGGCGGCTTTTTTATCGCCCTCGGGTCGGGTGAAAAGGACTCGGAGAATTTTCTTCAGGCACTTCGCGATCATGCTCCGTCGCGGGTAGGCGTTTATATCGGGTATAATGAGAGTTTGGCGCACTTGATCGAGGCAGGAGCGGATATGTTCCTGATGCCTTCAAAGTTTGAGCCGTGCGGGCTAAACCAAATGTATTCATTGAGATACGGCACGGTGCCGATCGTCCGGGCGGTCGGCGGGCTCGACGACACGGTGGAGAATTGGAATGCCGTGACGGGCCGCGGAAACGGCTTCAAGTTTGGTCCGTATCAAGCGGACAAACTGCTCGAGAAGATCTACGAAGCCAGATTTGCCTACGAAGACAAAGAATCGTGGGCACGGATACAGCGAAATGGAATGGCCGTCGATAACTCCTGGGAGAACGCGGCAAGAAACTACGTCGAACTTTATAATTGGACACTTGGAAATTAAGAACAGCGAATGATCATCGTAATTATCGGAGCCCAGTGGGGCGATGAAGGAAAAGGAAAGGTTGTCGATCTGTTGGCGGACCGCTTTGACATCGTATCGCGGTATCAGGGCGGCCACAACGCCGGCCACAGCGTTTATGTTGGCGATAAAGCCTTTGTTTTGAGGCTTTTGCCGTCGGGTATCATACACGAAGACAAAACCTGTGTGCTCGGCAACGGCATGGTCATCGACCCGAAGGCATTTTTTGAAGAGGTCGACCAGATCGCCGAAAAGGGGATCTCGGTTAGCCCGGAACGGCTCAAGGTGTCGAGCAGGGCCCATCTGATCATGCCTTACCACCGCGCACTCGATCACACGTCCGAAGAGCGGCTGGGCAATGAAAAGATCGGAACGACCCTCAGAGGTATCGGGCCGGCGTATGAGGACAAGGCAGGCCGACGCGGCATCCGCGTAGCCGACGCATTGAACCCCGATCTTTTGAAGTTGCGCATCGAACGCAATCTGGAAGAAGCCAACCGGATCATCGTACTTTTCGGCCAGCAGCCGCTGCGAGCGGACGAGATCCTTGCAGAGATGACCCCGTTGGTTGAACGACTTCGGCCATTTGTCTGCGAAACCTCGCATTTTCTGGCCGAATCACGAAAAGCCAATAAAAAGATCCTTCTTGAGGGAGCTCAGGCGACATTGCTCGACGTCGATCACGGTACTTATCCGTACGTCACGTCGTCCAACCCGACAGCCGGCGGAGCTTCGGTCGGGGCCGGTATACCGCCACATCACATTACGGGTGTTTTGGGTATCGTCCGAACCTACGCGACACGCGTCGGTGAAGGGCCTTTTCCGACCGAAATGGTTGATTCTGAAGAGGATATGGCGAACCTGATCCGTCAGCGAGGTAATGAATACGGGTCGGTGACGAAGCGCCCGCGACGCTGCGGTTGGTTTGACGCTGTGGCTACGCGGTACGCCGCCGAATTGAACGGATTTGATTCGGTCGCCCTGACCAAACTCGATGTGCTCGACGCCTTAGAAGAGGTAAAGGTGTGCGTCGGTTACGAGATCGACGGAAAGCGCGTCGAAACGTTTCCGGCCGTTTCCAGCGAGCTGCTCAAGATAAAGCCGATATACGAAACGCTGCCGGGTTGGATGACCGATACGGTCGGAACCACGCGTTTCGAAGACCTGCCCGAAAAAGCACAGGATTATGTACGCTTTTTATCGGAGCAGATCGGTACCGAGATCGGCCTGATCTCGACCGGGCCGGAACGCGATCAGACGATCATTCTCAAAGAATCGGTAATGGAAGGTTGGTTCAATTGATCTGAAATGCCGAATATTGAGATCGTCTCGTTTACTGACGAATGGGCCGGCGATTTTGCCTCGCTCAACTACGAATGGATCGAAGAGTACTTTGCCGTGGAAAAGCACGACAAAGAGGTCTTGGACGATCCGCGAACGAGTGTGATCGATCCCGGCGGCGAGATCTACATGGCGGTCGTGTCCGGTTTGGCGGCGGGAACGGTTGCACTCATCCCCGCGGGTGACGGCATCCTCGAATTGACAAAGATGGCCGTTTCGCCCGAATTTCAGGGCATGGGCATCGGTGACGCATTGATGGTCAGATGCATCGAACACGCACGAAATAGCGGGGTGCACACTATATGGCTGGAATCGCATACCAAACTCGCCCCGGCGCTCAGTCTTTATCGAAAGCACGGTTTCGTCGAGACGCCGAAAGACCCGAATTCGCTATACTCAAGGGCAGATATACGAATGCAACTTGCCATATAATCCGCCAATATGTAAAATCTTCAATTCGGCTGCTAGTGGCAGCGTTCGTGGTCCGATAGCTCAGTCGGTAGAGCAAGTGGCTTTTAACCACTGGGTCGCAGGTTCGAGTCCTGCTCGGATCACCAAATTTCACGAAAAGCACTCTTAACGGAGTGCTTTTTTGTTTTATGGGCCGCAGATCACTTGATACTTGCGAGCACCTGGCCCATTTCATTGAATATTTTCTCGTCCCACTTACCGAGAGCATTTTGTTGTTTTAATCGATCAACGATCTGAACCGCCAGCGAAAGACTGGCTTTGGCAGCGTCCTTTTGGCCAAGTTTTAGTTCGGTTATACCGACGCTTTTAAGTGCCTGGGCCCAGTCGCGTTGGGCGACCGCGTTCTTTTCGTCAAATGCGGCAAGGGCCCTAAAAACCTCAGCCGACCTTCGATATTCCTCCAGTGCTGCGGGCAGGTTGGACGCGAACTTCTGGGCATCGCCGAGGCGTGTGTACAGCGTTCCGAGGTCGTCCTGGTAAACGCGGTTTCGCGGCTCACGTTCGATCAAATCGAGGATCGTTTTTTCCGATTCACGGAGTGCACTGAAGCCTTCGGAGTTGCGCTTTACAAGCATCAGGATATTTCCGTATCGCGACAGTGCCCGAGCCAGATTTTGGCGGGCCTGTGTGTCGGCGGGATCGGTGACAGCACTCGTGCGGGCGACATCGAGGGCCTGTTTGCTGTATTTCAGCGAAAGGTCGTTCTTAATGCTCTCAAGCGTGCTGGACGCCTGAGTGTAGACAATGTAGACCGTACGTTGAATGTTCGAATCATTAGGATATCGGGTGCGCAGTTCGTCAGCCATTGACACGGCCTTCTGGTTCTCGATCTCGGCCTCGGCCTGCTTATCGTCCCACGAAAGTGCATTGCCGAGATATGCGGTCGCCAAAGCGGTCATCCGAGCCACCTCGGGGTCGCTGCGGTCCATTCTTTCAAGGTCAGCGACGACCTGCCTGAATATCGGGACCGCGATCGCGTATTGATTATTGATCGCGTTAATATGCCCGAAATCGATCGCGGCGTCGGCACTGGCTTTTTCAATATCGGCCGAGTTAGGAAATTCAGCGATCAGTTGTTTGTACAGTTCGAGAGAGTGTTCTGAGTCCGCGATCGCCTGTTTGATCTCGCCCTGAGCAAATCTGATCGCCGCCAGTTCGCGGTAGCTGGATGCGATCTCGACGCGCAGATCCTTGGTCAGCGGCACCCGCTCGAACAGCGAGATCGCTTTAGAATAGGTCTCGATCGCCCCGGCAAAGTCACTGAGATTCGGCTTCGAAGGATTACCCTGAAGGTCGCCGACCTTTCGATAGGCTCGCGCAAGTTCGGCCTGGAGTGTCGTGTCTGCGGCTTCCGACGCAAGACTGTCCAGATAACCGAGGGCCTTGAGAACGACGAGTTCACGGGCGTCGGTCGACCCCGGCAGCCGCTCGATCCTCGGGGCGATCTCAAAAAGCAGGGAATTTGAAAGGCTTCGAACATCCTGAAAGCGCTTTTCCGCCCGGTCGCGTTCCTGCCGAGCGACATTTGCCTGCCACAAAGCGAAGGCGAGCCCGGTCACGAGCGAAACGAGTATCAATAAGCCGGCGGAAACGGCGATCTTATTACGCCGAAGGAATTTGCCTGCCCGATAGCTGAAGGTGTTAGGCCGGGCTGAAACCGGAAGGCCATTCAAATGGCGTTCGATATCATCTGCCAGATCTTCGACCGTCTTGTATCTTCGCTCAGGCTCTTTTCTAAGAGCCATCAAAACGACATTGTCGATATCGCCCTTTAGGTACTTGGGCGGATGTCCGCCGGCCTTTTCAGGGCCGCCCTTTGCCACGGTGCTCGGCGGAACCGGTTCATGCGTGCTGATGGTCGCATATATCTCGTCCAGCTTCTTATTCTCAAGGTCCAGCGGCTTCGATCCGGTCAGCATTTCATACAGCACCACGCCGAGCGAGTAAATATCACTTGAGGTCGTGATCGCTTTTCCGGTTATTTGTTCCGGCGAAGCGTACGCCGGCGTGAAGGCGAATACAGCGGTCTGTGAATCAGCATTATCATTTTCGAACGCTTTTGCCAGGCCAAAGTCGAGCAGTTTGGGCTCGCCGTCGGCATTGATCAAGATGTTTGACGGCTTGATGTCGCGGTGAACAACCAGATTGCGGTGAGCATAAGACACAGCAGAACAGACCTTAAGAAACAGCCGCAGCCGTTCCTTTAGCGAAAGATCTGCAGTATCGGCGTACTCGGTCAACGGCAAGCCCTCGATGTATTCCATCGCAATGAAAGGTTCGCCGCGTTCACTGATGCCGCCGTCGTGCAGTGCCGCGATATTAGGATGGCTCAGGCCGGCAAGGATCTGGCGTTCGCGGCGAAACCGCTCGATGATCGCGGCATCGGCGATCGACTGCCGCACGAGCTTGAGTGCGACGGTCTGTTCGAATTCGCCGTCATCGCGCTCGGCCAGGAATACCGTTCCCATTCCGCCGTGTCCGATCTCGCGGACGATCCGGTAGTTCCCAAATCTTGCGCCGATCAAATCCACCAACGGTGCACTGAGTCGGGCCTGCAGGTCGATCCGGTGATCCTCGATCAGATCCATTCCTGATCCGGCCGCATCGAGTAATGAAAGGACTTCCGCGGCCAAAGCCGAATCGCCTCCGGCGTTTGTTTCAACGAAGGACCGTCGATCGGCGGCAGGTAATTCCAGTGCCTCCGCGAACAGGGATTTGACTCTTTCACGATCGAGCTTTTCCATTGGTGATCAGCAATTTCAGGAAATTATACATCTACATCGGCGGCGAAAGAAAAAAAATCGCGACGATGGGCGCTTTTGGTCTGACATTACGCCCTATTAGGTAGAAACCGTTCTAGTTGTGCTTGCGATAGGGAGAATTTGTCATGGAACAGATACAGAGTAGACGTGTCCTCAGGAATTTGTTGGTGCTGGGTGCGGCGGGGCTTTTCTGCATTGCCGGATTTGCGATACCGCGGATCGCTTCCACTCAAGCCGCATCCGATGCGAGTATCGGGACAAATTCTCCGTCGACGCCGTCTCGCTCAACTCGCGGCAAAAGATCAGCCCCGTCCGTCTCGTCCTTGGGCACAACATTTCCCGGAACCCTGCTATTCACACGCGGCAGCTACTTTCAGCCGAATATTGACCGCGTTACGGACATCGGCGGCAATAACGATCTAAGTACGATCGCATATTTGGGTGACGACGGGCCGGTATTTTCAAGAGACGGAAACAAGGTGCTGTTTCGCAGCCGACGCGATGGTGAATTATTCACACCAGTTCTTTACCTCTACTCAATGAACGCCGACGGTACGGATCAGACTCGTTTGACCGAAAGTCCCGGATTTTCGGTAAGCTATTCATATTCACCGGACGCAGCAAAGGTCGTGTATACAAAGGACGGAGACGTTTGGCAGATAAATGCCGACGGCACGGCAAACACCGAGATACTGGATCTGACCGAGCCCATTAGCGCTCCGCGGTACACACCGGACGGGACCAAGATCGTATTTATTTACGAATCAAAGATCTGGACGATGGATCCTGACGGTTCGAACTCCGCCGAGATCGGGATGGCCGGTTATGCGGACCAATTCGATCTGTCGCCTGACGGTTCTACGATAGCATTCAGCTCAAACAGCGAGATCTTTACGATCGGCCTCAACGGGACTAACGAGGTCAAGATCATCGACGACGATATTGTTGACTACTTTCTATCAGATCCGAAATTCTCACCCGACGGCGCTAAGCTGCTGATGTCCTGTCAGGGCATTTTCCAATTTCAGTGGGACAATATTTGTACCGCTAATACGGACGGCAGTGCGTTTGCACCGCTGCAGGGAAGCTCGACCGAACGCTCGTCAGGAACCTGGTCCCCGGACGGCAGCTCAATAGCATTTGTTTCCCGAAATTCTCCGACCAACGCTTACAGCGTCGAGGCCGCAGTGCTTGGCCAGGCTCCGGTATCGATTCGAACCGCGGAAAATGGCGACGAAATTCGATCGCTTGCCTGGCAGCCGGATTGCACACTTTTGGGTGGACCGACACCGACGCCAACGCCGACCGCAACTCCAACTCCATTGTCGGGGATCATCTCGGAATGGAATGCAAATTTGGGCAACGCGGACGATTCAGTCGGAACCAACCATGGTCAATTTTTGGACAATTCAGGGCTTATGACCCCCGGAAAGGTTGGTTTTGGGTTTAATTTTCCGGGCAATGGCGGCTATGTCTCGGTCCCGGACGATGATTCGCTCGATGTACAGGCGGGCGATTACACACTCTCGACCTGGTTCTTTCCATACGACTCGGCAACACATTACGTTGCAGGTAAGGGAGCGTGCGGCGGCACGTCATCCAATTTTTATATCGGCGTTGATCCGAATTATGTGCCTTTTATCGACATAAGCCATGAAGGCGGAGGCTCACGCGTCTCCGACGGAAGCGTTGTCTTGAGTACGTTTGCATGGCACCACCTTCTATTGCGGAAACAGGGACCGAACCACCAACTCTTTGTCGACGGCGTGCTCAAGATCAACCACGACGAAAACAATACTATCGCCGCAAACACGGCACCGTTCACTATCGGAAAAGGTGACGGATGTACCACACCTGACCTTACGTCAAACGGGGCAGTGGACGAAGTGCGGCTCTATGGCCGGGGACTGACCGCGACTGAGATCGATGATATTTACAACGGATCGTCATTGTCCCGCCGGTCACTTGGGACAAACTGCGTCCCGCACGCCGATCCAGTGATCCGAATGCAGGTGAATTATCCACACCCGATCGCTGCCGGCCGAACGGGATCGGTCGAGATCAGGACAAAAACTGCGGCTCCGGCCGGCGGCACCGTGATAAACCTAGCCTATCCCAACTCGGAGGTTGTCAGTGGGCCGTCGTCGGTGACGATACCAGAATTTCAAGACCATGCGCAATTCAACATAACGACGGCACTCAGTTCGGCATTCGCAAGCGGCGACATCATTGCCACGCTCGGCAGCGATTCTTCCAGGGTCACGGTCACGGTCGCCCCGGCCGCCCCGGAGATAACGGCATCGAATCTTACGGCACCTTCACCGGTGAGCATACTGCAGAATTTTACCGCTTCGTGGCGTGTGACCAACAGCGGCCAGGCTCCGACCAATGATTACCGGCAGGACACCCTGTACATCTCGACCGACGACATTTTGTTCAACAGCCCGAATGATGTCATTGTCGGCCGCAAGTACGAGAATGGAGCGGCGATCGCTCCCGGTACGTTTCGCGACGTGACATTCGATCAGGTCAATATCCCGGCGTCGGCGATCCCGGTCGACGGCACATATTACCTTTTTGTCTATGCAGGAGACGCGGGTACGGTAAACGAGCGCAACGGCAATTGGGGGGACAACTCGATCGGTATCCCGATCACCGTTAATCGCAATCTGCCGGACCTGATCGTTCAAAATATCGCAGCCCCGACCGAGGTCGAGCCGCGAAACACATTTACGATCAGCTGGGAAGCTAAGAATCAGGGCAGTGCCGCTACGCTGAGCGGATCTCGACAGGACATCTTTTACTCTTTCGATCAAACAGCCGGCAATGCGGATGATGTTTTGATGACCCAACGGTTCGACCCGATCATGGCGATCGGTGAAGTGCGTTCCTACAGTCAGCAATATTTCTTCAACACGCTTCCCGTGCGGCCGTCGAGCGATGGAATGTTCTTTGTCAAGATAGACGCCGCTAACCAGGTTTACGAGGACGCTCCGGGTGGAGCCGCCGAAACGAACAACGTAACGACGTTCGCTTCAAGATTCGAATATCGTGTGCCTGACCTGCAGGTTGCGGTTGTTTCGCCTCCGGCTGAGGTCGAAAGCGATACGGAATTTGCTCTCAATTGGACGACACAGAACGCGGGAAATAAGTTGTCGCCGGGCGTCATGGATCTCGTCTATTTTTCGACCGACAATATCGTAAGCGGAAACGATACGCTCATCGGCACCTTCCCGCTGTCGCAGACATTGGACCCCGGACAGTCGGTCGCCCGCACGCAGAACGTGAACATTCCCACGAACGCCATTCCGTCCACCGGAAACTACTTCGTCTACGTCGTTACGGACGCATACGCACAGGTTGACGAAGGCGCGAACGAGAACAACAACACGACGTTCAGCCCGCTGCGTGTTCGGAGACTGCTCCGTCCGGACCTGCAGGTCACAAATATTACAGGGCCTTCGACGGTGTTCTTCGACCAGCAGATCCAGGTCCAATGGACGGTGAGCAACAACGGTGCGGGCCCGACAAATGCGGCTAACTGGCAAGACGACCTGTATTTGGGCGTCAACCAGTCGCTCGTCGGAGCGGTTCGGTTGGCGACGCTCTCAAATATCAGTTTCCTAAATACGGGCGAAAGCTATATTGCAACGGCGACCGTGCGGATCCCGCGTGGATCGAGTGGTTCATACTATCTGATCGTCAAAACAGACAAGGACGGCCTCGTAAACGAGGAGAACGAGAACAATAACCTCACGACCCGGCCGATAACCGTAAACATCCCGCCATTGCCCGATGTCAGGGTGAGTAATGTCCAAGCCCCGGAAACCGGCGTTGGCGGCCAGCCGATCAGCGTATCGTGG
This sequence comes from Pyrinomonadaceae bacterium, assembly GCA_044221625.1. Lineage (GTDB taxonomy): Bacteria > Acidobacteriota > Blastocatellia > Pyrinomonadales > Pyrinomonadaceae > OLB17. Next base: position 12,020 of record JBGAOU010000025.1, on the reverse strand, counting down.
ACCGTTACCAATCACGGCGACGGAGCGACGCCGGCGAATGAGTCGACCTGGAGCGACGCGATCTATATTTCGAGGGATGCGGTGTTCAGCGGCGATGATCGGTTCATCGGTGCTCGCGAGCGCAGCGGCGTTCTTCAGCCCAATGGCAGTTACACGGTCTCAGGCCACTCGGTCAACCTACCCGGCGACGCGTTCGGCGATTATTATGTGTTCGTGGTTGCCGACGCTTACGATCAGTTATACGAATTCACGGCAAACGGCAACAATTCGAACTATGACGCCACCGCACCGGGTTCACCGATGCATGTACTCGGCACGCCGCCCGACCTGACGGTGCTGAACCCGATCACCGCACCGGCCAGCGAACTCGCGGGCCGGCAGATCAATGTACAATTCACGGTACGGAATCAGGGAGCGTTTGACGCAAACGGAGGCTGGTACGATACGGTCTATCTGTCGACCGATCCTAATTTTGATCCGGTGACCGATACACCGATCGGTTCGTTGGTCCGCAGCGGCCTGGCTGCCGGCGGCCAGTATGGCATAAATATGTCGGTCACGCTGCCGAATTGCCTCGACGGTACATACTATCTGTTTGCCGTTACCGATGCCTACGGCCAGATCTTTGAGTATGACGCCGGCGGTAATGCTGAGTCGAACAATATCAGCCAACCAAAGCAGATCCAGATATCGAGTTTCGCTCCAGACCTGCGGGTTACCAACATTACGGTGCCGCCGGTGGTGGTAAACGGTGCAATGCCGATCGCGTGGACGGTCAAGAATTTCGGTACGGCGGCAACCCTTCAAACGATCTGGACCGACCGTATCTATTTGATCTACAACGGATCGGTGACCAATTTGGGCAGTTTTGACCGTTCCGGCGGGCTCGCCGTCGGTGCCGAATACACACAAAATCGGATCGTGTACATTCCGCTCTTCCTTGAGGGCGATATGCAGATCATCGTCCAGGCCGATGCGTACAACAATGTTCCCGAGTGTTCCTACGAGACGAATAACGAGATAAGTGCGGCGACAAGCGTGCAGCAAGACCTGCCGGACCTTCGGGCGACCGGCGTCGGTGCTCCGGGTACCGCGGCGCTCGGCCAGACTTTCAGCGTTTCCTGGACAGGCGGCAATTATTCGGCGGCCATGACCGGGACGACCTCGTGGGCGGACACGGTCTATCTCTCTTCGGATAATGTATTGACCTATGGCGACATTCCGATCGGCGGTGCCGTGAAAACCGCACAACTCGGTTCGGGCCAAACGTACAGCGGTTCTACCGACGTCACGATCCCTGGAGTGATGCCGGGCAACTATTTCTTGTTCGTCAATGCGGACAACGGAAATCACGTTGTCGAGGGCGTGAACGAGACAAATAACGCATCGGCACCGATACCGATCACGATCACTGCCCCGCAGGTCGACCTTCAGGTCACCAACGTTGCGGCAAATCCGCTGATCTATTCGGGCCAGTTCGCCGATGTGTCCTGGACCGTCACGAATCTCGGCTCGACTCCGACCGTCACCGGGAATTGGACGGATTATCTCGTATTGTCACGCGACAGCGTCTATGATTCGACCGACCGCGTGATCGATTTCGTCAATCGTGAAGCACCGCTTGCCGGCGGAGCAAGCTACACAGTCAATCGGTCGGTCGCAATACCTTCAGGTTTGACCGGTGAATATAAGATATTTGTAATTGCCGATCGAAACAACGCGGTAGTCGAATCGGTTGAGACCAACAACATCAGTTCGCCGCTGACCGTCGAACTGCAATTGCCGCCGCCGGCCGAACTGAACATTACGAACATCTCGGTTCCGGCGACGGCCATTCTTGGCGAAAACGCTGCTTTCCAGTGGACCGTTCAAAATTCTTCAGCAAATGGGATAAATGCCGTCTGGCAGGACTCGGTGTACCTGTCGACTGACCAGGTCTGGGACAGCGGCGATGCGCTTATCGGCCAGGTTCAGCGGAGCGGGGTACTCGGGGCTTATGCGACCTATACCGGAACGCTCGACGGGCCGATGCCGCCGGTCGAGACCGGAACGTATTACGTGATCGTTCGAGCGGACGCCCGCAACAACATTCGTGAATCAAATGAAGCGAACAATGTAACTTCGTCGATCTCGTCAACGACGATAAATATCGCCAATCTGACGCTCGGTGTCGCGCTAAACACATCGTTAGTCACTGCTCAGGAACGATACTACAGCATACTCAACACGCCGGCAGAGGAGACGATGCTTATCACACTCGACGGCGAGGAGGGCTCGCGAAATGAGCTCTATTCACGATCGGGAGCGATGGTCACGCGTGCCAATTTCGAATTTCAGGATGAAAGGGGCGGACGTGCTGACCAGGAAAACGTGATCCGAAACACAAGCTCCGGAACGTACTACACGATGATCCGCGGTGATTATGTGCCGGGATCATTTGCTCAGGAGTTGAAACGTGCCGACGACATCAAGAACAAGGCGTCGTTGAGCCCGCAAAACGTAACGATCAAGGCAGAGATACTGCCGTTCACGATACGCAATATCTCGCCGGCTGTCGCCGGGAACTCAGGCCTCACGACGGTCGTAGTCGAGGGGGCGAAATTCAAGCCGGGGGCGACCATCAGGCTGGTCGGGCAGAACAACACCGAACTGGCACCGGTGGACGGCGACAATTCGTCGACACGGTTTGCCGCGATGTTCGACCTGAAGGGCAAGGCGGCAGGTGATTACGACGTTGTCGTCCGAAATCCCGATAATCAAACGGCAACACTGGCTAACGGATTTAAGATAGTAAGCGGCGGCGGATACTCGCTCCGCAGCGGTCTCGTCGGCGAGTCTGAGGTTAGGCCGGGCACTACCCGCTATATTTTCTCAGCCAGTAACGACGGTTTGAACGACGCACTGAACGTACCGATCCTGATCTCATTCCCAGCGAATTATAATTTCCGGATCGATCCGCGTAATCTGGGCCAGTTTCCGCAGTCCGAACTGCCGCCGGGAACTCCGGCGAATGGTGTCCCGCTCTTCCTGGACGTAAATGGAATACGCACCTTGATGTTATATGCTCCGATCCTCAGGTCGGGGGCAACGATCGAGGTTGGTGTTGATCTGGACATTCCTCTTGGATTCGGCGGCTTTAAGGTGGCCGTTCAGGTAATGCCGCCTCTGGCGGAATTTGTCGCCGGGACGATCCCGAATCAACCGGCCCGACCGACAGTACCGTACGGTCCAGTTTCTTTAACTCCGGGCAGTGATCCGCAGCAGGACTGCTGGACGGAGGTAGCACGACAGGCGATCTTCATTATTCTGGGCGAACTCTTACCCGGTGAATGTCTCGGTGCCGGCTGGAACGTGCTGCTGAGTTCGGCTGACGCGGTCACCAGCCTGATGCTGAAGGGCGGCGGCGCAAGTGGGTTTGACGTGGTGAACTCACTTGCCGGCAAGGTCATGAGCTCGCTCGGAAATCTCGCGGTCGAGTGCGGAGGCCAGGCGATACCTTGGTTCAAAGCGGCGTCAGCGGCGGTTGCCATCTTTCAGCTTGTGATGCAGATCGTTGATTGTCTCCAGAACCTGCATACGGAACTGAGGGTCACGGGACGGCGCTCGATAGATCCTAATGAGAAGATCGGCCCGACCGGTTTTGGCCCCGAGCGTTGGGTTGCCAAGGACAAACCGCTGCTCTACCGGATAAACTTCGAAAACCTCCCAACCGCTACGGCTCCCGCACAACGGGTCCAGATCATCGATCAATTACCGTCGACCCTGGATCCGCGGACCGTGCGGTTGTTGGAGATCGGATTTAAGCAATACCGCGTTGAAGTGCCTGCCAACAGGGCCTTTTATCAGAGCCGGCTGCAGCTCGGCGATGATCTGAATAATCTGAAAGCCGATATTTCGGCCGGGCTGGACATCACGACCGGCCGGGTCACGTGGACGCTAACAGCCATCGACCCGCAGACCAATGAGCGTCCATTGAGCCCGCTTCTCGGCATTCTCCCGCCAAACAATGCTGATCGAGACGGTGAGGGCTACGTTATCTTTTCAGCCGCTCCGGCCCCCGGAGTGCCGAACCGTACGGATATCGCGAACACCGCCAAGATCTACTTTGACGAAAACGAGCCGATCGTAACCAACGCGACGACCAATCTAGTCGATGCCGATGTTCCCACGAGCCAGGTCGCGGCCTTACCGGCAACGGCATCAGATCCTGCGATACAGATCAATTGGGCGGGCGGCGACGACCCCAACGGCTCGGGCTTGAAGGGCTTTGACGTGCTCGCGTCAGAGAACGGCGGCACATTTTTACCATTCATCGCCGGGTCGGATCAAACAAACGGCGTGTTTAACGGAAAGTGGGGAAGGACTTACCGATTCTACTCGGTGGCATCCGACAACGCGGGAAATATCGAGGCGCCGCCGGGAGTCCCGGATGCGACCATCCGCGTTCTTGGCAGTTCATTCGAAAGCGATGTCGCGGCATATCCCTCGGGCGATAATGACGGCGTCGTCAATGACCAGGATGTCGCTCAGGTGCGGCGATTTACGGCCAAATTGGACCAGGGTTATCAGTTCAATGATTTTCAGGCCGCAGATTCGGCCCCGAGGGCTGACGGAGGAAACGGCAGCCTGACCGTGGGCGATGTCATTCAAACGAAACGCTACGCGATGGGGCTCGATCTGCTGCGCGATTATACCGGGCCGCTTTCGGCCGGGACATTGTCAGGCAAGGCCATCCGCGGAAGGTCGGACGGACTGCTTCCACGCGGAATATATCCGTTCACGCTTAGCCGGGTCGGAAACAAGTTAACTGTCGCTATCGCACTTGATGCCCAGGGCGATGAAACGGGAATCGGCTTTACGCTGAACTACAATACCGGGGACCTCACGAACCCGCAGAATATTACATTGGGCGATGATGCCGCCGGGGCGGTGCTGACGACTAACACCAGCCAGCCAGGAAAGGTCGGCGTCGTGATCGACAAACTGCCGACCCAGCCGTTCGCTGCCGGTGGTAGAGTGATCGCTAAGATCGAGTTTGACGTGATCTCGGCAAACGGAACGACACTCCTGTCATTTGGCGGTGATCCCGTTGCGAACGAGGTCGTTAATGGCGATGCTTTGGCCCTGACCTCGACCAGCAACGATACCGTGATCACTATCCTTGGCCCGACGGCCGCGTCGGTAAGTGTTTCGGGCAGAGTCGTGACGGCCGGCGGCCGGCCTATCGCGAATACGGTAATTTTCCTGTCCGACGATTCGGGCGTCAAGCGGCGGGCGATCACCAACGGGTTCGGCAGATACCAGTTCGACGGCGTCGAATCCGGACGATCGTACGTGATCAGTGCCAGGCACAAAACATTCCAGTTTGTCAGGCCGAGTTATGTGGTGCAGGTGGATGACGCCGTCGAGAACGCCGATTTTACGGCATTGGAATGATCGCGAAGTTCAACGCGTAAGCTCACGTTGAAACCAGGCCTTGGCGAAGGTCCACTCGCGGCGGACGGTGGTCTCCGAGATGTCCAGGATATAGGCGGTCTCCTCGATCGAGAGGCCGCCGAAGAATCTAAGTTCGACTATTTTCGCCTGTCGAGGGTCAACGGCCTCTAAAGCCACAAGAGCCTCCTCGAGCTTGAGAATGTCAAAATCCTTTTTGTCCGGAAGGCTGACGGCGTCGTCCAAAACTATCCGCTGGCCGCCCGAACGTTTCAGGGCATTGCGCTTTCGGGCGTGATCGATGAGGATCTTGCGCATCACCTCGGCCGCAACCGCAAAAAAGTGTGCCCGATTCTGCCAGGAAACGTTTTCCCATTTCACCAGCCGAAGATAGGCCTCGTGCACAAGAGCGGTCGCTTGCAGTGTATGATCCGAATTCTCCTTACTGAAATACGCGTGCGCAAGCCGCCGAAGGTCCTCATACACGAGCGGCAGCAACTCGTCCGGAGCCGTACTGCTGCCGGCACTCATCTGTCCAAGCAGGATTGTGACCTCGTCGGGATTTGTCATCGGACAGACGCGGACGCGGAACCGCATTTGAATCGTAACACAGGGCGTTCGGCCGTTTGAAGAAATAATTCTTCGCTCTAAACTAATTGGTCTTGACCGGTTCAGCGGACTGGCCCGCAGCCGCCCCGACGATATACCTGTCTCGGGCCCGCACGACAAGATTGGGGCGATCGACTCTGACTTTGATATCTTTACGCTGTCCGGGCTTTCCTTCATCGATCGGCACATAACCGATGTTGTACTGGCGGCGAAGTTCCTCGGCAATACCCTCAAAAGCCGTGGTCAGCCCGCCGGGAGTGCTCTCGGGCCGGAATACGCGTCCGCCCGTGTAGGCCGCGAGTTCGTTGAGATACTGGCGTCCCCGCTGGTAGTCCGCGGCACTGCGGCCGCGGGGGTTGAAAATGCCGCCGCCGTTTCCCAGAACTCCGCCGTTGATATTCGGCAGGGGCGAACCCGAACCGCCGCTGCCGCCGGAATAGGTGTTGTAATAGATCGGAAAGATCATCGCATCCGATTCTTCGGCGGTATCGATCGTACTGTCGTAACCGGCGCGCATAGATGTGGTATCGACGCCGTCGGTGAAAAGAACGATCGCCTTGCGGCCTGCGATCTTGCTAAGTTTTCTCCGCAATGAATAGTCCACCGCGTCGTAAAGCGACGTTCCGTCACCCCAATCGGCACGGCGAATTGCTTTGTAGATCTTTTGACGGTCATTGGTCGCCTCGGTCAATACATTGATATTGCCGGCAAACTCGATAACCATGACGCTGTCCTGCGGTTTCAACTGATCGACAAACGCGGTTGCCGCCGTTTGTATTTCCTCGATCTTGTACGATGTCGACGGGCTCGTGTCGATCAGCAGAACCACCGTAAACGGCTTTTCGGTCGTGCCGAAGTACGCGATCTCCTGCTCTTTTCCATTTTCAAAGATCCTGAAATCTTCTTGTTCAAGCCCTGGAATATACAAACCGTTGCGGTCAAAGACCGAGACAGGGATCGTGATGAGGTTGGTTTCAACTTTTAGGACCTCGTCATCGCCGACCTCGACGGGCGAATCTTTAGTACCGGCTTTGGGATTGGCGACGCCGCTCTGTCCTAACTTGGGAAATCCGACGGGCGGCCTGTTTCTGCGAGGAGCGAGCGGTTTCGACTCAGAATAACGCGGGGCCGCATCCGATGCATCGGTAGTGACCGCCTGCGGCGTCGATGTCGGAACAGCGGTCACACGGCGCCCGGACTGTCCGAACGCGGAGGTCGCTGCGATTAGCACGATCGAAAAGAACAGCAATGTCCTGACCATTTTATTTCCCTCAATCCTTATAGACGCGATAAATTACCGGTTGGATGCGTGGATCACGTAAAAAGATCGACATTATCCGCCGATCAGCGTCCATATCGTCGAAATACTGAAGCCGAGCATTATCAGCACAACGCACCACCCGGCGGCATTGAGCCAGACCGGATGGCGATATTCGCCCAAACTGTCTGAACGTCGGGCCGCGATCAAAACTATCGAAAGCCCGATCGGGAGTATGAATCCATTGATCGTGCCGGCCCACACCAACAGTTTTACAGGCTGACCGACGAAAAGAAAGACCGACATCGAAAACAGGATAAACGCGATCACCAGAAAACGGTTGTACCGATCAAGCTGCGAATGAAATGTCTTGAGGAACGATATCGACGTGAACGCCGCCCCGACAACCGATGTAATTGCAGCCGCCCACATGACCACGCCGAACAAACGCAAGCCGATCGTTCCGGCGGCACCCTGAAATACCGATGAAGGCGGATTCGAGCTGTCGATCGTCACTCCCATCGATATCACGCCGAGGGCAGCGAGAAAGAGCAGGACACGGATCACGGCCGTCAGGGCTATACCGGAAATTGCACCCTCATTCACCTTTGGTAGATTTTGGGTGCCGACGATCCCGGCATCGATCAATCTATGTGCTCCGGCAAAGGTGATGTATCCGCCGACCGTTCCCCCCACAAGTGTGACGATAGCCTTCGGGTCGATCTGAGACGGTAAGACAGTCCGATAGAACGCTTCGCCAATGGGCGGATTCGAGGCGTAGACCACATAAACGATCATCAGGAGCATCAGGACCCCGAGGACCTTTACAAAAGCATCCATCGCCCGCCCGGCCTCTTTGAATAGAAAAATGATGATCGCCGCTCCAACGCTGATCACGGCGCCGTATTCGGTCGGCAGGTCAAAGAGTGCCTTTAGGCCCAATCCGCAGCCCGCGATGTTACCGATATTGAATATCAACCCGCCGAACGCGACTAGTCCGGCGAGCAAATATCCGCTTCCGGGGATCGTTTCGTTCGCGAGGTCCTGTCCCCGCTTGCCGGTGACCGTCAATACTCGCCAAATATTTAGTTGAGCAAAGATATCCAGCACCACCGATAGCAGAATGACGAACCCAAAACTCGCCAGCAATTGCTGTGTAAAGACGGTGGTTTGAGTCAGAAAGCCCGGTCCGACCGCCGATGTCGCCATCAGGAATGCGGCGCCGTAGATCGCAGTGTGCGACAGCCTATGTTCCTTAGAGTCAGCCATTTATCGCTCGGATGGTAATGTTGTTTATGAGCATCATCTCACGGATCGCCCGCACAAATGCGATCGGGTTTTCGCCATCGCCGTGAACGCAGATAGTGTCCGCCCGGACGGCGATCTTTGATCCCTCAGCTAGTTTGACCTCGCCATCTGCCGCCATCGCCAAGGCCTGTTCCGCTGCGATCCGCGGGTCTGTTATCAGCGCGTTCAGGCGGCTTCGCGGGGTCAGGCTGCCATCCGGGCAGTATGTTCGGTCGGCAAAAACCTCTGATGCCGCTCGCAAACCGGCCCGTTCCGCTTCATCGATCGAATGGCTGCCCGACAGGCCGTAGAGGACAAGTTCCGGGTCGATGCCGCCAACGGCCATTGCGACGACGCGTGCGGTCCCCGGATCCCTTGCCGATCGGTTATACAGGGCGCCGTGCGGTTTGACGTGGGACAAAACCGCACCGGCCGCGTCACAAATGGTGCGGAGCTTGAGTATCTGATCGGAAATGAGCGTTTCCAGCTCAATATCTGAAAAGGTCATCTCATGTCGGCCAAAATTGACTTTGTCCGGGTAGCCCGGATGAGCACCGATCGCGACATTGTATTCAGCGGCCAGTTCGACGGTTCGCCGCATTGTCAGATCATCACCCGCGTGAGCCCCACAGGCGATATTTACGGACGAGATATACTTCATCAGCTCGCTATCGAAAGGGCCGCCTTCGCCCATGTCGCAGTTTAGGTCGATAGATAACATTTCAGAGCGTCAGATTACCACATTTTTACCGGGCGAAAGCACGAAGTTTGCAGCCGACGCGAAACCGGGCGAGTTCATCCTCGATCCTATGCCGAAGTGCTTCGGCCTCGGCAATACTCACAAAATGAAAGCATAATTTGCCGCCGCCGCCTAGTTGAGCCGCCACCGGCAGATCATGGTCGATGATTTGGGCGACCCGCGGATATCCGCCGGCTGTCTGATGGTCAGCCATCAATATGATCAACTGGCCGTCAGGAAGCAATTGAACCGTTCCGTACGTAACCGCCGATGAGACCATTTCCGGATGGTTTCCGGTCTCGATGGGTTCGCCCTGCAGCCGAAAACCCATCCGATCGGACGCATGTGTCAGCGTGAAAGTTTGTTCGGATAGGGCGGCCCGACCGCCAGAGCTCAGGATCGGATACTCCGGGCCGGCGATCACACGTAACGTCGGAAAACGGCTGTAATGGGGTATGAGCGAGTGGGCCGCGAACTGGTGTCCAAGTGACGTCCCTTCGAAAATTGTCGGTTCCTGCAATCTTACGACATCATCGTTTTGCAATGAGCGGCCATTGAAGCCCCCGATGCCGGCGGCAAGGTTTGTTGATCGACTGCCAAGCCATGCGTCGGCCATAAGACCGCCATTTACAGCAAGATAGACCCGTTCACCTAATGTCTTACCTTCGAAACGCAGCAGGCTGCCCGGAATGGCCCGGTGACAGCGCCAGTTGCTGATCGCGACCCCGTCTAAAGTGGCACTGAAATCCGCACCGCCGATGGCAAAAATGCGCTCATCGCTAAACTCGATCTCCGCCGCCGGGAAGTGCATCTCGATAACGGCGGCCGACGGTTCGTTTCCGGCCAGTCCATTCGCGATTACCGCAGAACGCCGGTCCATCACGGCGCCGGGATTTACGCCGAACTTTCGAGATCCGGGCCGTCCAAGATCCTGCACAGTGGAGAGCAGTCCTGCCTTTTTAATCTTTAGGTGGCTCATATCGCGACAAATCGGACTAAACCGCCCGGGCGAAGCAGCGTGAGTTCCGGGCCAAACGGCGTGAAAAGCTCGATATCAGTCCGGCCTATGATCTGCCAACCGCCCGGCGACCGCAGTGGGTAAATTCCGGTTTGCCGGTCGGCGATACCAACACTGCCTTTTGGCACGGACGTTCGCGGCGTACGGCGTCGCGGTGTCTTGATCCGCTCGTCGATCTCGCCCATGTATGCGAATCCGGGCAAAAAGCCAAGCATATAGATCCGATATTGGATCGTAGTGAAAATATCGATCACCTCGGGTATCTCCAGACCGGCATTTTCAGCGACGAAGTCGATATCCGGTGCCGCTTCGCCGCCGAAATCGACCGGGATCTCAATACACGGGGCTTCAGAGGATGGACCGCTCTCACCAAGGCCTTGTATAAGGCCGGAGATCGCGTTCTTAACTGCCGTGAACGCGAGTTCACTTTCGGGGAAATATCGCTTCGCGGCAAGCGGGTCGTAAAAAACAGTGGTTGAGGCATATGCGGGAGCTGATTCGATCACCCATGGAAAATGGGCGTCCTCGATCGCCTGCGAAAGGGCGACTGCCTTCATGTTCAATTCTTTGGAGATCGTGGTGCCGAACTCAACGGTCAGTGCGGCGTCACCGAGAGGGAAATACCTGATCGGGAGGTCAGACATACTTATCGGGCTCGTTGTTTGGGGTCAAGATATTCGCGGAGGCCGTCGCCGATGAAATTAAAAGCAAGAACGGTCAGTGCGATAGCCAAACTCGGAAACAGCAGGACATGCGGCGAATTTATCAACAGGTCAAATCCGCGTGCTTCGTCGATCATCGTTCCCCAGCTCGGGACAGACGGAACGCCGAGTCCGAGGAACGAAAGTGACGCCTCGGACAGGACCGCACCGGCCATTCCGAGCGAAGACTGAACGATCAGCGGCTGGATGGCGTTAGGCAAAATGTGGGTGAACAATATCCGCATATTGCTTGCCCCGAGGGCCCGAGCGGCCTGTACATAATCGTACTCTCGTACCTTCAGGACCTGTCCGCGCATTACCCTGGCATAGCCGACCCAGCCGATCACGCAAAGTGCCAGGATCAGCTTGCCCAGGCCGGCACCGAGAAACGCCACTAGGGCGATCGCCAGCAGCAGCCCCGGAAACGCCAAAAAGACGTTAAAAACATAGCCGGACAGAAACTTGTCGACAACGCCGCCGTAAAAACCCGCCAAGGCACCCAGAACGGTCCCGACGACCGCCGATACCGATACGACCGTGATACCGACCTGCAGCGATATTCTGGCCCCGAACAAGACCCTCGAAAAGATGTCACGTCCGAGAGCGTCGGTGCCAAACCAATGCTCTCCGCTCGGAGCGGCGTATCGCAACATCAGGTTTTGGGCATTGTAATCGTGGGTCGCAAAGACAGATGCGAATATCGCCGCCAGGACGACGACGGACGCGATCGCGATACCGATGTATGTGAGCCGGTTCATCTAACTCAGTCGAATACGCGGATCGAGCCGCCGGTAAACAAAATCCGTAAGGGAATTGGCGACGATAAATGTCACGCTTATCACAAGCACACAGCCCTGTACCAAACGGTAATCGCGCTTGCCGATACCGTCCTCGAGCAGCAAAAGGCCGAGTCCCTGCCAATTAAAGATCTTTTCGGTAATTATCGATCCAGCCAAAAGCACGCCAAGCTGCAGC
>JBGAOU010000024.1:0-52850 GCA_044221625.1 Pyrinomonadaceae bacterium | reverse complement strand
GACAGAGATCGGCTCTTATGCGATACTCTAAGGCTCACGGTCCTGTGTGCTCGATCCGGGCGGACGCGTGCCGCACGGTGGTCAACCAAATGGGAACGGTTCGCATCTATATACTGACCCAAAGAGAGTAATGATGAAAAAATCAGTCATTTTCAGCATCGTTTTTGTGATAACGTCGGTGACCGCGGCATTTGCTCAGGGGACCACGATCGTCCGCAAGGAGCTGCCGCCGGCCGAGATCACCCGGATCATCAAAAAGGTCTCGGAAAACGAGTCGGCATTTCGCGAGGCCTTAAAGGATTACGTCTTTATCCGGAGGGCGTCGTTGAGCAACATCGGGCTTGGCGGGCAGATCACCGGCACGTACCGGCGTGATTCGTTCATGACGTTCAATTCGGATGGCGGCCGATTTGAGAAGATATTGTTCGCTCCCATCTCGACCCTGACCGAGATGACGGTCACGCCCGAGGATCTCGAGGACCTCGGCGGCGTCAATCCGTTTGCTCTCGAGCCGTACGCGATCCCGCAATACAATTTCAATTATCTGGGGATCGAGCGGATCGATGATTTTGACCTGTACGTTTTCGACGTCGCACCGAAGGTCATTCCCGACCCTAAAAAGTCGAAACAGCGCATGTTCGTCGGACGGATATGGGTTGACGTTCAGGATCTAATGATCCTCAAATCACGCGGGAAAGCGGTGCCCGAGACCAAGCAGAACAAGTTTCCGATCGTTGAGACGACGCGCGAGCAGATCGACGGCAAGTACTGGTTCCCCGTCGACGCCCGATCTGACGACGACCTGGTCTTTGACAACGGGCAGGTCGTTAAGCTGAAGATGCGCGTCAAATATTCGGACTACAAGGTCGGACGGACCGACGTCAAGATCCTCGACGATGTGGCCGATCCGGAAGTAAAGCCGACACCGTCGCCGACGCCGAAAAAGCCGTAGAACGGTTGTCGGAAATTATTGTTTGGCGAGTTCGTGGGCGATCGCGGTCCGGGTCGCCCGAATGAGTTCGGGAATCGCGTCGGCTCCGAGGTCCGAGGTCTCGATCGGCGGCAGCAGTACCATCTCGATCTCGCCGGCAAAAGCCACGCCGGTCCGTTTGCCCATCATCCAGTCGGTGTTTTTGATCGCCACGGGAATGATGGGCGAATTTGTCTGAAGAGCGAGGTGAAATGCCCCTTTCTTGAACGGAAGCAGTTCGCCGGGCATCGCCCTTGTCCCCTCGACAAAAACGCCGAACGAACAACCGCCGGCCATCACCTGTCGTGCCTTTTCCATCGACCTCATGGCACGTTCAGGGTTCGAGCGATCGATGGCGATGATGTTCACAAAGTTCATTCCCTGCCCGAAAATAGGTACCTTCAGCAACTCACGTTTGGCGACCAGGCCCATCTTTCGCCCGGCGAAAAAGAACAGCGTAGCGGTGTCGAGATACGAGCGGTGATTTGAGACAAAAACATAATTCCTGTCAGGGTCGAGTTGGTCGCCGCCGCGGACCGTGACCGTCGCTCCGCAAGCCCGGAGCCACGTTCGCGCCCCCCATGCGGTAAAGGGATACAGCCAAATGCGCCGGTTGATGATGAACAGAACTATCATCACAGGTGTCGCGATCAACAGGATCAATGTTCCGGCGACAAACCAACTCCACCAATATCTAATTTTCCCGGCAAGGCGCGATTTGTTAGACTCTTTGACGGGAAACGTCAATTTTTTATTTTCGACAATGGCCTTTTCTATCTCGCCGGAGATATTTTCGGGGGCAGATCTGTTTTCAGCCGGAGTTTCGGGCATCGGTATATTTCCAATTCAACAAGTATGAAAATCTCGTTTGCAAGCTTTCGATCTTTGCGGATCAGCGGTCTGATTTTACTATTTTCGCTGGCTATTGTCGCTCAAGTGCCGAGCCCGAGATCGGTTTTGGGCTTTGAGCCGACCGATGACAAGACGATCGCCGACTGGGGACAGATCGTCGATTATTTTGGAAAGCTCGGCGCCGCCAGCCCAAAGGTCGAGGTGCGCGAGATCGGAAAGACGACCAACGGTGCGCCGCTGATCGTCGCTTTTATCTCGTCGCCGCAGAATATCCGCAATCTGGAAAAGTACCGGCAGATAAGCGCTAAACTCGCCGATCCGCGAACGATCAGGGACGAGGCCGAACTCGCCGGGCTGATTCGCGACGGCAAGTCGATCGTTTCGATATCGTGCTCGATCCACTCGACCGAGATCGTAGCGTCGCAGATGTCGATGAATCTTGCGTATCAGCTGGCGACCGCGACCGACGCCGACACCAGGGAAATACTGGACAATACGATCCTCCTGCTCATACCGTCGTCAAACCCGGACGGCATCAAGATCGTCGCTGACTGGTATCGAAAGACGCTCGGCACCAAAAGCGAGGGAACCACGCCGCCCGAGCTTTATCATCATTACGCCGGCCACGACAACAATCGCGACTGGTTTATGCTTAACCTGGTCGAGACACAGGCGATCAACCGGCTTTTCTGGCAGCAGTGGTTCCCGCAGTTCGTTTACGATGTCCATCAGCAGGGACAAAATGCGTCGCGATTCATAATTCCGCCGTTTTACGACCCGCCGAACCCGCGGGTTTCGCCGTCGATACTGCGTGAGGTCGGGCTGATCGGTTACAAGATGGCGGCCGACCTGCAGGCGAGCGGCGTCGCCGGAGTCGCGACAAACTCGACCTACGACACTTGGTGGCATGGCGGGTTTCGTTCGGCACCGTACTATCACAATTCGATCGGAATTTTGTCGGAGGCGGCCAGTGCGAGCCTGATGTCGCCGGTGACGATAAAGCGCGAGGACCTCGCCCGCAACCGCAACACGCGGGGCCTGCCGAACCTTTTGGAAACCGCGACCAACTATCCCGAAACATGGGAAGGCGGCCTTTGGCGGCCCGCGGATATCGCGAATATCGAGATGATAGCGTCGCGCAGCCTGCTGCAGATGGCGGCAAAATTCCGGCCGCGATATCTGCGCAATTTTTATGATCACGGCAAGGCGAATCTCATAAAAAAGGCCGACGAGCCGCTGGCATTTGTCGTCGCGGCCGGCCAGCCGAACGCCGAGGCGGTCGCACGGTTTATCGAGATACTGACGGAACAGGGCGTCGAGGTCCACGAGATGACCCGCGAACTGTGGGTCAAGATGATGCCCAAAGCCGATTTTCACGAAATGCCGCTCGGCGGCTATCTGATCTTCGTCAATCAACCGCAGAAGAACAACATTCTCAGCCTGTTCGAGAAACAGGTGTATCCAAACCGACTGCTGCCGAACGGCGAGGCGGAAGTGCCCTACGATGTCGCCGGGTGGACATTGCCGCTGCAGATGGGCGTCGAGTACGAGCCGGCATGGGAGATACGCGACCTGGAAAAGGACAGGCCGTCGCTGAAACGCATCACGTACATCAACCAGGTGCGCGCCGCGTTGGGACTGAACCAGACCGGCACACCGTTCAAGGGAGCCAAATATCCGCTCAAGAGCGTTCCAAAGGTGGCACTTTACCGCGGATGGACGAGCTCCATGGACGAGGGCTGGACGCGGCTTTTGCTCGACACTTTCAGCATCGTTTACCGCCGCCTGTCCGACAGCGACGTGAGGGCCGGTAATTTTGTCTGTGAGCGGACTGTCGTACCCGGACCTGCGGTTGATTGCGATGCCGTGATACTGCCCGCCGATAATGAAAATACGATCGTCAGGGGACTGAGTGCTGAGCGTTACCCGGCCGAATTTGCCGGCGGGATCGGCGAAGAAGGCCTCGCCAATCTCAAGAAATACGTTAACGACGGCGGCAAGCTCATTTGTTTTGACGATTCGTGCGATATGGTGATCAGAGCATTCGGACTGCCGATAAAGAACGTGCTGAGCGGGCTCAAGCGAAGCGAGTTTTACAATCCCGGATCGATCGTAAAGCTCGATGTCGATAATCAGAACAAACTCGGCAAGGGGCTGCGCGATGAGGTCGCCGCATACTTTGCAAACAGCGCGGCTTATGAGGTCGCGGCCGATGCGCCGGTCACGGTCGTTGCCAGATATGCGACAAAGAACGCCCTTTTGTCCGGCTGGATGCTCGGCGAAAAGTACCTGAACGACAAGGCGGCTCTGGTCGAGGCGCCGGTCGGAAAGGGCAAGATCATACTCTTCGCCTTTAGGCCGCAGCACCGCGGGCAGTCGTGGGCGACGTTCCCGTTCATTTTTAATGCCCTGGAAAAGTAACCTTTCACTTTCCATGTTTTGGTAATATTGCACTATGAAGTTTTTGAGCAAGTCGCTATTAGTGTTTTGGACGGCGGTACTGGCGTCGAACGTGACGGCCGCCGGCGAGTACGAAGTATTCAAGTTGCCGGCCGAGCCGCTGATCCGCATCGGGCTTTCGACCAATGCCTCGTCGGTGTCGATCACGACGGGAGATTCGGCCTTGGTCGCGGTCAGCCCTGATGAGCAGAAAAAGCTTTTGGCGACTAACAAGGTGACAGTGTCGGCACGTGCGTACCGCCCGCCCGAGGTCGAAAATTATCGTATCGAATTTCAAAATCTGCCGACGCAGACCGAGGCGACCACGCTCGCCAGAGAGATACGCGAGGCGACCGGCGAAACGGCTTTTGCGAGCCTGGATACCGCGACGAATACCTGGAAGGTCTGGGTCGGTGCCATCAAGGATTCGATCATCGAGGCGGACGAACTCAAGTCCAAACTGGCCGATAAGGGATTTGACGACGCCGTGACGGTCACCGAAAGGAAGACCGTGGTGTCGCCGGACGCGATCGCGCTTTCCGAGCAATTAAAGACACAGGGGCCGAGCGATGTCCGAAGTTTGATCAAGCCGATAGGTTCCTCGAACGCGATCGTCTCAGGCAGCGTCGATCCGAACCTTCGTGAGGTGATCGTCAACGCTCCGGTTGCCGAATCGAGTTTCAGGTCGCTCAAATCGGTAGCTTTCGGGTCGCTGAATGAACGTGCCAATCCGGTGCGGCTCAACGGCAAGGAATATCGCGGTAAGATCGAGGTGTTTGTCAACGCGAAGGGCAGCCTGACCGTGGTCAACGTCGTCCCGCTCGAGGAATATCTGCTTGGCGTCGTACCGAGCGAACTCGGGCTGCCGCAGCTCGAAGCGCAAAAGGCGCAGGCCGTCGCCGCCCGCACCTACGCGGTCGCGAATATCGGCACATTTGGCAAACAGGGATTTGATATGGTCCCGACCGTCTCGTCGCAGGTTTACAAGGGCGTGTCGATCGAGACCAAGATGGGCACCCAGGCCGTGCGTGAGACCCGCGGGATGGTCGCGACCTATCACGGCAAGCCGATCATGGCCTATTACACATCGACCTGCGGCGGCCGGACCGAGAGCAGCGAGAATATCTTTGACCACGCCGAGCCGTATCTGGTCGGGGTGGAATGCTCGCTCGAGGGCCGCAGGCATTTTGAACCGTTCATGATCAGGACCAGCCGTGTGCCGTCGAAACTGCGTGACGAGGCAAACCTGGAACTTGTTCGGCTGATGTCGATACTGGCCGCCAACGGTTTTCAGCATTCGGGCGGACAGATGACCGACGAGTGGTTTGAGGACGTGCCGACGGAAAGCGAGCTGTCCAATTGGTTGAATAATCTGGCAGTCAAATTTGGTAAGCCGAACCCGGCCGTGAATCGCGATACCGCCAAGCCGGCCGAACTCGCCAGGGTCATCGCGAGCCTCATTTACGCTCCCGGTTATGCTGACACGATGCTGACCGAGTCGGACATTAATTACAATCTGGCGATCGCCGACGCGGCCGAGGTGCCGCGTGAACGACGTGCCGAGATCGCGTTGCTGCTCCGCGACGGCTATTTTTCGCTTAACGCCGATCTGACATTTCGGCCGAATATGCCGCTTTCGCGGGCGAGAACGCTGAGACTGATCCGCAAGATCTACGACAAGCGCAAATGGATGCCCGAAATGCAGTCGGCAACCGCCGGCACGAGCGTTGACGGCAAACTGATGCTCCGCAGCGGCAAGACAGATCGGCCGCTGGCGATCCGGCCCGACGTTTTCCTGTTTCGTGAATTTGGCGGCACCTTTTATCCCGTCCGTGAGGTCGCATTGCTCGGCGGCGAAAAGCTGAATTATCAGCTGGACGCACTGGGAGCGGTCAAATACCTCGAGGTCGAACCGACCGAAACCCCGACCACCGCCGAACGTATGTCGCCCTGGACGCTGTGGAACAAATCCGCGTCCGCCGGCGAGGTTCAGTCGCGGCTGTCGCGGTACGTTCGCGGCATCGGCACACTCTTTGACGTAAATATCAAAAAGGTCGGATACTCCCGCCGCCCGATCGAACTCGAGATCGTCGGTTCAAACGGCATCAAGACGCTCAAAGGCGGCAAGATCCGCTCGGCCCTGCGGCTGCCGGAACAGCTGTTCGTGATGAATAAGCGTTATTCGGGCAGCACGGTCGCCAGCTATACCTTCACCGGACGCGGTTGGGGCCACGGCGTCGGAATGTGCCAATTCGGAGCCTTTGGCCTGGCAAAAATGGGCGTTAAATACGACGAGATCATCAAGCATTATTACACGGGCGTCGAAATTACGAAGTCGTACTGATCGCGTCAGCCGATCGTCCCGAATTCCTCATCAACCGAACCTCCCGCCATAGCTCTCGGCGCTTGCCGCAGGGTTTGATCTCCCCAAAATATCAATTATCTATGACCGGACGTGACGATCCGATCCGTCACGCGCGAGGTCCATTTTGCCGGCCGGTCGGCCGACGATTTTCGTTGACTTTTCGGCGTTAAAAAGTGTTTAATATTGTTGGCGTATTCGTACGCTCCTGCCTCAGCTGAACGATCCTCGGCGCAATGGACCTATTTAACAAGATCATTTCGGGCACAATACTATTTTTGTGCATCGCCGCCTGGTCACCGATCAGCGGCGAATACCGCTTTGATAATTGGACGACCGACAACGGCCTGCCGCAGAACGGCGTTCGCCAGATCACCCAGACCAAGGACGGCTATCTGTGGTTCACGACCTTTGACGGGCTGGTGAGGTTTGACGGCGTTCGGTTCACCACATTTAACAAAAGCAATACCAAAGGCATCATCAACAACCGTTTTACCGGTATTTACGCTGATATCGACGGGGCGATCTACGCCACGACGATGGAGGACGGCATCCTGACGATCTACCGCGACGGGGCGTTTACATCGCTTACGTCAGAGGAGGTGCCGGGCCATTATATTGCCAAGATCCGGCGCGAACCGGGCGGCGAACTGCGGTTTTTGGTCGAGGACGAGGACCGCACCACCAAGAGTTGGTACCGGCTCGTCGGCCGAACATTCGAGTTTATCGAGCGGGAAGACGAGTCGGCCGAACCGCTTGTCGTCAACGGCAAACTCGGCAGTGTCTGGAGCGTCACTCCGAGCGGTGTGACCGAAACAAAGAACGGAGCCACTTTCTATACGCCTCTCGACCTGTCCGGCTACAAGCTCAAGCCCAATCTTTTTGAGGACAATGCCGGAACGCTGTGGGTCGGCGAAAACCGCGTCCATCATATCAGCGGCGGCAGGATCCGCACGTTTGACCAAAAGGACGGACTTGTCATCAATTCGATCTATCACTCGTTTTGGGAAGAACCCGACGGCAGCGTTTGGCTCGCGTCGGGCGGTGCCTCGAGTACGACCGTCGGTCTGGTGCAGATCAAGGACGACTCGGTCACGCTCTGGGGAAGCAGTTTCGGGCTGACCGCTGCGTCGATCCAGGATATTTTTAACGATCGCGAGGGCACGACCTGGCTGGCGACCGACCATGGGCTCTATCGCCGCCGAAACGCCGCGATCCGAAGCTACAGCAAGAAGGACGGGCTCGGGCATTCGGAAGTTTATCCGATCTACCGCACACGCAGCGGCGACGTGTGGATCGGGACGTCAAAGGGAATGAGCATCTATCGCGACGGTGTTTTCAAGCCGTACGATATCCGGGCCGCCATTCCGGACGGGCCGAGGAACACAACATGGGAATCGGGCCGAATGTCCATCCAGTCGATATGGGAAGACGATCAGGGAAAGATGTGGGTCGGCATCAACGGCGGCATTTTTCTGGTCGAGAACGGCATCGCGAAAAATCTTATCGCCGACTGCCACGTCTTTTCGATCAAGGGCGACCGCAGCGGCAATGTTTGGGCGGCGACCAATAAAGGTATTTACCAGTTCAACGACTACAGGTTCACAAGGCTCTATAACGTAAAGGACGGATTGCCGAACGAGTTCATG
The DNA here is from genome assembly GCA_044221625.1 of Pyrinomonadaceae bacterium. Taxonomy (GTDB): domain Bacteria; phylum Acidobacteriota; class Blastocatellia; order Pyrinomonadales; family Pyrinomonadaceae; genus OLB17. The sequence continues at coordinate 44,578 of JBGAOU010000024.1, read as the reverse complement.
ACGCTCGTATTCGAGGATTCGAAGGGCTCGATGTGGTTCGGCGGTTACGGCGGCCTTAGCAAATTTGAGAATGGCCGGTTCACAAACTATACGACCAAGGACGGCCTGACAGGCAACTACGTCAGGGCCATTTACGAGGACAAGTCGGGTACATTCTGGATCGGCACTTACGACGAAGGAATGAGCCGTTTCAAGGACGGCAAGTTCGTCAATTATAAGGAGACCGACGGCCTTTACAACAGCGGCGTCTTTGCGATCGAGGAGGACGCGGCCGGATTTTTCTGGATCAGTTCAAACCGCGGCATCTATCGAGTCAACCGGGCTGAGCTGGACGATTTTGCTGCGGGCAGCATCAAGCGGATAAACAGCGTCGGCTACGGCAAAGAGGACGGCATGCTCTCGACCGAGTGCAACGGCGGGCGTCAACCGGCGAGTTTTCGCGCGGATGACGGTAAGTTCTGGTTTCCGACGCAGGACGGCATCGCGGTCGTCGACCCGCTTTCCGAGAGATCAAACCCGATGCCGCCGACGGTCGTGATCGAAGATATGTCGGTCGAGCGGTCGCCCGTCGATTTTCGCAACGGAATCAAGATCGAAGCGGGGAAAAAGGACATCGAGATCCGCTACACCGGCATCAGCCTGATCAAATCGGAGCAGATCAAGTTTCAGTACAAACTCGACGGTTATGATGACGATTGGGTCGAGGCCGGGACGCGCCGGACGGCGTTCTATTCATATCTGCCGCCGGGCAATTACACGTTTCGGGTACGGGCGGCCAACAGTTACGGCGTTTGGAGCAATAACGACGCCGAGACGAGCATCGAACTCGCGCCGTTCTTTTATCAAACGACGCTCTTTTATCTGGTCGCCGCTCTGGTCGTGCTGCTTGTCATGCTGGTGATCTGGAAGATCAGCTTTTACCAACTTGTCGATAAGGAACGCAAGCTCAAAAAGCTCGTCGCGGAACGAACCGCCGAACTCGCCTGGGCCAACGAACATCTCGAGAGCCTTGCCAATTCCGACGGGCTGACCAAGATCGGCAATCGCCGGCGATTTGAGAGCTTTTTGGCGGACGAATGGCATCGGGCGATCAGATTTCGCACCGAGATATCGCTGGCGTTGATCGACATCGATCACTTCAAGCTGTTTAACGATACATACGGGCATCAGGCCGGCGACGATTGCCTGCAGCGGGTTGCGCAGGCGTTTGCCGATACGCTTAAGCGTCCGACCGACCTGGTCGCACGCTTTGGCGGCGAGGAATTTGCGCTGATATTGGGCGGGACCGACGCGGCCGGAGCACTTACGATCACCGAGGAAGCGGTCCGCAGCGTCGCGGCTCTGGGCATACGGCACAGCGGGTCGAGCACGTCCGAAATTCTCACGGTAAGCGTCGGCCTGGTCACGATGCGGCCTGTCATCGGGATGACCGAGGACCGGTTGATCAGCACGGCCGACCGGGCGCTCTATCAAGCCAAGAAACGCGGCCGGGATCAGATCGTCGTTATCGAAGACCTGTCCGCCGGTCCGGTCGCGGCCGGATTTCACCTGCCGGGCGACGGATACGATTCGCACGTCAACTAGGCTACCTTATTACCTCAAAATCGATCGACTCGGCGGCGAGCGTGCGCTTGCCCCGCAGGCTGTCGCGGATTATCACCTGAAAGATGTAATCGCCGGCCGGCAGAGCCTTGTCCAGCCCGAAAACGCCGCTGACATTGATATTCTTGGGGTCGAGTTTGCCCAGGGCGTTCGCCGGCAGTTCGGGTGAGCGCGATATTTCGCGGCCGTCCTTAAATAGCCTGATCTGACTGGTCAACTGCGCCGTTTCGCCCTTGGCGGAATATATCGCAAAGCCGAATCTGAGCATTCGCCCGGCCCTGAACTGACGAAGCGCGATCTCACGCTGCTCGTCGGTCTGAACGATATTGGTGTCCGTTCCGGCCTGACGGTCGTAGCTGAGGGCTATGCCCGAAAGCGAAAACGATGATTTCTTGAGATTTGGGATCTGGATAAACTGGCTGACCGAGCCGATCTTTTGCGAGGCTTTGTCCTGGATGACGATCTTCATCTGGTACGGGCCGGCGACCTTGATCGGAACATTCAGTGAATATACGAGCCCCTTGGCGCTGACCTCCTGATAGGCGTCAGCCTTGAGCGAGACCGTCTCTTCGCGGTCGACCGACTCCTTGACCACGCCGTTATCGTCAAAGATGAGGGCCAGAACGTTAAACTCAGCCTTGTACGAGCCGTCAGGCTGAACGGCAAAATTGATATTTCCGCCCTTGATGTGGATAAACGACCTCATCGCCGCACCTTTCTGATTTTGCAGAAAGAGGGCGTTCATTTTGAGGTCTAGCTCGTTTTTGGCAAAGGGCGAATTCAGTTCGTCGGCCATCCGCTGAAGCGCGCTTCGCGGTCGCACGGGAGCCTTTGACGATTCGACGCCAAAAAATCCGCTGCGATAGCTGAGCTTGAGGTCGGGCCGCTTCAATTTGATGCTCAGCTTATTAAATTTGCGGGTCGCAGGGTCAAACGTCTCGTCGTCCGGTTCATAACCGATCAGGTAATAACCGTTTTGCTTTTCGAGGACCTTTTCGATGCCCTTGCTGATGTCGTTTTGGCTTATGTAGGCGTCGCCGCCGGTTTCGTCGGCCAAAAACTTGAGCGCCTGCAGCGAATTTTCGTAATCGCGTTCGCGGGCACGGACCTTTGCGTCCATCGCGAACATATCGTCGCGAAGCCCGACCGCGTAGTCCGAGGCGTTCGCTCCGGGAGCGACCAGCCCGCGGGGATCGATCGAATAGATAACGACGGACGAACGGTTGGCCGTCTCGGTCAGGTTGCGCAGAGCGCTGTCGATGCGCGGGTTGATGCCGCCGTCGCGGTCAAACATCGAAAAGCCCTCAGACATCAGGGCTACGGCCTTTCGGCCGGGCAGGGCGGACATGCCGCGGATAACGTATCCGACCGCGCCGAGCGTTCCGACGGCAAAGCCATCCGCACGGAAATCCTGAAACGCCTGATCAGCGGCGAGGTCCTCGGCGACACCGAGCACTGGCCCCTCGAGGTCAAATTCGCCGCGGGCGACCGATGTCATTACCGAATTGAATTCCTCCTTGTCGCTCGGCCGGATCGGGGCAAATGACGAAATGCCCGAGCGGCTGTTGGGGTTGAACTTTAGATTTTCGATCGCGGCGTACAGCACGCGCTTGTCCCATGTAAATTGCTGCAGCACGCCGATGCCGCCGCCGGTCCGGATGATCGCCACGAGGTCGCCGGGCCGCATCTGCTGATCGACAAATTTTTTCATCGCGGCCTTGACGAAAAACGTGCTTGAAAAAGACAGCCCGAGGTCGTCGATGACCATCGCGATCGTCCGCTTGATCTGGTCGGGACGGAGCGGTGTCGAGGCGGTCGGCTGCGGCAGATTGTCCGTGCGTGAACGCCCGGCGTCACCGTCGCCGTCGTCTCCGCTTGGGCGAAGGTCAACGTACGAAAACTGCGATATCGGCTGTTTGACGCCGTTTTCGAATATCTCGAAATCATCGGCCGTCAACCCTTTTACGACCTTGCCGCTTTTGTCCGTAACGGTCGCGTCGATCTGGATAAGGTTGGTCGAGATGACAACGACATCTTCGGGTTTAACGGCCGGTGTCGGTGTCGGTGCGGGCAGCGGAACCGCCGACTGCGCCAGAGCAGCGGACGAAAATAGCACGAGGCCAAGGGGAACGGCGAGAAACAACGACTTCATAGATCTCTCCCAAATTGAAAGCTAAGGGTTTTTTGAATTACGAAATAATAACACGGTGCGCCGGCACGGCAAAGGGTTTTCTTGGCCCGCGGACGGCATCGCGTTATCACACAGTGCGGCCGGAAGGCACCAAAAGACCGATCTATCTAAAATGCAGCAGGATCAGGGCGATGAGTGCCGGTACAGCCTGGACAAAGAGTATCTTGCGGCTCGCCGTCACGGCGCCGAAAATGCCGGCGACGATAACGCACGTCAGGAAGAATATCAGGATGTGAAAACCGGTGTGCCAGTCCCGGCTCATCTCGTACATTCCCCAGATCAGGCCGGCCGCGAGAAAGCCGTTGTACAGTCCCTGATTCTTGGCCAGCGTCTTGGTCGCCGCTGCCTGTTCGGGCGTGTGCCCAAAGGCGCGCGTTCCCGGCCCCTTGTCCCAGAGGAACATCTCGAGCACCAGAAAGTACAGGTGAAGTGCGGCGACGATCCCCGTGACGACGAGTGCGGCGATTTGCATATTGGTTCTCTCCCGATCGCACGTATGTTACTATTGGCGGCAGTATTCGACAAGGCGGTATCTATGCGGTTTTACTTTCGATCGACGGTTCTCACGGTCATTTTGACAGCGGTTTTGCTGGTGCCCGTTTTCGGCCAAACGGCGACGCCAGCTCAGGTCAAGCTCGGGTCTGAAACGGCCAAAAACGGCTTTAAGAATGAGGACGAGATCCGCGACAAACTAAATAATTGGCGAGCCGATGACGACGCCAAGGTCTGGCTGGGCGCGATGGGCTATAAGCTGACCGAGATCGAGGGTGTCACGGCGACCAAGCCGCACGGCGAAAAAGCCGATGTCGAGATCGTGGTCAGGACCAAGGCCGGCGAACGCAAAGAGGGCATCTCGATCAAACTCGTCAGCAGCGAGAACGGATTTAATCAGATCGATAAACGGTGGCTCGCACACTATGTAAAAATGTGGAAGATACCGGCGGATGTCGAGGCGGCGCTCAAGTTGTTCGTCGGTGAAACGCCGCCGGACAGACCGTCAAAGGATCCGAAGCGGATGTACCTGAACGAGCTCGACGCGGCGACGCAGAAGGCCGTTATCGATTTTTTTACCGCAAACAAAGAGATGATCGTTTCGGACCTTTTCTCCGGTGACGGTGAACACGCCGCCGGCTGGATCATGGTCGCACTCAAATCGTCAGACAAACCGCGTTGGGTGTTGAGGACCGACGCTTATGCGATCAAATTCTACAGCGAGGGCAATGTCGAGCTGACCCGCAACGGAAACCTCAAGATCGGCCGCATCACGGTCCAGCGAAAGGGCGGCGACGGCGGCCGCGAATCTGCCAAAATGCTCCAGTTCAAGATCAACCCGGCACTACTGTTCGAGGGGAAATGAGGGTTTCGGTCAAATATCCTAAATGACCGAGCCCAATATGGTACCGTCGCGTCTGCGATCGAGGCCAGGCTGGGCCGGTCTAAGGTCGTCCATCGTTAATTAGACCCGCCAACACGCTCGGTTCGGCCTCGGCCGGGATCGCATGAGCGCAGTTTTCCAGTACCTCAAGCCGCACGTTGTACGCCTGAGCCGTTCGCTCGGATGACTGCCGCGAGACCATAAGATCCTCGGCTCCAGCCAAAACGATAACGCGGCACTTAACGCTCGATGGGTCCGGCAAAAGCGTATTCATTTCATTGCCGGCACGCCAAGACTCTTCCTGCAGTGAAGAAACAAAACTCCGAACAACCGCATCTGGCGTGTTTCGGTGAAACAGCAGCGACCTTGCAACCCGCTCATTATCGTACAAGCGACGGAAACTTCGCCTGAGGGAAGCGGCGATAAATGTCCACGGATGCCTTAGCGCCATCCGCATGCCATCCGCCTTCATCCCGCCAACCGGCGAAGACGCTACAAGCACCAAACTGTCAAGATCGGCCCGTGCCGCCGCGAGCTGTGCGACGAGCCCGCCCATCGAATGTCCGACGAGCGTTCGAATCCGCGGGTAGCTCGACAAAACAGTCAGCACATCTTCCACGTAGTCATTGATGCCGGCGTTCTGGAGAACTTCGTGCCCGCTGCTCTTGCCGTGGCCACGCAGATCGACCGCCGCACCACCGCGTCCCGCAGCGTCGAAGTATTTCAAAAGTGCCGCCCAAGCCTCAGCGGTCTCGGTCGCGCCATGTACCAACAGGCACTCAGGTTCTGCCGATGTCCGTGTCACTGCAAGCGACCCTCCGTCGGGCCGGCTGATCAACTCTGTTCTCAACGTCATCTTCACCATCGCCGATTCCAAACAGTCTGGATGAACATCCCACGGATATTTTACAAAAATCGAACGGCGAAAGTATGCTCGGGCGGCCGCGAATCTGCCAAAATGCTCCAGTTCAAGATCGATCCGGCACTGCTGTTCGAGGGGAAATAATACTTGACAGGTGTATAGGTAGACTATACACTGATGTTGTGATCAAGTCCTTTCGGCACAAAGGCATTGAGCGTTTCTTTACGACCGGATCGAAGTCGGGTATTCAGCCGAAGCATGCTGACAAGCTTCGCCGCCAGTTATTTGCTCTCGACAATTCGAGGATGGCTAAAGATATGAACGCTCCAGGGTGGCGTCTGCATCAATTGAGAGGTGAACTCGATGGCCACTGGTCGATAGATGTCAGCGGTAATTGGCGACTCACATTTGCATTCGAAGGCGAAGATGCGGTTCTCGTCGATTATCAGGATTATCACTGAGGTGGTTTTATGCGTATGTTTGATCCGCCCCATCCGGGCACCGTATTAAGAGATTATCTTGGCAATGTATCGGTGTCGTCCGCTGCTTTGCACTTAGGCGTGACGCGGGCGACACTCTCGCGCATCCTCAACGGCAATGCGGGCATTTCTGCTGAAATGGCCTTGAGCCTGTCCGAAGCTCTCGGTACCAGCCCGGAACTTTGGATCGGGATGCAGTCGCAATATGACCTGTGGCGGGCATCAAAAAATCGCCGCCGGAAGGTTGTTCGACCTCTAGCGGCGTAGTCGAGTATTGGCAGAGTAGTATGAGATTTTCAAAAAGCCAGGTCACCGGAGCCGTGATAGTGCTCGCAATGATCCTGGCTTTTGCAATGCTGCGTATTTATCTGGCCTCAGCTTTCTAGCCGGGCGTCCATCGTGATCTCGGCGTTTAGGAGCTTTGAGATCGGGCAGCCGGCCTTGGCGTTAGCGGCGCAGGTCTGAAAGTCTTCGTCAGTCGCCTCGGGTACGCTTGCGGTCACATCGAGATGGATCTTTGTGACGGCGAATCCGCTCTCGAGCTTTTCGAGCCGGACGGCAGCGGTCGTATTGATGCTCGCGGGCGTAAATCCCGCGTTGGTCAACTGCCCCGACAGTGCCATCGAAAAGCAGCCGGCGTGTGCCGCCGCGATCAACTCCTCGGGGTTGGTCCCGATCCCGTCCTCAAACCGCGTGCTGAACGAATATTGCGTGTCCGCGAGCACACCGCTCTCGGTCGAGATCCGTCCGCCGCCTTCCTTGATGCTGCCATTCCACTCCGCTGATGCTTTTCTTAACATAGTTTTCTCCTTGAATTGCGTGTTACCCAAGTCTAACACGAACCGCCCGCGAGCCTGTCAGTCGGCTATTCATGATTCGGTATTCGTTATTCAATTTGTCTCCAACGGAGACCGATATTATAGCGTAGGGTGCAACCCTACGAATGTGTTGGTACGAGATCGCGTCTCCAACGGAGACGAACCCTGGCCCTAACCGCATGTTCGTCACCTTCGGCGACGGTTCTTTTGGTTTCGACCACGTAGGGTTTCACCCTACGCTATAATTTTCGTCACCTTCGGTGACAAACCCTTTTGTGTGTCCAACGGCGCCTCAAGCCCGTTCCGAAACGCTCATTGCCGATATTCGATATTCATGATTCGGTATTCAATATTCAATTTGTCTACAACGGAGACGAACATCAACCCCAAACATATCGCTCGTCGTATTCAACTTCGTATTTGTGCAAAAGGGCTCGAAATTCGGTTTTGAAGTCCTTCGAGGCGTGCTTTATCTTCTGATCTTCGATGTACTTTCTCACATCGGCGACCTGCGACTGTCCGATGGAGAAAGCTCCGTAGCCTTCCTGCCAATAGAAATCTGGAAACGCTCCTTGCGACTTGACCCAAAGCGAACTGCTGCGTTTGATATCGCCGATCAATTCGCTGATGTCGATCGTCCGACCGAGTGAAATAAGTAGATGAATGTGATTCATCGTGCCGTTTCCGATGATCAGTTTTGACTTGTTGTTTTCGACAATGCCGTGAATGTAAGCGAACATCGCCGCCTCAAATTCCGGCATGATCATGTCCACGCGATTCTTGGTCGAGAATACGATGTGGATCAAAACTTTGACCAATGATTGCGGCATAAGATTGTTCGTCACCTTCGGCGACGGTTCCTTTGGTTTCGACCACGTAGGGTTTCACCCTACGCTATAATTTTCGTCACCTTTGGTGACAAGAACCCCAGATCATTGCGAAACGCTCGCAGCCTATTGCACCACTCCCATTCAGATGATCCTTTCATTGGAATCTTTATATCTTGGCTTTGGTTGTTTGACCTATTTCTTCGGTGACCTCGTCAAATTTCGAATTGTGAAAATTGAATAATGAACCACTGACCCGACGCTCGGCGGTCCGGACGCGGATCGGTCGTGAATGTTGGCGTTGTTCATAGGGACGATGAACCTCCGAAATTTTCCGTATTACCGTGAAGATTAGGTGTAGGTAGATAATACGCGCCTTTTGATCTAAGTCAAACGAAAAAAAAGCCGGTACAGATGGTCAGCGGTCTGCAGGATCGGGGTTTGGAACCGGGGACATCGAAAAAAGGCGGATCTTTGGCGTTGCATATATCGTATATCGTTTTATAGCTGCATTGCGGACGTCGATCTTTGAAAATCATATTTGGCTAGTGTGAAGGCAGCCGATGTTCGCGCCGAAGCCATCCTTTGCCGTGCTAAAGTGAAACATCTCGCGGACAGCGTGGACAGCGAGGACAGCGTGGACAGCAGGGACAGCGTGGACAGCAGGGACAGCAGGGACAGCGTGGACAGACGGGACAGCGTGGACAGCAAGGACAGCCGGGACAGCGTGGACTACCTGGCGATCTGGCCCCCCGGCTGTGCAGGCGGGGCTTACCTTTGTTCGAACTGGCCGCCCGCTGACGCAGGCGGTTCTGACAAGAGCAGGGATGCTTGCTCTCGATCCGGGTGTCGGTGGTCAGTGTTTGTCGGTCATTTCGTAGATGAGTTTGCCGCCGGCGGCGATCTGATTGTAAGTGATGTGACGAGCGTCGATCGGGCGGCCGTTGAGCGTGATGCTGCGGACATAGACATTGGTGGGCGATTGACCGCGGGCCTCGATCGTTAGCTTTTTGCCGTTTTCGAGCGTGATGACGGCGGTCCTGACCGAAGGGCTGCCGAACTGATACTCGCCGGAGGCCGGTGCGACCGGGTAAAAGCCGAGCGCGCTGAAGATGTACCACGCCGACATCTGTCCGCAATCGTCATTGCCGCCGAGCCCGTCGGGAGCCGGTTTATACTGGTGGTCGAGGATCATACGGACACGCTCCTGCGTCTTCCACGGCTCGTCGGTCCAATTGTAGAGATAGGCGACGTGGTGGGCGGGTTCGTTGCCGTGGATGTAGCCGCCGATGATGCCGTCGCGGGTGATGTCCTCGGTCTCGGCGAAGAATTCGTCCGGCAGGTGCATCGAGAATAGCTCGTCGAGGTGCTTGGCAAAAGCATCGCGGCCACCCATCTTTTTCACCATTTCGGGCACGTCATGCGGCACATAAAGGCTGTAGTTCCAGGCGTTGCCCTCGATAAAGCCTTGGCCTTCGGTCTTGAGCGGGTCAAATTTGGTCAAAAATTTACCGTCCGAGCCCTTTGGCCGGGTAAATCCGGCCGACGCGTCGTAAACGTTCTTCCAGTTGTGCGAACGTTTCAGGAATTCGTTATACACGTCGAGCCTTCCGAGCTTGTACGCCGCCTGCGCGATCGCCCAATCGTCGTAGGCGTATTCGAGCGTCTTCGAAACCGACGAACTGTTTTTGTCTTCGGGCACGTAGCCGAGCGACATGTAATATTCGAGGCCGTCGTAGTACTTGGTCTTAGCGGTCTGCACCGAGGCGTCGAGCGCCTTGTTCGCCTCGGCACCCGTGAGATTGCCGCTGACGATCGCGTCGGCGACCACTGAAACGCTGTGATAGCCGATCATGCACCAATTCTCATTGGCGTAATGCGACCAGACGGGCAGCATCTTGTGCACGCTCTGATCGTAATGCGCCTGCATCGAACGCACCATGTCGCGGTTGCGGGCCGGCTGGATGATATTGAGCAGCGGATGAAGCGCACGGTACGTATCCCAAAGCGAAAAAGTGGTGTAGTTCACGAACGCTGATCGTTGTGTCGAGGATGACGCAGATGCGCGGGTTTGTGCCTGATGGATGTTTTGATCGAGGCCCTTGTACCTGCCGTCGGCGTCCATGTAGACGGTCGGCGACAGCATCGCGTGGTAAAGCGCCGTGTAGAAGTTGGTCATCTCGCCTTCGCTGTTGGCGGTGATCTGAACCTTGCTCAGTTCTTTGTTCCAGGCAGCTTGGGCCTCGGCCTTTACACGCTGGAAATCCCAGTGCGGAATTTCGGCCTTCAGGTTCGCCCTCGCTCCGTCGGTCGAGACGGGCGAGATCGCAAATTTGACCTGAATTTTCTCGTTGCCCTTGGTATCAAAATCAAAGTGCGCCCGGATCTGCTTGCCGGCCATCTCGGGAAAGTTCTTTGTCTGGTCGAACTTGCGCCAGAAACCTTTGTAGTCCTGCTTGCCGAATTCGCGAAAGCCGTACGATTTGAACGGTTTGGAGAATTCCATTGCAAAGTAAACGGTACGGGTGCGAGCCCAGCCGTTTGTCTGGCGATAGCCGACGATGGTGTGGTCGTTTTCGACGCGGGCAAAGGTCCAGACGTTCTTGTCTTCGTAGTTATAAATGCCGTGCATCAGGTCGAGGATGATGTGGGCATCGGGCGAGGCGTTCGGGAAGGTGTATTGGTGCATCCCGACCCGCGTTGTCGCGGTCATTTCAGCGAGGATGTTGTCGTCGTCTAGTTTTACTTTGTAGTATCCGGCCTCGGCGATCTCGTTCGCGTGAGAGAAAGCCGAGCGAAAACCGCTTTTCGGGTCGCCTTTCGCTCCGGGTTCCATCTGCAGCGGCCCGGCCGTCGGCATTACCAGAAAATCGCCGAGGTCCGAGTGGCCTGTGCCGCTGAAATGCGTGTGCGAAAACCCGACGATCTCGGTGTCGTCGTATTGATAGCCGGCACAGTATTTATAGGTATCTTTGTTATATTTTCCGCCGATGTTGTGCGGCTGTTGGTCGGTGTCGGGCGAAAGCTGGACCGAGCCGAACGGCACCGTCGCACCGGGAAACGTGTGCCCCATCCGCTGCGTGCCGATCAGCGGGTTGACGTAACGGACGTAGTTTTCGGCTCGCTGAGCCGGAACTGAAAGGTATAGCAACGCGACGATGATTATCAGTGAAATAGTCTTCATTTTTGGTTTCCTCGGCCACAGAATGACGGGATCAACGGGTCATAGAATTAGATCGAACACGCGACTATCGATAGTATAGAACCGAAACGGCAAATACGATCTGTGCGGCGTAATACAGCGGCAGTCCCCACGCTTTATTGACGATGCTCCGCATAACAAACCGGTCTCGTGCGACCGCGATGTCGGATACCGTGAAAATGATCGCCGCGGCGAGAGCGGCGTACGATCCGGACGAAACACTGACGGCCGCCGCCAGCGATGTCATCACGACGATCGCCAGGACATAGACCGGTACCGCCAAGCCATAAAATTTGTCCAGATGCGGCCAAAGCCAACGCAGCATCACGGCGCCAAACGCCGACATTATCAAGAGTGCCGCGGCCAAAGCTGTCAGGTCGGCCGCAAGCGACATAAACGCCGCCGCAAACGAAAAATGGGAAAGCAGGAACGCGGCGATCCCGGCCGTCAAGAATGAGTTTCGGGCCGACAGCAGCAGTACGTCGCCCACCCAACTGAACACAAGGGCGGCGAGGATGGCCCGGCCGTAAAATGACGCGGCGGCGCCATTGATCGCGGCGATCGCGATAAAGGCCGTGCTTGCCGCGACCTTGGCTGCAGAGCGGATCGGGTCCGATCTTCGCCATTCGCCGAGGACCGAGACGAGGGCACCGGCCAGGCACGCTGCAGCGAGCAGGATCGAAATGGTAGAGATGGTCATCGGTATTTCGGCACGTGATATTATAGGCTCAGTTGTGCAGCATAGGACAGAGCCAGGTTCAATTTATGCGATTGCCGGCCCGACGGCCTCCGGCAAGACGGAACTCGGGGTCGAGGTTGCCCTGCGTGTCGGCGGCGAGGTCATAAACTGCGATTCGGTGCAGATCTACAAGCAGATACAGATCGCCACCGCCAAGCCCTCCGCCGAGGAGATGCGCGGCGTGCCGCATCATCTGATCGGGTATGTCGACGCCAATGTCAATTATACCGCCGCGGACTGGGCCGCCGACGCCGCCGCCAAGATCCGTGAGATCGAATCTAGGGGGCGCGTGCCGATCCTGGTCGGCGGTACGGGCTTTTATTTGCGAACGCTCAAGCAGCCGCTCTTTGACAGCCCGAAGACCGATGAGCAATTGCGGGAACGCTTTCGGGCGATACACGCGGCGAAAGGCGCGGAATACCTTTATCGAATGCTGTCGCGGATCGACGCCGCCGCCGCCGCGGGCCTTCCCCCAAAAGACCACGTCCGGGTGATCCGGGCTCTTGAGGTTTATTTCCAGACCGGCCGGCGGATATCAGAAATTCGTCCGCAGCGTGCGGATCCGCCCGAATTTGTGGGCCGAATTGTGACATTCGTGCTAAATCCTCCGCGAGCGACACTGTACGATATGATCGATCGGCGAACCGAACGGCATTTTGAAGCCGGATTGGTCGACGAGGTGAAACAATTGCGAGCAAGCGGCGTTAAAGACAGTACCAACGCTCTCGGGGCTCACGCGTACCGCCGGGTCTGTGAGTATCTGAGGGGCGAACGGACACTCGCCGAGGCGATCGAAAAGTCGCAGCAGGACGTGCGGAACTATGCCAAACGGCAGTTGACGTGGTTTCGCCGCGAGCCGGACGTCATTTGGCTCGACGGTTTTGGCAGCGACCCGGAAATGGCCGACCGCGTGCTTGCCGCCCGCCCGCTTTCGGCGGCCCCGAAATGAAATATCCGCGGGTATAGCAATTTGCTATACTGAGTAGATAATCTCTGTTAACGGTGCACTTTTTTGAAGAGAAGAGGAACAAGCTATGGAAAAACAAGCTGCCCAAAACATTCAGGACGCGTTTTTGAATTCGGCAAGGCGTGAGCGTATCACCGTAGTTATACATTTGCTGCCGGGTTCGACGGTCTCCGGCCGCATCAAGAGTTTTGACAAGTTTTCGGTCCTGCTCGATGTCGGCGGGCCGGACGTCTTGATCTTTAAGCATGCGATCTCGTCCATTTCACAGGAGAGGCGGCCATTACCTGATCAGGCATCTTGAAGGGAAAATTCATAACGTTTGAGGGAATTGACGGCAGCGGCAAATCGACACAGTTGAGGATGCTGGCGGCCGTGCTGCGCGAGCGAAGGTTGGACGTAATAACAACGTTCGAGCCCGGAGGAACGCCCTTGGGCAAGCACCTTAGGGAGGCGTTTCTGGAGACCGAAGAAACGGTCGCCCCGCTTGCCGAACTGCTCTTGTTTGCCGCCGATCGAGCACAGCATGTCGAATTTTTGATCAGGCCGTCGATCGCCGCCGGCCGCGTCGTTATATCAGACCGGTATGCCGACGCGACGACCGCATATCAGGGAGCGGGACGCGGATTTTCGAGCGATACGATCCAACAGGTGATCAGCCTGGCGACGGGCGGCCTAAAGCCGGACCTCACGATCTTTTTTGATATATCGGTCGAGGATGCGTTTGGAAGAATGGCGGACCGGGACGAGGCCGGCGGAAAGCGAAACCGGATGGACTCGGAAAAGGCGGAGTTTTACCAACGCGTTCGTGAGGAATATCTCGCCATCGCCCGCCGCGAGCCCGAGCGGTTTATCGTTGTCGACGCCGCCCGCTCGATCGCCGATATTCATCACGAAGTCACTCAGTTGGTGGCCGGCCTTGTTGAAAGAGCCTGATCGCAGCTGCCGGGCATCACACTCAATAGCATTCAAATGTTTGATACTCTCGTCGGGAACGAACAGGTAAAATCCGTCATTCGGCGGTTGATGAAAGGCGGCCGCGTGCCCAACTCGCTGCTTTTCGCCGGTGACGAAGGCGTCGGCAAAAGGCAGTTCGCCCTCGAGATCGCTCGTGCTTTTGTCTGCACGTCGCCGGTTGACCTCGCCGCCTGTCATGTCTGTTCGGCATGCAAGCGGGTCGATAAGTTCGTACTACCGGCGAGCGATAAAGGCGAGGATTTTGACCGGGTCTTTTTCTCGGAGCACCCCGACGTGGGAACCGTCGTACCGTTCAAACGGAATGTCCGGATCGGGAGCATCAGGTCGCTCGAGCGTGAGGCAAACTACAATCCGTACGAGGCCAAAGCGAGGTTCTTTATCGTCGACGCGGCCGAGAAGATGGCTGATCCGGCCGCCAACGCGCTATTGAAGACGCTCGAAGAACCGCCGCCGACCACCCATATTTTTCTGATCACTTCGCGGCCCGATTCGCTGCTGCCGACCATCAGATCGCGATGCCAGCTGCTGCGGTTCGCTCCGGTCGAGGCCGACAAGGTCGAACGATACCTGATAGATCAGCGGGCCTTCACGCACGACGAAGCCCGCATCGCCGCACGGCTCTCGCGGGGCAGCATCGGGCGTGCTGTGTCGATCAATGTCGAAAAGTTCAAGGCCCGCCGCGAGCGTATGCTGACGGTACTGCGCTCGGCGATCGGGAATGTCGACCGTACTGAACTGCTGCGTATCTCGGAGGAGATGCAGGACGCCAAAAACAAGGAATCGTTCGAAGAAAACCTCGAGATCATCGAAACTCTGATCCACGACGTTTGGCTCCTGAAGGTGAGCGGCGACCCGGCAAAATTGGTCAACACAGACGAGGCGGCGGTTCTTACGGGCCTGGCGAACGCAGCTCCGGATAACCTGCCGGATTGGCTGGCAATGACCGAAAAGCTCCGGCAGGACCTGGCGGTAAACATAAACCGAAAGGTGGCGACCGATGCGCTCTTTGTAGCAATGGCGGGTTGATTAAAATTGTCCGCGGTGCGAAATTAAGTAGAATGAAGGCCGAGGCAAATATACGACAATTTTCGATGTCGCCGGTTTCCGAACGGATACTGGCGGGCCTCGGTGCGTCGGTGGTCGCCGGCGGTTCGGCGGTGGTTGCGTATTTTGACCCGACCAAGGTGTCGATAATGCCCGTCTGCCCTATGTTTTCGGTCACAGGCATCGCGTGCCCGGGCTGCGGCCTGACCCGCGGATTTCACGCGCTGTTTCACGGCGACGTGGTCTCGGCGATCGATTTTAACCTGCTCGTACCGGTCTGGGCCCTGATATTTGGCTACGTCGTCGTTTCGCTCGCGCTGTTGGCGATCCGCGGCCGCGGTTTGCCGATGTGGGTCACACATCCAAAGTTCCTTTGGACGTTCGTGGTCGTAATGGTTGTGTTTGGTGTCCTGCGAAATATACCCGTCTATCCGCTGACCATTCTGTTTCCCTGAGGCAGTTTCAACGGACAATTTGCCGTGCGGCTTGCCGCGTCCCCGACCTACGTGATCTGGACGAGCGGCGTGTCGGCGCCGAGCGGTTTGGCATCAGCACCTTCGCGGCGGAGTATCTCGACCTCTTTGACAAATTCTTCGACGATATCGGCGCCGGCGACGCGCCGCATCGGGACACCGTCCTTGAAGATCATTCCGACATTTCGGCCGAATGTGATCCCGAGCTGGCTGTCGTGAGCCTCGCCCGGCCCGTTGACGGCACAGCCCATGATCGACAGGTGAAGCGGTTCTTCGACGTGGGCGAGACGGCGTTCGACCTCAGTAACGATTTCGACAAAATTATCGATATCCAGCCGTCCGCATGTCGGGCAGGCGACGACAGTGACGCCGCGTTTTCTCAGTTCGAGTGATTTGAGTATCTCCCATCCGACACGAACCTCTTCGTGCGGCTCGGCCGCAAGGCTGACCCGGATCGTGTCGCCTATACCCTCATGCAGCAGCATTCCGAGCCCGATCGCCGATTTTATCGTTCCGCCAAACGGCGTTCCGGCTTCGGTCACGCCGAGGTGCAGCGGATAGTCGACCTTTTGAGCCATCAGCCGGTAAGCGGCGACCATGCGATTAACGTCGGACGCCTTGAGCGAAATGACGGTATTGCTGAACCCGAGGTCCTCGAGTATCCGGACGTGCCGCATACCGCTCTCGACCATCGCTTCGGGCGTTGCCGAACCGTATTTTTTGAGCAGATCCTTTTCAAGCGAACCGCCGTTTACGCCGATGCGGATCGGCACATTCTGTGCCTCGGCGGCACGGACGACCTCGCGGACGCGGTCTATATGGCCGATATTGCCCGGATTGATACGGAGTTTGTCGATGCCGGCATCGAGCGCTTTCAGAGCCAGCTTGTAATGAAAATGAATGTCCGCGACGATCGGCACATTTGTGCGCTTGCGGATCTCGTACATCGCCGCCGCGGCATCGTCGTCGGGCACGGCAATTCGGACGATCTCGCATCCGGCCTCGACCATTTCGTCGATCTGCCTGATCGTGGCATCGACGTCGGTCGTATCAGTTTTGGTCATTGACTGCACGACAACCGGCGCACCGCCGCCGATCTGAATGTCGCGAACCATTACCGCTCTTGTCACTCTTGCCATAAAACTATTTCTTTTGTTCAGCCGCCGGTTTGTCGGACGTTGAACCCCAGTTCGACGCGATCCTCGAAAAATCCAGGAAAAAGACAAATGCCATCAACACGAGGATCATCGCCAGGCCGGTCAACTGGATGCGCTCCTTGGCGACCATCGACAGCGTCTTGCCGAACCACGACATCACTTTATCAATGGCGAGGACCATTATCTGTCCGCCGTCGAGCATCGGGATCGGCAGCAGGTTAAAGATGCCGAGACTGAGGCTTATGACTGTCAGGATCAGGAAAAATCCCTCGGCGCCCATTATTCGGGTCGCCTCGGCCGACTGCTGAAAGATGCCGACCGGGCCGCCGAGCCCCGAGTCCTTGACCGAGCGGCTGCCCGAAAAGACCTGGCCTAGTACCGAACCCGTTGCCTTGAGGTTTTCCCAATTTGTGCTGAAAGCGTGTTCAACGGCCATTCCGAGCGACGCTTTTTCGAGCGGAAGGTCTGGACGTGTAAATCCGAATCCGAGGCGTTCGGTCCCGTCCTCGAGCTTTCTGACCGTTGCGGTCAGTGTCAGCGGTTTGCCCTCGCGTTCAACAAGAACGCTGATCGGGGCCGATTTGTACTTCTGGACGAGCGTGCTCGCCTGCTGATTATTGCGGACGGCTTCGCCGTTGAATGAAACGATCCGGTCACCCGGTTTGAGGCCTGCTTCGTCGGCCGGCGTTCCGGGTTGAACGACCCCGACGACGACCGGCACCGCGCCCATATCGGGTTCGGCATCGAGAAGTCCGGCCTTTTGTCCGGCAAATACGTCCTCTTTACGCGGCGTGATCTCAAGCGAAACACGCTGGCCATTGCGCTCGACGACCAAGGGCAGTTTTCGGTCGGGATTGATGCCGGCCTCGACCGAGATGTTGCGCCAGGTCGGATTTTCGACGCCGTTAAACGAGACAATGCGGTCGCCGACCTGAATGCCGGCCGCCGCCGCCGCACCCTCGGCCCGAACGGTCCCGATCACGGGTGCCGGCACTGACGGAATACCCTGAATAAGTGCCATCCCGAACGGGATCGAAAACGCCAAAACGAGGTTCATGAACGGGCCGCCGATCATGACCAGGAATTTCTGCCAACGAGGGCGAAGCTCGTAAAGCTCCGATTCGGGCACGCGCTCGGTCGTGTCGTCCTTGCCCTCGAGCGGCCCGGTCGCCTCATCTCCGTACAGTTTTACATACGCGCCAAGCGGTATCGCGCTGATGCGGTAATCGGTGTGGCCGCGCTTGAAGCCCCATATCCGCGGCCCGAGCCCGAAGAACGAATATGCCTCGACACGCATCCCGAAAAACTTGGCGACGATAAAGTGGCCGAATTCGTGAATATTGATCGCGATGCCGAGGATCACGAGCGGAACCAGGACGTAGTAAAAAGCTGTGGTTAAAATACCTTCCATAATATGGCTATTTCGATTCGGCCGCCGCGGCGTACGTTGTCACTAAAAGTTTAAGGGGGCACCGCCGGTGAGTCAAACTAATTTCAGTTTGACGCCCTGGAGGTCGCGGCCGCCAGCGAAAGTGCGGCAGTCTCGCGGGCCCATTTATCGACGCCCAGGACGACATCAAGCCCGCTCACCTGTTCGACCGTGTGCAGGTCCATGACCTTGCGGTTTATTTCGGCGATCTGGTCGACCCTGATCTTGCCGTCAAGAAACGCTTCGACGCTGACCTCGTTGGCGGCATTCAGGGCGGCGGGCATCGTGCCGCCGATCCGCAGTGCGTCAAATGCAAGCGCGAGACAGGGGAATCTTTTGGTGTCGGGTTCCTCGAACTCGAGTTTGCCGATCGCGGCCAGATCGAGCGGCGGCAGGCAGTTCGGCAGGCGGTCCGGATATGTTAGAGCGTACTGAATGGCGTGCTTCATATCGGTCACGCCCATTTGAGCGATGACCGAGCCGTCGAGCATTTCGACCATTGAGTGGATCACCGACTGAGGGTGAACAATGACCGAGATCCGCTCGGCGTCGAGGCCAAAAAGCCACTTTGCCTCGATCACCTCGAGGCCCTTGTTCATCAGCGTGGCAGAGTCGATCGTGATCTTGTCGCCCATCATCCAGTTGGGATGATTGAGAGCCTCGTCACGGGTCGCCGCCGCGATCTTTTCAACCGGCCAAGTGCGGAACGGCCCGCCCGACGCGGTCAGGATTATCCGGCGAACCTCGTCGGGACGCTCGCCGCGAAGGCACTGGTGAATGGCGTTGTGTTCGCTGTCAACCGGCAATATCTCGGCACCCGAGCGGGCGGCGGCAGCGGTCATCAGTTCGCCCGCCATCACCAACGTTTCCTTGTTTGCAAGAGCAACACGCTTGCCCGACTCGATCGCCCGCAGTGTCGGCACAAACCCGACAGCACCGACCGTTGCCGAAACGACGGTGTCAACGCGGTCGGCCGTCGCGACCGCGATCAGGCCCTCATCGCCGACGAGTATCTTCGGTTTGAACGAGCCGAGGTTGTGAAGGGCACGCTCGAGCTGCTCGGCGCCGAGGTCGTCGGCACACGCCGCGATCTCGGGCTTGAAGGCGACGATCTGCTCAATAAAACGGGCGATATTGCGCCCGGCCGCCATCGCCGTTACGCGGATATCGCCGAGATGTTCCACAACCTTTAGGGTATTGCAGCCTATCGAGCCGGTTGAGCCGAGGATTGAGATATGCTTCATAAGCAAGCTAACAGATTAGCATATTTGCGGCCTCGAATGCCGCCAACCGCCTCGTGAGCCTCAATGATCTCGGTCATCGCGACTTTCCGGGCCGTTAGAGTCAAGGTGTGCCTTGGCGATCTCGAGAGCCGCAAAGATGTCGCCCGCGAAATTTCGGCGGCCGACCGTTTCAACAAAGCCGCTCTTTCGCATCACGCGGTAAACACTGCGCGAAACGGCCGAGAAGATAAGCAGTTGGCCGTTCTCCCGGGCCTCGGCGGCGAGTTCCTCGAGCACGTGCACGCCGCTGGCGTCGATCGTCGGGACCTGGCGCATTCTGAGGATCAGGACCTTCGGTTTGGTGGCGACCACACGGATCGATTCTTTGAACTGCCGGACGGCTCCGAAAAACAGCGAACCGTAGATCTCGAAAACCTCAACGCCCTTCGGGATCGACACGCCTGACATATCACGTGCCTGAAACTCCTCATCCTCGCGAAGATTTTCGGTGATGACGTCGACGTGCGTTTCGGTCGACATCTTTTGCAGGAACATGAAAGCAGCGAGCAGTACGCCGACCTGAATGGCGACGGTCAATTCGATAAAGACGGTCAGCAGGAACGTCGCGAGCAGGACCGCGACGTCGGCACGCGGGCTCTTGAGCAAATGCGAAAATTCGCGCCATTCGCTCATGTTGTACGCGACGACGATCAGGATCGCGGCGAGCGTCGCCATCGGGATCATCGCCGCCCATTTGCCGATCAAGATCAGTACAAACAAAAGGAATAGGCAGTGGATGATCGCGGCAACGGGTGTTGAGCCGCCGCTCTTGATGTTTGTCGCCGTTCGGGCGATCGCACCGGTCGCGGGGATGCCGCCGAACATCACCGAGACGATATTGCCGGTTCCTTGGGCGATGAGTTCCATGTTCGAACGGTGCCGCGTGCCGGTCATGCCGTCGGCGACCACGGCCGCCAGCAGCGATTCGAGGCCGGCGAGTATCGCGATCGTCACGGCCGGCGAGAACATCTGCTGAACAAGCGGCCATGTGACGACAGGGAAGTGAGGCGTCGGCAGAGTGTTCGGCACACCGCCAAACCGCGACGCGATGGTGTCGACCGGTATCTGAAAATATTGCACGGCAAAGGTGACCGCGAGGATCGCGACCAGCGGGCCGGGCACTTTATGCGTGACACGTGGCCAGAGGACTATTATCAGCAGGGAAACGGCACCGACCGCCAGCGTGTACGGATCAGCGGTCGCGATGTGCCGCGCGTATTCGATCCACTTTTCGGTAAAGTCCGCCGGGACCTTTTCAAGCCGGAGCCCGAGAAAGTCGCTGACCTGCGACGAGAAAATTATCAAAGCGATGCCCGAGGTAAAACCTATCACCACGGGATATGGGACAAATTTCAGGAACGCACCCATGCGGGCAAGTCCCATGACGATCAGCAGAACGCCGGCGATGAGCGTAGCGACAACCAAACCGTCGTAACCGTATTTTTGGACAATGCCGTAAACGATGACGATGAACGCCCCGGTCGGCCCGCTGATCTGGGCCCGTGATCCGCCCAGAACGGCGATCACAAATCCGGCAAAGATCGCGGTGTAAAGGCCCTGTTCGGGTTTGACGCCGGACGCAATCGCGAGCGCGATCGACAGCGGCAAAGCCACCACGCCGACCGTTAAACCGCCCAGCAGATCGCCCTGAAACTGCTTGAACGAATAGCCTTCGCGAAGGACGGTGAGCAGTTTGGGTTCGAGTTTGCGGTGCATTTTTAGCCTTTATTTTTTTTCGACGCGGTCGCGGTAATAATCGTTGATAAAATCGCGCATCGCGAACTGCCACCAGCCGATCCCGAATTTCTCGGCCTCGTCGCCGGCGCGTTTTGCGTCCCAGCCGTCGTGTGTCATGCGATAAACGGCGATTACGGTCCCCGTGCGGTCAGAGCCGCGTTTGCAGTGAATGAAAACGGGCTGGTTAGCGGCCGAATTTACTGCGGCGAGTATCTTTTCGATGTCGGCAATGCCCGGGCGTGCCCAATTGTCGAGCGGTAAGTTGATGAACCGCATTCCCGCCTTTTCGACCAAGGCACTTTCCTTAGAGGCCTTGTCGTCGTTATCGCGAAGGTCAATGACCGTCTTGATGCCGAGCCGTTTCAATTCGGCAAAACCTGCTTCGTTCGGTTGTCCTCCGCGGTAGAGGTTTTCGTTTACCTTGTAAAAATTCGGCACGTCGCGGCCCACGGGCGGGGTTTGGGCGACGAGACTGATCGTGAAAGCGGCGAAAATCGACAGAAGGGCTACATAAATTCTCATTGCAATACCTTTGCCGCGATCTCACGTGAGGTCAGACGAAACTCCTCGCCACTGCTCATATTCTTGAGCTTTACGACGCCCGCGGCACGTTCGTCGTCACCGATGACACACACGAACGGGACGCCGATCGAATCGGCGTACTTGAACTGTTTGCCGAGTTTGTCCGCTTCGGGGTAGAGCGTGACTCTCAGGCCGCTCTGACGCAGCTCGTCTGCAAGTCTCAGCGAATCTGCGACGCTTTCTTCGTTCCAGATCGTCACCAATACGTCGGCCGGCGTCGACTCGGCGATCTCGGGCGGGAACATCCCGCGTTCTTCCATCACGACCAAGATACGCTCAAGCCCCAACGAAAATCCACACGCCGGTATCTGTTCCTTGCCGAACATTCCGATCAGCCCGTCATAACGCCCGCCGCCGCCGAGTGAACCAGCGAGGTCGGGAACGTTGATCTCCATGATCGTGCCGGTGTAGTACGAAAGCCCGCGAGCTAACGACGGATCGATCTTGACCGGACGGTCACCGCAAAGCCGCAGAGCGGTGTCGAGGTCAGCGTTTGTCGAATTGCCGACAACGGCCGCGAGGAATTTGTCAGCCGAATCTTCCGCGATCCCGCGTTCGATCAGTTCCTTCCGAACGCCGGCGGCGCCGATCTTGTCGAGTTTATCTAATGCAACCAATGCATCGGTTTCGCTTTCAATCCCCGCGTCGGCTACCATTTGCGAAAGTAGTTGTCTGTGATTGATGCGGACCGTAAAATCGCTAAAACCCAGTTTCTTTAAGATGTCACACGCCGCCGAAATTATCTCGGCCTCGACGACCATTGACTTCGAGCCGATACAATCGACATCGCATTGGTAGAACTCGCGAAAACGTCCTCGTGCCGGCCGGTCAGCTCTCCAAACGGGCTGTATCTGGTATCTCTTAAAAAATTTCGGCAGGTCGTTCTTATTATTGGCCACGACGCGAGCGAGCGGAACGGTCAGATCGTAGCGCAGAGCAAGATCCGCCAGATCAGATTCTTTCAGCTCCTGTCTCCCGTCTCCTGTCTCCTGTCTCAACTTGTCGCCGCGTTTGAGGATCTTGAAAACAAGTTGATTGCCTTCATCGCCGTACTTGCCCATGAGGGTTTCGAGATTTTCGACGGCAGGCGTTTCGAGCGGTTCAAAGCCGTAAGATTCGTATACTTTCTTGATAATGCCGATGACGTAGTTGCGTTTGCGAACATCCGCCGGAAGAAAATCGCGCGTGCCACGTGCCGGGTTGGTACTTGCCATAAAGGATATATTACCGCAGAGACGCGTAAGACGCCGAGAATGGAAGAAAGTTAATCCGATGCCAAATATACACTCTTCAGGTCGACGTAGTTGCGCCACGACCGTTCGAGGTACGCGAGTTCGTCATCGGTCAGTGCACGCTTTACGCGGGCCGGCGAACCGATGACGAGCGATCCGGGCGGTATCTGCGTACCGGGTGTGAGCAAACTGCCGGCACCGACGAGCGAGTTGGCACCGACCCGAACGCCGTCCATCAGTATCGCTCCGATCCCGATCAGGCAGCCGCGTTCGACGTGACAACCGTGCAGCGTGACGCGGTGGCCGATCGTCACTTCATCCTCGACGATGGTGCAATGGGTCTTGGAACTGACGTGGATCATCGTCATATCCTGGACGTTCGTGCGGGCGCCGATGCGGATGTAATTGACGTCGCCGCGGATCACGGAACCGTACCAAACGCTCGAATCTTCGCCGATCTCGACGTCGCCGATGACGATCGCGTCCTCGGTCATGAAGACTGAATCGTGGATCTTGGGTCGCGTATTAATGAATGGCCGTATCATTTTTCTATCGTGCGAGCTTTCGCCTGATCATGCCAAATGCCTGCTCCAGTTCCTTTACACGCAGTAGTTTGGCGACTATCACAAACGTAATGCCGCCGAGGGCGATCGGCACAAAAGCCTCGATCAAATGATGTGCGAGCGTCGCCGAACCGAGCCGTATGTGAAGCAAATAATAACCGGCGTAACACGCCGCCGACATAAATAGCGATGCGGCGGAAATTCGCAAAAATGACGCGGCGACCTCGCGGCCGTTCAGCCGCTTGATCTTGCGCCGCATAAACCAGACCAGTGCGACAAAGTTGATCAGGGCGACGCATGAGGTCGCGAGTGCGACGCCAACATGGCCGTAACCGTGCGGTGTCGCGGCCGTTACGCCGTATTGCGAGAGCCATTCGCGAAAAAAGTAACTGCCGAGAGCATTGACGCCGATCGAGGCGACGCCGATGATCATCGGCGTTTTGGCGTCGTTCATCGCGTAAAATGCCGGCGACAGCACCTTGATCGCGGCGTAACCGGCCAGTCCGACCGAGTATCCCGCGAGGGCAAACGCCGTCATTGTGGTTGCGGTCGCGTCAAACTTGCCGTGCTCGTAGATCAGCCGAACGATCGGTTCGCCTAGCACGATCAGGCCGCAGGCCGCCGGGATCGTCATCAAAAAGACGAGGTTCATCGACTGTGACAGCGTGTCGCGAAAATCCTTCGTCCGCCCTTCGCTTGCGAGCCGGGACAGCACGGGTATCGCCGCGGTGCCGATCGCGACACCGAAAAGCCCGATCGGAAACTGCATCAGCCGAAATGAATAACTAAGCCAGCCCTGAGCTCCGTCGATGCCGGAGACGAAATAAGTGTTTATGAGGACGTTGATCTGGACGGCCGATGTCCCGAGGATCGCGGGCGTCATCAGAGCCATTACGCGTTTGAGGCCCTCATCCGCAAAACTCAATGTCGGCAGAAAGCGAAAGCCGACCCTATAGAGCGACGGGATCTGCATCAAAAACTGGGACGCTCCGCCGATCAAGGTTCCGATCGCCATGCCGATGATCGCCCATTGCGCCGCCGCTCCGGGAACGGCGTCCTTGTCCGTCGAACTAAACCATCCGCCGCCGCTTAGCCAGTATGCGAGCCCGAGGCCGAAAATTATTGAGACGATGTTAAAGACCGTCGAGGCCGATGCCGGGATCCCGAATACACCCTTGGTATTTAGTACGCCCATCGCGACCGCCGCCAAAGCGACGAGCAAAATGAACGGGAACATTATCTGTGTCAGCGTTGTCGCAAGAGCCGCTTTTTCCGGCGAAAAACCGTCAGCCACGAGGTCGACGAATTGCCGTGAAAAAATTACGCCGACGATGCAGATCACGCTCATGATGACCGCGAGGGCGTTAATGACAAGGCCGGCAAGATGCCAGGCTTCTTTTTCGCTCTTGTTTATCTGGTAGTCGGTGAAAACCTTGACGAAGGCCGCCGAAAGGGCACCTTCGGCGAAAAGGTCGCGGAGCACGTTGGGTATTCGAAACGCCACAACGTAGGCGTCGTAAAGAAACCCGGCACCGAAGAAAAAGGCGAAGATCTGCTCCCGGATCAGCCCGAGAATACGCGAGAACATCACCGCTATCGACACGATGCCCGCTGACCGGGCGACACTGGTTTGTTTTGTGGCCGGGGCAGGCCCGGCTTCTTCCGCTATGTCGTCAGCGGCGTCGGGTTCGGCCAGTGATTCCGGCGATTCGGCAGTAGGTTGGTCCTCGATGATCTCACTCATTGGTCAGGTTGGGATTATCGCACGCAGAGGCAAAATACGAAAGGAAACCGGCGTTCGATACTCGCCAAAAGGCGCTCGCGGGCGACAGGTCGCGCGCGTAGCTGACCATTTGAGATGTCTATTAAGTCATTGCCCGCAAAGGTTACTGACGTTGGTGGGGATAACTGATCCGCGTTCTCGCGATCCGGCTGTCGAGTGATGTCGGCGAGTACGCGATCGGTGCGGGGCCACCGAATTGATTCTGGACGAGCGAGACAAAGCTGTTCTGGAATGCACGGAAACGGGCCACGGCTCCGCGTTGGTTAAAGATCACGAACAGGAACTTGCCGTTTCGAGTATTTAGTTCGCCGGCCAGTGTGCTGGCGCCGCCGTCGGTGTTGGGCAGCGTCCCGGTCTTGCCGATCACGCTGCCGGTCGCAAAGTCCGAGTCGAAGCGGTTTTCAAGCGTGCCCTTGTCGATGCCCGCGACCGGCATAATGTCGGCGAAAGTCATTTTGTATCGGGCCAGGTCGTCCTTCAAAACCCTGAGCAGACGCATCATCGCGTTAGGCGTCACTCGGTTGTAGCCGAGTCCGCTCGATGTCTGGAGCGAAAACTCGACCGGCTGGATGCCGGCATTCAGTTGAACGATCCGTGCGACGGCATACGCTCCGCCGAGCATATCGCCGAGCCGCTCGGCCAAGAAGTTGTTCGAATAACAGAGTGTGACCTTAAGGATCTCGCGCATCGGAGCCGACTCATGCGTGAACAGCAGGCTTAGGCTGCTCGGGATCGGCTGGACATAAAACGCGCCGGTGAAAGTCACGCCGGGTGTGCCCTGAACTTCGCCGAAACGGCCGGAGTTTGAAAGGTAATTGAGCCAAACGCGTGTCGCGGCGGCCGAACGCTTATTCGCGTCCATCGCCGCAAACAGGGTCTCGGCCGACTTGAGCGAAGAACCCGAATAGTTCATTGCAAAATTATCGGTCGCGATCAGATCGCCGTTTATCGTGCGGATGCCGAGCCGGTTGAGTTCGTAGGCGATAGCGACCGCGTGCTCAAAACCGAACATCGGGTCACGACCCGAAACATAAAGATTACCGTTGAGCGTCCCCGTCGAGCGGTCGAACGACCCGTCCGTGTAGACGCTGGTCATAAAACGGAAATCGGGGCCAAATGTCTTGAGAACGGCGTACGCCGTTGCGATCTTGACGTTCGACGCGGGATTAAAAGCCGACGTCGAATTATTTTCGACAACGACATTACCGTCCATCGATTCGATCAGGATGCCTGAATATCCAGGTACCGACACCTCGGCAAGTGCCGGGAATTTGGTTCGCATCCCGCCCGAGACCGGCGTCGAACTCCCGGTTCGCTGGACGAATGGCGTGGCGGTCGGCACCGGCACCGGGTCGCGATAGATCTTGATGTCCTGAAGCAGCGGCGGCGTCTGTCCGGCCGCGGCAACGGCAGCCGAAAATATCACGATCAGCAGACTAAAATGCCATTTTAACTGTCTCAGGTGTCTTTTCATTGATTACTTCTAGATATTATCAGCGGCGGCTATTGCCAGGCAGGTTGACCCAAATCTCATGATATCACACTTTCCCTGAACCGTTTAGACGACGTTTGCCGGAGCGAATACGGCTGTCGTTATGATTCATGAAAGCGGCCGGATGGATGCCGTCAAAAAGTCCGCTTATACATACCATCCAGAATCGTTATATAACAAATCCGAAAGAATTGGAACGTTTTTTTGAGGGAGAGTGGATTATTGCAGTTGCTGCAGCTCGGCGACATCGTCAAATCGCCGCATCGGCTGGCGGAACAGAGACTCGTTCTTGAGGTAAGAACACAGGTCCGTAAAGTTCATCGGGGCGGCGAACAGGTAGCCCTGCCCGTATTCACAGCCGAGCGATCGCAGCGTGTTTAGTTGAGTTTCGGTCTCGATCCCTTCGGCGACGACCTGCAGGTCGAGGGTTTTTGCCAGCGTTACGATCGCACGAACGATCTCGTCGTTACCGCCTTTATCGTTGATCATATTGACGAACGAGCGGTCGATCTTGAGCGTGGTGATCGGGAGTTTCATCAGATAGCTGAGATTTGAGTATCCTGTGCCGAAATCATCGATATTGATGTCGATACCCGCGTCGCGCATCTGTTTGAGCATCTCGATCGCCCTTGCCTGATGTTCGACGAAGACGCTTTCGGTGATCTCGAATTTGAGCAGATGAGGTGAGAATGAGTTTTCTTCGAGGATGCGCTCGATGTTGCGCACGAGCGACACCTGGGCAAACTGTTTGCACGAAAGATTGACGCTAAGTTTTGGCTTTTGGCCCTCGGGCATTGCGTCCTGGATCGTACGGATCTCGCGGCATGAGATCTGAAGCACGAATTCGCATAGTCGGTCGATCATCCCGATCTCCTCCGCGACGGGAATGAACTTGCTCGGCGAAACATTGCCGAGCTCCGGGTGATACCATCGGGCAAGCGATTCAAATCCCTCGATCTGGTCAGTTTCGAGCGAGTATATCGGCTGATAGACGACCGATAGTTCGGAACGTTCGATCGCACGCCTCAGGTCGGTCTCGATCCGCAGAGTCTCGCGCGCGGCCTTGAACATTTTTTCGTCAAAAACCTCGTGGCGGGCCTTTCCGGCCCGTTTGGCCTGATACATCGCGGTATCGGCGTCGCGCATGATGTCTTCGGACGTGTGGTGGCCGGACGAAGCGTGCAAAATGCCGATGCTGGCGGAACTGTAAACCTCGTTGCCGTTTAGTTCAAAGGGAATCCCGAATTTTGCCTGGATACGTTCGGCGATGCGCGTGACCTCTTCGTCAATGTGGGTGCCCTCGACGAGGATAGTAAATTCGTCACCGCCGAGGCGAGCCACGAGGTCCGACGGCCGGAGACATTCGCGCAGCCTTTCGGAAATACCCATCAGCAGCATGTCGCCGGCCAGGTGTCCGAGGCTGTCATTTACGTATTTGAAGCGGTCGAGGTCGATAAACAGGATGCTGACCTTGTAGTCGGGCGATAATTGGCGACGCTCGAGAGCTGATGTCAGACGGGCCATGAACAGCGGGCGGTTCGGCAGGCCGGTCAGGGCGTCGTGGGTCGCCTCGTGCTGAAGTTTCTCTTCGGCGACCTTTTTGTGGGTGATGTCTTGGATCTGGAAGATCAGTCTCTGGTTCTCGACATTTCCGTCGCCGGCAGCGGAAACGCTCCACGATGCCCACACGACGTCGCCGTTTTTATGAAAATAGCGGTGTTCCAACTGACAACTCGCGATCTTGCCGGATATAAGTTCGTGGAGTTTTACGAGTGTCGGGCCGAGGTCGTCTGGGACGATCATCGACTGAAAGTCCCTGGCCAAAAACTCGTCTTCCGAAAAACCGAGTATCTCAGTCAGGGCCCGGTTGACCTTGAGCCAGGTTCCGGTCGAACTGACGAGAGCTATGCCGATCGGTGCATAGTTGAACGCACTTCGAAACCGCTCTTCGGACTCGCGCAGGGCGTCCGACTGAGCCTCCATCACCTTTGCGTATTGTTCCGCCTGTTCCGCCTGCTGGATCGAGATCTCGACGTTCTTCATATACATCCTATAGGAAAGGTATACAAAGACCATCACCGGAAATGTAGCAAAGATGATGCCGACACCGATCGTGTCGGCAAGTTGGATAAGAATGCCCGCCCCGGCAGCACCCACAAAATACGAGAAAAAGGTCCAAACGTATTTGGATTTCCAGGTTTCCCATACCGGCAGGCCGCTCTTCAAAGCGTCATAGACCGTCGCGATCGCCGTATTAGCGACGAATTGGGCAAGAGCGATGACCGACAACGCGATGACAAAATTTCCACGATTATCGGTGTGCCCGTGAAAGATCTCGTCCTGATAAAGTGCGAAGAAATTTAACGTCACGACGACAAGCGATGTCGAAATGGCCATCGTCGCGGCATTGAAAAAGACGGTTAACTTCTTATTGCAAAAGCGCCACGAAGAGCAAAATGCCTCGAGAGCGGCGAGAATTATAGCAAACTCGCCGCCATATAGCAGCAATGTTAGAAAAATGAATGTGTCAGAGACCGCAATGTGGGATTTGAAGCGGGGGATAGGGATCGTTATCCGCGACCCGAGCACGATCGTCAGGACGACCAGTAACAGCAGATAAGCGTCAACCTTGGCGATCGGCATCGTAATACCGGCGGCGGCCAGGCAAGCCACTCCGGCGAAGATGACGATCGAAATGTACCAAGCTGTTAGTCTCTTGCTGTTCATTAAATGGGGTCGTGCAAAGACGGCTGCGGCCGTTGGCAGGTGGACAACAAACGAGGAAAACCTATGATCTGCGAGTTGCGGGAGAAATTCAGGGAAATGCCGCACTAAAAGGCAAAAGCCGGGCCCGTCATTCGAGCCCAGCTTATTATGCCTTAATTAAACATTGTTGTCCACTGTTATTTTTAGACGAACAACGTCACGCATTTGTCAGTAGCGCGGTATCCGGCCTTCTGAAAGCTCTTGTGAGCTCCCGCAAAATCGACGTTGCTGAGCAGGCAGATATGTTCTGCACGGCTAAGCAGCTCGAGCGTCAAGGCCGCGAGACATTTTGAGCCGATCCCGTTTCCACGAAACTCGGGTGCGACCCAGACGCCTTCGAGATAGATGACGTCAGGCGTCTCGGCAATAATATCTGCCTTGAATGCCAGTTTGCCATCGATCTTGACGCTGAATACACGTCCCATTTCGATGCGGCGGAGGACACGCTTGAGGAAACCCTCGCGGTCCCGAGCCATCGGATCAACTCCGCATTCGATGAACGCGACCTCAGCCTGGGCTTCAGCGAGTTCGACGAGGTCGGCAGCGTCAGCTGTCTCGACGTTCCATTCGCATTTTTGCACGGCGAACGGAAATGCGGTCTCGAAGAGGAGCTCTTCACAGCGAAGTCGCGGTGCGGCGGCTATCGTTGAGTAGCGGCTCCAGAATCGTTCGGCAGCGTCGCCGGACGACATAATTAAGTGGATCGGCCGGGCCGAGGTGCGGGCGGTAAATGCCAGTGCCTCGATGGCCTTTTCAGTACGGGCCTCGAAAAGTGTCGAGTGTCCGATGAGTGCAACTCCCTCTAGTCTTCCTGCTTCATTCCTGTAACCGTAGAATGTTCCGCGGTTGAGTTCGGTATCGAAACCGTTGTCATGAATGAAACTCGTCATTACGACCGTGTGGACCGGGCGTTCCGCCAGGAACGCTAACGTCTCGGTTCGCGATGATTCGTCGAGCATAAAGACCCGCGAGAGGTCGGGCACAATGCCCAAGCTCCTTGTGTGCGGTACTGCGACTGTCGCAGTGCTCATTTGTAATTGGCGTATCATTTTGGTTCTCCGTATTTTGATCGAGTAATTGTTTCAGTTAGCTGCGACTACATCGAAGGCGTTGGATCGCCAAGTAATACGCTGTCACCTATCAATACACCATCTCCTACGAGAACACCGTCGCCGACGAGCACGCCGTCACCGACCAGAACACCGTCGCCGACGAGCACGCCGTCACCGACCAGAACACCGTCGCCGACGAGCACGCCGTCGCCGACGAGCACGCCGTCACCGACCAAAACACCGTACGACAACCAGATCGAACCGGCACCGAGGGCACCGCCGTTACTCGTCGTAACATTGCGGTTTACGCCTAGCCCTGCAGTAAAGAACGTGCCCGTATTGAGCGAAAAGTTGCCGTTTGAGAATTGAACACCATCGCTGATGATGTTTTCACGCTTGTAAGCGGTTTGGAATTTTGAAACAAGGTCCGCACCGGTAAGGATCGTGTGGCTGCCCGTGATCAACTGTGCCCACTGGAACGAATTGCCGCCGATCGTTGACGAGGTCGTCGGCATGGTCCAGCCTGCCGGGACGGTCGAAGAGCCGTTCGCCGCCGTCTGGAAGTCGATATCCGTGCGGAGTGAGCGAGCCAACCGAACCGCACCCTCGATATTCAATGCACCCGCACCCTGTTCAAAGGTATTGGCGCC
Source organism: Pyrinomonadaceae bacterium (assembly GCA_044221625.1). Taxonomy (GTDB): domain Bacteria; phylum Acidobacteriota; class Blastocatellia; order Pyrinomonadales; family Pyrinomonadaceae; genus OLB17. Next base: position 13,298 of record JBGAOU010000024.1, on the reverse strand, counting down.
GGAGATCGGGCGTGCCGAATACTGCATGATCATTTTGATCATTCCCGGCGTGAGATTCGGGTTGACCTGCAACAAGAGTGCTGCCGCACCGGCTACGACCGGGGCCGACATCGACGTGCCGCTCATATACATCATCGAATCGTTGTCATTCGTCAGGTCGAGTGACAGCGTTGGGTTGAGCAATGCCATTCGATTACTCGGAGCCTTGTAAGACACGAGGCGGTTGCCCGGAGCAACGATGTCGGGCTTGATGATGTTGTCAAACACCTTCCAGCCGGTTGATGTAGTCAGGAAACTGCGTGTGGGGCCACGCGAGCTGAAGCTGGCGATCGTGTCGTCAGCGGTCGTCGCTGTGCCATATGAATTTGACGAACCGACCGTCAACGCATACGGGCTGATTCCCGGCGAGTGAATACGGCCGTAGGTCTTGGCACCGGTTGCCGTCTTCCCGAGGTTACCCGCGGCAACGACTACGACGATGCCCGCCTGGACCAACTCCTTGACCTTGACGCAGATCGGATCGTTGCGATACGAATCGACCGCCGTCGTGCCGAGGCTGAGGTTTGCCACTTTGATGTTGTACTGAACGCGATTCTGCAGGATCCAGTTCAGTCCGTTGAGGAGCCAGGACGAACTGCCTTCGCCAAGATCGTTGAGTACCTTGACGCTGACGATCTTGGAGTTTCTCGCGACGCCGCGATACGCACCGCTCTGTTTGCTTGAATCACCTGCGGCGAGTCCGGCAACGTGCGAACCGTGGCCGTAGCCGTCCGTCGTCGCCGTCAGGGTGCCGCTCGTAAAGTTGACATTGGCGACGAGGCGCGAGGTGCCACCGCTGGTTTTGTAACCGTTATGGTTTGAGGCGATGCCCGAATCGACAATAGCGATACCGATGTCGGAACCGTCAAGATTGTAAGCGGCACGGCCGTTGAGTGCGGGCTGTGAGCGGACCAGATCCGCACCGATCGACTCTTCGACGTGGCCGGTCACCGTTGTCGGGCGATCAGGCGAAATGAAGTTGATGAGACCGCTCTTCGAAAGCGATTCGAGAGCTGAGAGCGGCAGATTGACGACGATCGTTTCGGTGTTGCCGATGCGGTCGATCACGCGTGCCTCGCCGGACTTGAGCAATGAGCGGAGTGCACCATTGTCGGCGTCCTTGGCCTGGATAATGACGTCGACACGGGTCTTGCCGGTCGGGTCGTTTGCCATCATTTCGCGGAGCTCCGACGAGATGTTATCCCCGGCATAACCGTCACCGCTGACGACGTTGGCTTCCGTATTGGCCGCCTGGCCCGAAATGATGATGCCATCGAGAGCGATCGCCTGAAACACACCGGCAAACGCTTCAGATCGCTCGATCTTTTCAGCATAGCTGATGCGGGTCGACCCGCCGATGATGGCCAGTTTGCCCGAGGTGATAGCTCCGAGCAACTGTTCGCCGACGGCCTGCGACTCAAGCAGGTTAGCGATCTCGTTGACGTAAAGGACCGTCTGCTTTCCGGACGCGGTCACTTCATTAACGATCGTCCCGATCAGGTCTGTGACCTCCGCATCGGACTTGGCGTTCGAATACAACGCTGCAACCTCAAGTTTGACGACAGAAACGCCCTTGAGACTGTCAGGCACGTTCCCGGCGGCGATGCGGCGGGCAACCTGCTCAACAACTGCATCCTGATTCTCGCCCGTGTTATCAACGATAACCGGCTGGCGAAGTCCACCTTCAGCTAACACTTTGACGAGACGCGAGGTCTCGTTTTCAAAGTTCAGGTTCTCTCGCAGTCTTCCGTTACGGCCAAGCTGCGTAAGATCGGTGGTAAATTTCGCTGTTGCCGATGCATTGTTGACCGTCTGCGGCGTAAGTGCGGCAAATGCCGGCACCGCGCTGGTCACCAAGATCGACAACATAAGCATCAGCGAAACCGCCGTCCTTATGGTCAATGTTTTGGTCTTAGACAAACTCATCATTTTTGCTCCTCAAAAACGCGTGTCCTTTTTCTCGAACACCAAAGAAATATGGCAAATGTCGCCGCCCTTTTATATCAAAGCGTGTGCCACAACCTTAAGTGCATTAAAGTCAACAGTTAGCATATTTCGGTGATGGCAATTCGGTCATTCTGGTTTTCAGATTGACCGATTGACAATGTCAATCTGACCGATGGCCGGCAAAAAAAGAAGGGGCCGTCAGGCCCCCGTTTTCAGATCCGGTGATGGTATTTAAGGATCAGACAAATAGCGTTACGCATTCGCCTGTCCGCTCAAAGCCGGCTTTTTCGTAGCTGCGGTGGGCCGCATCAAAATCGACGTTGCTGAGCAGAGAGATGTTCGCGACACGGCCGAGCAGCTCGATCGACAACTTGCCAAGGCACCTTGATCCGACGCCTTGTCCGCGATGATCCGGATGGACATAAATGCCCTCGAGATATATCGTCTGGTCCGTCTCGGCAATGATATCGGCCTTAAAGATCAGCTTTCCATCCTGGTAAACCGTGAAGATGCGGCCTTGATCGATCCTGCGGGCGACCCGCTTTAAGAAACCGTCACGGTCACGCTGCATCGGGTCGACACCGCATTCGATGAATGCGATCTCAGCCTGCGCGGCGGCGACCTGTTCGAGCTGGGCCATATCGGCGTTGTCGATATGAAATTCACAAACCGGCACGACCATCGGCAGTTTGGCTTCAAATAGCGCCTCGACACAGGTCAGGCGTGGCTCCGAAGTCCCGCCGGTCAAATACTGATGAAATCGTTCGGCATCGCTGCCGTTCGACATGATCAAATGAATCGGCGTCGAACTTCGTCGTGCGGCGATCGCGAGGGCGGTCAGGGCATCTTCGGTTCGGGCTTCGACAAGCGTCGAATGTCCGATCAGGGCGATACCCTCGAGGTTGCCGTCGGCGTTTCGGTAGCCGAAAAACTCGCCGCGATTCAACTCGCTGACCAAACCGTTGTCGAGGATAAAGCTCGTCATCACAACGGTCTGCACCGGCCTCACGGCCAGGAACGACAGTGCTTCGCGGCGGTCGGTTTCGTCCAGGCGGCCGACACGTCCGTTTGCCGGTACTTCAACGAGTCGCCTGATCGAGGCTGAGTTGTCAGTGTGCGGTCTAATTTCCGCTTTATTCTGCAACATTGTCTTGTCTCCTTACATTTGTCCCTATAATTATGTAATTCAACAATTATTTCATTGCCGCGGTGTTGTCACCGGTGATCTCGACCTTGTTTGCCAGCGACGTTGTCACGTCCCCAACAAGCACGCCGTCACCAACCAGAACACCATCTCCGACCAAAACACCGTCGCCGACCAGAACGCCGTCACCGACGAGCACGCCGTCTCCGACCAGCACTCCCGAGGCGAGGAAGATGTTTCCGCCGCCCATCGCAGTTCCATTGCTGATCAAAACATTCTGATTAATGGTGTTACCAGCACCGTACATCCCATTAAAGGATGGCGAGCCGCTGCTGCTGTAGTTGATACCGGCTTCGAACCAGCTGTTATTCCAATAAACCTCCTGGAACTGAAGTGCGAGATTCTGCCCCTTCAGGTAAAAATGGTTTGTCAGGATACCCTGTGCCCATGAGAATGTATTTCCGCCAATTGTCGTTGTAGCGGTTGGGAATGTCTGGCCCGACTGGACAAGTGCATTGCCCTTCTTAAGAGTGTTGAAATCCTTGTCAAATCTGTACACCCGGGTCATCTTCACCGCTCCGTCAATATTCAGCTGGCCGGAGCCCTGCTCGAGCATGTTCACTCCGCTGAGCGGCTGGGCTGAATATTCCAAGATCATCTTGACCGCTGACGGCGTGAGATTTGGGTTCATTTGAAAAAGCAACGCGGCCGCACCCGAAACCATCGGCGTCGACATCGACGTCCCGCTCATGTACATCACATCGTTGTCTTCCCCTGAAAGGTCCATCGCAGCCGTCATCAATGAGGTATTCATCGTGTAGAGCAGGGCGTTGTTTCGTGCCTTTGCAGCAACGATCTTATTGCCCGGGGCGACCATATCCGGCTTAATGACATTGTCAAAATGCTGGCCGGTGGCATCGGTGTAATAACTGCGGGTCGGGCCGTGCGAACTGTATGTCGCCATTATGTCGTCATTTCGTGCATCAGTCCCGAGGGAGTTTGACGCACCGACCGTCAGCACCGACGGATCATTGCCGGGCGAGTGGACCTGACCATAGATCTTCTGGCCGAGTGCGTTGCGACCATTGTTGCCGGCGGCGGCCACCACCAGAATTCCATAAAGATTGAGTTCCTGTACCTTGCGGCACAGCGGATCGTTCGTCCAGGTGTCGATCGCCGGAACGCCGAGGCTGAGGTTCGCCACGCGAATGTTGTACATCGTTCGATTGGCAATGATCCAGTCGAGAGCCGAAAGAAGTCCGGCAGTGGTGCCGACGCCCTGTGCATTTAGCACCTTGAGATTGAGGATCTTGGCACCCGGCGCAATACCCCGGTACGCACCGGTGTCGCGGTTTGGGCTGCCGGCGGCGATAGATGCCACGTGTGATCCGTGTCCGTAGTCGTCCTCGGTCGAGGTAACGCCCGAAACAAAGCTCTTGTTTATCGCGATACGAGCTCCGTTGTCATTGAAGGCCTTGTGGCCCGCGTGCATGCCCGAATCAAGGATAGCGATGCCGACGCCGGCACCGTCCAGAGTGTAGGCTGAAGTGCGGCCAAAGCCGGCTGCCTGCGAACGCATCGCGGTCGCGCCGGTAGTCGTTTCGATATGACCGAGCGGCTGAATTTTGCGGTTGGGCGAAACATAGTTGATCGTTCCGCTTACGGCAAGCTGCTCGATGGTCGACAGCGGCAGGTTTACCACGATCGTGTCCGATCTGCCTATCCGGCCGGTGACCTTCGCATTACCATCCGAGAGGATGCTCCGCAGTGCCGGATCATCGACATTCTTGGCCTGCACGATGGCCTCGACGCGCGAATTTCCCGACGGGTCGTCGGCCATCATCTGCCGCAGATCTGCCGAGACACTGTCACCGCGAAAGGGGATGTCGTTGCGGGTGCGTGCGGGAGCGGCCTCGGCCATGGTTGTTGCGTTGCCGGTAATGAACATCGCCCGGAAATATTTAGCGACGTCCGAACGTGCTTCGATATTAGTCTGAAAATCCGCGGCGTTGCTGCCGCCGACGATCGCCAGATCGCCTGAATTCAAACGTTCGAAGAGCTTTTCGGCGGCCGGCCGGATCGCTAAGATATTTGAGATATTGTCGACGAAAACGACGGTAAAAGCCTCATTTGCCGATGCTTCATCGAGGACGGCAATTAACGCGTTTGCTGCGTCGGGCTCGTTCTTTGCGTTTGAGAACAATGCCGCCGAATCAAGCTGCAGAACTACCGCGCCCGAGAGTCTGCCGGCAAACGTGCCTTTCGCGACCCGCAGGGCTAACTGCTCAACTATCGCCGTCTGAGATTCGCGCGTTTCGTCTATGATGACGGGCTGACGCACACCGCCTTCGCCCAACGTGTCGGCTAAACGCAGAGTTTCGGCTTCGACACTCAGGTTCTCACGCAGTCTTCCTTCACGGCCAAGCTGCGTCAGATCGGTGGTGTATTTGGTCAACGCGGATGCATTGCTGATCGTTTGTGGGGTAAGAGCCGCCGCCGCGGTCATCGAATTGGTGACAATGAACGACAAGATCAGAATGATCGATACGATCATTCTCGCCACGGCATTCTCCTTAATATTCAATCTCATTGTTTCGCTCCTCAAAAGCATGTGTTCCTTATCTCGAACACTGAGAAATATGGCATTCGCTGCCGCACTTCTATTACAATGAGCGTGCCACAGAGCTAAATGCTGCAATTAAGAGGTTTACTGCGAGTGGGTGAGCGATTAGACCGCTTCGAACGGTCAGCGTGAATGACCGATTCGGTCAAAATGACTGGATCTCTGACAAAAAAAGGAGGCCCGAAGGCCTCCGATCTAGTTGGTCTTAGGCAGACAGTATCAAACGTTCAAAATATCAACCAGCTCCTGAACGGCCGCGGCACTCTTGTGGAGGGCAGTGCGTTCTTCGTTGGTCAGGCTGATCTCGACGATCTGCTCGATGCCGTTCTTGCCGAGTTTGACCGGAACGCCGACAAAAAGGTTGCTGATGCCGTACTCGCCTTCGAGAAAGACGGCGCAGGGCAGGATCTTTTTCTTATCCTTAAGGATCGCTTCGGTCATCTCGACCGCGCCGAGCGACGGCGCATAATATGCCGAACCGGTCTTGAGCAAGCCGACGATCTCGGCGCCACCGTTGGCCGTGCGAGTGATGATGGCATCGAGCTTGTCCTTCGCGATAAGTTCGGTGATCGGGATACCCGCAACGGTCGAGTAACGCGGCAGCGGGACCATCGTATCGCCGTGGCCGCCGAGTACAAAGCAAGTGACATTCTCGACCGAGACGTCGAGTTCCTCGGCGACAAAGCAGCGCATGCGGGCACTGTCGAGCACGCCGGCCATACCCATCACACGGTTCTTCGGGAAGCCCGAGCGGCGGAATGCGACCTGGGCCATCGCGTCGAGCGGATTTGAAACAACGATGATGACCGCATTGGGCGAGTATTTTGCGACCTGGTCCGTCACCTGGCCGACGATGTCCGAGTTCGTCTTCAAAAGGTCGTCGCGGCTCATGCCCGGTTTGCGGGGCAGGCCGGCGGTGATGATAACAACGTCTGAATCAGCCGTTTCCTCGTACGAATTTGCACCGACGAGCTTGACGTCAAAACCGTCGATCGGGGCGGCCTGAGCGAGATCGAGGCATTTGCCCTGGGGCGTTCCTTCGACAATATCGACCAATACAACGTCTGCGAGTTCCTTGCTCGCGATCCAATGAGCCGCGGTAGCCCCGACATTTCCGGCACCGACGACAGTAACTTTATTTCTTCCAGCAGCCATTTTTATACCTTCCTGTATTGAATATTAGTGTGAAAATAAAAGAATATTCTGTCACACATCGCCAAAAACGGCAAAAAGCGGCCGGCACCGGCGGCCGGCACGATAAGGGCGGTTGCCTATCGGTGCCATAGATGTTAGTTTTCCTAAAATCACATATGAAATATCTTCGCATCCGGCCCATCGCGGCAGTTGTCATACTGTACTCGGTCCTATCGGGTATCGTCTCTGGTCAGGCAGGTCCCTCGGCGTCGTCCGGTAAACGCTTTAAGCGAATTGTCGTCCGCGGAGCGATGGTCGTCGACGGCAGCGGAAAGCCCGCCGCCGGGCCGTTCGACATCGTGGTCGAAGACGGTGTGATCAGGCAGATCGCCGGCTTTGATCCGGTCGCCGCCAAAGAGGGAAAGGCCAGGCGTCCTGAAAAGGGCGATCTCGAGATCGACGCGGCCGGCAAGTATGTTCTGCCGGGGCTGATCAACCTTCACGGCCATACACAGGACGAACGCGCGGGCGTGCCGATGCCTGTCGAATACGTGACCAAATTGTGGCTCGCGTGCGGCATCACGACCGTTCGGGACGCGTGGGCGTCGAAAAAGGTCCTTGCGTTTCGTGATCAGATCAACGCCGGAACGCTCGTCGGGCCGCGGATATTTCCGTACGGCGGATATTTTGACGCGCCGACGCCGGCGACCGCCGAACAGGCCCGCCAACGCGTCCGCGACCTCAAAGCCGCCGGTTACGACGGCATCAAACTCTACACGATCGACCGTGACCTGATGGCCGCGATGATGGACGAGGCCAAAAAGCAGGGAATGCGTGTGATGCATCACGTCGGCGTCGAGGAAACCAACGCCTGGGACGACATCAAGGGCGGCACTACCTCGATCGAGCATTGGTACGGCATACCGGACGCCGCGATCCCGTCGGGGCGGCAGAGTTTTCCGGCAACCTACAATTACAATAACGAGGTCGACCGCTTTCGCTACGCCGGCCGCCTCTGGCGCGAGGCAGATCCGGCAAGGCTCGACAAGGTCCTCGACGCGATGGTAGCCGCAAATGTCGCCTGGGATCCGACGCTCGTTATTTACGAGGCCTCACGCGACCTGCAGCGTGCACAGACCAATCCCGCGTTTGCCGAGTACCTGCATCCCGTGCTCGAAGAGTACTTTCGCCCGAATCCGGCAAACCACGGCTCGTATTTCATCGGTTGGAGTTCGACGGACGAGACCTTTTGGAAAGAGAACTATCGGATCTGGATGAAGGCCGTCCGCGATTTCGAGCTCAAGGGCGGCGTGATTGGAACGGGCGAGGACGCCGGATTTATCTACCAGATCTACGGCTTCGGGTTGCTGCGCGAGCTCGAACTGCATCAGGAGGCCGGCTTTGATCCGCTAAAGGTCATACAGCACGCAACGTCAAACGGCGCCAGGATACTGGGCAAAGAAGACACGCTTGGACGAGTTCGCGTCGGCTATAAGGCTGACCTGATCGTCGTCAATGGCAATCCGCTGGAGAATTTCAAGGTTCTCTCGCCGCTCGGCACCGAGGAGGTCAAGGACGGCAAGGCGGTAAAGACCGGCGGCATCGAATGGACGATCCGCGAGGGCATACCGTTTCACGCTCCGACGCTCGCGGCTGAGGTCAGGTCAATGGTCGCGGCGGCAAAGAAAAAGCCGCTTTGAAATATAAATAACTTTTGTGGCGGCCTTGATCAATTCGCATGAAACGAACCGTTGCTCAAAATGGATCTATTTGCTTCGGGAAAGAAGATGAATATGAAAAGAATACTAATGTTAGGTGTGATGGTCGTTATGCTGAACATCACGCTGCGAAGCATCTCGGCAGAAACGGCAAACGCGGCTGTTCCAATTCAGCGTAGGACCGGCATCATCAAGTCTTACAACGAAAAGAAGAAGTTTGGCTTCATCAAGGATGATCAGGACGGCAAACAGATCTTTTTCAATGAGGATGGGTTGATAGATAAACCTGTATATCAAGGTGATAAGGTGAACTATGAGGTGATCGACGGCAGAGGCGGTCAGAAGGCGATCAATATCAGGAAGGTCTAATGCAAACATCGGCACCGGATGTTCGCGCAGTGACAAGATTCGGCCCAACTCGAACGATGTACCATGGCAGCAAAGTCAAGAAATTGCGGCTTGACGTGAACAAGCTGTCTTGAGAGCATTGAATCGATGAGGCTTGCGTCATTATTTCTGATCGTATATGTGCTGTTCCTATCGGTTCAGCCGTGCGAAGACGTGATCGCACAGTTTGACGGCCACGGCCATCGCATCGCTGCCACGTCACACTTCGAAGAAAGATCAACTCACGAGGACAGCGACGAATGTTCGCCGTTCTGTATATGCTCGTGCTGCGGCATGCCGGTCGCTTCAAGGCAAACGGCTTACGTGGTGCTGGGTTTCGAGCCGGCAAACGCAGGCCGCACGACCGCGTCGATCTACAAAGATCCCTATCAACGAAATTACCTGTCATCCATCTGGCAACCGCCTAAGGCCTGAACTCAAAACCCTAACTGCGCTCATTTTTGTCGAAACCGTTCGGTTTCGACGCGTGTTATTTTGGCATTGTGAGATCAGGAGACATGATTTTGAAAACACTCTTAATTTTAGCGGTGCTGGCCGCGACAAGTACGGTATTCGCCCAGGGCGGCAATTCCGTGAAACTTCAAATAAAGAACAAGGACACCAACGCCCCGATCGCCGAGGCTAAAGTGATCGTCGAAAATACTGAGATCAGTATTACTACCGACAAGGACGGCCGCGCCGAGATATCCAACATCCCGAACGGCGAACAGACCATCGAGGTCTCATCGATCGGCTACGCCTCGTCAAAGCTCAAGCTGACATTTCCGCTAACGGACAATTCTGAGCGAACCGTCTTTCTCGAGATCGACAACGAGGTCGGCGAGGTGACGGTGACCTCGACTCGGACCGGCCGCGAGATCGAGGCCGAACCGACGCGGGTCGAGGCTATCGACGAAGAAGAGATCGACGAAAAGATAAATATGCGGCCCGCGAATGTCGCGATGGTCTTGCACGAAAGCACAGGGATCCAGGTGCAGCAGACGTCGGCAACGACAAACTCGCAAAGTGTACGCATTCAGGGCCTCGACGGGCGATATACACAAATACTAAAGGACGGCTTTCCGGCGTACGGCGGATTTTCGGGCAGCCTGTCGATACTTGAGATACCGCCGCTCGATCTAAAACAGGTCGAAGTCATAAAAGGCCCGTCGGCGACACTTTTCGGCGGTGACGCGATCGCGGGCGTGGTCAATTTTGTCACTAAGGACCCGGGCGAAACGCCCGTTACTACGCTCTTGCTCAATCAGACCACAGCACTCGGCACCGATGTTTCGATCTTTAATTCGCGAAAGATCAAACGCTTTGGTTATACCTTTCTCGGTTCGTTCAACTATCAAAAGGAGAACGACGTCGATGACGATGATTTTACCGAGCTGCCGCGAACGGCATCTTTTGCCGTAAATCCAAAACTGCTGTTCTACGGATCGAAAACGACCCTGACCGTCGGGAATTCGTTGTCGTATCAGCACCGAAAGGGCGGCGACATTCTCGCTGTTCGCGGCCGGCCGGACGCTCTTCACACATATTTCGAGCGGAACACGTCATTCCGCAACGTTTTGACCGTGAATCTGACCCGCGAGTTCGCCGACGGCGGACGACTGATGGCGAAACAGAGCTTTGCCTTCTTTAACCGCGAGCTCGCGACGCCAAACTATCGTTTCGACGGCCGCCAGTTCAATTCGTTCACCGACGTCTCGTATTCAAGGGCGTACGGCAAACACGCCGTCGTGTTTGGGGCAAGTGCGGTCTTTGATCGTTTCCGAGAAACGACGCCGGGCACTTTGCTGCCTCGAAATGAAACGCGAACTTACGGCGGTGCCTTCGTCCAGGTCACGGTCGATCTGTCGGACCGCGTGTCGATCGAGGCAGGCTTTCGCGTCGATCATGCGAAGGACTACGGCACCTTCGCCCTGCCGCGCGTGGCGATGTTGTTTCGGGTGAGCGATAAGCTCACCTCCCGCATCGGGTTCGGCCTTGGATACAAGACACCGACAATGTTTACCGAAGATGCCGAAACGCTCCTCTTTCGCAATGTCGCGGGCATCGGCAATACGCTCAAGGCGGAACGCAGCCGCGGCGGCACCTTTGATCTCAACTACCGCGACACTTTCGGCGAGAAGCTCACGCTCTCGATCAACCAGATGTTCTTTTACACGCAGATCACCGATCCGATCGTGCTGCGTCCGGGTTCAGGCGGCCTGTACCGATTCTCGAACGCGGCATCATCCGTGATCAGCAAGGGGATCGAGACCAATCTGCGCGTCGGCTACGGCGTCGCAAAACTATTCTTCGGCTACACGCTGACCGACGCCAAAGCCGGTTATCTGGGCGGCGACAGGCGCCTGACGCTGCTGCCGAGGCATCGGGTCAATTCATCGCTGGTATTCGAGGAACACGAGAATTACAAGTTTGGTGCCGAGTTCTACTTTGCCGGGCGTCAGGTGCTCGACGACCGATCACTGACGCGGGCGGCCGCGGAAGTCGGATTATTTGCCGAAAAGACGTTCGGAAAGATCAGCCTGTTCGTCAACGGCGAAAATCTGACCGATGTGCGTCAAGGCAAGTACGGGCCGGTGGTTCTGCCGCCCTACAGCGACCCGAAATTTGCCGAGATCTACACGCATCTCGAGGGCCGAATATTCAACGGCGGCATCAAGATACGCTTTTAGAGGAAAAAGCCCGGCGTGCTCTCCCCTTCACACCGGGCTTCTTCGTTATGGCCGAATGGTTCTCGCCAACGGCCAATATGGGTACCGATCAATAGTCCAAAACAGGCAGCGTAACGTCCCGTTTAAGGACGATCTCAAATTCAGCGTCTTTCCTGATCCCGACCGCGTCTCCGCGTTTCGCAAGCACCGCTCCGCTCCCCGCCGCTGCTCCGACGCCTGCCCCGATCAAGGCCCCGCGGCTCGAACCGCTCACCGCACCGATCAAAGCTCCGGCCGCGGCACCTCCGATGATCGCCAGTGCACTGAAAGTGCCGCCGGATCTCGCCGAGAGCTTATTTACCAGTTCGGCATCGATCTTTCGCTCGATATCACGTCCCAATCTGAGTGTCTGGAACGCCAGCTCGAGCCGGCCGCCCTTTCCGCCGGCCGACGCGGGCCTGACGGCGGTCACGCGTCCCTCGATGGTCGTGCCGGCCGGCAGGACCACGGTTTCGCGAACGATCACGGGCCGTGCCAGCGTGGCGACGAACGTATCATCGACGCCCGACACCTGCGAGTTGATCTCGGCGTCGAGTTTCAGGGTGATCCGCGTTCCGGCCGCGAGCCGATAGATCGAGTCGGACTGTGCCGCTGCCGTGCTGTAAGCTGCAAATATCAGGAGCGTAAAAACCGCAACGCGCCGGACGGACAATCTGAAGTTCATCTTCAACTCCCGCGGCTCCGCGGTGCGAAACGCTCAACCGCGAAGCTTGGATGCAATGGCTGTGCCACCGCATCATTCGGCCATCAAAACTAGAAATATACTGATATTTGAGGGCACAACGCGGGCAAACGTTGTCCGCCGCCATCCGATCTTTTTACGGAATGGTCTATTCGTGCACGAAATCGGGCGGCGATGTTACTGCATTATCGGGTGGCCGCCGCCCTTGCTGTGGTCGGCGGTCGTCAGATATCGCGAACGGTCGTTGTGGTACAGCACGAGATGCTCGCCCTCGTACCTGACGGCGTTGGCGACGCGGTCAAGGTTCTTTGTATGCTCGGCGATCATAAACGCACACGGGTTGAGAGCGACGACGATGCCGGCCGCGTAGATATAGCCGCCCTTGTCATAGCCGGTGCCGGTGTACTGGGCGGCACCGACAGCGATGTCCGGCGAATAGGCCCCTGACGAGTCCTTTTCACGGTCGGCCCTGGCGATATAAATAGTGTAATCGCGATAGTTCAGCCGGCTGCGGTACCGATTCTTGCGGGCGACCTCGAACAGGCTGCCGAGCCCGCGGTCGATCGCCGCGAGCATCTCGGCCGAGGGTTGTTTGAGAGCGTAAACATACGCCCCTTTCGGCGTTCGCGTAACGACCGTAAACTGGTCGCCCGAGATGCGTTGAGCCTCGTTCAGGACGGTGCGGTTCTGGGCGTCGGCGATCTGCACGATGCCGCCCGTCAAAACCAGTATCGAGATGCTCAGCGATATCAGATATTTGCGCTTCATACGTGTCACCCCGCGTATCGTCCCGAAGCATTTACAGCAATCGGCGTACCTAAAAATGGGACGCGAGGATCATGTCCCGGAGCCCCGTTGCGGTCCGCAAAATAATAATGGTACTGGGGACGGGAAT
>JBGAOU010000061.1:0-8506 GCA_044221625.1 Pyrinomonadaceae bacterium | reverse complement strand
GGTAAGACGGGCCTTGAGAACCTCAAAAGACGGCGGCAAAATGAAAATACTGATGCACTCGCCGTCGAGCTTTTCCATGATCTTGACCGCCCCCTGGACGTCCACCTCGACGATCAGATCCTTGCCGGTCTGAAACACCTTTTCACTCGCCCGCATCGAGGTTCCGTAAAGATTGCCGTGGACCTCGGCGTACTCGAGGAACTCGCCTTCGTCGATCAGATCTTGAAATTGGTCGCGGGTGACAAAGTGGTATTCGCGGCCGTCCTCCTCGCCAAATCGCTGCGACCGCGTGGTGTACGAGACCGAATATCCGAGCTCGGGCATGATGCCGCGCACTTCTTTAATAAGCGTGCCTTTGCCGCCGCCCGACGGAGAACTGATGATGATAAATCGGCCTAGCATTTTCTACTCAACATTCTGCACTTGTTCGCGAATTTTCTCAATTTCGCTCTTGATGGCAAGCGCATTTTCTTTGACCACCATATTGTTGGTCTTCGAGGTGATGGTGTTGGCCTCGCGATTGAGTTCCTGCGTCAGGAAATCAAGCCGTTTGCCGACATCCTTGTCCTCAGACATGATCGAGCGAAAATGGTCGATGTGCGTCCTCAGACGGGTGATCTCTTCGGAAATATCGGCGCGATCGGCGAGATACGCGACCTCCTGAGCAAGACGGCCCTGATCGATGTCGATCTGTGACGCTGTTTTGGCGAGCATATCGTTCATTCGCTTGAGCAGGCGTTCGTGGTACTCAGCGGCGACCTTTGCCGACTCTTCTTCGATCGCGGGCAAGCGGGACTCGATCCCGGTCAGGCGAGAATTGAGTTCATCGGCAAGAGCTGCCCCTTCGCTTTCACGCATTTTCTCGAGGTCGTCGAGCGCGTCGGTGAGGACGGTTTCGATCGCGGCGAAAAACTCAGGACCCGCCTCGGCCTTGCTCGGGATGACGACATTCGGCAAACGGGCGATGACGTTGAGGTCGGGCTCGCCGGCCAGGTCAAATTCGTTCTTCATCGACCGCATCGCTGCCAGATAGCCGGTGATCATCGGCCGATTGATCTCGTAGCTGACCTCGTTGCTTCGTTCGTACTGCAGGTTTACATCAACGCGTCCTCGCGAAAGCCGATTGCCGATGTTGCGTTTGATCGCGGTCTCAAGCGATTGTATTTCGCTCGAGAGCCGCAGGTTAACGTCCAAAAAGCGGTTATTTACGGTCTTAAGCTCGACCGTGATCGAAAAGTCGTCACCGGCCGCGGTCGCACGGCCAAAACCGGTCATTGATCTCATAACTTGTTCTCGGTCTCCGGGCCGATCTGTGACTCGGAGGCAAACTGTATATCGTAAAGCGTTCTGTAACGCCCGCCGGCGGCGAGCAGTTCGGCGTGCGTGCCCGATTCGACGATGCGTCCCTTTTCCATCACGACGATCCGGTCGGCACGCTGAATGGTGGATAATCGGTGAGCGATGACGACGGACGTTTTGTCATGTGTAAGATTGGCCAGAGCCCGCTGAACCAGGCGTTCGCTCTCGGTATCGAGTGCCGACGTGGCTTCGTCCAGGATCAGTACCGGAGCATTGACAAGCACGGCCCGGGCGATGGCGATACGCTGCCGCTGTCCGCCGGAAAGCATCGTTCCGCGTTCGCCGACCTGTGTGTCGTAGCCATTAGGCAGCTGCTCGATAAAGTCGTGAGCGAAGGCAACGCGGGCGGCATTTTCGATCTCTTCAGGCGTCGCATCCGGTTTGCCGTAGGAGATGTTGTAGGCGACGGTATCGTTGAACAAGACCGTTTCCTGCGTCACAAGCGCGATCTTTCGTTTAAGGCTGACGATCCGGGCGTCGCGGAGGTCGATGCCGTCCCAGGTGATCGACCCTTCGGTCGGGTCATAAAGCCGCTGGATGAGTTTGATAAGGCTCGATTTGCCGCCGCCGCTCTCGCCGACGAGGGCGATCATCGCGCCCTTGGGGATCTCGAGATCGATGTTCTCAAGGATCTGTTTATCGCTGTTGCGGTACTTGAACGAAACATTATTGAGCCGGATCGCGTCCGAAAGCACAGGCAGTTCGGCGGCATTCGGCTTTTCGGGAATACGATCCTCTTCGTCGAGGATGTCCCAGACATCGCGTGCCGACGCAAATGCCTTCGAGATCTCGTTATGCTGGCGTGAGATCTTTCGCATCGGGTCGTAGCTGCGGAACAGGAAAAACAGAAACGTGAAAAACTGAGCCGAATCCATCCGGGCGGCATTTATCTCACGCAATCCGAAATAAAACAGCACCACGAGGGCGACAACGCCAATAATGTCGATGGTCGGCGGTGATATGGCGGCGATCCTGAACCCACGCAGGTTCGCGTTTGAGATGACGCGGGCCATTTTTGCGAATCTGCCGTTTTCACGTTCCTCAGCAACATATGCCTTGACGATCTGGTGATTGGCGATCGACTCCTGAGCGGTGTCGGTCAATGATTTGTTGCCTTCGACCGCCTCGTGCGAAAATGCCCGGAGCCGCCGGCTGAATTGCGATGTCAAAAGGCCGATCACCGGGCCGAGCACCATAGCCCCGAGCATCAGGCGCCAATTGAAATAAAACGCCGCCGAAACAAAGAAAACGAGCATGAAAGACTCGCGGAGCACATCACGCAGATTGGCGGAAACCGCGAGCTCGATCGCGGCACAATTTACGATCAGACGCGAAACGAGAAAATTCGTTCGGTGATTTTCAAAAAATGAGGCCGACTGGTTTAGAAGGTGGTCATACAGTTCCTGCCGCAGCCGCAGGACCGCAGTCTGACCGATCTTCGCCATCAAATAGGACGAAAAATACTCGGAGATGCCTTTGCAGACCGTGAAGGTAAACAGCAGTCCCGAGATGACGATCCATGCCCGCATCCAGTCGTCTTTCGGGATGAGGCTGTTGAGGTCAAAGATCGTCTTTGATCCCTGGCCGGGCAAGAATTGGTTGAAGATCGGAACGAGTAAAGCTCCGGTAGCGGTTTCGAACACCGCGACCAGGACCATCGCGACCAGGGCCATCACGAAGATGAACCAATGCGGCCGAACGTATCTGAGTAGTCGTTTAAGATCTTCCATTGCCAATCGCAAATACTTGAATATACTTTAGTTGAGCCGTTGATGTCCAAGTTCTTAAGGTTGCAACCCGTATTTGAATTATGGCATCTTTTCTAGAGTACTTCCTTTAATCCACTCATCAGTAATATGAAAAAATACTCAATCGCGACGATCGCTATCATTATTCTGCTTATTATGGGAACGTCGGCTGCAGTGTTTGCACAGGTCGATGTGCCGAGGCGGACGACCGCCGTGACCTACCCGCTCGACGAACTGGTAATGGTGCAGTTTCGCGGCACGACCCGATTTCCGCGTATGAAGGGCGAAGCCCGCGTTAAGCGGACGAGCCGGAACGGTACGCAGGTGGAACTGTCGGTATCGAAGATGCCGCGGCCGTTCGAGTTGGGTGCGGGGTACGCGACCTATGTGGTGTGGGCGATTTCGCCCGACGGGTCGATGGATAATCTGGGCGAGATCAAGCGGCGTGGCTTTTTTGAGTTTGATTCGAAGATCACGGTGACGACGCCGCTCCAGACGTTCGCGCTGATCATCACGGCTGAGCCTCATTTTCTCGTCCGGCGGCCGAGCCAGGAGATAATGATGGAAAATCTCAACCCGTATACGACGACGGGAAAGGTGATCAGCACAACGCCGGCCGTGCAGTATTTTGGCAACTCAAGCGATTTTTTCCGCGATTCGCGGACGCCGGAGATTGCCGAGGTTGACTACGCCAAAACTCCCTCGACCATCCTGCAGGCAAAACAGGCCATCGCTCTCGCAAAATTTGCGGGTGCCGAACGCGACGCGGCTGAGGAGCTCCGCGAGGCCGAGGTGTTGTTTCAGAACGCAGATGCGGCGTGGAAAGCCGGCCGCGACGCCGAGTCGGTCGATATCGCGGCCCGTCAATCGATAAGTGCCTCGGTCAAGGCTGAAACTACCGCCCAGGTGCGTAAGGAAGCCCGCGAAAAGCGTAATGAAAAATCACGGTCTGACGCCGAAGCCCGAAGAGCGGAAGAGCGGTTTCTGGATTCGCAGAACCAGATCGACGACCTCAAGGCCGAATTGGCCCGGGAAACCCGCGGCCGCGAGCTCGCCGAACGAGATTCAGCGAATTATCTCACGCAGCTGAAGGAACTTCGTGATGAAAACGGAAAATTACGCGAGGAACTCGGCCGAATGAGGCTCGATGCGGAGAATGCAAAAGCAAAGATAGCCGCGATCGAAAGCGAAAAGGCGGCCGCTCAGGCCAAGGCTGACCGCGAGGCAAAATTGGCTCGGATCCGTGCCGGCGAAGGCGAATTGATGAACTCGCTGAAACGGTTCGGCCAGGTCGCACGTGTCGATGACGCGATCGTCCTGGTTCTGCCCGAAACGATGTGGGCCGGATCACGTTCCAGTACGCTGGCGATGCAGTCCGACGGCAAGCTGACCTCGATCGCCGAGATACTTGCCAATAATCCGGAATATTACATAGCGATCGAATCACACACCGACAACGGCGGTGACCCGGGCGTTCTGCAAAACCTCACGGATACAAGAGCGAAGATCGTCGCCGACAAGATCAAGTCGATCGGGGTAAATGAGGCTCGTGTCCGTGCCCGCGGATTTGCGGACACGATCCCGCTGGTGCCGAACACGACGGCCGCGAATAAGGGCAAGAACCGTCGAATGCACATCATCCTGACGCTGCCGACCGAATAGCGGCGGGTTAAGGTGGTTCGCCTAGTCTTTAAGGACCAATATTCGATGCGGCGGCATACCGATCATGCACTCTTCGCCGATATTCAGGCCGACGACCCGAAAGACGCGTGCCGACAGCCGAAGGCCGCCGGCGTCGAGGTCGATCAGCGTGGTTTCGCCAAAAAAGCGAATGCCGGTGACGACCGCTTTCAGCAGATTGTCCTCGGGGAACGAGGCTCCGAATGTGATCGAAATGTGTTCGGGCCGGATAGCGAGGGTCACATTCTTATTTATCGCCCCGATCCGGTGATTTTCGGTCGGCTGGGCAAAAAGTCGGTGTTCGCCGTCGATCGAAAAGAACTCTGGCATCTCGGCGTTGGTTGAGGTCAGACGACGGGCGGCGAAGAGGTTGTTTCGACCGACGATCGCCGCGACGTCCGCCGATACCGGGTTTTCGTAGATCTCCTGCGGAAATCCCGCTTGACGGGCGTAACCGTCGACTAAAACGACCATTCGATCGCAAAGCTCGGCTATTTGCTGAAAGTCCGATGAGGCGAAAATTACCGTCTTACCGTCCGCGGCCGCCTCTCGCAGACGCTCGAACATCTTTTCGCGAACCATTTCGTCGATCCCGGCGAATGGATCATCGAACAGCAGCACCTTAGCCTTGTTATCCAGCGAACGCTCGAATTCGCTGATCCTGGCCTGTCCTGAGGACATTCCGGCCGTCCGCTTTCCGAATATCGATGCGATACCGCCATCTTTTTTCCCCTGGGCTAAATGTATCGCCGCACCGCCTGTTTCGATCCTGCCGCCGTTGATCGGCTCGTCCCCGGCGATACATCGGAGCAAAGAGGATTTGCCGGAGGCGGTGCCCCCAAAAATGCCGAATATCCGCCCGTCCTCGGCATTAAGGTCGATGTCGCGAAGGGCCCAGTTGTTTCCGTAGCGTTTAGAAAGCTGCTCGATTCGAAGAGGCATTACTTTATTGAAATTGGAACTTTACCAAGGCTTTGCCGTGCAAAGAAAAGTATGCTTTTGTCATCAAATTAACGCAAGTATAGACTAGGGCTTGGATGACTGAAAAGAAACACAGCATTAAACGCAAGCTTGCTCACGCGGGCGGCTGGCATGTCGCCAAACGAGTGGCGAAGACCATTCCTTTTGGCGGAACGGCGGTCGCGATATTGCTGGTCGGCAGCGACATTCGCAACAAGGGATTGGTAAAAGGCGTGATCAATTCGGGGATCGACGCGATCCCGTTTGTCGGGCTTGCCAAAAACGCCGTCGAGTTGGTCCGAGGAGATTTTATCGCGGACAAGCCGAAAGCATCGGAGAAGAAATCAAAATGACCAGAATTAGTGTCAGCAGGCAATTGTCCGCAATGGTATTCGCGATCGGTTGTGTTGTATTCACCGCGTCGGCGTCATCCGCTCAGACAGGCCGGAAGAAACCGACTGCCAAGCCGACACCGACACCGGTCGTGACGACCGGGGCCGAGATAATCAGCCAAGCCGGCGATCAGCCTCAACAGATGGTCTTTGTTGAGCCGGGAGCCGTCAAACAAGCCGATCCGCCGGTTCAGGACCAGTCGCAAAAGGTGAAGGAACTTACGGCGAGGATAAAAAAGCTTGAAGCGGCACAGGTAAACGAGTACGACGAAAAGCAAAAACGGCTTTTGCTCAATCTGGACATTCTCACAAAGGCGGAGCAGCGAGCTGATGGGCTCAGAAAACAGCTATTTGAAATGATCGAAAAAGAGAACACTATCAAAACACGGATCGACCAGATCGAATACGATAGCCGGCCCGAATCGATCAACCGTTCGGCTACTTTTTCGGGTTCGATGAAGCCTGAAGAGATCAGAGAATCAAGGAAGCGTTCGCTTGACGCTGAAAAGCAGAATCTCCAATCGCTGCTCGCCGAGGTCCAGGTCTCGCGCGCAAATCTGGCGGCGACGGTCCAAAGGGCAGACGCAATGGTAGAAAAACTCCGATTCAAGATGGAGAAAGAGATCGATGACGCCCTGGCGGACCCGAAAGAGGACCAGTGACCGATCGATGATCCATTTTCGCCGAAAAAAAATAGGCAATTGCCTGCAAGACTGCGTTTTTGAGCCGTTCCAAATATAACGAGCGTATTGCGCCCGAAAAAATTGTCATTTGACCCCTCGGAGGCTCACTATGAAGTTCAAAGGCATTATCGCCATCTCGATCGCCGCATTTTTAGGTCTGTTCTCAGTCGTTTCAGCGTCGGCCCAGGGCGTTGTGATACCGATAGTATGTGATATTCGCCCCTGTCGGCCGATACCGAGGCCGATGCCTCAGCCGCTTCCAAACGCCCTTCCGGTCAAATCGATCGAACTAGATACCAAGATCAATGGCCAGGTCGCAACGACCCATGTCGTGCAGATCTTTCGAAACGACACGCAATATACGCTTGAGGGAACGTATTTTTTCCCGATCCCCGAAACGGCATCGGTCGTTGAGTTTGCGATCTGGGAAAACGGCAAGAAACTCGTCGGCGAGGTCCGTTCTCGCGAAGAAGCTCGCAGGATCTATGACGAGATCGTCAGACGGCAGCGTGACCCGGGTCTGCTGGAGTACGCCGGCAAGAATCTCTTTCAGGCTTCTATCTTTCCGATCCCGCCCAATTCAGACAAGAAACTCGAGCTTATTTATTCGGAAGTACTAAAGGCTGAATCCGGCACCGTTTCGTATCGCTATCCGCTGGGCACCGGCCGGAACATCTGGGCAAACAGGATGCCACTGCCGATGGAGGACGGTATTTACAGGCCGCAGACCGGGCAGTCGGCACAACGATTTGGCACGGTTTCGGGAAAAGTCGAGATCGTCGGCAAAGAAGCACTGCGTAACATCTATTCGCCGTCGCACCTGATCGATGTCAAGCGAAAGGGTGAGACCGCAGCGTCGGTATCATTTGAAACGAAGGGCAACGATACTGACTTTCAGTTGTTTTTCGGGCTGTCCAACAACGATTTTGGAATGTCGCTGGTGACCTATCGAGAGCCCGGCAAAGATGGTTATTTCCTTCTGATGCTGTCGCCGAAAGACGAGCTTACCGATCGCGAATTGGTCAACAAAGACATTGTTTTTGTTCTCGACACGTCGGGCTCGATGGCTGACGAGGGCAAAATGGACAAGGCTCGCAAGGCATTGCTTTTCGGCGTTCGGACGCTTCGAGACGGCGATCGGTTCAATATAGTCAATTTCGCCGGCGAAGAACATCTAATGGAACGCGGCCTGATCGCGGCAAATGCTCAGGGCCGAAAGCGTGCCGAAGAATTTATCGAACGTCTAAGCCCGAGCGGCGGCACGAATATCAATGATTCGCTTATCGCATCATTGAAGCTATTCGAAAAAGGCGAAAGGCCGAAGATGCTCGTCTTTATGACAGACGGCCTGCCGACGGTCGGGGAAACCAACGTCGAGAAGATCATCGCGAACCTCAAGGGATCGAAAAATGTCGATGTCCGGATATTTCCTTTCGGGTTCGGCTACGACGTGAATACGACGCTGCTCGACCGGATCGGATCCGAAAATTCGGGTATCTCGGATTATGTGCAGCCCAAAGAGGATCTCGAGGTCAAGGTTTCCAACTTTTTCTCGCGGGTGAGTTCGCCGGTGCTGTCTGACCTCGAACTCGATTTCGGACCGCTCCTAACGGAATATACTTATCCGCGAAAACTGACCGATCTCTTCCGCGGCGGTCAAATGACCATTGTCGGTCGATATAAG
>JBGAOU010000060.1:0-8692 GCA_044221625.1 Pyrinomonadaceae bacterium | reverse complement strand
TATACAGCGGAATCACTACTTAATTCGGTTGCCGATGTTCTGGCCAGGACGTAAAACTGAAACCGCAATCAGACCTGGCCGCAGCGGAGCCGACGCGCCAACAGCGGCAGAAAGATCATAAAGACTATCCCGAATGACATCAATCCGCCGCGGGTCACGTCATAATCACTAAGGATCACGTCCCACGATGCTCCCAGTATCAGCCGGCCCAGCACGGCCTCAAAGCAGACCGTCAATATCGCCCAACAAACACCAATCGCCAACAATCTGTGACGAAGCGACGTGTCGATCCACTTGATAAACACGATCGTCAAGGAAAGCAATATTACCAGCGATAGTCCAAAGGACAGTTGTTTTGCATAAACCTGACCTATGGATCGAACGAGAAATGCCTCCCGAAATATCCCGTTGACCGACTCGGCCGCCATTAAGGCCAGCCACACCGTAAAACTGCGGATCGCGAGTGTCCATCCCGCCCGTTCCGTATATGTTTGGGCGACCGTAGACATACTGCTACTCCTACTTATGCGGGGTTCTCACCACCAGTACCGAACAAGGTGCATGATGCACCACACCGTCTGAAACAGATCCGAGCATGCGGCCCCAAAAGCCGCGGCCGTGCGATCCGACGATGATCAGGTCGCACTTCGACTTTTTGGCAAATTCGACGATCTCGCGGTCGGGTGAACCGCGCAGGACCTCGGTCGAGACGTTTAGCGTTTTACCCGGAAATCTGGCAATAAGATCATCAGCGGCCTCCTGAATGAACTGGACCGCCTGTTCCTTGACCGCTTCTTCGATCTTCTGATAATACTCCGCAGAAAGCGCGAACGGCTCGGCCGTGATCGGAAACGCGTCTTCGTACGCCGAGACGACGATTATTTCGGTATTTTCGGTATCGGCAATATACTTGCTGGCCTCGGCAACGGCCGCTTTGCTGTAATCAGAACCATCGGTTGCGATAACTATCCTCATTTCTTTGACCTCCCGTGAAAGGATCTATGTCACTCTGAAAAGGTGCAATTGCCGTACCGCTCGGCGACGTAGTTCGCGAAACGGGAAATCAGTGCCCGATGATCCGGCGGTCGCCGGCCAAAACCGCCGCACTGCCCTCAGATCGTGAAATAGCCCGCGCCGATATGTAGATTTTTCGCGATCCTATGAACTCACAAATGTCCGAACCGCAGGGCACGTACTTTGCTATCATAGAAATTTGGGAAATACGCTGAACGGAGGGATCATATGTTGGAAGTCGCAGAACTATCGAGGCAGCAGATCATAGAGCTATTGGAACGACTCGATTACGGGCACCTTGCATGTTCGTTGGATGACCGCCCATACGTGATACCCGTCCATTTCGCGTATGACAACGGCGAGATATTCATCTACACCACCGAAGGGAAAAAATCGCGCATCCTCGCCGTAAACCCTCGGGTGTGTCTCCAATTCGAAGAGGTTATCGACAATCAAAACTGGGTCAGCGTGATAATCGACGGCGAAGCCGCACGGGTGACGGACGCAAAAGAACGCGAAAGGATCCTCGGCCTTATTGTCGCCATAAATCCGACATTGACACCTGCCGTCAGTATTCACTGGATGGACAACTGGGTCCGGGAAAATATTGAGGTCCTCTACCGCATAGTTCCGCTTGAGATGAATGGCCGCCGGGCCGCCGGTAAGGCGAGCGATGCCGTTCAGCTGGTACCGGGTAAAGACGACACCATCCAATAATGAAATGAGCCCGCCTAAACAGCGGGCTCCCAAGGTTTTGTATGAATTAAATTGCTAACCCAGTGTCAGCAATTCGCTCTTTACGTACTCAACGAGAAAAGGCATTGGATGAAGAAAATTCACAAGCGTCTTAGTACCGGAATCGTCCTCGATATCCAGCGTACCGCCCGGGCCGTGCGCCTCAAACGCGACCGACCTCGGCTCATAGATGTTGTGCGTGTGGTGGTTTTTTGAACCTCCGCCGACATTCAACTCCATAACGCCGTGGCCGTGCCGGTTCTCATAGGTCAACCCATTGAACGGCAGCCCCTCGGAAAGCATTTGAGCCCCTGAATTTTGATTTAGTATTTGAACCGATATTTCCCAGTCTAAAAAATCCTGACTGATTCGATCGAAAAACTCTTTCCAGTCGGCTTGTTGGATCTTCTCCGTCATGGCGTCACCTCCCATTGTGTTCTGACATTTGAGATCTCAAATGCTCCGCTTGTGTTCTTAGCAACAGTTGTACCAGAAATGAACCCTTTTATTTGAGCGATATCCATTCGGATCGCATCGTGAAAAATCACACGAATTCTGATCCGGTTCGTGAATTTTCTCGCGGTCCGATTCGGCAGGCGGCCGATCAAGACCCGTTTTTCGCACTTTGAAATGCCATTTCGCGTGGCACGGCAATTGCCGTGGATATGTGTAGTGAACTCGGGAGGATAATTTGTTCCTCCAAAAGATTTCGATCGCAGCCCCACGGGGATGTATCGAAACAAAGAGATCGCGGAGATCAGACCTGGGGCCAGCGCCGACCCCTAACATGGTTTCCGCGATCTTCTTTTGCGCGAAAAATGACACATTTACCGATGCCGTTGTGGTCTTTTCCGCGCGTGCCGTGACTATGTCCGGCGATTTTTCAGCTGATAAATGATTGGCACGTTCCTTGCTAACTTGATAATGCGAATACCGATACGTGAGAGCATTCTCACACATTAAATAACTGGGAATAGGAGAAATCAAAAATGGTCAAATTATATGGAGTGCTTTGGCTCGCAATAGCGACGGTCGCATTGATCCTCTTTTTAGGAGGAGTGATGACGCAGCCCGTGGTGGTGGTCTTTGGCTTTATTTCCTTCGGAATGATCTTTATGGGAATGATCGGAGTATTACCGACAATGGTATCGCATCATTCGACCGAGGTCGCCAAACCGGCCAAAGAAGCCGAAAAGGGCAAACAGCGCAAGATGCACCGGCCGGCCCATGCATGATTCTATTCCCGTGTAGATCTGGTTCTCGGCACCGCTATTAGGTGCCGAGCTTAATTGGAGTAAAGGGACATGAAAAATGAAGCAACAGCACTGGCAAAGGAACCGGTGAATACCGACCCGAGATTTCCGGCCTTCGTCGAGATCGAAAAGATGCTCGACCGCGTCGCGGAATTTACGGCCGAAACGTCAAAAAAGGCGTACGACTATTTTATGCTGCGCGGCGACGAGTTGACGTCGCACTTTGACGACTGGCTCAAAGCCGAGATGGACATACTGCGTCCGACACCGCTTGAGATCACTCAGACCGATGAAATGATCAAAGTCCGTGCGGCGGTACCCGGATTCAAACCCGAGGAAATTGAGATCAGCCTTAAGGATGATCTGTTGATCATGAGCGGCGAGACCAAGGCCGAAGAAAAGAAAGAGGATGAGAAACTCTTTCTCAATGAGTGGCGGAGCAATCGATTTTGCCGGCAAATGAGATTGCCGTGCGCGGTCGAAAAAGAGAACGTGAACGCCAAACTCAAGGACGGCATTCTGTACCTCGAGTTTAAAAAGAAACCGGTCGACGAGGCCGCAAGTATAACGGTCACGGCGGAGTAAATCCCGCCAATGGGCTGCGGATCAGACTGGTAATGCCGTTCCGGTCTGGTTCGCGGTCCTTTTTTATTTACCGATACAAAAGGTAGAAAATATCTGCCCGAGCATATCTTCCGTGGTGGTTTCGCCTGTGATCTCACCCAGAAACCGCAGAGCGTTATGGAGTCCGATCAGGACGATCTCCTCGCTCATTCCGTCATCCAGACGCCTTATCGAATCTTCGATCTCGATCTTTGTCCGGACCAGCAGGTCGTGATGCCGTGCGTCCGAAACCAGAAATCCGGCGTTCGAGACGTCCTCCGGGGCAAACGGTTGGATGATGGCGGCCTTTAGTTCATCGATCCCCTCACCCGATTTGGCGGATACGGGCGTTATTCGCGGCCGCAGATACCCGAGACTCGAGTGTTGTGCCGCAATGACGCGGTCGATATCAGACGACGGGACCTTGTCGATTTTATTCAGCGCGACGATATAGTTGAATCGGCCTGCGTCGTTCAGTATCTCATGATCCTCGGTCGTGATCGGCTCTGACGCGTCCAGGAGCACTATCACGAGGTCCGCATCCGCCATCAGAGCCCTCGACCTTTCGACCCCGATACTCTCGACCATATCGCTTGTCTCACGCAGTCCGGCGGTGTCGATCAGTGAGATCGGAATATCGTTGATCACCAGCCGCTCGTGGATCTGATCTCGGGTCGTACCCGCAATGTCGGTGACTATGGCACGGTCCCCACCAAAGAGTGCGTTGAAAAGGCTGGATTTACCGACGTTCGGCCGGCCGACGATCGCGACGCACAGCCCCTCGCGAATGAGATGCCCGGCCTCGTATGTGCCGGCAAGTTTTTCGGTTTCGCGGGCAATATCGGCAAGGCTGTTGCGGACGCCTTCTGTTTGGGCCGCCGGCAGGTCGTCCTCGACAAACTCAAGTGCCGATTCGAGAACGACGATCACGCTCAATATCTCGTTTTTCAACGGCGTCAACTGGCGCGACATTTCTCCGCCCATCTGCCTGACCGCCTGCCGCGCTGACGCCGCGGTCTGCGAATCGATCAGGTCGCGAATTGCCTCGGCCTCGGCAAGGTCGATCCTCCCGTTGGAAAGGGCCCTCAGCGTAAATTCGCCTGGTTCAGCCATTCGCGCGTCCAACTCGAGGCAAATGTCGATGACCTGTCGGAGAAGGACCGGCGAACCGTGACAACTGATCTCGACCACGTCTTCGCCCGTAAAGGATCGCGGTCCGGGAAAATACGTGATCACGGCCTCGTCGATCACCTCGTTCGTCGACGGGTAAAATAATTTTCGCAGCGTCGCCTTGCGGGGCTCGAATGAAAAGTCGCCGCCGCCCGTCATTCGCTGAGTGATAGACAACGCCGCGTCACCGCTGATGCGGATCACACCGATCCCGCTGCGGCCCGTTGGAGTTGCTAATGCGACGATAGTCTGGGGCATCAAATATATTTCACCACAGTAAAAGCAAAGAGCACAGAGCAGGTCTTCGAAACCCGCTCCGTGCCCTCACGTGATCGTGACTTCCGGCAGCTACTGCAGCCGCACTTGCAAACGGCGTTCGCGGCCGTCGCCGACCGACTCGGTAAAAAGGTCTTCTTCCTTTTGCAAGGTCAGATGAATGATCCGCCTCTCGGTCGAATTGAGAACGCCGAACGTAAATGGCCGGCCCGTCTTTCTGACCTGATCAGCGGCAAACCGTGCCATCGCATGAAGCTCGGCCTTTCGTGTTTGACGAAACCCTTCGGCATCAACGACAAAGCGGTGCTCACGGTCGAGTTCGCGGCCGTAAACCTGAAACAACAGTATCTCGAAAGCATCGAGTAATTCGCCGTTCTCAGCCAGTGCAAAGTGGGCGTCCTCGCCGCTGAGGTTCAGCAGGCATCCCTCGTCAGTCCACGATGAGGTCACACTCAGGTCAAACTTCATATCGGTCACAAGCCCCGACAAGAACTCTCTGGCGTTGTCACAAATCTCGTTCATAATCTTCAAAACATCCGGCCCCGATCAACGGCTCCGAACACTTCCACTTATCATTTCGACTTAATTTTCTTAGCGCCTGCCGGCACGGAATCTACTATCTGGGTTCCCGGCGGCACCGACGTCTTGTTCAACCGGTTGATGACCATCTGCTGGCCAAAGCTCACAATGTTGCCAAAGAACCAGTACAACAGCAGTCCGGACGGTGCTGACCACATGACCCACAACATCATAATCGGCATCAGATACGTCATCATTTTCTGCTGCATCTGTTGTTCGGGTGTCACGGTCGCCGCCGTCGGCGTAAATTTCATCGAGAGAACCATCGAGATCGCAAATGCAAACTCGAGCAGATGCCACGGGTCAGCGGCCGAAAGGTCCGGCAGCCAGAGGAATGACGCCTGGCGAACCTCCAGCGATACCGTCACTGCCGTATAAAACGCGATCAAAAGCGGAAACTGCAGCAGCATCGGCAGGCACCCGCCGATCGGCAGTGCATCCTTGGTCAGCTTGAGCTGCTCCATCTGCAAGGCACGCATTCGCGGATCATCATTCGGCACGCCCTTTTTCTGCAGGTCCTTGATCTTTTCCTGGATCTCCTTCATTTTCGGAGCATTGCCCGAAGCCTTCTTGAACGACTTCGACTGAGACCATCTGAGTGGAAACAGCAGCGAATAGAACAGGAAAGTAAATACGATGATCGCGAGGCCGTAATTATGCGTCAGCCCGTTAAAGAAATTTAGGGCATACAGAATGGGTATCGAGATCGGTTTGGTCAGCCATCTGAGCCACCAGTAATTGCTGAAATTTATCAGATTTGTGATCTCGACCGGGCGGCCGACCTGGTCCGAAAGCGGCTTGTTCAGCGACGACAGAAGGAAATAGTCCTTTGTACCGGTAAATATCTTGGTTACCGAGCCATCGCCGGCGATCGGCATATAGACCGTCACCAGATGACGCGTCTCGCTGGTCTTGGCGTTGCGGAGCACCCACTGGAAAATGCTCTCGTAAAACGGCTTGGTCTGCACGTCATATTTTGAGGCTCGGTACTCCAACCCTTGCACCTGTGCCGCCGGGATCGCCGCCATTGCAAAATACGCGTCTCCGACGCCGGCCCAATCGACGGTACCGCTGTCCGTTAGTGATGCCTGGCCGTTGCCGTCGTAAACAAAAGTGTAATTTCCCTGATGCCGCTTGATATCACCATTGATCGAAGCTACCGCCTCGGATTCGATGTGATAGAAATTGTGGTTGTTGATGGCATGGTCGCCGATGCTCGCTCCGATCAGCAATCGGGTATTCGGCACGCTCTGTCCGCCCTTTTTCAAGCTGACGCCCAGGTCGGCGATATAGCTGTCGGCACGGAAGACAAACGTCTTTTTGACCTCGACGCCCGAAGCATCGGTTAACACGAACTCGATCTGCTTTTCCTGTCCCTGAGCAAGGGAAATAGTATCTTCGGCTGCCGAGATCGTATAGTTTCGCCCGTTCACGAGATCATTTACGGCGGCATCGTCGGTACTCAGCCTGAACGGTATTTCCTGCGGGCTTCTAGCAAGGGCCTCAGGCGAGATCAGCTGCATCGGCTTTTTGTCGTTTTCAGTCGAACCGTCGGCGTAGACCGGGAATTGGCTTTTGGGCGAATCATTTTTGAGGATGATCCAACTCGTGGCAAGAGCACCCTTTGAGTCGAGTGTGACCTCGTAAAGCGGCGATTTGATAGTTATCTTACGATTCGGCGTCGTATCCGGAGTCGCGGCGGCCGGGGTCGCCGCGGGTGTTTGTGCTACCGGAGCGGGAGTCGGCGTTGTTGCCGCGGTGTTGGTATTAGCCGCCGTATTTGCGTTCGTATTTGCGTCGCCGGCGGGCGGCTTCGGGGCAAAAAAGTACGACCAACCGAAAAGTACGACCATCGACAAGACGGCAGCGATCAAAAAACGAGATTGACTCTGATTACCGGAATTTTCCATTATTTCACCGGGTCGTGTCCGCCCTTACAAAACGGCTGACACCTCAAAATACGCGTTAGACCCATCCATGTTCCGCGTAATGCACCATACTTTTCGACGGCCTGACGGGCATATTCCGAGCACGTCGGCTCAAAACGGCAGGCAGGCGGCAAAAACGGCGAAAGAAACGCCTTGTAAATGCCCAAAATATCTAAAACCAAAAACTTCATCCGCAAAAAAGAATAAAGGCGGAAACACGTGCCGTAAGCGAGTGTGTTCTTCCGCCCTATCTCATATCCGTGGGTACCGCATCGCCGTCGCTCGGGATACCACCTTTGATCTTTGCCGCGATCGCTCTAAATTCGCCAAGGGGCTTTTCGAGTTTTACATACAGCAGGCTTCGCCTTGCGTTCAAAACCCAATCAAACTTGGTCTCGATCGTGTCGAGTTCGGCACGGCTCAGTCGAAATGCCTCTCTAAGCAATCGCTTTGCGCGATTACGGGCAACGGCATTACCGATCGCTTTTTTGGTCGCCGTAACGCCCAGCCGGTGAACACCAAGTTCTGCGGGCAAAATGAAAACCGTCATAAAACGGCCTTCAAAACGTCTGCCCTGATCGTAGACACGAAGGAAATCAGCGCGCTTTCTCAGCCGCTCGTCCTTCGGCAACGAAAGGCCTAATAATGGTGAACCGTTAATCGTTTGCGTCCTTTTGCTCGGCGTCGCTTGATGACCGCACGCCCGTTCTTGGTCGCCATGCGTGCGCGAAAGCCGTGCTTTTTGGCGCGTCGGCGGTTGTTCGGTTGATAAGTTCTCTTCGGCATAATTACTCTCCATCACATTCACTTCGAGAAGTGAAAACTTAGAGTTTACGCGCAACGATGGGCAGTTGTCAAAACTAAAACCTTGTAAAAACGGACACTTAGCGATGAAGGGATCAAAGTGCCGCTCTGTAGTGGTGCGCTCCGGAGAGACCCAATATGTTGTAGCATCAGGGCCGGATCGCAGAGCTCCTTTCTCACTATTCCCGGCTGGATCCCGATCGATCCGTTCCATGGGTTTCTCTAATTACTCTCGATGCCGCCGGCAGCCAGTTTCTTAACAGCGGCGACATAGAGTCCGTGTTCCTGCTCAAGGATGCGGTCGGAGAGGGTTTCGGGCGTATCGCCGGC
>JBGAOU010000059.1:0-9824 GCA_044221625.1 Pyrinomonadaceae bacterium | reverse complement strand
TACGAGTCCGACGGGTCAATTTACTACCGGATCTCGGCATTTCCCGAATACGGCAAGCTTTCGAAGATCAGCTTTTCCGGCAATATCGCTGGCGGAAGCGAGCGCATCGATACCGACAAGTATGACAAGGAGGACGCTCGCGACTTCGCACTTTGGAAATTGGTCGACGAGGACGAACAACCGGGCTGGGACGCCCCGTTCGGACGCGGCCGTCCGGGCTGGCACATCGAGTGTTCGGCAATGGCGATGAAATATCTGGGCGAGACGTTTGACCTGCACGCGGGCGGTATGGACCTGCAGTTTCCCCATCACGAGAACGAGATCGCACAGAGCGAAGGCTCGACCGGCAAGCAATTTGCAAAATATTGGGTCCACAGCGAGTTTCTGAAGATCGACGACGTGACGATGTCCAAATCAAAGGGCAATTTCTTCACATTCCGCGACCTTCGCGAGCAGGGATATTCACCGCTGGCGATCAGGTACCTGTTGCTCTCGGTGCCGTATCGCAAGCAGCTGAACTTTACCTTTGAGGGACTGCAGGGCGCCGAGAGCACGGTCGAGCGGCTGCGCAATTTCAGGCGGCTGGTCATCGGAGCAACGGCCGAAAGCGGTTCGCAAGACGGTGTGCGGGCGGCGGTCGAGGATTCTCTCCGCGCGTTCGCCTCGGCGATGGATGACGACCTCAACACGGCCGCAGCGTTGGCAGCAGTCCACGATCTCGTCCGTGAGATCAACTCGGTCCTTGCAAAGGGCGGACTGCGTGCAGACGACAAGGACGCGGTACTCGACGCGATCGAACGATTTGACAGCGTCCTGGGCATTTTTGGCGAACTTGAGACCGAGATCCTGGCCGAAGAGATCGAGGCACTGATCGCCGAGAGACAGGAAGCCAGACGAAACAGGAATTTCGTGCGGTCGGATGAGATCCGCGATCTGCTTGCTGAGAAAGGGATAATCCTCGAAGACACCAAGGACGGTGTCAGATGGAAGAGAAAGTAGGCCGTGGCTCGGGCCGCTTATTTATTTTTCGAAGCGGATCAGCAGAGCAGATTCTGTACCGGCGGCCATCATTTTGCGGTCGGTGACGCGATACCCGCGGGCGACAAGATCGCTGATCGGCGGCTGCGATTCGTCGAGGTTCTTTGCCCTGAACATTGCCCAAAACTTAGGCTCGCTGATATCGGCCGAGTTTTTGGTTGATATTTCATCAAATCCCCGCGGCAGAAAATACGCTTTGTCCTCCGCCATTCCCTCAACTCCGGTAATTTTGACCACTCGCGGGCGTTCCGGCTCGTTGTGCATGGCAAACCAAGCGTGATAGCCGACAAGGTCCTCAAAGACGAATATCGGTTCATCCGAAACGGCGGCCAATGCACGGTTCGTCAACGGCTCCCATGCACACCAAATGTAATTCACCGGCTCGCTCCTTGCCTGTTTGACGAAAGCGACGATCGAGAGCACCGCAAAGACCGACGAAAAAACCACCGGGATCGCCGCCTGACGGCCGCGTCCGATCAACATTCCCGCCAACAGGGCGAACGGGCCGAAAACCACGATAAGGTGCCGTGTTCCCCAGATCGAGTGGGGGCTAAGCCAACTGACGGCAAACGCGATCACGCACGGCAGTATCACAAAAAGGGCCATCAGTCCCGCACCGGTGGTGCGGACGCGGTCCGGTTCATTCCAGTTGATCGCGACCATCGACGCGACGACGATCAGCATTATGATCAATGGCGTCATAATGAAAATGTCGGTGAACGCCTGAGCACTGCTCGCCTGATAGTAAAAGGGTTCGAAAAGCCCGGTAAAAAGCGACAGGATCTGCACCGGTCCCGGTTTCTGCATCCAGCCGATATTTTGCCCGACATCGGCACCGGCAGCCGCGGAGCGTACGACCGTCACCGCCCATGGAACAAACCCCGCCAGCACGGCGGCGAACATTATCAGGATCGGCCGTATCTTGATGCGTTGGACAGCGGCGATCGCCAGTACCTCGCCCGCGACGACAAACCAGCCGAAGTAATGGCTGTAAACCAAAACAATGTTGACGATGATCAAGGCCGTGAGGCTCTTGCCCTTGATGAAATAGCGTATGAACAGCCAAATCGAAAGCAGCGAGAGAAACTGCAATAGGCTGTACATCCGCACTTCCTGGGCGTACTTGATAAGCGATCCGTTAAAGGCGAATATCAGCAGACCGGCGGTCCTTTGCCAGTAACTGAGCTTTAGTTCCCGCGTGATCATCAGGAATGGAAAGATACACAGACACGACAGCAGTGCGGGCAGGAGCCGCAGCCAAAACACGCCCTCACCGCCGACCGCGACCCAGATTTTGAGCAAAAGATAAAAGAGCGGCGGATGTATCAGGTCCAGTGATACGAATGGCAGGATCGTCCGCCACGAGTGCTCAGCGGCGTGCACGCTAAAGATCTCGTCAAACCAAAGGCAGCTGCGGTCAAGGCCCCAAATTCGGGCGAACACCGCCGCGCAGACGATCAGTGCGGTGGCGGCGGTACCGAGCTTTGAGCGGTCTGACATTTACAGTGAAACGCCGTCACACAGTTTGCCGTCGATGCTTGTGTAACAGAGCGATACTTCCTTAAATGTATCGGTATCGCGGCAATATGAATTGCAGCGATCGTATGGCTTCGAGTAGATATGAATGCTGACCGCCCGCTCGCCGTATTCGGCCGGGTTAAGGATCTGATGGATCGGTTCTTCGAGTTCGACCGTCGCGGCAGCACAATCGGCGAGTTCAAAGTTTTCGGTTTCGATCAGTTTGCAGTAGTTTCGCGACGCGTCAAACTCGGTCGCGACAAAATTCTGTCCCCGAAGCCGGCCGATCGGCACCGTCATCCAACATTTCTGCTCCCAATGATCGTGGATCCGCGAGGCCTGGCCGATCTCCCAGCAGATCGCCATTACCTCAAACCGTTCGTCCTTGTGGATCAGGTTGCGGGTGTAAAAGTTCGGACTCCAGAATAAGTAGGGTTCGACAGAGCCGGCGGCGACCGGATTTTCGTGCAAAAAGCCGTAAACGCCCTGACAGGTAAATCCGCTGTCCGGGATCGCTCTGAGTCCCTGTACCAATTTTTCGACTGAGATCATAGATTATCCGGCGCCGATCCAAAGTATCGTTCGGCACCAATTGTAGCAAATTATCGCGGCACTAAAACACGCCCCGGTAATAAGTTCGCTTACGGTCATTGACCGAACACTTTCCGTCCGCCAGCGGGTCGTCCGTATCCTTGCAGCACGGGCTGAATCTTGAGCATTGCAGACCGTTCTTCAGCAGTTTGGCCAGCGTATCCTGTCCGAGTGCTGACGGATGAAAGCAATCGCAGCAGGAGATCTGTTCGGATTTGAATCGGTAAAACCACGGTGCATCGCTGTAAACTACCGAGGTTTCGAGGGCCTTGATGCCGCCGCCGACGGTCTGTCCGCCGATCATCACGACCGGCGACGTGCCGCCGATCGGGACCGCTTCGTATTCGGCCGTGACCCTTTTTAGGATATCGCGATAAGCCCGCATGGTCGTGTAGGTATCCGAAATGCGTGTCGACGAACAATCACGCGTCAATGCACCGCAGATATTGACCGTGCCCCACAGGAACTGACAACTTCCCGCCAGTTGGCAGTTCGATTTCGATCCGAAATTGCAGAGTTGCGAGACCCGGACCGGAGCGACAACGCCGACCCGCGTGTTGCCGATCGATATCAGCTGGTCGAGCCCTTTCCTCAGTTCCCTTTCAAACGATTCGGGCTTTGTCTTGCAGTAATTCTGCGGGTCGAGGTCATTGCTCGTACATGACGTATTGACCTTGGTGATGGTGCCGGAGCAATTGTCGTTGTGGCCCAGAAAAACGACCGCCATCCGTTGCACGTTCTGGCCCAGAAGATATGTCTTGACGCCCGCCGATTGATTGACAAAGTCCGACACGAGCGTGGCACCCGATTGGGCGTGATTCGGAGCCGCGGCGAAGATCGAAGCCCCAAGGTCGCATTCGATGCGTTCGGCGATGCTGAAAACGCCTTCGCTCCCGGCCGAGCAAAACGACGAACCGTTCGTGTTGCTGGTTATCCAATTGTAATTTTCCTGATCTCCGTTCGAACACGGAAACGAGCTCGACGCGTTGAATCCCTTTGAGATACTGTCGCCCGCGACATCCATCGCCTGGATCGTTAATTGCCCAAATGCCGTCGCTGCGGCCGAAACGCACATCAGCAACACCGCGGCGATATATAAGGCTTTCGATCCGGAAACCGGTTGATGTTCGATTTTCATATCAGTGCATTGGGCGGACCCGACGGACAATTATCCGCACGGATCGATCGGACTTTTTGCAGAATCAAAATCTGTCCTTTATAATAAGCGTTTTGTCACAGTTACTTGATTTTCGCCTTTATAGTAGTACGGAGGATCTGATTTTGCCAAAAGCAGCAACTCGTCAAAAACCCGAAGCCAAGAAAACCAAGGCATCGGCCAACGGCACCGGAAAACCGGCCGACAGCACCGCCCCGAAGACCGGCGGTATCGATCTGGCTCAGGTCGAACTCGAAAAGTCCGAATATTTGCAGCGTCGGGCTTCACAGCTCGAGTCGATCAAACGTACGGACAAGAAGCTTCTGAGAGAAATGCTCTATCAAATGGTGCTGGGGCGCATCTTTGAAGAGAAGTGTGCCGAAGTGTACCGAATGGGCAAGATCGGCGGATTTTGCCACTTGTACATTGGCCAGGAGGCCATCGGCGTCGGTTCGATGATGGCTCTAAAGCCGACCGACATGGTGATCACGTCATATCGTGACCACGTGCAGGCGATGATCAAGGGCCTTTCGCCGGAGAGCGTGATGGCCGAGCTCTACGGCAAAGCGGGCGGATGCGTCGGCGGCAAGGGCGGTTCGATGCATATGTTCTCAAAGGAACATGAGTTCTACGGCGGCCACGGCATCGTCGGCGGCCAGATCGGCGTCGGTATGGGAATGGCGTTTGCCGCCAAGTACAAGGGCACCGATCAGGTGACGCTGTGCTTCTTTGGCGAAGCGGCGGTCAACCAGGGCATTTTTCACGAGTCGCTCAATATGGCTCAGCTGTGGAAACTTCCCTGCATTTTTATCTGCGAGAACAATCAGTACGGAATGGGTACGTCGCAGGCAAGGGCGATGAGTTCGCGCAGCATCGCCAAAAAGGCCGACGCGTTTGAAATGGCCAACGAATTTGTCGACGGAATGGACGTTATGGCCGTCCGCGACGCCACGATCCGGGCCATCGAGCGTGCCCGCCGCGACGGTTCGCCGACACTGCTCGAGGTCAGAGCGTATCGCTACATGGGCCATTCGATGTCAGACCCCGGCAACTACCGGACCCGCGACGAGATAAGGAAGTATCAGGAACGCGATCCGATCGTGCTTTTCAAGGACAGCCTGAAGGAAGCTAAGGTCTTTAGCGACAAGGATTTTGAAAAGATCGAACAGGAAGCATCTGAGGCGACGGCACGAGCCATCCAGTTCGCCGAGGAAAGTCCGTTCCCGGCGGAGAGCGAGTTGTTGACCGACGTTTACGCATAATCGACTATTACTTATGGCAGTTTTGACTATCCGCGATGCGCTCAATGAAGCGTTGCGAGAAGAACTTTTAAGAGACGAGAACGTCTTCATATTGGGCGAAGAAGTCGCCGAGTACGACGGCGCTTACAAGGTCACACGCGGGCTCTGGAAAGAGTTTGGCGACAAGCGCGTCATTGACTCGCCGATCACCGAACTCGGTTTCGCCGCGTTGGGCGTCGGTGCCGCGATGGCCGGGCTGCGGCCGGTGATCGAGTTCATGACGTGGAATTTTTCGATCCTCGCCTCGGACCAGATCATCAATCACGCCGCTAAGATGCTGTATATGTCGGGCGGCCAGTTCAAGGTGCCGATCGTTTTTCGCGGGCCCAACGGCTCGGCGTTTCAGGTTTCGTCACAGCACTCGCAGGCCCTCGAGGCTTTTTACGCGAACTTCCCCGGTTTGAAGGTCGTGATGCCGTCGACGCCGGCCGACGCCAAAGGCCTGCTCAAATCGGCCATTCGAGACGACAACCCGATCGTTTTTCTCGAACAAGAGCGAATGTACGGAAACAAGGGCGAAGTTCCGGATGACGTGGATCATCTGGTGCCGCTTGGTGTCGCGGACATTAAGCGTGAGGGCACCGATTGTACGATCGTCGCCCGTTCGATGACGGTACCGCTGGCACTGCAGGCGGCTGAGCGGATCCAGTCGGAGTACGGCGTTTCGGTCGAGGTCATCGATCCCCGTACGATCAAACCGCTCGATATCGGCACGATCATCGACTCGGTCAAAAAGACGAACCGTCTGGTCATCGCCGAAGAGTCGCATGCCTTTGCGTCGGTCGGCGCCGAGATCACCTATCAGGTCATGGACGGTGCATTTGATCACCTCGATGCCCCGATCAAGCGTATCTCGGCCGCCGAGACTCCGATGCCGTACGCACGAAATCTTGAGATACTCGCTCTGCCGGATGTAGAGAAGATAATTGCCGCGGTCAAGGAAGTTTGTTACCTGTGATCGACAAGAAAGCGGCGATTCGTGAATACAAATTGACGCATCGGCCGATGGGTGTTTTCCAGATCAGGAACAAGTCCAACGGCAAGGTTTTCATAGATTCCAGCGTCAACGTGCCCGGCAAGATCAACCGGCACACGCTGCAGTTGAATCTGGGTTCGCACCCGAACAAACGTCTTCAGGCTGATTGGAAAGAACTTGGCCCGGATTTGTTCGAGTTCGAAACGTTGGAGCCGCTTGAACCGCGAGATGATCCGAGCTACGACTACAAGAGTGACCTAGTGGTCCTCGAGGATCTTTGGCTTGAGAGAGAGTCGCCATTTGGCGAAAACGGGTATAACGAACGGAAGTTGACCCGCGAAGAGCGTTTACGGATGATCGCAGAGCGCAATCGTCCGCAGTAGAATCCGATATCAGACCCCGGAACGATCGATGCCGGGATCAATAAATACTATGGCTGAAAAATTTCTAATGCCGAAGTTGTCCCCGACGATGGAAGAGGGACAGATCGCACGCTGGGTCAAAAATGAAGGCGACAGTTACGACGCCGGCGAAACGCTGGCCGAGGTCGACACTGACAAAGCGACGATGGAAATGACGGCCCTCAACGCCGGGACGCTACTCAAGATCATCAAGGCGGCCGGCGACACCGCCGCTCTCGGCGAGGCGATCGCCATCATCGGCAACAAGGGCGAAGACATCTCGGCCTTGCTCAGCGAAGTCGCTTCGAACGGATCGGCCAAGTCAGAACCGCCTGCGTCAGCGGGCGGCCAGAAAGTCGAGAACAACGTTACGTCGGTCGAAGCACCGGCACCGGCTGTCGTTCCGCAGGCATCAGCTCCGGCTGCAAGCGGCGGACGAATGCTCGTTTCGCCGATCGCCGCACGTATGGCGGCCGAAAACGGCATCGATCTGGGTGCTATCACCGGCTCGGGCCCGAGCGGACGCATCATCAAACGCGATATCGAGACCGCCCTTGCCGGCGGCGGACAGACGACGCAGGCACCGCATGCCTTTACGGCATCGACCGTGGTCGGGGCATCGGCGTTTCGTGAAGAAACGACCTCGAAGATGCGGCAGGTCATCGCCACCCGTCTTGCCGAATCGATCGGCCCGATCCCGACGTTTTATCTGACGACCGAGATCGAAATGGACAACGCCGCCGAGCTCCGAAAGGCAGTCAACGCGAGCGTCGCCGACGATCAGAAGATCAGCCTCAATGACATCGTCGTCAAGGCGGCCGCCATGGCCCTGGTCAAACATCCTTTCGTCAACGCGTCGTATCAGGGCGATTCGATCAGGTTCTATGAGCAGGCCGACATCGGCGTTGCCGTGGCGATCGAGGACGGGCTGATCACGCCGGTGGTTCGCGGGGCCAATCTCAAAGGATTTCTTGAGATCTCGGCCGAGATCAAGGATCTTGCCGCCAAGGCAAAGGCCAGAAAGCTGCAGCCCGAGGAATATACCGGTGCGACCTTTTCGATCTCAAACCTCGGAATGTTCGGCATCAAGGAGTTCACCGCGATCATCAATCCGCCCGAGGCAGGCATCCTCGCCGTCGGCGGTGCCGCCCAGATGCCGGTCGTCCGCGACGGACAGATCGTCGTTCGCAGCATGATGAACGTCACGATGTCGTGCGACCACCGCGTCATCGACGGCGCCACCGGCGCCAAGTTCCTCCAGACATTCAAACAAATGCTGGAAAACCCTGGAATGATGTCGGCCTAGGTTTCAAATTGCAACTAGCCTAAGAGATGCCACCAGCTTAAACTGGTGGCATCTCATTTAAACCGCTAAGACCCTTTCAGGGCACGCTCTTTCACACTCACGTTTCTGCCGAAAAGTAGTTAGGTGCTACTCTCTTAACATCACTGACGAAAAGAACAATTCACTTGGACCGTTTGCCGCATTACTTGCGGCACAGTTTTTTTTCGGTTCCCTGCCGGTGATCGGCAAGGTCGTACTGGCGGTCCTGCCGCCGATCGCACTTGTGGGTATTCGGACGACGATCACCGCGGCGATCCTGATCGCGATCCAGTCATTTCGTGGCAGGTTTTGGCTGAGGGAAAAGTCCGACTATTGGCGTCTGGCGGCACTCAGCCTTTTCGGCGTGGTCATCAACCAGTTGTTCTTCATCGGCGGCCTGTCGCTCACGACCGCGTCTAACACCTCGCTTTTGGCGGTAATGATACCGGTCTTTGCGTTGATCATCGGGTCGGTCGCGGGCTTTGAACGCCTAACGGGCATCAAGATGATCGGCATCGCGCTTGCCGCCGTCGGCGTCATTATCCTCATCGACCCGCGAAGGGCTTCGTTCTCGTCACAGACCACGCTCGGCGACCTTTTTATCGTCGTCAACTGCCTCGCGTACGGGACGTACGTGGCTACCTCAAAGGGTGCGATCATGCGCAACGGCATTTTTCGCTCGATGATGTGGGTCTTTATCTTTTCGTGCGTGATCTGTATTCCGCTCGGGGTCTGGTCGCTCTCGACCATCGACATCGCGGCGGTCCCGACACGCATTTGGCTGATCGTGCTCTGGATCGGCGTCGGAGCGACCGCCGCTCCTTACTTGCTCAACGCGATGGCACTGTCAAAGGTCGACCCGTCGATGGTGGCCGTATTTGTTTACCTGCAGCCGCTCATCGGATTTACGCTGGCGTGGCTGTTCCTTGGCGAGAATATCGGGGCGGCGTTTCTCGTCTCGGCGGCGCTGATCTTTTCGGGCGTGTTTCTCGTGACGCGAAAGTTCGTCCGGGCCGAGATCTGATCTGCGATGGCCGGGAAACATTTTTGTTGCAATTTCCGTAAAATGAGCATTAAATAATCTCATCAAATGCCAACACAGATCACACAGATCGATGACGTCGATCGCGGAGTAACAATCTATCGAGTCGAGGGCGATATGTTCGCCGAGGACGTCGAGTTGATCTCGCGTATCGCCGCTGCGCAGCATTCGGAAACGGGAAACAGTATCGTCATCGATATCGCGGACCTCGATTTTATCGACAGCAACTCGGCCCCGCTTCTCAGGCGTCTCGAGTTGGAATCCGGATTTGAGATCACGGGTTCCGAGATATTTCTGCAAAATATCGTCAACGCCGCCGAAAAGGCCTGAGCCCGCCTGCTGACATTTACTCAAAAAGTCTGTAAATTAACCTCAATGACGACACGTGAGATCGCAGATCTGGTCGGTGGAGCATTGCGGGGTGACGGCGGCCTGGAGATCACGCACGCGGCGGAGATCGCCTGTGCATCGGCGTCG
>JBGAOU010000058.1:0-9891 GCA_044221625.1 Pyrinomonadaceae bacterium | reverse complement strand
CGTGGATCAAGCACATCATTCTGCTGATGATCACGCTCTGTACCGCGACGGTCGCGGGCGTACTTTATCCGTTTGGCAGCAGCGCCAACTTTATCGCCGGCGACCCGCAAACAGCGGGCGAATTATGGACCTTTTTTCAGACGCTGCCGGCCGAGTACGCGATCATGATCTTCAAGACCGTCACCGACCTTTTTGTCGTTGACGGCCTGTTGTTCGAGGGGCTCAGCTTTTCGGTCTCGCTGCTTTTTATCCTGATCTCGCACGAGATGGGCCACTACATCGCCTGCCGCATTTATAAGGTTGACGCGACCCTGCCGTACTTTATCCCGACGCCGCCGATGATCGGCCCGGCCGGCACGTTCGGCGCGTTCATCAAGATAATGTCGCCGATGCCGTCACGGCGGGCCGTTTTTGATATCGGCGTGGCCGGCCCGATCGCCGGCTTTCTCGCCCTGATACCGGTCGCCCTGATCGGCCTCGCGACGATGAAGGTCGCCTCGCCCGCACAGATCGCGTTTTCGACCGGCGGACTGACCTTTTCAGACCCGCTGCTGTTCAGGTGCCTGGCGTATTTTTTCGGGATCGACCTCAAATTCGGGATCGGAAATTCGTTTTATTTTGCTGCGTGGGTCGGGCTGTTGGTGACCGCCCTTAACCTGATACCGTCAGGACAGTTGGACGGCGGACACGCGATCTATGCCGCCTTAGGCGAAAAGTTTCATTTCTGGACGGGCCGCATCGCGTTTGTCGCGATGGCCACGTTGTCGGTGCTCGGAATGTATCTTTACAGCAGCCCGAGCGGATTCCTGTTCGCGGTGGTGCTCGCTGTTATGATGCGCGTCAAGCATCCCGAGCCCGCCGATATGACGCCGCTCGACGGCAAGCGCAAGGCCGTCGCGATCCTGACGCTGATCATTTTCGCGCTTTGTTTCGTTCCTTTCCCGATCCAGATCAATTAGCGGCCGGGAGCAGCCCTTTGACTTCCCTGACCAGGTCCGCGACGTCTTCCTGGCCGTCGAGGGCGATCATAAAGAAATCGTAGCTCGTCTTAAAGCACACCATTCCGTTGCCGAAGAACCACACGCCCTCGAGCAGCGGATTGCCGCCGATGATCGAACCGATCGGAAATCCCGTAATGTTCTTGGGGTCAAGGACATTGGTCAGCATCACGGCTCCCGACGCGAATGAGAACGCTCCGAGCAGCGGGGCACCGATGCGGCGTGCGATGTCGCGTTCAAATTTGATCCGCTCGGCGTCCGCCTCGGACAAATGCCCGTTCGCGATTAGTTCCTCGCGGCGGGAAAGGTAACCGTCAAACTCGTCGGCGAGCTTTTTGACCGACCATGTCGGGATCGCCGAATTGAGCAGCCAGTGCGAACTCAAACCGGTAAATACGACCCCGAGTCCGGCACCGATAGCCATCGAAACCCCTGTTGCGGCGGCCCGGACCGGATCGTCCTTGGCCCAATCCGCGGCCTTTTGCACCGACCGCAGGGCCGAATCGAGTGCCCCGCTCAAACTTGCGCCAAACCCGACGACCTTCGTCACACGCTTGGCGTTGGTGCCGACCGTGTCGCGGGCGTCGTCGAACATATCGCCCGCTTTCCCGGCAACGTCAACGACGACACCGCCAGCCTTTTCCCCGACGCCGGCGGCAGCGTCGCGAACCGGCTCGCTGACGTTCCAAGCGGTCTTTGCGGTGTCGGACGCTGTATTGATGACACCCTCGGCGACCTTGACGGCCTGTTTGCCGACCTCAGACTTTTCGGCCTCGGACTTCAGGCGTTCGGCGCCTTTCTGGGCCGTCTCGACGACGACGCGGGCTCCGTCCTCGATCTTTTCCTTAAGGCCGAGCTGGGCATCTATCTCCTCGAGCTTTTCAGTTGCACGTTTTTGCCAGCGGTCAAATCTCTCTTTATAGTCACTCATTTATCGTTCTTCCTCTCCCCCGATCAGGACAATTTGAATACGACGGACCCACGCCGTTTGTTCGCGCTCTTGTGAGTTCGATATTACAACGATAATTACCATTTTGTGCCGATTTTTTGTTCCGGGCGGCGATTTCGGCGTGATCGGCTGGTATGCTAATCTTTGTTTCTGGAACCAAGACAATGCCTTTAGTTAAATGTCCAAATTGCGGAAAAGAGGTTGAATACACGGGCAACGAATTTCGGCCCTTTTGCTCTGAAAGGTGCAAAATGCTGGATTTTGGTGCGTGGGCCGATGAGGAATACGCCCTGCCGACCGAAACCTCGGAGTTAAACGAGGAGGACATCGATCAGATCGAAAGGGCCCTCAACGAAAGGAGTCGACAATGATGAGTCCCGCAATGTTTTTTGACGTCGGCCCGTCAGCCGGCGGTATCGCCGTCTTTGCCGCGGTCGCCTTCTTTTTTGTGCTGGCGTCTGTCGCTTTTTTTGCCTTCAAGATGCTCCGTAAGTCGGTCAAAATGGCGTTCCGGCTCGTTATCGTCGGGATCATCCTGCTGATCGCGGTCGCCGGCAGCGTCACTTTCTGGTGGCTCGGGTCGAGTTCGCCGACGCGTCCTGACCGCCCGCGGCCGACACAGCCCAGATAGGCCGTAAAAGATGGCAAATCCCGACGAAGCCGAAAATCGACCGCGATGGAAACGGTACTTTCACCTTCCGCGTAATGTCCTTGCGCTTAGCTTTGTCGCACTCTTGAATGACACTTCGAGCGAGATCATCTATCCGCTGCTGCCTGCCTTTCTCGCTCTCACGCTCGGAGCGTCGCCGTTCGCGATCGGCCTGATCGAGGGTT
This sequence comes from Pyrinomonadaceae bacterium, assembly GCA_044221625.1. Taxonomy (GTDB): domain Bacteria; phylum Acidobacteriota; class Blastocatellia; order Pyrinomonadales; family Pyrinomonadaceae; genus OLB17. Next base: position 7,110 of record JBGAOU010000058.1, on the reverse strand, counting down.
TTGCCGAGTCGGTCGCAAGCATTCTCAAACTATTTTCCGGCTATTTGAGCGATCGCCTCAACACCCGCAAGTGGCCGGTTTTCGCCGGATATTCGCTCGCCGCGATCATGCGGCCGCTGCTCGCACTGGTGACGACTTGGCCGCAGGTGCTCGTCGTCAGGATGGGCGACCGTATCGGCAAGGGCATTCGCGGCGCACCGCGAGACGCTCTGCTGGCGGCCAGCGTCGCACCGTCCGAACGCGGTTTCGCGTTCGGCTTTAACCGGGCGGCGGATCATTTCGGGGCGATATTGGGCCCGGTCGCGGCGTTTCTTCTGATGTCGTATTTTGCCGCCGACCCGGCAAATCCGACGGCCGGCGAGTTTCAGAGTGTGTTTTGGCTCGCTTCGCTTCCGGTCGTCTTCGGACTGTTCATCGTCATCTTTTTCGTTCGCGAAGAATCGGCTCCCGTCGCCGCAAACGGCTCGGCCATAAAACTCTCGTTGCGGGGATTTGACGGCAATTTCAAGCGCTTTCTGGTCATCATCGCCGTTTTTACGCTCTCAAATTCGACCGACGCCTTTCTCCTGCTCCGTGCCGAGCAGGCCGGTATCTCGCCCGCCGTTCTGCCGCTTGTGTGGATGGCTCTCCACTTTAGCAAGGTCGGGTTTTCGCTTATTGGCGGCGACCTTTCGGACCGCATCGGGCGCAAGAAGCTGATATTTACGGGCTGGATGGTCTATGCGCTGGTTTACCTCGGATTTGCGTTTGCGAGTGCCCCGTGGCACGCGTGGGCGCTGTTCATCGTTTATGGCGTATATTTCGGGTTTACCGAGGGCGTTGAAAAGGCGATGGTCGCCGATATGGTCGGCGAAGAAAAGCGCGGGACGGCATTTGGGCTCTATAATCTCGCCTTTGGGATCGCCGTATTTCCGGCCTCGCTGTTGTTCGGATTGATCTGGAATCAGCTCGGTGCTCCGGCTGCGTTCATATTCAGCTCGTTCATTTCGGTAGCGGCAGCTCTGCTGCTGACGACCGTCAAGACCGGACAAAAAATAACGGCCGGGCAGGTGTGATCACCGCCCGGCCGCTAAAGTTGTCTATTGAGACTTAGTCGCTCAAGCGTATCGAACCCAGCATATTGCGGAACGCCGTCGAGTAACTTCCCGCGTCGCCCTCGGGCACGACCGTTATTACATAAAACAGATCGCCGCTTCTGAGCTGCGTCGTATAGACCGTCACCACCTCGATGCGGTTGGTCACCGGCGAACGGCCCGCGAGCACCGTCGAATATCCCTGCCGGCCCGCGAGGTAAGTGCGTTCATAGTTGCCGCGTTGCCGCAGATAATTGTTTGCCTGCAAAACGCCGTTGACGTATTCCTGCGTGCTGTTATTCAGGTTTGGGTTTTGGCTCTTGTTCACGCCGACCATCGCACCGTGGGTGATGCCCTGCGAACCGAATGCTCCGTCCGGAGCGAATTGGACCGAGTCGTCCGACGCAAAATCACGCCAGTTCGACGGCACATTCAACCGGAGCCAGTTTGCGCCCGAATAGGTCCTTACGCGGGCCGACGGATAAGCGACGTTGGCCGAGTATTTTCCGCTCGCGGTCGGGTTGCTGTTGGCCTCGGCCTGTTTCTGGATCTCAGCCATCGTGCGGGCCTTGGGCATCGCCTTGAGCCGTGCCTGGACCCTTTCGAAATCACGCGTCAACTTGATGGGATTCGGCGACACGTTCAGGAACGTCGCTTCTTTATTGATCTTTTCAAAGCGGTTGCCCGGATCGGGATGGCTGCTGAGCCATTCGGGCCCGGATCCGCCACCCTGTGCGGCGATGGTCTTAAACATATTTGCCAGGTCGCGCGGGTCATAGCCGGCGTCGGCCATTATCCTGGCGCCGAGCACGTCAGCCTGTGTTTCGTATTCGCGGCTGAATTTGGTCATCCACGCGGCGGCACCGAGCATACCGAGCTGGGCACCGGCCTCGCCGGCAAGGATCGCTCCGCCGAGGATCATTCCGATCATCCCGAGTTGGTTGCCGAGGCTGCCCTGTTTGGTCTGCTGTGCGGTCGCGTGGCGAAGCGCGACGTGTGAGATCTCGTGCGCCATGACACCGGCCATCTCGCCCTCGTTTCGGGCGGCCTCGATCATACCGCGATTGACGTACATCGGGCCGCCGGGCAACGCGAACGCGTTGATATCACTGGCGTTTACCAGCTTGAACCGATAGTCGAATGACGTTTGCCTGAACTGCGGCGGGATCGCCGTGACGAGCCGTGCCCCGACGCGCTCGATATACCGTGTGGCGTCTGCGTCGCTCAGTATCGGAAACTGCTTTTCGACCTCGGTCGCCGCCTGCGAGCCTATTTTGACGTCATCCTGCACCTTGTATTTGTTCTTGGGCATCGTGACCTGTGTCTGTGCGATCGCGGCGATCGGCACGATCAGGATCGCGAACATCAGGTACGCAACGGTCAGTTTTCGGTGTATCAGAACTTTCTTCATTATCTTCTCCAGCTTTAATGGGATCTAGGAACCTTCAGACTACTTTAGCAGATATTCGGGCCCGTTCATCGCTCGGTTTCGATGAGATCGGCCGTGTGCCGCGTTTGCCAATGAATTGCGGCGGACAAATATTACGTTAATGTTAACTATATGTTACAGAACCGCCCGGCTGACCGCGAAACGCGTGAATGTTAAGTATAATGTAACCCATTGGCGGGCCGTGCTGAACTATAATCGTGCGAGTAGTTACAGATAAATATATGGACCATCAGCAAGCCGGCCTGGCGGGTTTTACAACGCACGATCTGACATATCCGGTTTCGATGACGATCACAGAGATCACAACCCAGCTTGACGCCCTCCGCGACAAGGTCCTGCTGCTCGGCGGCAAGACCGAGGACGCCGTGCACCGGGCGATGCGCTCATTGAAAGAGCGCGACTCTGACCTCGCTCGCAGCGTGTGCGAGGATGACAAGCTGATCGACCGGATGGAACTCGAGATCGACCAACTGGCGGTCGAGATACTGGCGACACGGCAAATGGCCGAACACGACCTGAGGTTTGTCGTATCGGTCGCAAAGATCACACCGATCCTTGAGCGGATCGCCGATCACGCGTCGAGCATCGCCGAAGCGGCCATCGTGCTCAACAACGAGCCGCAGATCGACAGCTATATTGATTTTTCGCTGATGGCCGACATCGCCGGCGGCATGCTGAGCGAGGCGCTCAACGCATTTACGTCCGAGGATGCCGGAGCCTCGCGCGAGATCATCGGCCGCGACCGCGAGCTTGACCGCTGTTATGGCCGGGTGTTTGACGGATTGATCGAGACGATGATCAAGAGCCCGTCGGCGGCCAACGGTGCCGCTCGCCTGCTGTTCGTTGCCAAGAATATCGAACGCATCGGCGATTATGTTAAAGATATCTGCGAACTCAATGTTTACCTGACCGAGGCAGTATTTATCAAGCACGGTTCGGCACGGTAAAGCGTGATAGACATAAGTTCGTTGTTCGAATATATTTAGGTTCTCGCATTTAAGATTAACGATACTGGAGATCAATAAAAATGGCTTTTAGCTTCTTGCCGAAGGAAGACGAGTATTTCTCGATGTTTTCGCAAATGACCGCAAAGATATGTGAGGCTGCCGACATTCTTGTCGAGATGCTTCACGGGCCCGAAGATCAGTTCGACGCGTATTCAAAAAAGATCAAAAGCGTCGAGCATGAGTGTGACGAGATAACCCACCGGATAACGACAAAACTCAACAGATCGTTCATTACCCCGTTTGACCGCGAGGATATCTACACCCTGTCGGTCGCTCTGGATGACGTCTGCGACTATATCGATGCAGGTGCCCGGGCTATCGTGATGTACGACATTCATGAGGTCGACGAGCACTCCAAGCAGCTTGCGGTCATCACCCAAAAGCTCGCCGTTGAGATCCATAAAGCGACCGGTATGCTGAAAAAGGCCGAAGGGATGAAGCAGCATCTGCTCGAGATCCAGCGTCTCGAAAATGACGCCGACGAAGCCTATTTCAAGGGCATCGGCGACCTTTTCAAGCACTCAAGCGACCCGGTCAGGATCATTAAATGGAAGGAACTCTATGAGATCCTCGAAAATGGTACCGACCGCTGCGAGAGCGTCGGCAACATTATCGAAAGTATCGTTCTTAAACACAATTGATCTGTTTGATAGTCGTCTCGATCTGCGGCACGGTCACGATGCCCGCCGCTCTCGATGTCTGACCTTCGGCTCATTGCCGTAACTATATGGACGCACAATCGGTTTCATTAGCGTTGGTGGTTCTGATCATTTTCGTCGCACTCGTGTTCGATTATGTCAACGGATTTCACGACGCGGCTAATTCAATTGCAACGGTCGTCGCGACCCGCGTGCTTTCACCGGGCGTCGCGGTTGCCTGGGCGGCATTTTTCAATTTCATCGCGTTTGTCGTTTTTGGAACGGCCGTCGCCAAGACGATCGGCGGCGATATGATTAATATCGCGGTGATACCGGCGGCGGACCAGCTCTATGTTCTGCTCGCGGCCGTGCTCGGAGCGACCATCTGGAATCTGATCACCTGGTGGCTCGGGCTGCCGACATCGAGTTCGCACGCTCTCGTCGGCGCATATGCGGGCGGAGCCATTTGCTCGTACATATATTATTTCGGATTTAACAGCGTCCAGACGGTACTTAAGGCTGAAGGGTGGATCAAAACCCTCAGCTTCATCGTCCTTTCGCCGCTGATCGGAATGACGCTCGGCTTTATTATGATGGTATCCGTTTACTGGATCTTTCATAAATTCTCGCTGCACAAGGTCGACAAGGGTTTTCGTTTCGGTCAGCTATTTTCGGCGGCGGCGTACTCGCTCGGACACGGCGGCAATGACGCTCAAAAGACGATGGGCATCATCACGATCGTGCTCGTCGCCGGCGGCTTTCTCCAGATGGCACCGGGCGGCAAGCTGCCGGAAATACCGCTCTGGGTGGTCCTCGCCGCACACGCCGCGATCGGCCTCGGCACGCTGTCCGGCGGTTGGCGTATCGTAAAAACTATGGGTACAAAGATCGTCAAGCTGCAGCCGGTCGGAGGATTTTGTGCCGAGACCGCCGGAGCCCTGACCCTTTTCGGAGCAACGTCGCTGGGCATCCCGGTTTCGACGACGCACACCATCACCGGCTCGATCGTCGGTGTCGGGTCCGCTAAGCGATTCTCCGCCGTTAAATGGGGCGTCGCCGGCCGAATCGTTTGGGCGTGGGTCCTGACGATCCCGATGGCGGCATTGATCGCCGCAATTTCGTACGGCGTGATCCTTGTGATCGAAAAGATGCTCGGGGTGAAATAAGGCTCGCCGCCGCGGACCGCCCGTCCAACCGGCTTGCTTAACCTCAGTTGAAATGACATCATTTCCCTTTGGAGGAAGCGGATGTCAGCAGTGCTTGAAAAGGTCCAGGTTTTCGAAGATTACCTCACAATGTCCGACGGCGAACTCGATGAACGCATCGAGTTTGCCCGCCGCGAGCTTGGGCCGCGGGTCGTCATCCTCGGGCACCACTATCAGCGCGACGACGTCATCCGCCACGCCGACCTGACCGGCGACAGTTACCAGCTTTCAGTAATGGCTTCGCAGACCGATGCCGAGTACATCGTCTTTTGCGGCGTTCATTTTATGGCCGAGTCGGCCGACATCCTTGGCAAAGATCATCAGCGCGTCATCCTGCCCGACCTCGGTGCCGGCTGCTCGATGGCCGATATGGCGACGATCGATCAGGTCGAGGACGCGTGGGAGCAGCTGCGCGAGATCGGCGTACTTGAGAACAAGGTCGCTCCGATCACCTATATGAATTCGTCGGCGGCGATCAAGGCGTTCTGCGGGCGAAATGACGGCGTGGTGTGCACTTCGTCAAACGCGATCCCGCTCTTCGACGTCTATTTGAAACAGTTCGACAAGATGTTCTTCTTTCCGGACCAGCACCTCGGGCGCAATACCGGTGCGAAGTTCGGCATCCCGCTTGACAAGATGGTGCTCTGGAATCCGCACGAAGAGCTCGGCGGCAACACCGAGGAACAGCTTCATCAGGCCAAACTGATCCTCTGGCGGGGGCACTGTTCGGTCCACGGTCGATTCAAGTCGTGGCACGTCGACAAGATTCGCGAAGAACATTCCGACATGAAGGTCATCGTCCATCCCGAATGCCCGAAGGAGGTCGTCGACCTCGCCGATCTCGACGGATCGACCTCGTTTATCATTAAGACGGTCGAAAGCAGCCCGAGCGGCTCGAAATGGGCGATCGGGACCGAGGTAAATCTGGTCAACCGCCTGCAGGCACGCTTTCCCGACAAGGAGATACGGCTGCTCGCCCCCGACCTCTGTATGTGCGCGACGATGTACCGCATCGCCCCGCAAAACCTCGCCTGGGCGATGGAAAATCTCGTCGACGGCAATGTCGTCAACGAAATAGTGGTCGATGATGAGACCAAACATTTTGCCAACATAGCACTGCAGCGGATGATCGACTTTACTGAAAAAAAGAGTTAGTTCAGCCTTCGCCCGCAAATTTTCATTCCCCTTTTTTACGTGTTGCACCGCTCGTCGCCGATGCCGCCGGCGGCCCCACTCAATGCCGTGTTATTTCCTTGCTTTATTGCCGTTAGTCGCACAAAATAGGTCTATCAGGAGTTCCAAGATATGACCGAATCCGGCAGCCCACCAAAGTCGCGGATCAAGTGCCGCGAGATAATGACCAAAAGCGTCAGGACCGCCTCGCCCGGCGATACGATCAGACAGGTCGCCGAGCTTATGCGCGACGGCGACATGGGTGCCGTTCCGATCCTGGATAACGGCAAACTCGTCGGCATCGTGACCGACCGCGACATCGTCGTCCGCTCGGTCGCTGAGGGTATCGAGCCCGGCTCGCCGATCAGCAGCGTTATGTCCGGCGACCTTTCGACCGTGACACCTGACGATTTTGTTTTTACGGCGATCCGGCAGATGGGCGACCGGCAGGTCCGCCGCATTCCGGTCGTCGACAAGGACGGCGGGCTCGCCGGTATTATCTCGATGGCGGATGTCGCCCTCGAGACCGAGGATGAAATTGAGATCGCCGAGGCTCTCGAAGAG
>JBGAOU010000057.1:0-10072 GCA_044221625.1 Pyrinomonadaceae bacterium | reverse complement strand
CGGATGCGGAGTCGCAAGGATCACCTTACCGATCGCCAAACGGAGCAAAGAGGCTGTGGGCGTCGACATTTCGACCGGAATGCTCGCTCTGGCGCGAAAGAACGCCGCGGAATTCGGCATCGACAATGCGACATTCATTAAGGGCGATGACGACCTGTCAAAGGTTACTGGCAAATTCGATCTGGTCCATTCGTTTGTCGTTTTCCAGCATATCAACCCGAATAGGGGTGAACATATTTTCAAACGGCTGGTCGAAATGCTCGACGTTGGCGGCATCGGCGTCCTGCACGTCGAATATGCCAACACGGTCTCGACCACGGCCCAAAAACTTCGATTTTGGGCATATCGCGATCTTCCGCTGGTCTACAAGGTCCGGAGCCTCTTATTGGGCAAGCGCAAGGAACCGCTGATCCCGATGTACCTTTACGACCTTAATCGCCTAATGCTGATACTGCAGACCAACGGCTGTCACAAAGTGCAGGTCAGGTTCAGCAAACACGGTGTCGAGGGAGCAGTACTGATCTTCAAAAAAGAAGAGGCGGATCTGTATTAGTTTTCTTGTTGAACCTCAACTATGCCGAAAGTCGTCTTTACCAACGGATGCTTTGACATCATTCACCCGGGCCACATCGACCTTTTGCGTCGGGCCCGGGCGCTTGGAGATAAACTGATCGTCGGGATCAATAGCGATAGTTCGGTTCGAAAGATCAAGGGCGACGGCAGGCCGTTTATGGATCAGGAATCGCGCCGAACGGTGCTCCTCGGGCTCGACTCGGTCGATGAGGTCGTAATTTTTGACGAACCGACACCTGCCGAGATCATCGAGCGGCTGATGCCCGATGTGCTCGTAAAAGGCGGTGATTGGGCCCCCGGCGAGATCGTCGGAGCCGACCTTGTCATTGCAAACGGAGGGGAAGTGCATTCACTGCCGCTGGTCGCGGGGCATTCATCAAGTTCGATCGTTGAGTCGATACGAAACAGCGAAACGGTTGCCGCAACTGTTGAAAAGGATGACCACATTTCCGCTTCGTTACTCGAACATCAGGTACTGTTCGAGGATATTGGTCGGACGCAGATCGACGTTATACGTGATTGCTCGGAGCTTTTATTCGAAACTTTTGCGGCCGGGAACAAGGTGCTGATCTGCGGTAACGGCGGAAGTGCCGCCGACGCACAGCATATCGCCGCCGAATTTGTCGGGCGTTACGAGACCGAGCGTCGTGCTTTACCGTCGATCGCCCTGACCACCGACACCTCGGCTTTGACAGCGATCTCGAATGATTACGGATTTGAAACGGTCTTTTCCAGACAGGTTGACGCTCTGGCCGCAAAAGGCGATTGTTTGATCGCTATTACAACCAGCGGAAATTCGCCGAACGTGATAGCTGCCGTTATGGCGGCCCGCAGCCGCGGCTGCAAGATAATCGGCTTGACCGGTAAGAACGGGAAAAAGCTCGCCGGCCTCTCGGACCGTTGCGTCCTTGTGCCATCGACGCGTACAGCCCGAATTCAGGAAGCCCATATCACGATCGCACACATTTGGTGCGAGGCTATTGATAACAAATTTGCCGATCAACAGTCGGCGGGAGCATAGTTTTGCAGCTGCGAAATGTAAAGATCATGGTGGTCGGCGATCTGATGCTGGATCGTTACTGGTGGGGTTCGGTCGATCGTATCTCACCGGAGGCACCGGTACCGATAGTCAAACTCCGGCGAACGAGCACAGCAGCCGGCGGAGCCGCCAACGTGGCCGCCAATATAGCGGGTTTGGGCGGCAAGGCAGTACTCGTCGGTATTACCGGAGCCGATGCTGAAGGCGAGTCGCTGCGAAACGTCCTCGACGAGGTCGCAAATGTTGACCTACGAGCGATCGCCGTCAATTCGCGGCCGACCACGGTGAAGACACGGATCATCGCTCATGATCAGCAGGTTACCCGGCTCGATCACGAAAACACCGAACCGATTTCCGGTGCGGACGAAGCGGCGGTGCTTGAGGAGGTCCTCGGCCTGATAGCGTCTGTCGACGCAATTGTCGTCTCAGATTACGCCAAGGGACTTCTTACTGATGACATTCTCAGCGGGCTGATCGCTGCTGCGCAAGTTCAAGGGAAGATGGTTTTTGTCGACCCAAAAGGCAAGGATTACTCAAAATACCGCGGTGCCACTATGGTGACACCGAATATTCACGAAGCCGCCGATGCCTGTGGGCTGAGTATTGACGATCCGGCATTGGTTTCAGGCGCCGGTCGGCGATTGCTTTCAGATCTCGATCTTGCTGCCTCACTGATCACCGAGGGTGCAAACGGGATGACATTGTTCGAGGCCAACGGCACCAGCACCCATATGAATGCCGTTGCCCGCAAGGTCTATGATGTTACCGGGGCCGGCGATACCGTCATCGCGACGCTCGCCGTAGCGGCCGCCAGCGGCAATACATTTGCCGATTCTGCCGATCTTGCAAACATCGCAGCGGGTATCGCGGTCGGGCAGATCGGTACTGCGGTCGTCTCAGGCGATGAGGTGCTGTCAGCATACTCGGCATCGCGAAAATGACCTTGGACCAGGCCCGCATATGACCACCCGCATCCTATATATCGAACGAAAGCGATCACACTTCGTCAGTCTTGAAAATGTCTTCAGACAGATCGCTCGGGGCCTCGGCAGCGGGGAGTTTGGATCGGAATTTCAACAGGTTCCGTTTTCGAACGACCTTTTGAGTATCATCAAGAATCTACTGCTTTTCCGGCCAAAGGCGTCCGACATATTTCACATCACGGGCCATATTCACTATATTGCGATGCTTCTGCCGCCGTCGCGCACGGTGCTGACAATACATGACATTGCGTTTCTTTATACACGGCACGGCATTCGTCGATGGGCGTTAAAGAAGTTACTCCTTGACTGGCCTCTGGAAAGGCTTAAATACATAACCGCAATCTCGCAATTTACCAAGGACGAGATACTCCGCCACACGAACGTCGACGAGAAGAAGATCACCGTGATCGAAAATCCGTTGGGTGACCACCTTCAGCCAAGGCCAAAGCGGCAATTTAACGGTTCACGCCCAATGATATTGCAGGTCGGCACCATGGAAAACAAGAACATTCCGCGGGTTGCCGAGGCTCTTTCCGGACTTTCGTGCAAACTACGCGTCATCGGGCCGATGACCGAACATCAGATCGATTGTCTCAGCAGGCATGGAGTGGAATGTGAAAATTTGACCGGCTTGAATGACGATGAAATGACCGATCAGTATCACAACGCCGACCTGCTCGTGTTTTGTTCGACTTACGAGGGCTTTGGACTGCCAATTATCGAAGCCCAGCGTATGGGCACACCGGTAGTCACCAGCGATCTGAGCCCGATGAAAGAGGTTGCGGGCGAAGGAGCGATGCTCGTCGACCCGTCGGATGCAGAGAGTATTCGTAAAGGGGTAATATCGATCATCGAAAACCCGGATTTACGCGAGGGAATCATCGAGAAGGGCGAGGTGAACGTCAGGAGATTTGACCCCGAAACGATATCATCTCAGTTTGCGGCATACTATCGCAGTCTGCTCGCCCGGCTGTGAAAGACCGTTCAAGCTGGTTTTCGCAATTCAACTTTTACATCAGGTATTTAGTGCTAATATATTGTTTTTGTACGAGTTGCTTGCACGGTAAGATCAAGAAGGTACTTTATGAGAATTCTCGTATTCGGAGCGAGCGGTATGCTTGGCCACAAGCTGATCCAACAGCTATCACCGAAGTTTGAAACCTGGGGAACCATTCGCGGCGATCATTCGACGATATCGAGATATGGGTTTTTCAACAATCATCGCATCGCCGAGAACATTGATGTCGAAGATTCCGCATCGGTCGAGGCCGTGATCCGAACGGTACGCCCGGATGTCGTGATAAATGCCGTGGGCGTGATCAAGCAGATGCCCACTTCAAAGGACGTCATCAAGACGCTTATGACCAACGCGATCTTCCCGCATCGGGTGGCAGCGTTAACGTTGAAATACGGTTTCCGGTTCATTACCGTCAGCACCGATTGTGTTTTTGACGGCGTTAAGGGCGGCTATAAGGAATCGGACGTATCCAACGCGACGGACCTTTATGGCAGGAGCAAATCGCTCGGCGAGGTCGACCTCGAAAATTGCCTGACGATAAGGACGTCGATAATCGGTCGGGAACTCGGAACGCACCACAGTCTGGTCGAATGGGTCTTGTCCAATCGCGGAAAACAGATCAAAGGATTCACAAATGCAATATACTCCGGCTTTCCAACCATCATCTTTGCCGATATAATTGCAAATTTGATCGTAAATGAAGCTGAATTGTCCGGACTTTTCCACATCGCGTCGGAACCGATCAATAAATTTGAACTGGTCAGCCTTATCAACAAGTACTACCACGCTGATATCGATGTGGTGCCGGACGGTGAATTTAGGATCGATCGCAGCCTGGATGCGACGCGGTTCAACCAGTTGACCGGTTTTCGGCCTCAGCCGTGGGACGAGATGATATCTAGAATGGCGACCGACGAAACGCCTTACGATAATTGGAAATAATGAACGAATTAGAAGGAAAGCGCATACTTGTCACCGGCGGGACCGGATCACTAGGACAAACCCTCGTAAAGCGTATTTTGACCGGTGAGATGGGAAAGCCGGCGTCGATCACGGTTTTTTCGCGTGACGAAGCCAAGCAGCATTATATGCGGCTCGATTTTCTGAATCGAAACGCCGCCACCGATGACATTATCTATCAGAATTCTCACGACCTACTGAAATTCAGGATCGGCGATGTACGCGACTATTCGGCCCTCTTGGCCGCCATGCGTGAGGCCGACATAGTGTTTCATGCCGCCGCCCTCAAACAGGTCCCGTCCTGTGAGTATTTTCCTTATGAAGCGGTGATGACCAATATCGGCGGTGCCGGTAACATCGTTCGGGCGATCCGCGAAAACGACCTGCCTACCACCAAGATCATTGGTATCTCGACCGATAAGGCATGCAAGCCTATCAATGTAATGGGAATGACCAAGGCATTGCAGGAGCGTGTCTTGTTGGAGGCCAATCGTGACGCTAAGGTCGCGATAAACTGCGTCCGCTACGGCAACGTCATCGCTTCACGCGGTTCGATCATTCCGCTGTTTGTCGAACAGATCGAAAAAGGGCAGGCGGTCACAGTCACGTTGCCTGAAATGACGAGATTTCTATTGAGTCTCGACCGTGCGGTTGATACCGTTTTCGAAGCGATCCGCAGCCCGAGGCGTGGTGCCACATTCGTCCCAAAGGTCCCGGCGGCTCTGATCACGGACGTTGCGAAAGCACTGATGGGCGACAAGAATGTCCCGATCGAGTACACGGGCATCAGGCCTGGCGAAAAGATCCACGAGATAATGGTGTCGGAAGAAGAGTGTTTCCGAACGATCGAGGAAAACGACTATTACGTGATATTGCCTGTGTTGCCCGAGATTCGCAACGATCATGACCTGACTCCGGCCTTGACGAGCGAATATTCGTCAAAGGACGACACAATATCGGTCGATGAACTAAAGTCACTGCTTGGCGGGGCGAGTTCAGAGATCAACAGGTTTATCTACGGCGATTAGCTGAGGCCCGTGTAAATTGAGTTTATGAAGGTAATGACCATTTTCGGCACCCGACCGGAGATCATCAGGCTGAGCCTGGTGATGAAGGTGCTCGACCAGCATTGTGACCATGTCACTGTGCATACCGGACAGAACTATCACGAATCGCTTAGCGATATTTTCATCCGCGACCTCGAGGTGCGGACCCCGGACGAACATCTCGGCATCAGGTCATCGTCATTCGGTCAACAGATCGGTCAGATAGTCGCTAAGTGTGACGAAGCGATCGAACGCCATTCGCCGGATCGCATTCTGATCCTCGGCGATACCAACAGCGCCCTATCAGCGATCAGCGCCGCTCGACGCCGCATCCCTGTTTTCCATATGGAAGCCGGAAATCGCTGCTACGACGACCGCGTACCGGAAGAGGTAAATCGCCGGATCATCGATCATTCCAGTGCCGTCCTTTTGCCCTATACGGAACGCAGTAAGGAAAATCTTGTCCGCGAGGGGATCGAGCGAGACCGAATTTTTGTTACGGGTAATCCGATCAAGGAGGTTCTGGACTTTTTCGGGCCGAAGATCGAGTCGAGCGACATTCTCAAAACACTGAATGTTCGGCCCTTCGACTACTTTCTGGTCACTCTTCACAGAGCTGAAAATGTTGACATGCACGAGCGATTGGTCGGGATTTTCAAAGCTTTCACCGCGATCAGTGAGAAATTTGGAAAAGAGATACTGATCAGCGTCCATCCGCGAACAGCCGAGAAGATAAATCAGTTCGGCATCGCTCCGGGATCAAGCAAGGTTCGGCTTTTAGATGCTTTCGGCTTTTTCGACTTTGTGAAATTGGAGAAGAACTCGTTGGCTGTCATGACCGACAGCGGAACCGTCCAGGAAGAATGTGCGATCTTCGGGATCCCGAATGTTACGCTTCGCGACGTGACCGAACGCCCCGAAACGATCGAATGCGGTAGCAATATTCTCAGCGGAGCAGACCCTGATACTATCATTCGTGCGGTCGAATTGGCGATGTCGCAGCCTGCATCCTGGACGGCGCCTCGCGAGTATCTTGCCGAGAACGTGTCACAGGTGGTCAGCAAGATCATGCTGGGTTATTCCAGTCTTCGCCGGCACCACTGATACGGCAGTTTCCGTTCGAAACTCAATGAAAAAGATCCTGGTCTTTTGCGATTACTATCGTCCGAGTCTCAAGGCCGGCGGTGGTATGTGGACCGTCGCAAACCTCGTCGACAGATTCTGCGACCGGTATGAATTTCATATCGTTACACGAAATTACGACAGTCCCGGCGACACGACTCCATACACCAGCGTCCGGACCGGTGAGTGGAATGAGATGGGAAACGCTAAGGTCTATTATGCGGCCGCGAGCGACCTGACGGCGGCAAATTGTGCGGCCCTGGCGACGACGGTCGGTCCTGATGTCGTGTTTCTAAACTCGGTATTCAGCACACCGGTGGTAAAGTTTCTCGTCGCTCGTCGAAAGGGGCAAACGCCGGATTGCGGCGTCGTGCTTGCGCCGTGCGGCGAACTGTCGGAAGGTGCCCTACAAAGCAAGAGTCTTAAAAAAAAGGGCTACCTCGTGATCGCAAAGGCGACCGGACTTTACCGGGATGTAATATGGAAGGCATCGACCGAGCTCGAATCAGTGGAGATCCAACGCGTCTTTGGAAATCACATTTCACCTGTAGTGGCTCCCGATCTCACACCGCAGACGATCTTGCCGCAGTTTGAGGTCGCCCAAAAGCCGCCGAAAACAGCGGGGTCGGTTCGATTTGTATTTCTTTCGCGGATCGTGCCCAAAAAGAACCTTGCTTTTGCTCTACGGTTATTCCAGGAGATCACCGACGGCGGCGTTATTTTGGACATTGTCGGTCCGATCGAGGACAACGAATATTGGCGAGAATGCGAAAAGCTGATCAGCGAGATGCCGCCGAACGTGACGGTCAACGTCTTGGGCGGCGTCGATTATCCCACAGGCCTGCAAAAACTGGTGGATGATCATTTTTTCATATTGCCGACGCTTAATGAGAACTTTGGTTACGTGTTCATCGAGAGCCTCGCGGCGGGAACGCCCATACTGATCAGCGACCAAACGGTGTGGGGAAGCGTTTCGGAACACAATGTTGGTTGGGTCAGCAGCCTCAGCGAACACCATAAGTGGATAGACGCGATCCGCCGATGCATCGCGATGGATCAATCCGAATTTATCGAAATGTCATCGCGGGCACGGAATTTTGCGGTCACCTGGCTCGCCGATAGTGAATACGAGAACGCAACTGCTCGAGTGATCGAGGCCGCCGTTGGAGCAAAAAAACCGTCCTAAATGAGTGTTGAATTGGAAAGATCTGACGATGCCGGTAAGACGGCGGACCGGCCGACCCTCTGGGTCGTGAGTGAGTTGTATTACCCGGAAGAAACATCGACCGGGTATTATATGACACGAACGGCCGAGGGATTGACCGACTGTTTCACGGTCAAGGCCCTGTGCGGTCAGCCAAATTACTCATCACGCGGCACCAGGGCCCCCAAGCACGAGACCCGGCGCGATGTCGAGATATTTCGAGCCGCGGGCACCACCTTGAATAAAAACGTTATCGCTTTTCGCTTGATCAACATGATCACACTAAGTATATCGATCTTTTTCAAAGCGATATCCCGATTTAAGGCTGGAGATCAGGTTCTGGTCGTTACGACGCCGCCGTCACTGCCGTTTGTGGTCGCCGTGGCGGCTTTGATCAGAGGTGCCTCATACACGCTCGTCATTCATGACAATTATCCTGAGATCCTGTTCGCGGTCGGCAAACTTAGCCGCCGATCGATGATCGCCACCGTTCTTAACTTTTGCAATCGATGGCTCTATAAACACGCGCGAAAGCTGATCGCGGTCGGGCGGGATATGGAGAAGCTCTTGCTTGATAAATCGAACGGTTTGGATATTCCGGTCGCGGTCATTCAGAATTGGGCCGAACTCGAATCGGTCCACCCGGAACCACGCGATTCCAATCAGTTGCTCAAAGAGCTCGGTGTCGCGGATAAGTTTGTGTTTCTCTATGCCGGCAATATGGGCCATCCAAACGACGTTGAAACGATCATCGAGACCGCCCGGAGGCTCAAAGATAGGCCGGAATTTCATTTTTTGTTTTTGGGCACCGGCGTCAAGGAAAAGTGGATACGATCAGCGGTCGAAGAACATGGACTTGAAAACGTTGAAATATTGAGCCCAAAGCCCAGATCTGAACAGGTCATTTTTCTCAATGCATGCGACGTTGCGTTGGTCTCGCTCGTCGACAATATGCTCGGCGTGTCAATGCCGAGCCGGACTTACAACATTCTTGCTGCCGGAAAGCCTATGCTGGCACTTACGGATCCCGCAAGTGAACTCGCGACCGTAATCGACGAAGATCGCGTCGGTTGGCATATACGGCCGGGAAAGGCTGATGAAATGACCCAAACTATTTTGGACTTGTACGCTGCAAGAAATGAACTTTCATCATACGGCGAACGCGCCCGCAAGTCTGCGTTGGAAAAATATTCACTCGATGCGGCACTCGCAAAATATCGCCGCGAACTTGGGTACTAAGATCAACAGGTGCTTGAACTAACCATATTTTTCGGTTCGTTTCTGGTGACGTATTTCGGCGTCCGGTGGTTTCGCGCATGGACACTGCGGCGGGGAGTGCTCGACCACCCGAACGAACGCAGTTCGCACACCGCACCGACCCCGCGTGGAGGCGGGTTGGTCGTTGCCGTCGTGATCTTAATGGCTTACGTTCTCGGATCATGGCTTTTGGATTTTGAGATCTCGGTCGGATTCCTCGCCGGTTCGCTTGTCGTCGTCGCGGTCAGTTGGCTCGACGACGTTTACTCGATCTCATTCGTCTGGCGGCTATTAGTTCATTCCGCGGCGGCGGCCTGTGTAATGTTGGATCTCGGACATTTGTCTACGGTCGCGACCACGGGATCAGCGGCTCCGCTCGATCTCGGCATGTTCGGCGTCCCGATAACATTTCTTTGGATAATTTGGCTCGTAAATGCCTATAACTTCATGGACGGGATCGACGGTATCGCAGGCATTCAGGCCGTCGCTGCCGCCTCAGGATGGCTGCTCGCGGGACTTGCGTCCGGCTCGTCGGCGGTATTTATCCTCAGCGGGACAGTTCTCCTGGCGGCACTTGCATTTCTACTGCACAACTGGTCACCGGCAAGGATATTTATGGGCGACGCCGGAAGCGCGTTTCTCGGATTTACTTTCGCGAGTATGCCGCTTATGTTTCGAAGCAGCACGGCGACCGATAATGGAACCGCGGCGTTCATCGGGATCCTTGTCGTATGGATGTTCATTTTCGACTCGGTCTTTACAATTATCCGGCGCTTGATAAACGGTGAAAAAGTTTGGCAAGCACACCGACAGCACTTGTACCAACGTTTGGTGATCTCGGGTTATTCACACCAACGCACAACACTTATC
>JBGAOU010000023.1:0-61836 GCA_044221625.1 Pyrinomonadaceae bacterium | reverse complement strand
CTGATTGATGGCGATCACCCAGTTCTGACGCAGGCTCACCGCGACATTCAAGGCATTTACAGCCGCCTGAAAGTCGCCGAGACCGTTGTTCGTCGAGCCGAGGTTAAGGTACGCGGCGTCGAGTTTGGGGTCTTTCTCAACTGCTTTTTGCAGAAAGGCCCTTCCGAGTTCGAGGTCGGCTTTGGCCCCGGCCTCATCCTTCGCCTCGCGTTTCGCGACGCCGGAATTGTAATATGCCCAGCCCAAATTCGAATCATCTACGGCCGTCGGACTCATTTCCCGAGCGGTGTTGAGCCTGGCTACGGACTTGTCCCACTCGTTCGTTTTCCCAAGGCAAAAGCCCCATTCGCTGTATAATTCGGGGGTTTTTATCGTCTCCGACGCGATCTTGTACTCTGCGTTTGCGTCGCCATATCGTCCGAGTTGGCGATAACAGCTCGCCAAATTGGCGTGAGCCTGAGCGTTTGACGGCTCGTAGCGGATGACGTTTTCGTACGACGCCGCCGAATTGTTGTAATCTCCGGCATTATAGTACCAGACACCCAGCTCAAATGATGCCGGTGTGAATTTCGGATCGACCTCCAGCGATCGCTTGTACGCGGCGACCGCGGCGTCATTCCGGCCCATGCGGACCAGGGTCTGGCCGCGATAGTAGTTTGCCATCAAATTGCGGCTATCGAGCTCGATCACGCGGTCAAATGCGGCCAGTGCCTCGGGGTTCTTATTCTGCTTATACAAGACCAATCCCCGCAGATATCTGGTGTCGGCCGTGTCCGAGCCGCCGGCCTCGGCCTTCGCCAGGCATTGGTCGGCCTTGTCGATCTGTCCGGCGTCGATGTAGGCAAGGCCGAGCGTCGCGTTCAGATCGGCCAGCATCGGGTCGATCGCAAGTGCCTTTTCATAGTTAAAGATAGCCTTGTCCGTTTGCTTCTTGCCGTCATAGATCGCCCCGAGCTTTGCGTAAGCAACGTCATTTCGGTTATCGAGCTTTATAGCCTCGTCAAAATAGACGATCGCGGCGTCGCTATTCGTCTCACCGGCGACCGCAATTCCCTTCTCGGTAAGTGCGTCGCTCAGTCCCTCGGTCGCCCGTTTGTTACGCGGATTCTGGACCAGTGCCGCACGGTAATTTGTGATCGCAAGGTCGGTCTCGCCGTTGTTGAGGTTGGCCTCGGCCTTTGCGGTCAATGTGTTGGAAAGGGCGATCTTCTTATTGGCCGCCGCGATCGCCGCCTTTTTGCGGGCCGCGATCAATGCCGCACGCCGTTTTTTGGCCGCTGCCGCGATCTGTGCGTTTGTTCGTCTGGCCTTGGCACCGCCGCCCGCTGCTTCACCCAGAAATGCATATGCAGAACCGAAACTCGCCTGCGGCTTTTTGCTGCCGTTACGAAAGACGAAAGCGCTGCCTCCGCCGGTTATGCTCTCGGTCGCCACCAGGTCCTGAGCCCGGACCGCATTCGACTGCGGCATCAGCGAAAACACTACGAGAAAAACGATCGACGATCTCAAAAGCCTTGAACGAAATGCCATAATAAACCTCAATTACAAACTAAATTATACCCAACTGTGACGTAATTGAGCAGAAATTTTGCGTACTCTAAAACCCGACAAAGATCGGCTCAGGCTCGAGCAGGATGCCGAACTTTGCGTTAACGGCGGTTCGGATAAGCTCTTTAAGTTCAACGATATCAATGGATCGGGCGGTGCCGAGGTTGACTATCGCGAGCGAGTGTTTGGCCGAGATCCCGGCTCCGTTCAACTCAAAACCCTTTGAAAACCCGGCGTTCTCGATCAGCCACGCCGCCGGCACCTTCACCATCCCGTTCGCTGCCGGAAACTTTGGAACCTCGCCAAACTTTTCCGTCAGCTCATCATACTTTTCGGCCGGCACTAACGGATTCTTGAAGAACGATCCGGCGCTCCGCGAGTTTGGGTCGGCCGGGTCGATGACCATCGATTTCGAGCGGCGTATTGCCAAAACCGCGTCACGGACCTCGCCCAAGCTTGGCGAACGGCCCGCAAATCTCGCGGCCAGTTCCCTGTACGCCAATTTCGACTGGCCGTTAATCGCTAATCTGAAATCAACGCCGGTAACGACGTATCTGTTGCGTTCCGTCGAGTTAAAGATGCTCGTCCGGTAACCAAAGCCGCACTCACTGTTCGTCAGTTCGGTAATTTCCCCGGTCGTTCGGTCGAGGCACCGTACCGTGACGATCGTCTCGCTCACCTCTTGCCCGTACGCTCCGACGTTCTGGACCGGCGTCCCGCCGACCAGGCCCGGAATTCCGCTCATACATTCGACACCCGCGAGGCCGCGATCAACCGTATATGCGACAAACGCGTCCCAATCCTCGCCGGCCCCAACCGAAAGTACGACATTATCGGCCGCTCGTTCGACCTCCCGGATCCCCTTTATCGAGATCCTGATGACGACGCCGTCAAAACCGCCGTCCGCGACCACGATGTTGCTGCCGCCGCCCAAAACAAAAATATCGAGGTCATTCTCCTTTGCGTATTTGAGTGCGGCTTTCAGATCCTGCTCTGTCCGCACATCGGCGAAATAACGAGCCGCGCCGCCTACCCCCAATGTGGTAAGCGGCGCGAGTTCGACATTTGTTTGTATCTCGATCGGGCTCGTCACGCGTTTATTACTTCTTGACGGCTCCCATCGTGATCAGTTCAAGTTGGGTTGCGAGGTTCTTCTGTCCCATCTTTATTAGCTTTTGGTAAGCCTGCTTTGCCCCGCCCATGTTGCCGTTTCTAAACTCGGCTTCGCCAAGGTTGTACACCGCACTGGCAAAATTCGAATCCTTATCGATCGCCTTTTTGAAGTTGTTTATCGCTTCTTTGTAATTGTTCAGCTTTCGGTAGGCGATGCCGAGTTCATTCAGGGCAAATACCCACTTCGGTTCCTTTTTGACGACCTTGGTGAGGGAATCGACGGCCCCGTTATAGTCGCCGAGGTCGGTCAGTGTCATGCCGAGGTTGAGCAGCGGCCCTTCGACATACGGCGGATTAGTCGCGACGGCCTTCTGAAGATTTGTCTTTGCCGATTCCAGCTTGATCATGCGGTCCGACTCGCGTTTTTCGTACTGGTCGATGCGGGCCGCGTTGTAATAAGCCCATCCGAGATTCGCAAAGTCCGCCGTGTTGCCGCCGCCGAGTTCGACGGCCTTTTCAAGTGCCTTGATCGCCGCCGGCCACTGACAAGCCACAAAATTCCTTTGATTTATTTCGCACTGTCGCCCGACGACGTATCCGATCTTGCTGTAAACATCGGCGATCTCGTCTTTGCTGAAATCCTTGCTTCGGGACATAAATAGTACCGCAAGGTCATAATTCGACTGCGCCTCGACAAAATTGCCGGTCATACGATGAGCGTCGCCTAATGCGGCAAAAACCTCGCCGCTGTCATTCTTTAGCCTGGCCGCCTGCTTATACGCGGCGACCGAATCAGCGTACTTCTCGGCGTCGTAGAAAGCCCCGCCGAGGCCACGCCAGGCTTCAAAATACTTCGGCCTAAGGCTGACAGCTTTTTGATAATCGGCGATCGCCTCGTTGATCCGGTTCATCCGAACGAAAGCCTCGCCTGAGTTGAAATAAACATCGGCATTTTCAGGGTCAAGCTGCTTCGCCCGCTGAAAAGCGGCGAGGGCCTCCGGATTGCGATTTTGCGAAAGCCGGATCATACCGAGAAACAACTGCGTCTCGGCCATGTCCGGGGCGGCGGCGAGAGCCTTGGTCAACAGATCGTCAGCCTTGGCGATCTCACCCTTCTGAAAATAAAGTACGCCGAGCGGCAAATAGATCTCCGACAGGGCTTTGTCATTTGCAAGTGCCTTTTCATAGTTCACGATCGCAAGATCAGCCTGATCGAGTTCGTTATAAACCTCACCGAGGCCGAATAACGCCGCGGCATTGTTCGGGTTGTTCTTGAGAGCCTCAAGGAAAAAAGCCTTGGCGGTTGCCGCTTGGTCCCTGATCAGAAGTTCGTTGCCCTTGGCAGCAAGCGCGTCGCTGAGTCCGTCCACCGCCTTTTTGTTCTTGGCGTCAAGGGTCACGGATTCACGAAAGAAATTGACCGAATTTTCGATATCATTCTGATCGATGTAATATTCACCGACGCCGGCAAAGAGCCGCGACGCCTGGTCCTTAGGCATGGTCCTTACACTCGGCGGCAGTTTATCGGGATCGACGACCGTCGATCGCGCCCGGCGAGGTTGGGCCTTGGCGAGCGTTTCGTATTGGGTCTTGATACGCTTAGCCGACTCCAGCCGCTGAGCTTTGGTTCGCGAGGTTCGCGAGGTCGAAGAGTATTTCTTTGACGCCTTGGCGGAGTTGCGGAAAACGAAGACGCTCGAACCGCCCGTAATGTCGCTGACCGGCACGAGATCCTGACCGAAGACCGTAAAGCAGGCCGAGAAAACTGACATGATCGCCATCAGCGACAAGGTTGACCGTAGGACTCTGAACTTATTCAACATTTGATCTCCTAATTCTCCAAAATGCGACTGAACGCACTCTTCGACTAAAGGTTCGATGACCTTTCGGATAGCAGACGTTTTCCGACAAATGTTTTTGCCGGAAAAGTAGGACGCTCGGGCGAATTTTAACATGAAAAAGCGCCGTTCGGGCCGCGAATTCCAAATTCAGCGGCCCGATGTCTTCTCACGGCATGATAACTGTCGGCTTTTACTGGCTGACGTTGGTGCCCCGCACCTTGATCAACGCCCGCCGCAGGAACCCGAACGGGAACCGCGTGGCGAATCGGCGATATTTATCTACGTCCTGGAGCGAGTAAAGATATGCATTATGATTATCGACGAGACGTTCCATCACACGCGGGTGACGATGGATCGGGAAATCGCCGATCTCGATGACAAAAACGAGATTGGGAAGAATGTATCCGTGAAACTTGGCCCCTTTGTCCTGAAGATATCTTACGGCGGCGGCGATACCATTGTAGGTGATCTGCGAATCGTGGAACATTATCGCCCCATTATCCGCCAATACATCCAGACAGAATCTGAAGTCGCGAAACACGGCTTCGTCGGTATGTTCGCCGTCGATAAAGCAGAGATGCATTTTCGCTCCGACTTGTGCGGGCGTGATCGTCGCGGTATCTCCGTCGATTGTCGTGACCTTGTCCACGCTTCCGGCCGCCTCTTTCAGCAGTTCGAGCATTCGTGCGGTCGAGTTGTTTTGATAGACCCAGTCGTAACCGCGGGCGTCAGGCTGACTCTCGGGCCGCTTGTCGATCGACACGACGCTCGCACAGCGGTCATCCATCAGATAGGGCTGAATACTGCCGCCAAGATAGGACCCGATCTCGAGGTAGTTGAACGCCGGCACCAACTCGCCGACCGCCAACTCGCAAGCGAGCAGCGACGCCCGATCATGATCCGTGGACTGGCTCGGAATCTTGTCAAAAAGCCCGATATCCAGATTGCTAAGTCTTTCCTGAAAATCACTCATATTACGAAAAATCGAAAGGCAGATAATACCACAACAATCGCGAAGTGGTAGAATCACCAAAAACAGAAAGAGCAGATCAGTGACCTGCTCTTTCCGCTGCGTTCATCGAAGTGCGGCCTTATGGAACAAAGGCGTTCTCGGTCGGAATATCCGTGCTTATGCCGAATTGGTAACCGGTATATCCCGATGTCGACCTGAGCAGATGCCAGATGCCGGTCGATGGCCTGAATATCGCAATATCCGCCTTGCCGTCGCCGTCGTAATCGCCGGCCACAGGCTTGTCGCCCGGCGTTCCGAACGGGCCGATCAGGAATGATCCGTTGCTGCTGTTGATGATATACCAGACTCCGGTCGAAGGACGGAATACAGCAAAATCGGTCTTGCCGTCGCCATCGTAATCACCCGGAGCGGGAACGTCAGTATCGATACCCCAACGCGTCGCACGCTGAATGTTGTCGATGCTGCTCTGCCACCACCAATTGCCGTCCGACGGACGATATATCGCCACATCCGATTTGCCGTCGCCGTCAAAATCACCGGTAACCGGCTTGTCACCGGCCAGTCCGAAATTCTTGGTATCGCCCGACCCGTTGGCACTGCTCATTCGCAGCCACTGATTTGTCGATGGCCTGAATACGATGTAATCGGCACGACCGTCGCCGGTATAGTCAGACGGCCTCGGTATGTCGCCCGCCGCTCCCCAATGGGCGAATTTCTGCCCGCCGTCGAGCGTGCTCAGCGACCACCAATCGCCGCTGGACGGCCGGAAGATCGCCATGTCCGTTTTGCCGTCGCCGTCATAGTCCGCCGGCACCGGAATATCGCCCGCGATCGCAAATATCTGCTGAACCAGGCTGAAATCACTGCTTCGAAGCACGTACCATTTATTTTCCGACGGCCTGAAGACCGAAACGTCTGCTTTGCCGTCGCCGTCAAAATCAAACGGCGTCACGCGTGTGAAAAGCCCCGGTATCACACGGGCGATGCCCGCACGGGTCGTACTCTCGATACGTGAAAAGTCGCCGCCGACCACGACACTGCTATCAGGCTGAGTCGCCATCGCCCGAACTGCTCCATTCGCTCCGTTTTGCATAAACAGCTGATCGAGCGTTCCATTCGAGCTCAACCTCGTAAGGTTGTTTCTTGAAACACCGCCGACCGATGTAAAACTACCGCCGACTAGTATGCTGCCGTCCGACTGGATCGATATCGCGTTGAGCCTGAGGTCCGAGCTGTTGCCGTTGACGAACTCGGCAGGCGTGAATGTGGCGTCCGCGGTTCCGTCGCCGTTTCGACGCAAGATCGCCGATGCCCCGCCGGCACCGGCGAGACAGATCACCTTATCGCCGGCGACGGAATAGACCTTGTCGATCGACGAGACCGAACCGGCATTGAATGTCTGGTCGATCGAGCCGTTGCTGTTTAACCGGACGAGATTGGATCGGTTAAATCCGTCAACACCCGAGAATGCACCACCGACGATGTATTTGCCGTCCGCGGTCTGAGCGGCTGAGTAAACTGCCCCGCTTGAAATAACGGGCGTAAATGTCGTATCCAGCGATCCGTCGGCGTTGAGTCTGGCTACCCTTTCCCGGGCAACACTGTTAACCGTGGTGAAGCCGCCGGTGATGAGTATCTTGGAATCGCTTTGAACCAAAATGCTGTAAACCGATCCCACGACCGGGGCGAAAGCGGTATCGAGTGTTCCGTTGGCATTTAGCCGGATCAACCCGAACCTTCCCGTTCCGTTGTAGGTCGTAAATGTGCCTGCGGCTAATATCTTGCCGTCACTCTGGACCGCGAGCGTATTCGGAACAACATCAAATCCCGTTCCCGGATCGAAGGCCGGATCTGTCGTGCCGTCTGCATTGATGCGGGCGAATGACGGCCTCGCCGTTCCGTTCATCGACGCAAAACTGCCGGCAACTACGAACTGGCCGCTCGGCTGCCTAACGATAGCCGAGACCGAGCCGAAAATGCCGACATTCGGATAGAACGACGCGTCGACATTGCCGGCCGAATTGAGCCGGAAAAACCGGTCGCCCTGCGTACTCGACGAGCCAAAGAATATGATCCGGTCGAGCGTATCGACCGTCCATTTGCGATAGACGCTGCTGACCGCCGAGGGATGTGAGAACGTTGCGTCCAGCGATCCGTCGCCGGCGAGCCTAATTAGCTGGCCTGCCGTGGTCAAAAATATCTTGCCGCCGGTGACGATCCCGACCTGCGTCACCCACGATGGCAGCGTCGGGGGATTAAAGGTCATATCCACGTTTCCGGCCGGCAGCACTCGCACGAGGTCTTTCTTTGCAACGCCGTTGACCGTGTCAAACCGTCCGGCGACGATCAATGCTCCGTCCGACTGAAGCGCTAACGACTGAACGTCGAGGCCCGTTCCCAAACCGCTGCCAGCGATCGACGGAGCTTCAAAAGTGGTGTCCGACGTACCGTCGATATTCAATCGACGCACGCTTGTCGACGAACTAAACGCGGAATATGTTGTTACGGCCCAATAGATCTTGCCCGAAACGTCAACCGCGACCGATCTCAGATATCCGTAGATCGTTCGCCCGCCATCGTAACCGGCCGGCGTAAACGCGGCGTCGGCGTTGCCGTCCGAATTGAGTCGGGTCAGATATCCGGCGTGAAATCCGTTTCCGTAGCCGCCGGCTGTCGAAACAAGTATCTTGCCGTCGGGCTGAAGAGCAAAAAACTCCGCCGTCGAGTAAGCAAATCCGCCAACGTTGAACACACTGTTAAAGGATGTATCGTTACTTCCGTCCGGATTGAGCCGAACCACCTTTGATTGATTGCTCAATGACACACCCGCGACGACCAGTTTGCCGTCCGGCTGAATGCCGACATTTGTCACGCTGCTCAAGAGGCAACCGCAATAGTTGAATGACGTATCGGCACTGCCGTCCACGTTCAGGCGGGCCAATTGTCCGCTTGCCTGCGAATCGACGGCAAAGTTCGATCCCCAGACGACGATCTTACCGTCAGATTGGGCCAGCACCCCGGTCGGATTTTGAGAACTTAGAGCTTTGGCCGGCACCGGGATAAATCCGGCGTCGACCTGACCTGTCGCTAAGACCGTCCCGGCGAAAGAAACGATCGATAACAAAACTATAACGATTTTCAAGGTCGGTCTTCGGACTGTCATAATGCCTCCGGCGGTCAGATCGGACGCGGATTTGTGCATCGGATCTGAAACATGTCGTATACCATCATTATAGACCACTTTGCACGCATAACTGCACGATCTCTGCTAAGTCCGAAGCGTTTTTGCCGAATTATTTCTTGTTTCTTTTCCGGCATTTTTTCGCAACCCGACGTCCGGACGGCAACAATATCCGCCTTCGGGCCGAATAGCCGATGAATAGTCTTGCTATCTAGGTTATTGTTGTATAAATTACAGATTACACACAACTGATTTCTTCGGGTTGTTGTTGAGGGTTTGCTGTCTTCGCCACAGCCTTGACGATCGCAGGGTGGCCCAAAAATTCCGCACTTTTACTACGAAAGGAGAACTTGCCGAAAATGAAAGCATTTACAACTGATAATATCAGGAATCTGGCTGTCATTGGACACGGCGACGCAGGTAAAACCCAGCTCGTCAGTTCGATGCTCCACGTTGCCGGTGCCGGCGGACGATGGGGTAAGGTCGACGAAGGCACCACCATAACCGACTACGACGAAGATTCGATAGAACGCAAAATATCTCTTAACAACAATTTCGCCCACGCCGAATACCAGGACACAAAAATAAATCTGATCGACACGCCCGGTTACGCCGCGTTCGTTTCGCACGCACGCCCGGCGTTGCGTGTCGCCGACTGTGCTCTGGTCGTCGTCGACGGCGTCCACGGCATCGAGGTCCAAACCGAAAAAACGTGGAATTACGCCAACGAGTTCATGCTGCCGCGTTTTATGGTCATCAACAAGATCGACAAGGAAAACGCCGACTTTGACCACGCGATCGAAACCGCGACCGATTCGTTCGCCCGTTCGATCGTGCCGTTTACGCTGCCGATCGGCAGCCAGGCCAATTTTCGAGGCGTGATCGACGTCGTTCACCAAAAGGCGTACGAGTTTGACGCCGACGGCAAGGCCAAGGGCATCGCGATTCCCGGTGAGATGACCGGCGTGCTCAATTCGACACGCGAACGCCTGATCGAGATCGTCGCCGAATCGGACGACGCCTTGATGGAAAAGTACTTTGAGACAGGCACGCTGCCGGAAGAGGACATCGTACCGAATCTCGCCAAGGCTATCGCCGCCAGCAAACTCTGTCCGGTTTACGCCGTATCGTCACTCAACCTGATCGGAATTCAGATCCTTTTGGATCATCTCGTCGAGTTTGCGCCGAATCCGGCAACTCACGAGGCCGAATACGGTTTCAAGGACTACGATATGACCGGCGACCGTGTCTCACGCAAATACAGCAATGACGAGCCCTTTTCGGCGTACGTTTTCCGCACGATCGCTGACCCGTTTGCGGGACGCATCAATGTGATGAAGGTCGTCAGCGGCAAGATCGCGACCGACGCCGTTGTTTATAATTCGACTCACGACGCCGTCGAACGCCTAGGCGCACTTCACGTGATCGCCGGCAAGAATCTAGAAAAGGTCAACGAGGCCGCGACCGGCGACATCATCGCGGTCGTCAAGTTGAAGGAAACACAGACCGGCGACACACTCTGCGACAAGGCTAATCCGATCGTCTATCCGCCGGTCGAGTATCCTGAAGCCGCGATCGCGTTTGCCATCGAGCCAAAGTCGCGTGCCGACGAGGACAAGATATCGACCGCACTCCACAAGATACTTGAGGAAGACCCGAGTCTGCATTTCGACCGCGACCCGCAGACCAAGGAGTTCATCCTTTCGGGCTCAGGCCAGCTGCATATCGAGACCGTCGTCAAAAAACTCGAACAGAGATACCACGTCGAGGTGACGCTGCATCCGCCCAAGGTTCCGTACAAGGAAACGATCACGCAGACGGTCGAGGTCCAGGGACGCCACAAGAAACAGTCCGGCGGACGCGGTCAGTTCGGCGACTGCAAATGCATCTTTGAGCCGCTCGAACGCGGAGGCGGTTTTGAGTGGGTCGATAAGATCTTTGGCGGTGCCGTTCCGCAAAATTTCCGTCCGGCCATCGAAAAGGGCATCATTGAGGCCGCCGCCACGGGAGCGATCGCGGGCTATCCGCTCGTCGATTTTAAGGTGACGCTCATCGACGGCAGTTATCACGCGGTCGATTCGGACGAACATTCGTTCCGGGCCGCCGGACGCAAGGCGTTTCGTAACGCGATCGACCGTGCCAAACCGACATTGCTCGAACCGATCATGGACGTCGAGGTCTTTACGCCCCAGGAGGTCTCCGGCGACATCATGGGCGACCTCAACAGCCGTCGCGGACGTGTCGGCGGCATGGAGATGCGCGGTAAGCAGCAAGTGATCAAGGCAAAGGTCCCGCTTTCGGAAATGCTCGATTACCAGTCGAAACTCAATTCCGTCACGCAGGCTCGCGGTTCGTATCATATGCAGTTTTCGCACTATGACCCGTTGCCGGGTAATCTGGCCCAAAAGGTCATCGACGAGGCCGTCGCCTCCGGCAGAGTAAGGGCTCAGGATGATGACGAGTAAGTTTTTACTGCAATTTGGCTAGACGAAACGCCATCGACACATAGTTCGATGGCGTTTCTTCTTGGAGGAGAAAATGAAGAAAATTTCGATACTCACCTTGATGTTGATCGCGGCTTTGGGCTTCTGCCCGGCATGCCAAAAGGCTGGCGGCACCAAAGTTCCGGCAACCTCCGAGGTTGCGGACGCAACGCCGGCCTCGGCCGTGAAAACCGGTAAACTAACGCTCAACGCCCAGCCGGTCGGAACGCTCGAAGAGCCGAATCCTCTGATCTCTAAACTTAAGGGTATTCTCAAAATGCGTGAAGACGAAGGCATATTTCGCGAGAAGACCAACGAGGTCATGAAGGACGTCTATGTCGTAGCCGACCCGAAGGTATCGATAAACGCGATCGCAAAGTTAGGCGAGTCCGGCGCCGATCTCTGGTTCCCACGCGGTAAAACGATCCCTGACCCGTTGACCTCACCAAAACCCAATCCGCTCATCCTCGTCATCAAAACCGAGAATAGCCCGGCGGAGTGGTTCTCTAATGGAACTCTAACTGACGACGATCTCGGCAAACTTGCGTGTCTGGTTCGATTTGAGACCTATAAGGAAAGAACGGAATTGATCTTGGGACGCACACACAAGAGCTCAATCGAGATTGCGTCCGATGACAGTTTTTTCTTGAATACGGAATTAAGTCCGGACTTGATCAAGGCGGAAAACCTGAAACCCGATCAGCGGGCCGTTACCGAATCTGAGTTGACTTCAGTTTTGGGTAAGCTCTACGAAAAGCGGAGCTACGCCAGTTCATTCGATCGAGAGCAGCAAGGACTTACGGTAATTGCGAGCGAAAATGCGTCGTATGCGAGCTTGCTGAAGCTCCTCGCCGCTATCGATGAACCAAATGTCGTGGTCACCGTTCGAATCCGGCCGCTGACTTTCGTCGAAAAGAAAGAGAAATAGAGCCGTTTACGCCTTAACCGATCAGTGGCGTTCATCGTACAATAATCAGACAAACTATTTTGGAGATGATATGAAACGAAATTTCTCTTTACTTCTTATTGTTCTCGTCGCCGCCGTTGCGGTCAGTTCGCAGGTTCGGCCGCCGACACCGCGCGGCAGCCAAAAGGCGACCGTTTCGCAAACACTCGGCACGACCGAGGTTTCGGTGACCTACAGCCGTCCGGCGATATTTGGCCGAAAGGTCTATGGCGATTGGCCCAAGCCAACTTCCGGCGAAGCCACGCTCGACAACGGCAACGATCGCCCGAAAGACGCTCCGCTCGTTCCGTGGGGACACATCTGGCGGACCGGCGCCAATGAAGCCACGCTTTTCAGTGTAAATGACGACGTGCTCATCAACGGCCAGCCGCTCGCGGCGGGCAAGTACAGCCTGCACACGATCCCCGGCAAAGACGGTGAATGGACGATTATCTTTAATAGTGACGAAGGCCAGTGGGGCAGTTTCTCGTACGACTCGAAAAAGGACGTTCTCCGGGTTAAGGCCAAAGCCGAATGGCTTGCCGCCAGCACCGAGCTGTTGACATTTGATATCGACCCCGACGTTCCTGCCAAGCTTGGAGATGTCGCTTCGAAGGGCACCGTCGTCCTCCGTTGGGAAAAGCTTCGGCTGCCGTTTACGGTCGAGGTCAAGGATATGGTCGGTTCGACGCTGACCCGTCTTGCGGCGTTCGTCGCCGCCTCGAAAGCCGATGATCCCGGCCCGCGAATTAGTGCCGGTAACTACGCAAAAGCCAACAAACGTACCGAACAGGCAAATGCGTGGTTCGATGAGGCTCTGAAGCTGAATGACGCTTTGATCGCGAAAAAGGAGACGTTCCAGAACCTCCAGCGAAAAGCCACGATCCTGTTGAATCTCGGCCGCAATTCGGATGCCCTTGCGGCCGCCGAACGTGCTGTAGTGGTCGGCAAGGCTGACGCGAATGTGAAACCGGCGGACATCGCGGCCATGGAAAAGCGGATCGCGGATATCAAAGCCGGAAAGCAATAGTTGACCGGTCAATTGTCGGAATAAACAAAAAGGCACTGCACGTAAATGCAGTGCCTTTTTAATTTTGTTAATGCCGGATCAGGCGGCTTTCTTGTGACACATCGTGCACTGCGTGGTCGTCGGGCCCTTCGTTGTCGGTACGGTCTTTTTGACCTCGGTATGACAACCCGCGCAAGTTCGGTGAAAAGCCTGCTGATTGTTGAGCGAGATCACCGCCGCGCTTCCCTCGTGCTTGACCTCGGGAATAGCATCGAGCAGTTTCGGCTTTTCGCCCGTTCGGGCGTGACAGTCGCGGCATGCGTTAGCACCGGCTCCGGCCGGATCCTTCGCAAATAATTCAGCCGTCAGCGTCGTTGTCCGGTCTGCGGGCCACGCCGTCTTCAACGGCGGAAACTTTGCGATATCAGCCGCCGGACGTGCTGTATGATGACACGCAATACAGGCGATCGCACCGCTCTGATCGATCGTATACGTTCCGCCGTTATGCTTTTTGTGGTCAAAAGTGACCTGTCCGAGTTTAGCGTCCTTGGCCAGCGTTATGACGTCCGGCATCGTTTGCGGAGCCTTTTGAGCACTGCTGCGTGATCCGGTAAAGTCACTTGCAATAAATACAAAGCCAACCGCCAACACTGCTGCGATGATCATCAAGATCGAATTCTTCTTCATCACTAGAACCTCCCGCCAGAATTTGAATCAAAATAAAACCTGAAAATGTGCGCCGCCAAACCGAATATTGGGTTTTCAATCACATCATACACCCGTCTTGTTAGATGTCGAAATGTGCGGGCATGTTGACCCGATTCGCTTGGCCGTAAACCTTCAGAAGCGTATTCCCGCGGTTATTTGCCCCAGCGGTCCCAAACAGCCTTTGCGGTCCGGGCTATTACGGCCTCGCGTGTTTTTTCGTCGTCCGTCGAGTCCGAGACAAAGACAGCGACGGCTGCATGCCGGCCGTTCGGCAGGGTGATGATCCCAATATCGTTGGTTGCCGGTGTCACGCCATTGTCGGTCTGCGACGTGCCCGTCTTATGGGCGACTTCGGAACCTGCGGGCAGTAGGCCTTTCAGACGTTTTGGCCCGGTTTGGGTCTCAGCAAGAAATTTCAAGAGGAGTTGACGGTTGTCCGGCGATATCCCGTTCCCTTCGTGCAGGCAGCGAAGGAGCGTTATCGCCGCGTTCGGCGTTGCGAAGTTGGCATACTGGGCCTGCCGGTCGCTCCCGAGTTCCTTTTCGGTGCTGACCACTTCGAGATCCCTGATACCGATCGCCGCCAGATATATTTGCACCTCGGCCGGGCCTCCAAGGATCCGCAGCAGAACGTCGCTCGCCGTACCATCGCTTTCTGAAACCGCAAACCGGATCAACTCGGCGACCGTCAGCGAACCGCCCTCGCGAAACTTGTCGCGGATCGGCGAACGCTGTGCGGGCCCCACCATATCCTCGGCCGAAAACCCTATTTGCTCATCAAGGGCGAATTTCTCCGAGTCCACCGTCGAGAGCACAGCCATCGCGATCGGCAGTTTATAAACGCTCTGCATCGAAAATCGCTGATCGGCATTGACCGAGACGCTTTCGCCGGTCTCGAGGACCACGGCCGCGATGCCGACCCTGCCCTTCGCTCCGGCCGTGATCGCCTCGATCTGTTTTTGTAGTTCCGCGTCCGGCCTTAATGGAAGATCGGACAATTTTATGGTAGGTGTCGTGACCTCGGGCGGCGGCGTCGGAAATCCGCTCGCCAGTTTTTCGACACGCTCGCAAGCCGAGATCGTCAGGCAGAGGGCGGTCAATGATGCAATTATGAACCTCTTCATATCCGGACGCGATGTCAGAGCAGCGTGCCCTCGATCCCGCAAGGGATCGAGTAAACCGTGTCGTTCGTTGCCACGATCATCTCGCCCTTTCGAGTAAAACAAAGGCCCACCACATTGCTGCCGGCGACAAAATGTTCGGCGTCGGCTCCGCCCGGCGAGATCCTCGCGATGCCGTGCCGGCCGCGATAACAACCCGCGACATAGAGATTTCCGGCTTTGTCGAATGCCAGTCCCTGCGGACGCCCGAGTCCGCGGAAATACCGGCTTTCGGCACCATCGGAATCGACCGCGTGCACCGCGTCAAAACTCGCCAGTCCCGGGGCCGTGACGTAAAGCCGTCCGTCAGGGCCAAACGCCAGATGGTATGCCGCGACCGAAGGGTCGAGTGCCGCAAACGTTTCGGGCTCGCCGAGTTCGGTGAGCCGCCGGATCGAGCCGCCACGATCGCCAATGTACATCCGACCGTTCTGGTCAAACGCAATCCCGGTCGCGACACCCAGCCCGGTCGCGAAAACTTCGCTGCCGCCGCGGTCGACCAGGTAAACCTCACCACGGGCACGGTTGGTCACGAACATACGGCCCTTTTTATCGAATGCGATCCCGGTCGGATTGAGGATCGCGTCCGGCATATCCTCGAGAAACCCGTCCGGCTCGAGCCGGAAAAGGGTCTCGCTGAGCTGCTGGCCCCGCGAACCCGATCGCGTCAGTATCAGCGCATCGTCAAGCGGAGCGATCGCCGGATTGGCGACTATGTGCATACCGTCAGCGAGCTTTCGGCCGATGATCAGCGGAAAAGGTTCGCTCTGGCGGCCGTCGTTTTCGAGATGTATATGAGTGTGGGACGATTCGATGCCCTCGGGGACGATGGCCAATACCCTCGACGACGACGCTGCCGTAATGCGGCATCGTTCACCGCCGATATAAACGCCGGCCCCGCTTCGCAGATCCGCAACAAAACCGTCCGTTTCGACGGAGATCTCACCGCCCGGAATAGCGTACTTGGGTTCGACCGCCTTGATCTTTCCTACTTGCTCCATGTGTGTTCCCTGATTTTACGCCGAAGCGCCAACGTGTGTCGAACCCGTCGCTGCTCCGTTAGAAACTAAAAAAGCACGGCAACCACTCGATCGGCTGCCGTGCTCTATCCTCTTAGCTTGTACCGGAGGACGTATTAACGTTCTTCGATCGGGACGTACTTGAGGCCCCTCGCACCAATATACTCGGCACGCGGACGGATCAGCTTGTTATTGGCGTACTGTTCCAGAATGTGTCCGGTCCAGCCTGAGATGCGGCTGACCGCGAAGATCGGGGTATACATATCCAGCGCGATGCCCATCAGGTAATACGTCGATGCCGAATAAAAATCGACATTCGGGTGCATTCCCTTTTTCTCGAGCATAAGCTGCTCGATCCGCTGTGACATTTCAAACCACTTCATCTCGCCTTTCTTCTCGCCCATATGACGCGAATATTTGCGAAGCCATGTCGCACGCGGATCCTCGGTCTTGTAGACGGCATGGCCGATGCCCATGACCTTACGCTTTTCTTCCAGAGCCTTATCTAGCCACGAATCGACCGCCTCGAGACTGCCGATCTCGAGGAGCATCTTCATAACATTCGTATTCGCACCGCCGTGCAGCGGTCCGGCGAGTGCCGCGATGCCCGCAGTAACGGCTCCGTACATTCCCGCCAACGTACCCGAAACGACGCGGGTGGTGAATGTCGAGGCGTTCAGCTCGTGATCCGCATGAAGGATCAGGCATACGTCGAACATCCTTTCCTCGTCAGTGTCGGCACG
Organism: Pyrinomonadaceae bacterium; assembly: GCA_044221625.1. Classification (GTDB taxonomy): domain Bacteria; phylum Acidobacteriota; class Blastocatellia; order Pyrinomonadales; family Pyrinomonadaceae; genus OLB17. Next base: position 45,112 of record JBGAOU010000023.1, on the reverse strand, counting down.
CTCGCCGCGTGTCATATACAGATAGTTGGCGGCGATGCTCAGGTTGTGGTCCGGAGCGACGGGCTCTTTGCCGTTACGAATGCGGTCCCAGGCGGCGGCGATCGTTCCGATCTGACCCGTCAGCTTTGCTGCTGCCTTGGTAGCTCGCTCGCGGTCGGTTCCGTGGCCGTCCTTGTCATAAAAATCGAGCGACGAAACCGCGGTCCGAAGCACGTCCATCGGATCTGCATCTTTCGGAAACTGCTTCATCAATGCGATCACGGCGGCGGGTGCCTCGTAGTTGGCACGAAGCTCGGCCTTCAGTTCATCAAGCTCAGCCTGATTCGGAAGCCGTCCGTGCCACAAAAGGTAAACAACCTCTTCGAACGTCGAGTGTTCGGCGAGATCGTGAATGTCATAACCCTGATAAATAAGAATTCCCTGCTCGCCGTTAACGTCGCCGATGGCACTCTGGGCTGCCACCACTCCGCGAAGGCCGGCAGATGCTGATGATTCGGTTGCTGTACTCATTTTAATATCAACTCTCTATTAAATTTGCCGTTTTATCCAAACAGATATTTTATAAGACGTTGCGAGTTGATACAAGTTTGCTCGCCGTGTCGCCGACAAATTCACTTTATCGGTTTGGGGCGTTCGGGCAGTTAAATGAGCGATCCGCCGCCCTAGGTCCGGAACCGGGTAAGCCGGAAGGCAAAGTTTTATGATCTTTGAGTATTCAAGAGAGTTCGGTCTGTCAGGCGGGCAAAAAAAATTATCCACGAATCGATGCAAGCCCCCAAAGGAGAACCAAACAAAGCCTGCATCCAATTCGTGGATAAAACCTTACAATTTTACAGATGCTCTCGGGGCGGCCAATGGTTTGCCGCGAGAGGCAAATTTTTTATCTGATCTGCGTTTCGTACGCGGTTTTGATCCGCAGCTGCTGGTTGCGGTTCAGCCGAATGTGCTTTCCGCGTTCGATGACCACGGCTCCGACGCCAAATGCAGCCCCGAGCCCCGCTCCGACAGCAGCTCCGACCGGCCCTCCGACCACGGCACCGGCGACCAGTCCGACACCTGTCGCTCCGCCGATCTTGATGCCGTCACTCTTGTACGAACTCTTGCCGACCGCCGTGCCTTCGGTATTCACGATCTTGATATTGTCGCCCTTGACCGGCATTACTTCGGTAAGGATCGCATTAAAGTTGCTCCAGCGGGTGTCATTCAGCAGGATGCGGTCAAACGAAAGCTGCAGTTCTGAGCGGCGCTTGATCCGGCCCGGCGATTTGATCCGTGAAACACGGCCCTCGATCGTCGCTCCGGCGATCTCTGACGGCGACACGACCTTTGCGGTAAATCGCTCGCCCTCGCGGCTCTTGTCCGTGCTCAGGTCTTCCTGCAATTCAAGCATCAGTTCGGTATCACGCGGGATAACGATGATCGCTCCGTTCTGCGACTGAAATGTATTTGCCGGTGTTTCGACGTTTACCGCGGTCGTGTCAGTGCCGGCGACCGGCGTGACAGCGACGTTCGTCTCGGGGATCACATTATTGTTCTGCGAACCGGTCGGGATAATGTCGCGTTTTTTGATGTCCGTCGGCAGGGCCGACTCGAATGAGCGTTTTTCAAAACCTGTATTGTAACCGGCCTCAAATCCCTGCTTGTATCCGTCGCGGTAATCTTCGATCGTTCCGTAGTCGCGATTGAATGCTCGATCGGCCTTGGTGTAATCGGAGTGACGCGAGTAGTTTTTGGCGAGGCTGTCTATCGTGTCGCGGTAGCCGGCCATGTATCCATCGGAATAACCCGTCCGATATCCACGCTGCAGTGCGATGTTCAGATCTTTAGCCTGAGCGTTTGTAGTGCTGACCAGAGCCATTGGCACTAAGATGTTGCTTAAGGTAAATCCCAACAACACCACGAGAATACTCTTTGCGATTTTCATAAAATCTCCTTTGATTTAGATGTGGTTAGAACGTGAACCGATGTTACTAGAGTAAGTTATACATCAATACTTGAATTAACACAAGAGATTTTTTGCATAAAATTTTCGCAGTTTTCCACATGTGAAATTAAATGATCGCATAAGGCCTTATGCGAATAGTGGCGAACTGTATTCCGGCCCGGCGGACGCAAAAAGGCGGCAGGGTTATTTCCCTGCCGCCGACGCGTTCTTGATCGAGCCTGATCAGAAGCTCTTTCGGAAAAGATAGGACGCCCTGATAAAGAATGTCCTGCTGTTTCGCTCGAATCCGGGCTCGAACTGCCCGGTGAACGGGCTGTAACCCTTGTAGTTGAAATTATCGTTGTACCCGACGTAAAACGCGGTACCCGGATTCGGATTCCAACCGAAGAGTAACTGTCCGCTCGCGTTTGAGTTGAGCGTGTCATAGTCCCACCGTGCCCGGACATATATGAACCGTGTAAATTGATATGTGGACCTGACGGTAATCAGATCGGTATCGTAAGCCGTCTTTTTATTGTCGTTTCGCGTCAAACGGCTCTTGGTATAATCCATCGATATCCGCAACGGCTCGGTCGGCTTGTATTCAAACCCGAGATTCATGTCAAACTGCCAGCCGCTGCCGGGATCGAGCTGCGGCGGTTCGGCAAAGTTCGGATAAGGATTGTTCACCGGATCAGCCTGATAGGCATAGAGTCCGGCAATATAGCTTTGATACTGCGGGCTGTTCAGATACGTCGAAAATGCCGGGCTCGCACGCGGATATCTCGGACCCGCCCCAAAATCGTAGTCAAACGAATTGAAGATCGAGCCGACAAATCCATACACCGAAAGCTGCTTATTGACCGTCTTGTTGGCGTTGACGCTGAAGTACGGCTGAGTAGCGGATCGCGTCGGTGCCCCGACGAACGCTCCGGGGCGGTTCGCGGCCAAATTGCGGTTCGGGCCGAATTCGTGTTCGTAGATCTTCTCGAACTGAACACCGAACTCGGTGTAGATGAACATACTGCCCTGAAGGTTAAAGTTCAGGTTGTTTCCGATCAATGCATTTTGCGTGCGGCCTTTCCAGTCCGTGCCATACCTGGCAAATTGTGTCCAACTGGTGCGGATGATCGCCGCTTTGGGATTCGATTTTGTGCTCAAACGGTTTGCAAAAAAGAATGTGTTCGAGTCGGTGCGGCGCGTAAATCCCGCGTCCGCACGATAATCGCTCGTCCGGCCGGTCGCTTCGGCAAACCAGCCATGCCGGTCGGTCGTGTAATCGATATTGAATGAGTACCCGAAACCGTTACCTGTGCGGTACTTCGAACGATCGAGATTCGGATCGTAAAAGAACTTTCGGGAATGAGTGCCGAGCACCTGAAACTTCATTACGGTCTTCGGATTGAGTTTGAACTGACCGTCGAAACCGCCGGTGAAATTGCGATTTTTGGGAAAGATCCTCGACGTCGCCGAAAACCCGATGTTGTTTTCCTTGCCAAAATCACGCTTCAGACGCAGCACGCCGAAAAATGCGTTCTTATCGACAAACTCCTCGATGCCGCAGCGGCGTTTGTTGTTCGGCGGATCAAACTCTCTTGCCCGTTGACAGTTCAGCAGTTCGCCGCGTTCGTCGTCCGAATAATTGCCGGGAGCATTGTCCGATGCCACTAGAAAACCGAACGATGTCGGGCCGATCTTGCCGGTCACCTTGGCGGCCAGGTCCGGATCGACGATCGTTCGCGAATAGAACGGCTGCAGCGGCGAGCTGAAAATATCCTTGCCCTCGAGAAAGAACGGCCGCTTTTCCTCAAAGTAGATCGGGAACCGCTGGTTGGCCGAGACCACCGGAGCGTCCGCTTCGATCTCGGCAAAATCCGGATTCACGGCCGCGTCGAGGGTCACGTTCGGCGAAAGATTATATTTTAAGTTGACGCTCAGGTCCGGTTTCGCCGGATCGTTGACGAAACGGCCCGGATCGCGGACGCCGATCGGATTGAATATCGGGTCGTATGGCCCGAGTGCCGAAAATCCGGCGTTATTGACAGTCCTCTTTCGGTTGCCGGTCTGCGAGATGGTCACGCTCGGCACGACCTCGAGCGTGCGTTCGTATTTGATCTCGTCGAGGCCCGTGATCTTTCCGTGTTTGATCAGGAAGCCGGAAACGTTGCGGTCATCCGGCAGCCACTGGTCAAACTCGTCATTAAAACGATCGATGTTCCGGGCGACGTTAAATCCCCACATCTTACCCTTGCCGGCCGAATAACGGAGCGATTTGAACGGGATCTTGACCTCGACCGACCAACCCCAATCAAGGATCACGCCCTTCGACTCCATGACGATGTCAACGGTGAAATCTGCCCCGGAACCCTCTGTAAAAATGCCGTCCTGCTGGATCCCGAGCGGATTGAACCCAAGTATGTAGGCTCGCCGCTGATCGTTGTAGGTGTCGAGCCACATCCGTACATTGTCCTCGCCGAACACGCCGTCGCGTTTTGCCAGCGTCGCCCGGATCTTGTCGGGTTCATCCCAGCACTTAAAAGCGACGTAAAGGTTCTTATCGTCATACATCATCAAAACCTCGGTCGGTTTTGACGGAGCTGTATTGTCGCCCGGATTGGTCTGGTAAAAATCCTTAAAAACGGCCGCTTGCTGCCACGCAGGCTCATCGGCCTTACCGTCAATGGTGATCGCGTCGGTGAATTTTGGTACAACGATCGGCCGTGTCTTTTCGGCCGGCACATCTACGTTGCCGACCCGCTTGGTCGCCGGGGCCGCGGTCGCCCCGCCCCCTGACGAGGAGGACGCCGCGGATGCCGTCTGCCCAAGGGCAAACTGCGAGAAAATAATTATTGCCAGGATTACTGCTGAATATCTCATGACTATTTATAAGTATTAATGATCCGCGGCAAAGGCGGAAATATAAAGACGGACACTGACTAAAACGAACGTTTGGTCAGAAAGTTTCAAAAAAGAAACGAGCCGTTCTGCCGGCCCGTTCCGGTGCTATCTCGCGGCAAATAATTCGCTTGAGTTACGCAAAACTATCGTTCCGTCGGTCGTCAGCGTGTAGAGCGTTCCGCCCGTACCGACACGCAGCCGCTGCGAATTTTCGCCGCTGCTGAGCGTTTCGGCCGTTAGCCCTTCGAGCCTGATATTCGGCGAGTTTGCACTGACCTCTGCGTTTGAGGCGTCCGGCAGTGTGATTATGATATTGGCCGAGCGGCCTCGGGCGTTCAGTTTGTCAAAGGCACCTTCGAGGTTCAGATCGCCGTCCTCAGTTTCAGCCGTAAGTTCGCCTTTGAACCCGATGACGCGAACCCTGCCGTTCGTATTTGTAAAGCTGAGTTTACCCTCGACGTCACGCACATTTATCGACTGCTCATCACCCTTGAGGTCGACCTCGCCGTTGATCCCCTCAAGCCGGATCTCGCCGTCGGTCGACACCTTGATCTTTGACTTTTTAGGGACAAAGATCTCGATCCGCGATCGCGTGATGCCGCCCTCCATCGGCCATCGCTCGCTGCCCGAACCATTTGTATCGCGAACGGTCAGTTCCAGGCCTGAATCGTCGTGCTTTTCGTTGATCTCGAGCGGCTTACGATTGCGGATGCTCGAGAGCTGTGAGACGGAATATTTGATCTCGTCGCGGTCCCAGCCGGTTATCTTGACCGATGTGCCGCGGGTGTCGACGATCACCTTGGGCGTTCCCTTTACCTTAAAAGTGTCGCCTTTCTTCTCGATGCGCGGCATGGCCGGCGCAAATGGAAGGTCCGGGAGCCCGGCCAGGACCACGCCGGCCTTATCGAGGCTTTCGCGAAGCCCGGCCTGGACCTCCTTTGACTTCATAACCTCGGCCGCTTGCTTCATCGAGTCGGCGATCGCCATTTCGATCTCCGGCTTTACCTTTTCCATGGCGATCCGGGCATTGTCCATCTCGGCCTTTGAAATAGCCACCGACTCCTTCATTGCCTTGGCCAGTTCCTTGTTGATCTTTGCGGTCTTGATGCCCGGGATCGCCATGGCACCCGAAGCATCATCCTGCCAATCTTCGTCGTCCTTTTCCTTCTGCGGCAGCATATTGGTCGCCGGGCTCAGCGTTTTGCCGTCGTTCTGCCGCGAAACGCGGAGATCGCCGTTCACGCTTTCCATCTTGATCTTGACATCGCCGCTGCCGACGCGGCCGTAGAGGTCGCGGCCGACATATTTGCCCTTCTGAACCGGCAAACCGAAGTCGTTGGAAATGTTGCCGTTGAGCGATTCGGCCCGGATCGTCGCACTCGCGTCCGACGGTATGGTCAAATTGACCCGGCCGTTAACGGTTTCGAGCGTTATCCGGCTGCCGGCATCGAGCGTCGCAAAGTCGGCATCGACCTCGCCGTTGACAGTCGACAACTCAGCCGTTCCGCGAAGATTGACCGCCTTGACGGTTCCGTTGACGGCCGAGGCCTTGGTCACGTTATTAAAGTTCGAAACCGTCGCCGAACCGTTAACCGTCTCGATCTCGCTCAGAACGGCACCGCGCGGTATCATCAGTTGATAATCGACAACGAGTCGTTCGCCGTTCTTCCAGCGGCCGCCCGTTCTCTGCTTCCAGCTGTCGTAATTGGTTTCGATCGTTATCGAATCCGGCTTTGAATCCACCTTGATCTCGACGTCCGCAAGCCTTTCCTTTGTATCAGCGGTCTTAACGGCCACGAGTTTCACTTCGTTGCGGTCCCAGGCCTCAGCGACGATCGAACCATTGACGTTCGATACGCTGACCCGTCCGCCCGGCGAAAGCGGATACGATTGCTCGAACCGCTCCGTTTCGTCCTGTTTCACCGTGTTTGCCGCAGCCTCGGGCAAGCCGGCCGGCTGTACCGGAGCCATACCCGTACCGCTGTTTGCCGAGAAAAGTATTCCTGAAAATACGATTGTAAAAATCCAACTCATAATTGCGTCTCCTTGCCAGATCAGTTCTGCTTCCTGGACATAAAACACCGCTGCCGCGAACTTTGTGACAACTTTTTCGTAAAAAATGGCAACTTCGTCATGACTTCGATGGTTGCACCGCCCCGGAGTTGTAAGGATTTACTTTGCCTTGTTTATTTGATAGCGTTATAGGATTGAGGGGCACTGGTTTTTGCCGCGATTTATGGATCTGAAACGAACAAAATTGAATATTCTTCGGAAAAAGCAGGATCTTTCAGATCGTGCCCGGACCGGCGTTTCACTCCATTGCCACACCGAATATTCGAAGGAAATGCTGGACTTTATCCCGCATTACGCCGAAAAGCTGCCCATCATTGCCCACTATTGGCGCAAGGAGCGTGACAGCTATCTCGAACGCGAGGGCCGCGGCATCGACTTCTCGACAGCTTACTGGTCGCCGCCGTTGACGCCCCAAATGGTCTATGACATCGAGACCGAGCAGATCACCGGAGCCAACCTCTCGTCATTTGTATCGTTGACCGATCATGACCATATTGACGGAAATTATTCGGTCACGGACAGCGACGAAAGCAAGTTGATCCCGATCTCGATGGAATGGACCGTTCCGTACGATTTCGGTTATTTTCACGTAGGTGTCCACAATCTGCCGAAAGAGTCGGCAGCCGAGATCACCAAATTACTGCTCGATTATACGTTCAATACCGAGGCCCAGAACAACGACAGGCTGAATGAGCTGTTCGCGATGCTTCATGAGATGCCGCATGTGCTGGTGATCTTGAATCATCCGATCTGGGATATCGAAATGGCCGGTGCCGAACGGCACGGCCAGCTTCTAAAGGACTTTCTCCGCGTCCACGGCCGTTGGATACACGCTCTTGAGATCAACGGTTTTCGCAGTTGGTCAGAGAACAAGGCCGTGATCGAAATGGCCGAGGCATTTGGCCTGCCGGTTGCGACCGGCGGCGACCGGCACGGCTGCAAACCGAACACTGTTATCAACCTCACGCAGGCCGAGACCTTTGAGGAGTTTGTCGAGGAGATCCGTAAAGATAAACGCAGCGAAGTGGCGTTGATGCCGGAATACGAACATCCGCTCCATTCGCGGCAGCTGCAGTCATTTTCGGAGATCCTGAGCCATTACCCTCATTTTGCCGAGCATCGGCGGCGTTGGTTTGACCGTGTTTTCTTTGATCGGGAGGACGGCAAGGGCCTCGTGTCGCTGTCGGCTCATGGCTGGGACCGCGGAGGGCCGTCATGGCTCCGTGTCGCGATCAAAACGCTCGGTTTTTTGGGCAGCCCGACGATGCGCCCGGTCTTTAGGGTCGCTCGAAAGAAAAAGGATCGCGTTCCGTTAAATCCGGAGGCTACCAAGTTTGAAATTCCGGACCTGCACGAGGCTTCTGGTGAACTTTCATCAGAAACCGCATAGTTCGGTCCAATATTTGATCTGAACGGCGGGCGTTCCCGCCGTTTATTATTATCAGGAACATTTGTGAACGAAATTCCGCGCGTCGCCTTCTTTCCGGATTCGTATTTGGAAGTGAACGGGGCTGCTATGACATGCCGAAGGTTGGTCGAGTATGCCCGCCGCAAAGGGTACTCTTACCTGTGTGTCCACGCCGGCCCGGAACCGGGCCTGACGGTTGAAGGCAGCGTCAGTCATCTCCAATTAAAAAGATCGCCGATCTCGTTCAAGCTTGACGAAGAACTTGCCTACGACCCGCTGTTTCAGCGGCATACCAACAAGGTCCTGCGTCAGTTGGTCGAATTTAAGCCCGACGTCATTCACATCACCGGCCTCAACGACGTCAGCATCGTCGGGTCGTACCTTGCCTGGAAGCTCGACATACCGATCCTCGGGTCCTGGCACACCAACATTCACGAGTTTGCCGCCAGCCGCATCGTTCGCTCGCTGCGCTTTCTACCGAGTGGATTCGTAAATTCGCTCGCCGGTTTTGCTGAGCGAAAGATCATGCAGGGCTCAATTCTGTATTACAAGATGCCCAAGGTGATACTCTCGCCCAATCAGGAACTCGTGGACGAACTCGGCCGCCGAACGAAGCGCGTATCGCGGCTGATGGGACGCGGCGTGGATACCGAGGTGTTCAGCCCGTCAAAGCGAACGGTTAACGACGGTGTCATCCGGCTCGGCTTTGTCGGCCGCCTCCGTGCCGAAAAGAACGTGCGGATGCTGATAGATATCGAAAAGGCCCTGATCGAATCGGGCAGAACGAACATCAAGATGCTTATCGTCGGCGAGGGCAACGAACGCGAGTATCTGGAACAGAACATCAAAAAAGCCGAATTCACCGGGTTCATCTCCGGGGATGACCTCGCCGAGGCCTACGCGAACATCGACATATTCCTTTTCCCTTCTGAGACCGACGCGTTTGGCAATGTAACGCAGGAAGCACATGCTTCAGGTGTGCCGGCGATCGTCTCGGACAAAGGCGGCCCCAAATTTATCGTTCGAGAGGGCGAAACGGGCTTTGTCGCCAAAACGCTCGACGATTACGTCACCTACGCGTCAATGCTCTACGACAACCCCGATAAACTCGCGGAAATGAAGCGTTTGTCGCGTGAAAGTGCGATGTCGTGCTCATGGGACTCGATATTCGAGGGCGTTTACGACGGCTACCGTGAGGCGATCAGCCTGCACAAAGGCTCCGCAAAACCGGAGGCGAATGCCTGAATCCGCACCAGCCGCCGCCATCGCTCCGTCCTTTGAGACCAGTGTTCCGAGGGTTTTACTGAACCTGCTCCGTCATCCGATCCGATCGCTTGTACTGCGTTGGAATTGGAAGGCCGCCGTTTTGAGTGCCGCACTTCGGGCACCGATCTTTTTCTTCACATACGTTTTTAAGAAAGACGGCCTGCGGCTCGCGATCGGAGCGGCGATCACCCAATCGGTTTTCCGGCTGATCTTCGGCGGCATCAATGGTGCGATCATCCAGTCTTTCAGCCGCGTCGAACCGCCGTGGCACGCCGTTTTGACCGTTCCGCTGGTGCTTGCGGCGTTCAGTCATGTGGTCGAGTTTTTCGTCCAGACCGCATACGACCATCAGACCGGCGTCAACGGCAAAGGCAAGGCGATATCGATCTCGGTCCTCGTCTCAGCGATATCGGCGGTCTTTAATCTTTTCGCGATGCGCCGCGGTGCACTGCTCGTCAAAGACGAAAGTCAGCAGTCGATCTGGCGTGACCTTCGGCGTATGCCCTGGATCGCCCTCGAGTTCATTTCCTTTCCGCTGGTCTGGCGCCGCCGCCGCAAGAATAACCGCAACAAAAACGTCGAATAACATCGAACCTCTCCGATACCCGGTTAATACGGTTTGCGGGCCCTTGTGCGCCATTGCTGCCGTCTTTGCAGCGTGATAGACTCACTGTTTCGCGTTTTGACGATAATTACGCTACAAGCTGAATGCCGCTAAGATCAGTCCACATCACCAATTACTACCATAAGAATTCGGGCGGTATCAGCACCTCATATAACAATCTGCTTGCGGCGGCCGAACGCCATCGGCGTTACATCCGTTTGATTGTACCGGGCGAGGCCGACGCGGTCGAGGACGTCAACGAATTTGCGCGTATCTATTACGTTCCGGCCAAATACTCGCCCGTCTTCGACAAGCGTTACCGGATCATGATGCCGTGGCAGTATATGAAGGGCGGCTCCGCGATCCGCAAGATCCTGCTTGAAGAAAAGCCCGATCTGATCGAGGTGACTGACAAATATACGCTGAGCATGATGGGAGCGATGGTCCGCCTTAATAAGTTCAAGCAGCTCGGCCGGCCCGTCATGGTCCACTTTTCGTGTGAGCGGATGGATGACAATATCGGTTCGTTCCTCATCGGCGGAAAGGTGGGCGAGTGGGTTGCCCGCCGGATAATGGGCAATTACAATCTGCCGAGCTTTGATTACCACATCGCCAACTCGGCGTACACCGCTGACGAATTTCACCGGTCCTATCGCGCCGCTGACAATCCGGGACGCTCCGAGTGGTTCTTTAACAAATGCTGGCAGTTCTTCAGTTCTCCGCGAGTGCCGGTCAGCGATCGTATCAAGGTCTGCCCCCGCGGTGTCGATGTTTGGCAGTTTTCGCCTGACCGCGGTTCTGATGAGATCGGCGCCGAGATGCGGCAAAAAGCCGGGATCTCGGCCGACGCGGTGATGATGCTCTACGCGGGCCGTATCTCACCCGAAAAGAACATCGGGCTGCTCGTCGATATGATGCGGCAGCTTGCCGCCGATCCAGACAATGACTATCGCCTGCTCGTCGCCGGTGCCGGCCCGCAGGCCGAGTGGCTGCAGCAACAGGGCGACAAATATTGTCCGGGCCGCATTATCCAGCTGGGCCATCTCGAAAAGAGCGTTTTGTGCGGATACTATGCCAAGGCTGACATCTTTGTCCACCCGAATCCGCGTGAGCCATTCGGCATCGCTCCGCTTGAGGCCATGGCGTCGGGCGTCCCGACGGTCGCCCCCAACGCGGGCGGCATCTTGTCCTACGCGACCAATGACAACGCCTGGCTGGTCGAACCCACCGGCGAAGCGTTTGCCGCGGCTGTCCGTGAGGTCGTTGCAGATCCGGCACTGCGGGCCGCCAAGACCGAGCTTGCACTCCGCACGGCGCTCAGCAATACCCGCGAAGCGTCGACCGACAATCTGATCGCGACGTACGACCTGATATACGAGGATTTCAACTCTCGCAAGGATCTGTTTCTCAACGGCCCGGAAGCCAAATCATTCAACTACGTCGAGTTGACCAAGGACGGGAACACAGCTGATGACTGAGATCGCCGTCAATGACAACCCGGCCGAAAAGGCTCCGCCGACCGTCCGCGAGGCGTGGCTGGCGCTCTTGCGCGAACCGAGCCTGTTCATTCGCCATTGGAATTATAAAGGTGCGGTCTTAAGTTCGGCGTTTCGGGCGCCGATCTTTCTGATAACCTACCTGGCGGCCCGCGAGAGCCTCAAGCTGGCGGTCGCGGCGGCGGCGGTCCAGTTCATTTTCAGGTTCCTTTTCGCTGGCCTGACCGGATATCTGATCCAGGCGATGCGGCGGGTCGAACCGGCGTGGAAGGCGGTCGTCTCGATCCTGCTGGTCGTGCCGCTGGTCAGCCACTTGTTCGAATATGTCGTGCAGGCGGCATTTGTGCGGTTTACCGAAACGACCGACTATACCGACAAGGCCATCGTCCGCTCGATCTGCTTTTCGATCTTTTCGTCGCTGTTCGCGTTTTATATCATGCGGCGAAACGTCCTGATCGTCGGCGAGCACGAGAGCCGTTCACTGCTCAGCGACGTCCTGCGGCTGCCCAAGCTCGTTTGGGAGTTTATGTCGTTCGTGCCCGACGAGATACTCGCCCTGCTTCGACGCGGAGCCTATGTCGGTGCCGCGATCGCATTTGTCGCGTGGGGCCTGTTTTCGCAGATGGTCTGTTGGGCGGTGACGTACCGGTCGTTCTGGACCTATGGCGGCGGCAAGGACCTCGGTATACTAAAGTATTGGGGTGTTGACGGTTTAGTCCTGATGGCGATCGCCGTGCTTCTCGCCCAGGTGCGGTACTCGTATAACGAACGCCGCGGATTGAAGAATATATAGAAGATGCTCGAATTGGTTTTCGCAAATTTACGTGTCCGGCCGTTTCGCACCATGATCAGCGTGATCGGTGTCGCACTCGGTGTGATCCTGGTCGTGCTGTTTACGGGCCTCGCCCGCGGGATGACCACCGACATGGCCAAGCGTGCGACCAACTGGAAGGCCGAGATCGTATTCTCACGGGCGGGCGGAATGGAGTTTACGAGTTCGAATATGAACGTCGATACCGCGTATGTCGAAAAGCTGCGCTCCATCGACGGCGTCGCCTCGGCCGTGCCGGTCGGGCGTTACATCACGCCGAATACCAAGGGCCGTTTCGGCGTGCTTCAGCTTGACGGCGTCGATTGGGAACCGTTTGCCGCGATGAACGAAATGCGGCTCGTCGCGGGCCGCGGAGCGACGGCGGTAAACGAGGTGATCCTCGACGCTCGTCAGTTTCGCGAGGACAAGGTATCGCTCGGCGATGAGATCGAGCTTTTTGGCGGCAAGAAATACAAGGTCGTCGGCGTTTTTGAGCCGCCGTCAGGCTCGCGTATCAAGATGTCGATGGCGGCGATGCAGGACGCCCTCGGTGCTCCCGACAAATGTACCTACATTCTCGTCAAGCTCAAGGACGGCGCCGATACCGACGCGGTCGCCGCGGCGATCAACGCCAAACTTCCCGGCAACAAGATCAATCTGACCCGCGAGCTCGTCATCGACGCCCAGGAACGCATTCCCGGCCTTAACACCTTTCTGCGTGTTCTGGTCGGGCTCGGAGCGTTTGTCTCGACGATATTTGTGTTGCTGTCGATGTACACGACCATCACCGAACGCCGCAAAGAGATCGGGATACTCAAATCGCTCGGTGCATCGAGGAGCTTTATCATCAAGGTGATCGAGGGCGAGGCCTTTATGATCGGGCTTTTGGGAACGCTGCTTGGCTTTGCCGCGTCGTTTCTCGCGTCGTGGGCGATCGGTTACAAGTTCGAACTGCCGTTTCAGTTCAATGCGGGCTGGATGATCTCGGCCGTGGTCATCGCGATCGGCGGCAGCCTTTTCGGGGCACTCTATCCGGCATGGCGGGCCTCGATGATCGATCCCGTAAAGGTAATGGTCAACGAATAGCTGCCTTTTTTCCGCCGAGGATCGATACGCCGATCCCGCCAAGTATCAACGACGCCGCGATCCCAAGTCGCGGCGTTGTAGTTTCACCTAACAACAAAACGCCGAGTGCGGCGGCGATCACCGGGACCGAAAGCTGCAGGACCGCCGTGCGTGTCGCCGTATGATGTTTGATCGCCGCGTACCAGACAGCGTAGCCGATCCCCGAAGCGATCGCTCCTGAGAGCACGGCGAGTACGACGCGGCGGCCCGAAATATGAAGGTTCGGTAAATATATCGCGACGGCGGCGGCGGCAAACGGCAGGGTGCGGGCAAAATTACCGGTCGTCGACGCAAGCGGATCGCCGGCTCGCTTTCCGCGAAGCGTATAGACGCCCCACGAGGCACCGGCAGCAGCCATCAACAGCGAACTATTGAGCGGCGGCGATTCGAGGCCCGGCAGCACGAGATAGATCAGGCCGGCGACCGCAGTGATAAATCCCAGCCATTCGACCGGCCGCGGCCTTTCACCGCGTCCGATGGCGGTCGCGATCATCGTCAGCTGAACCGACCCGAACAGGATCAACGCTCCGGTACCCGCCGTCAGGCCGAGATACGCGATCGAAAAACAGATCGCGTCGGCAAAGAGAGCCGCTGCCGAAAGCCAGCTTCCGCCGCCAAAAACTGTCGCAACTGGTCCTTTTTCCAGAGAGCTCGACGCGGACTCGGGTGTGTTTCGCTCACCGTCGTTGCGGGTCGTGCTCCCGCCTCTTGCGGCCGCCATGCCTATCAACGCCAACGCCGCCGCTCCCGAGATCAGCCTGACCGCCGTAAACCCCGCCGCGTCAGCCTCGTCGCCCCGCAACGCCAGCCGGCAGAGGATCGAATTTAACGCGAACGCCGTGAGGGCAAAAATTGTGTAAAGGACGATCTTCAAGAGTTTTTGACCGCGGATAAACGCAGATGCACGCAGATATTATTCCGCATGATGTTCTTCTATCTGCGCTTATCCGCGTTCATCTGCGGTTAATTTTCTTTCTCTTCGTCTCGCTTCTCCGGCCGCATGTGCGGAAAGAGAATGACGTCGCGGATCGAGTGTTTGTTGGTCAGCAGCATCACCAGGCGGTCGATGCCGATGCCGATGCCGGCGGCGGGCGGCATTCCGTACGAGAGGGCACGGATGTAGTCTTCGTCAAGCACCATCGCCTCTTCGTCGCCGCTCTCACGCTGAGCCATCTGATCGACAAAGCGTTCGTACTGTTCCCGCGGATCGTTCAGCTCGCTGAAACCGTTCGCGACCTCCATGCCGTTGATGAACAGCTCGAACCGCTCGGCGATATCGGTATTTGCCGGCGACGCCTTGGAAAGCGGCGAGATCGACTTCGGGAAATCGACGATGAACGTCGGCTGGATCAAATTCGGCTCGGCGTGCTCGTCAAACAACTGCGTAATGTTGGCGTCCGTGATCACGGCGTCCGGAGCGTATTTGAGGATCGATTCTCGCATCGTTATCCGCTCGAACTTGCTGAAATCGATCTCGTTGCCCTCATAATTGACGACCGTACCGCCGGTCGCCTTTCGGACGCTGTCACGCATCAGCTCTTCGCAAAAGTCCATCATCCCTTCGACGTCCATATATGCACAGTAAAATTCGAGCATCGTGAACTCGGGGTTGTGCTTGTACGAGATGCCTTCGTTGCGAAAGTTTCGGTTAAGTTCGTAGACCTTTTCAAAACCGCCGACGACGAGCCGCTTTAGATAAAGCTCGGGCGCGATGCGGGCGTAAAGTTCGATGTCGAGGGCGTTGTGATGCGTCTTGAAAGGTTTGGCCGCAGCACCGGTCGCCTTGGGCGTCAGCATCGGTGTCTCGACCTCGACATAGCCCGCGTCCTCGAGAAATCGCCGCAGCGACGAGATCGTTTTGGCACGCACTTCAAACACTTCACGCGTCGTCAGGCCCTCGTGCTCGACCGCCAGCGACGACCCGATCAGATCATAGTACCGCTGACGCTGCCGTATCTCGGCGTCCGCGATGCCGTGCATCTTGTCAGGCATCGGCAGCATTGCCTTGGCCAGGAACTGCAGCTTTTCGATATGTACGCTCAGTTCGCCGGTATTGGTGATGAACAGATAGCCCTCGACGCCGATAAAATCACCGTGATCGAGCAGCTTCCAGGCGTTCCAGCCATTTTCCGGGTCGAGCGTGTCGTGGCCGTCGTTCCTGATCAGTGCCGCTCCGCCCTTCTTGTCGCAATACACCTGCAGTTTGCTGATGCCGTCCGTCAGGTGCACAAAATTGCCGCGCGGCGGCGTCGTCAGCCGGCCCGAAATACGGACATTGCCAAAGGCCCTCAGCCTTTCGTTCAACGCGTCCTTGATCTCCGCCGGCGGCCTTTCGCGTTCCGCAAGCGTCGCGACCACCGCCGCGATCTCGTCGACGATCTCCGCCACCGGCCCGAAGGCCTTGATCGCCGTGATCGTGTCTTCGCCGCCGCTGATCTTTGAGCGGACAAATTTGTTCGGATAGACGTTGCCCGTCAACTCACGCAGGGCGTTCAATGAGGCCAGGCGTGCTTCGGTCTGGTCGTTTTGTTCGATGATCTCGTTAAATTCCGGAATGTTCATTTATTTCAGGTCGATGCCGCTGACCGATGAACTGCGGCATTCATAAAAACCTCAATTATAGTTAACCCTTACCAACTCAGCAAACATCTTTCGAATATGGCAGAATATATCCACCGTTAGAAAATGCCGCCCGCCCGTCGGAAAGCGTTTTCTGCGGCTAAGTGCGTTTATGGCGGACCAACTTGATGAAATTAGGCGGCAGATCGAACGCGGCACACGCGTCATCAGCCTCAGCGGACTGATCTCGCCCGCGGCCAAGGCCTCGGTGCTCGCCCGCCTGCGCTCGGTGACGGATCGGACGTTCGTCGTCGTTACGGGTTCGAACAGCGAGATGGAATCGTGGATCGGCGACCTTTCGTACTATGCCGGCGGCGGGGACGGCATCATCGCCCTGCCGTCGTTTGAGATCGACCCGTATTCAGGAGCTTCGCCGCACGCCGAGACTCAGGAACGTCGGGCACTCGCTCTCTGGCAGATGCGTCGGCAGGATGCCGGGTTTATCGTAATGCCGGCCCGCTCGCTGATACAGCGCACCGTTTCGCCCGCGGCGATCTCCGCGATGGGCTGCGTGCTTCGCCGCGACGCCGACCTTCCGCCCGAGACGCTGATCGAAACTCTTTTTGCCGGCGGTTACGTGCGCGAAGAGCCGCTGTTCGGCCCCGGCCAGTTCTCGGTACGCGGCGGCATCATCGACATCTGGTCGCCCGACGCCGGTTCGCCCGCCCGCATCGAGTTCTTTGGCGACACGATCGACTCGATCCGCACATTCGACGCCGAGACGCAGTTGTCGATCGCACAGATCAACGAGATCGCCGTGGCACCGATGCGCGAAGCCGCGGTCAAGGCTCAGGACCTCAGGGACTGGGCATTTTTTGCCCGCGAACGCTTTGCCGATGACAAGTATTTTCGCAATCTGAAGGACCGCACGGATTTTGCGGACGAGGGCGAGACATTTTCCGGCTGGGAGTTTTTGCTGCCGCTTGTCAAACCGCTGGACGGCACCGTGTTTGATCACCTGCCCGAGAGCGTGCTTGTGATCGATGAACCCTCGATGATCGAAAAATCTCTCGGCGAGTGGTTTGAGCATCTTGATTCGGGATTTGCCGCCGTCAGCGACAACGGCGACATCGGCCTGCCGCCGCAGGATCTGTTTTTGACCGCCGACGAACTCGGGTCGCGGATCGGCCGCGAGACCCGCGTCGAACTGCGTTCGCTCGGCAGGACCGCCGCCTTGACGGACGACGAATTTGCGGTCGGCGAATCGGTTGCCGCACGGCCGCTGTTCCTCTTCCCGTCGGTTGAAAAGGCCGCCGAGATCGAGTTGATATCACGCTCCACGCGGCGTTTCAACGGGGACGTTCCCGCTTTCGTCGGGCAGCTGGCGCTCGCATCCGGCACTGACCGCCGGGCGGCCGGCACCGAGATCGTTGTCCTCACGGCCGGCATGGCCGAACGCGTCCGCGAGATCCTTAACGAGTACAACGCTCCGCTGCCGCCGGACGCCATCCGCGTCGGCCGCATCTCCGGCGGATACGAAATGCCCGCTTTCGGGACGGTCACCTATACCGAGAGCGATATTTTCGGCGAGATCGCCGGCGATGAGTCGGCGGCCGCGATCAGTAAACCGACGGCGGGCCGCAACATCGGCCGGTTCGACTCGCTGCAGACGATCTCGTCACAGGGCTCAGAACGCGAGTTCATGCTGCTCATCTACGCGGACAACACAAAGCTGTTCGTCCCGGTCGAGCGGATGGACCTCGTTTCGCGTTACTCGTCAGGCGAGGCAACCTCGCCGACGCTCGACCGTCTCGGCGGCATCGGCTGGCAAAAGACCAAGGCCAAGGCCAAACGTGCGATGCGGGACATGGCGGACGAGCTGCTCAAGCTCTACGCCGAGCGTAAACTCGTCCGCGGACACGCCTTTCCACCCGACGCCCCGTGGCAGCACGAGTTTGAGGACGCGTTCCCGTTCGATCTGACGGTCGATCAGGCGTCGGCGATCGCTGATGTCAAAAATGATATGGAATCGGCGATGCCGATGGACCGTTTGATAATCGGCGACGTCGGCTACGGTAAGACCGAGGTCGCAATGCGGGCGGCGTTTAAGGCGGTGATGGACGGCCGGCAGGTCGCCGTTCTGACACCGACGACAGTGCTGGCGTACCAGCATTTCGAGACCTTCAAAAAACGCTTTGCCGCGTTTCCGATCAAGGTCGAACTGCTGTCGCGGTTTCGCTCGGGCAAGGATCAAAAGGCCGTCGCCGAACTCGCCGGCAAGGGCGAGGTCGATGTCGTCATCGGAACCCACCGGATACTCTCAAATGACGTCAAACTTCCAAAGCTCGGCCTCGTCATCGTTGACGAGGAGCAGCGTTTCGGCGTCGGCCACAAGGAAAAGCTCAAACAGCTCAAGAAAAAGGTCGATGTGCTGACGCTGTCGGCCACGCCGATCCCGCGAACGCTAAATATGTCCCTGCTCGGGATGCGGGACATGTCGGTGATCGAAACGCCGCCGCGCGATCGCCTGGCAATCAACACGCAGGTCGTTCAGTTCTCAGAGGGCGTGATCCGATCGGCGATCGAACTCGAACTTGCCCGCAACGGCCAGGTCTTCTTCATTCACAATCGGGTCGAGTCGATCGAGTCGGTCGCCGCACTGATCCAAAAGATCGTGCCGTCGGCCCGCATCGCGATCGGCCACGGTCAGATGAATGAAAAAGAGATGGAGGACGTGATGCTCGATTTTATCGACTTCAAATACGACATCCTCGTCGCAACGACCATCATCGAGAACGGCATCGACATACCGCGGGCCAACACGATCATCATCAATCGGGCGGACAATTACGGTTTGTCGCAGTTGTATCAGCTGCGCGGACGCGTGGGGCGTTCGAACCGGCGTGCGTACGCGTACCTTCTGATCCCGAGCGAGCTCGAGCTGACGCCGATCGCCCGCCGGCGCCTCGCCGCAATTCGCGAGTTTTCCGACCTCGGAGCCGGATTCCGGCTCGCCGCACTCGACCTCGAACTTCGCGGGGCCGGCAACATCCTCGGCGGCCAGCAATCGGGGCATCTCGACGCTCTCGGATTCGACCTTTACACCAAGATGCTCGAACGGACGATCGCCGAGATCCGCGGTGACGAGATCGCCGATGAGACGAGTGTCGCCATCAATCTCGGCGTTGACGTTTCGATCCCGAAAGATTACATCAGCGAGACGAGTCAGCGGCTGCGTACATACAAACGAATATCGTCGGCCGAGTCCGAGGACGAGATCACACGCATTCACGCCGAGATCGCCGATCGCTATGGCCGCATTCCGCGCTCGGTCGAAAATCTGTTTGCCTACGCCCGGCTGCGCAAGTCGGCCGAGCGAATGGCGATCGTTTCGGTTGACCGCACGGCCGACGGCGTGGCGATCAAACTCGGCGATTCGGCAAAGGTCGATCCCGAGCGGCTTTTGGCGTTTGTAAATGAAACAGAAGGTTCGAGCTTTTCGCCGAGCGGCATTCTGCGCGTCGTGGTCAACAACGCCGACCCGATCGACACTGCCCAAAAGGCGCTCGAGTCGATCCGCGGTTAGAGCGGCGTTTCGGTGCAGTCGCCTGCCTCGTTAAAATCGCAGACGAACATTATCGGGGCTATCTCGCGGGTCTGATTGCGGGTATTGTGCCAGACCGGCGAGTCACGGTAGTGTTCGCGGGTCCACCCGAGCTGCGTCCTGAATTTCCAGACAAACTCGTACGCGTCGTGCTCGTCCTTGCCCTGCAGGTGCTTGGCTTCGTGCAGCAATATCGCGGCGCGTTCGACGTCGTCACGCGGATAGGTAAAAAAATCTTCGTACAGCGTCATGATCTCGAACGGAAAATTAGTCGCCGCATAGGCGTTCTCCTTAGGCACCGACGCATTGAGCCAGTTGTCCTCCGACCGATAGGCCGTGACGTGCTCGAGTAGGAAGACCTCGTCCGCAAAACCCTTCGCCCGCAGCACATCGATAGCCCGGGCGACCGTCTGTTTTTGTTCGAGCGTGAGTGTCTTTGCCGAACCGATCAGCGAAAGATAAAACCCGGCGATGACGATCAGGCAAACCGCAAGACAGATCCACGCCCGCCGAACGATCGTTTGCCCGAGCGTTCTTGCGTGCGTCGCGGGCGGCAGTTTCGCTCCGCACCGGACACATAGTTCCGTTCGCGGGTAATTTACCAGGCGGCACTCAAGGCATTTTTTTTGCATTAGCGGTCGAGACGTGTGCGGGAATGGTCCCGCTATCTAATAAAAACGTCCAATCGGGTCCGATTCCACGCCTTTTTCGCCTTAGCGACCTTAAAATAAACCTTTGCGGGCCGTACCGCATCAAACCCGTCAGTTTGCAAATTCCGTCTTGGAAAGTTATAAGAGTCTTTGGCATTTTTTAGGAGTTATTAATGAAATTATTCAGGATCGCAGGTCTGATGTGTATTGGCCTGCTGCTATCTGCCGGTTCAATTGCGGCTCAGGAAACTGAGACCAAGGTCGTTGACGAGGTCGTCGCCCAGGTGAACGACGGCGTGATCACGCTGTCAGGCATCAAGCGCGAGACCAAGAGCATTATCGAGATCGAACTGCAAAAGGGCACCAAACGCGAAGATGCCGAGAAGATGGTCGCCGACAAGAAAGGCGAAATGATCGCCAACCTGATCAACGAAGAACTGTTGATCCAAAAGGCCAAGGAACTCGGGCTCGAGTCCGAGGTTGATGCCGCGATCAACGCCCGCTTTGTCGAGATCATGAAGCAGAACGACCTGAAGACGCTCGAAGCCATGTACGAGGAGATGCGTAAACAGGGCGTCGATCCGACCGACATTCGCGAACTGTGGCGTAAGCAGATCACCCGCGAACGGGTTCTCCAGCGTGAAGTGCAGAGCAAGCTTTACTGGAGCTTTAACGGCAAAGAGATCAAAGAATACTTTGAAAAGAACAAGAGCAAGTTTACCAAGCCCGAGATGATCGGCTTGAGCGAGCTTTTCCTCTCATTTGCCGGCCGTGATCCCGCGACCGTCCGCGAGCGTGCCAAAAAGCTCGTCGCCGAGGCCCGCAGCGGTGCCGATTTTGCCAAGCTGGTCGCCGCAAACTCCGATCGTCCGGATGCGGCCAAGACGGGAGGCAAGTTCGAAGCACTGCCCGTCCGCGATCTTAACCCGATATTTTCCAAGGTTTTGGGCAGCCTCAAGGCCGGCTCGATCACCGATCCGGTCGAGGCAGACGAAACCGGCGTCAGCATTCTCCGTGTGGACGAAAGGACCGAGGCCAGTTCCGACGCTATGTTCGACGAGGGTGCCGTGCGGCTCGCGATGATGAACGAAAAGGTCGGAGCCGAACAGAAAAAGTTCATGGCACAGCTTCGCGAAGAGGCTTACATCAAGATCAGCGACACGTATCGCCCGATCGTTTCGCCGATCCTGTTCGCCGATGAGCGGACCGCAAAGCCGGGCAACTAGGCTCGTTGGGATCAAATAAAAAGGGCGTATCCTTTTCGGGGATACGCCCTTTGTCTTTTGCCGCTCGACGCTATCCGAGTATCTCTTTCACCGCGGCGGCATAGAGTTCGACCTTTCGCTTCATCCGCTTTACCTCGGGATGGTCGGCACTGTACGAGCGCATCAGCCGCGACAGATCGGTCTCTAGTTCGACCTTTTTTAGCACCAGTTTGCCGAGTGCCGATGTGAGCTTGGCGGTCTCTGACGGGCGAACGGCAAATATCTTGTCGATCTCCTTGTTGAGTGCCGCCAGTTCGAACCGCACATCGACCACCTTCGGATTCTGCTCAGTGTAATCGATCAGAAATGACTCCAGATCGGACTGTAGTTCGGTCTTTCGCAGCAATACCTCGGCGTACGCGGCCGACGAACGGATCGGCCCGATCTCTTTACCGGCCTCGCCTTTTCCGCTTTCCTGAGCCGCGGCCGAACCCGCGATCATCAAACTCGCGGCAATGATCAGGATCAATTTTCTCGACATATCCCGCACCTACAATGCCTTAAATGTTGTGGGTTCAAGCTTCTGATTTGCCGAAAACTCGTTCAGCGTAAATTTCCATTCGATCTCGGTCGTTCCCCGCTGTCCGCTGGTCGAATAAACGATCCGGTACGTGTGCGGCAGCGTCAACCCTGATTCTGCCCGAAAATCGCCAAACTCTTCGACGAGCTTAAATCGCGTTTCGTCGTATTTGGTCGAATCCTCAGGCCGAAGGCCGATGCCGGCCGACGACATACGCTTGTACTCGGTGCGAATATGTCGGAACGTGTCCTTGTCAAAATAGAGCGACACATCGACATCCCCGCCGCCCTTTTTCGAATAACCGAGAACGTACGCCTCTTTCCCGTCCACTTTTTTCAGTCCGTCGAACGACAGTTTGCCCTTATTCTCGCTGATGTTGGCGATCACCCACGCCGTCGAGAGCGTGCCGCCGAGCAGCCCCTGTTCGATCGTCATCTTGTTTGATTGGACAAAAAGCCCCAACGCCGAGCGGTTGCCCTGTCGCGGCAGGCCGACGGACGAGGTATTGCCGTCGAAGGTGTAGAGTTCATCGGCAAATCGATTGGTCGTCGATTCTAAATTGATGCCGAAAAAGAACTTAGTCCCCTCTGAAGCGATCACGATGCGGCCCGGTGACTGCGGGTCGGCGTTCGAAAGGAACTTTGCCGTCCCGTTACCGACCGCGATCAGCGATTTGGCCGCGGCACGTGCCTCGGGCGTCCCGATCGACTCGAGATTCTTGGCGACAACGTCCTCGGCCTTCAGCTTTTGGGCGTTGGCAAACGACACGGCGGAAACGGTCAGCACAAGCGCGGCCAACATCGATCTCATTGATTTCATAGGTTACCTCATGTCAACAGAATAGAAACTAACCCCGTGGTCAGGCTATCGCGGCGGCCGACCCGGCGTCGCACGCCGGCAACGCCATACCGCTGTCGCAGGAATCGGCCGTTTCGTCGGAATCGGCCTCGATGACGCCGTCGCCGAATGTTTCGCGGCTCGTCAGCGTTTCAAAATAGGTGGTGATGTTGTCCAGGATCTCATCCGCCGAATGCGAATGATAAAGCGTTTGCCTGAACTGGGCTCCGCCGACCAATCCTTTTGTAAATTGACCCGCGAGCTGCTTCATCTTGCCGAGACTCACGAGCTCGGGCATCTCTTCGCGGCACATCGAAAAAAATTCGAGCAGCACGTCCTTTTTTTCCTGCAGGTCGGGCTGATACGGTTCGCGGCCGGCCAGAACATCCGCAAACTGGCGAAAAATCCACGGATTTTGCATCGCTCCGCGCCCGATCAGAATGCCGTCGACGCCGGATTCACGCCAGCGGTCCATACCGTATTTGATGGTCGTGATGTCGCCATTGCCCGAAACGGGCACGCTGACCGCCTCCTTGACCTGGCGGATGATCTCCCAATTCGCAAGGCCCTTGTAACCCTGTTCGCGGGTGCGACCGTGAACCTGAATATGCTCGACACCGCACTGCTCGGCCATTTTCGCGACATCGACGACATTTATCGACGCGTCCGAATAACCGGTCCGCAGTTTGAGCGTCAGCGGGATCGTGATCGTTTTTTTGATCTCTTTCAGGATCGTTTCAAGCAACGCGGGTTCGCGGAGCAGACCGGAACCGCCGCCGTTCTTAACGACCTTTGGCGCCGGACAGCCGCAATTTACGTCGAGGATGTCGGCTCCGACCTCCTGTGCCATTTCGGCGCCCATCGCCATTCGCTCGGGCCGCCCGCCGAATATCTGTACCGCAAACGGGCGTTCCTCTTCGTCAAAACGCATCTGACGCTTGGATTTGGGATTATGCCGCGTCAGCCCCTCGACCGAGATGAATTCGGACACCACGAGCCCCACACCGCCGCGACGCTTTATCAGCCGGCGAAATGTGTAGTCGGTCACGCCGGCCATTGGCGACAGAATGACCGGCGGATCGATAGTGATGTCCCTGATCTTAAAGGGTTTCATGCAAAAAAAGAGAATCGTAATCGGCGATCAAAAGACCGTGTCATACGATTCTCACTCGTATTACTTAGTTGCTTTCTTCAGTTCGAAACCGGTCGCGTCAAATGACACCTCGGTCACCGATCCGTCGGCGTTGATGTTCTCAAACTTAGCTCCGTCGTCCTTGATAAGGTGATCGACCTCTTTCTTGCTTAAGGTCTTTACCGCCACGACACCCTCAACACGGGCCAACGATCCGGCCGACTGCAGCGGGATAAAGAACGAGTGGTCCTTCATCTTGACGCGGACGCTCTTGCTGTCCTTGTTCTCGGCGACCTCGGCCCAGCAGCCTTCGGATTTGCACGAACGGACGACCACGCCCTCGACCAGAACTGTCTTACCGGCATATTTGGCCGGATTCTTCAGGATCTTGTTCAGCGAGACCTTTTTCGAATTGCCTATCGCGGCACCGCGTTTTAGATAGCTATCGGTCGGGATAGCCTCGGTCTTGTCCTTTTCGGTGGGCTTGGCGCCCTCCATCTTTTCCTGAGCAAAAGCGGCGAATGAGAACGCCGCGACGAGTCCAATTATTGCAATAATGCGTTTCATCTAAATATATCTCCCTGGCTTAATAAAACCACTTGACCGGCCGTGTGACGGTCACTTGATCGTCACGATACTGCCTGACATCTCGACCCCGAAGGTGAGTCTTTGCGTGTGACACGAATCAACGGGAACGCCGTTCTTCGACGCAGGCACGAACTTTAGTTTTTTTGCCGAGTCGGTAAATGACTTCAGCACTCGAACGTCAACATCCGAATAAACGATTATATCGCCAACACCGCCATTTTTCAGCAACTCGATACGAAATCTTATTTGTGCCGACCGAGATTCACCCCCCGAGCCCGCGATATCGCTATCGGCT
Source organism: Pyrinomonadaceae bacterium (assembly GCA_044221625.1). Lineage (GTDB taxonomy): Bacteria > Acidobacteriota > Blastocatellia > Pyrinomonadales > Pyrinomonadaceae > OLB17. Next base: position 20,057 of record JBGAOU010000023.1, on the reverse strand, counting down.
TTTGTAAACCACCTTGCCGTTCACGATCGTCAAAACCACCTTTGAATCACGTATTTTTGCCGGTGCGATCTTAAAGATGTCATCCGACAGCATCACGATGTCCGCCAGTTTGCCCGTTTCGATAGTACCTTTTACGTTTTCCTGAAACTCGGCAAATGCCGCGTCGATCGTATATGCCCTGACGGCCTGCTCGACTGTCAGAGAGCTCTCGACGGCCGCCGATACCCCGAAACGCGGATTCAGGTCCGTCATCGAGGCGTCCGACCCGAACGCCAGTCGGCCGCCCGCGTCGAGCAGCGATCTGAACGCCGTGTCCCGCCTTGCCGGCCGGTAAAACAGCCACGGCTGCATCGAAGCGATGACCTTTGACCGTGCAAATCTCGGCAGATCGCCGACGCGGGCATTGTGGGCGTGTTCGACCCGAAAGCGGCGGTCGCGAGGCCCGTTTTGTTTTGTCACGCGTTCAAATACGGTCAGTATCTCGTCGATCGCGTCGGGCCCGATCGCGTGGATCATCACCTGCAGCCCGGCCCGGTCCGCCCCCGCGATCTCCGCCGCAAGTTCATCCGCGGCGGCACTGTCGCCGTCAACAAAATGTTTCAGGCACCCCGTCCTGACCATCGCGTCCCCCGCGGCGGCACGCATCCCCGCCTTTTCCAATTTTCGCCAGCTGGAAAGCGGTGCACAGTCATAGACGCGCGTCTTGAGTTTGCCGCGGGTGTCGATCTCACGATAAATGTCGCTGAGCTCGTCGGAATGTACGTCCAGCACGCTGGTTACGCCGAGCGACGCGGCATAGTTTGACGCCGTTTCGATCAGGTCCGGCCACTGCTGAACGTGCGGCTGCGGAATGGCCGCACTCACTCTCCGGATAACGGCACCGCGAATAATGCCGGTCGGTTCACCGTTTTGGTCACGCTCGACGTCGCCCTCCGATCGCGTCCGTGAAAGTCGGTTCAGCCCGCCTTTTGTCAGGGCGAGACTGTTGGCGAGAGCCGTCGTGCCGTCTGCGTTGTACACGAGGACGGGATTATTTGGCGTTGTCTGATCGATGAGCTCTTTGGTGGGGAGTTCGCTGTTCGCCCATTTGCCGTTGTCCCAACCGCGTCCGAGTATCCACCGGCCGGCCGGCAAAAAGCGCGCAAACTCGGCAATCTTCGCCCTCATTTCTTCCGGCGAACGCACGCCGCTCAGATCGGCCGACGAAAAGATGTTTCCGATCGCGGTGAAATGTACGTGCGAATCGTTAAAGCCCGGCAACACCAACCGCCCGCCGGCGTCAATTACCTCGGTTGCCGGCCCGGCCATTGCCAATATCTCGCGGTCGGTGCCGACCGCCGTAATCTTGTTGCCGGCGACCGCTACGGCCCGGGCCGTGCGTCCGTCCGCAGTCATGGTTCGGACATTGGCGTTTATGATGACGAGGTCGGCGCGGGCCTGCGAATAGTGCTGGCCGCAGAGCACCAGCACTATCAGCAAACATCGCGGCAAAAAGGTCATTTTTTCTCGAACACGACCCGGCCGTCCATCACCGTCATCATTACCGTGACGCCGGCGATCTTAGTCGCGTCCATCGTGAAAACGTCGTCCGAGAGGATCACAAAGTCGGCGACCTTGCCCGGTTCGAGCGTTCCCTTCACATTTTCCTGAAACTCGCCGTAGGCTGAGCCCCACGTGAATGCGCGAACGGTCTCATCGACCGAGATCTTCTGCTCGGGTATCCAGCCGTTCGGGTTCTTGTCGTCGAGCGTTCGGCGGGTCACCGCGGCGTAAACGCCCAGAAGCGGATTGAGCGGAGCCACCGGCGAATCCGACCCGAATGCCAGCACGGCACCGGTATCGAGCAGCGTGCGAAACGCATACGTTCCCCTCAGCCGCTTTTCATCGAGGCGTTTCCATGCCCAACGGCCGTCGTCGATGATGTGAAACGGCTGCATCGACGCGACCACCTTCAGGCTGCCGAATCGCTTGATGTCCTCCTGCCGCAGATGCTGCGAGTGCTCGATACGGAATCGGCGATCGCGGGAACCGTTGGCGGCGGCGGTCTTTTCGTAAATATCGAGGATCGTCGCGTTCGCCTTGTCGCCGATCGCGTGAATATTGACCTGCAGGCCCGCCTTATCGGCCCCGAGCACCAGTTCAGGTGTCTTAGTGATCTCATCGCTGGGCAGCCCCGTAGTTTTCGGATCGTCAAGGTACGGCTCGAAAAGCCATGCAGTCGTCGAACCCAGACTACCGTCGGCATACCCTTTCAGGCACCCGACCCGCAGCATCGCGTCGCCGAATGCCGCCCTGACGCCGGTACGCTCCCAGCGTTTGTAGTCGCCGAGCGTCGAGCAGCCGTAAATGCGGGTCTTAAGTTTCCCCTGCCGCATCAGTTCCTGATAGACACCGATGTCGGTGCCGGCCGAAACGTCGGTCACGCTCGTGACGCCGAGCGACGCGGCGTGGTCGGTCGCGGCTGCGGCCGCCTCGAGTTTTTCGTCAAATGACGGCTCGGGGATGACCCGGTAAATGTAGGACATCGCCGCATCCTTGAACACTCCGGCCGGGTTGCCGGCGGCGTCGCGGACGATCAGGCCGCCGTCGACTTCCTTGGTGTCCTTATTCACACCCGCGAGCTTCATCGCGAGCGTATTGGCGAGAGCCATATGGCCGTCAAGCCGGTCGATAAATACGGGGTTATCGGGCGTCGCGGCATCGATCAGAGCCGCCGTCGGCAGCGTGTTCGGCTTCCAGTTCTCGTGATCCCACTTTCCGCCCAGTATCCAGCGGCCTTTCGGCAGTTTTGCGGCAAAATCGCGGATCCGCTTTACAAACTCCTCGGGTGTCTTGGCGTCTCTCAGGTCAACGGACGAAAGCTGCTGCCCGGTCTCGAGAAAGTGGACGTGAGCGTCGTTAAAACCCGGAATTATCGTCCGCCCTTTGGCATCGATCACCCGCGTTTTCGACCCGATCAGCGGCTTGGTGTCAGCTTCTGAACCGACCGCCACGACGCGGCCGTTGAGCACCGCGATCGACCTCGCGACGGTCCTCTTGGCGTCCATCGTCCGAATGTTGGCATTGGTGACAACGAGGTCTGCCGTGACCGCTTGGGCCGAGGTCCCGACGACCGACACGACCAGGATCTGTATTATTGAGAACAAAACTGCCAGTTTTTTCATAGAGGAATCTTACCGAGAAGTGTATTCTTGAGTATCGTCAGATTATACCAATGAAAGAAAAGTATATCCACATTTTGAGCATTGCGGGCGTCGTCTGCGGTTTTGTGTTCATCACTTTTCTTTATTGGGCAGAGCCGCGTTCGCTGGCCGAGGTGACGAGCAAGGGCCAGGTCGTAATAGGTACGTACAGCATCGACAAGGCCGAGTTCGATCGCGGCGTGACCGCGTTTCGGGCCGAGGATTTTGCCAGTGCCAGGGCCGCATTCGATCGTGCCGATCCGGAAAAACGCGACGCGGCGACGCAGTTTTACATCGCTTACAGCTTTTACCGTCAGGGCTGGGGCCGTGTTTCGAACGATGACAAGCTTTTCGCGCAGGGCGTCGCGGCGGTTGACCGCGTTATCGCGATCGACCCTAATTTCCGCTCGTCCGACGCGGCATTGACGATGAAGACCCCGACCGAACTCAAGACCGAACTCGACGAAGGGCTAAAGCTGACGCCGTCTGATCTCAACCCGCTAAAGCTGATGAAAGAGAGGAAATAGTGCAGGACGAAAGTTTGTTCGACAAACCGTTGGATGAGATCGAGCAGGTCGAGGCCGAGACCAGCGTTGCCGCTCGCCGCAGGCCGCTGCCGTCGGCACCGCAGACGGCGTTGAGGACCTACATCGTCCTGCCGGCGATCTTTCTTGCGGTGACGCTGCTCGGCGGGCTCCGCCTCGGGGCGGCCGACAACGCGTTCATATTTTTGAAGCCCGCACTGATCTGTCTCGTCTTCGCTTCGGCGATGCTTGTGCTTTTTGTCCGCGGCGGGCTCATCGATATCGCGGGTTGGTTCTCCGACGAGTTTTCGACGGTTCGCAACGCCGCCAACGCCGGTGTCTTGCTGACGCTTTTCTCGGCGACGGTGCAGATTTTCAATTCGTTGATACCCGAGCAGGGAATGCCATTCTGGGTCATCGGATTTTGCTTTCTGTGGACGATTTGGAACAACCTTTTTCTTGATCTCGACACCAAAAAGCTTTTGCGGAGCGTCGGCGGATTGTTTGCCCTGGCATTTTTTGCAAAGTACCTGGTGCTCGCCAATCTGACCGCGACCGGCGACGCGGGCTGGCTGCAGCGCATGATCCAGGACCCGGCAAAAGAGGCGTTTACCTGGCTGCTCGATCTGCCGCGTTATTCAGCCGGAACCGGTTATTTGCAGTTTTTTGCGATCGCATTGTATTTACTTGGCCTATATTTGACCCCTCGTCGTACCGAAAAATGAAGACAATCGCAACTCTCTCGTTGGCCGTCCTTTTGACATTGACCGCGGCGGCCCAATCTCCGTCCAAAGTCCTGAAACAGGCCGAAAAGGCGCTCGGCGGCCAAAAGGCACTGCTGGCGGTCCGCACGGTCAAAAGCAGCGGCACCATCCGCCGCGTGTCCGACGGCGTCAGCGGAAAATACCTTTTCCAAACGTCGCAGCCTAATTTGCTCAATATCGCGTACGATCTCGACGGTTTTGAGGTCGAATACGGTTCGAACGGGCGTTCCGGCTGGACGCGTAATTCACGCGACGGCCTGCAGACGCTGACCGGCGAGGCGAGTATCGAGTTTCAGGCGATGGCCGCGTTTCGCAGCGGCCTCTGGCTCAACGCCAAAAAGGAAAAAGCAAAACTGGTCAGCGGCGGTTCGGCCAACGTTAACGGCAAACCCGCCAATGTCGTCACGATGATCACCGCCAAGGGCATTCCGATCAAGATGTTCTTTGACGCCGCGACGGGACTGCCGGTACGTGAAGAAATGCCGGACGCCGGGCAAACGCGGGTCACCGACTACAGCGACTACCGCAGCGTGAGCGGCACGATGCAGCCATTTGCGATCCGGTTCACCGCGGGCGGCGAGTCACTCGACGTCGCGGTCAGCGATGTTACCGTCAACCGGCCGGCCGAGCGTGCGGACTTTGATTTCCCTGTGGTATCCGGCGAACCGCTGCCCGACATCAAGGCGCTTTTAGAAGAACTGCGGGCGAACGAGGATCGCGTCGAAGAGCTGCTGGACAGCTATTCCTACACTCAAAAGAGCATTAAACGCGAGCTCGGCAAGGACGGGATTCTTCGCGAGATCGGCTCCGAGACTTATCAGCTTTCGTTCTACAAGGGCAATCGCATCCGCCGCCTGGTCGAGAAGAACGGACGGCCGCTCAACGCAAAGGAACAGGCCGACGAGGACAAAGAGGCGGCAAAACGCGTCGAGGAGATCGAACGCGAGATCGCCAAGAGCGATTCCCGTATGGGCAAACAGGGCTCGAACGGTGCCCCATCCGAGGAAAGCCGCCGGATATCGACCGCCGAGGTCCTGCGGGCGTCAAAACTGATCAATCCGCGGCGTGAGCGGTTTCGCGGCCGTGATGTGATCGTGTTTGATTTCGAACCCGATCCGGCGTTCGATTTCAAGAACGCAAAAAGCATGCTCAAATTCTTTGGAAAAACGGCGGGCGTGATGTGGATCGACGAAAAAGACAAGCAGGTCGCCCGTCTTGAGGCGGTCTTGGCCGACAGCTTTAAGATCGGCGGCGGCGTACTGGCCAAGCTGCGAAAAGGAGCGTCGTTCACACTCGAACAGGAACGCGTCAACAACGAGATCTGGCTGCCCAGCCAGGCCGACATCAATCTTTCGGTGCGGGTCCTGTTGGTAAAGGGTATCGACGTCAATCAGCTGATCAGGTCGTACGACTATCGCCGGTTCGAGACCGAGGTCAAGGACGCGACCGTCAACCCGACGCCGAAACCGTAGCTACTTTTTAACAAGGTCGATCATGACCGGTTTGCCGCCGCGCATGACCCTGATCGAACGCCCGACGAATTTGCCGTTGAACGCGGTCTTTTCGGAGAGTTTCTGATCGTTGATCGTCTCGATGACGTCGCCCGGCTTGATACCGGCGTCACCTGCCGCACTGTGATCCACCACCGATTCGACCGTCCAGTTCGAGCCCCTGTAATTCGCCCTGACGCCGATCACGGTCAGCACCTCAGTCACGGGTATCTTCGCGTCAGCGTCAAAATCCCTCGGGCGGCCCGGCTGCGCGGCGTTCGGGTCGATCCCCTTCGGCAAAAGCCGTTTGCCGGGACGTACCGCCTCGACGAATGACCCGCCGCCCGATGTATCTGTGTCGGTGTTCGGCCGCGGCACGGCCGGTTTCGGGGCCGAGGCCGTTTCCCTGTTGGCGGCGATCACCGGGTTGGCGGCGTTGTTGTCGGCAACGGGCTGCGTGAACATATTTGCCGCTGTCACAGGCGGCGAGGCGGTCTGAACGGGCTCGTTGCGAACGATCTCGGCGGGCGTACTGTCCGCCGTCCTTGAATATCTGTCGATGGCAAAATACCCGCCGACCGCGATCGCCAGCGCCAGCGGCACGGCGTATCGGACCCAAATCGGCACCCATCGGCCGCTTGATGACGCAGGCCGTCCCTGAGCGATCCGGGCCCGGACCCGAACGTCAAAATCGCCCGGTGCTTCGACCCGCTTCAGTGATCCGAGCATCTCGGCCACCCGCCGCTCGTCGTCGGTCACGGCATCTAGATCTTTATTTTGGTTATCGTTGCTCATCTGGCCTAAAAATAATGTTCCAGCTTCTCTCTCAGCAATCCGCGGCCGCGGCTGATCCGCGATTTGGTCGTCCCAAGTCCGAGCCCCATGATCTCGGCGACCTCGTCATACGATTTGCCCTCGATGTCCCGCAGGATTATCGGAACGCGGTACTTTTCGGGCAATGCCGCGATCGCTCGGGCGATCGTCCGGTCGCGTTCGTCGTCGACGATCTGCGTGTCCTGCAGTGCCGCCTTATCAGCGGGCTGAAATTCGACCTCGCTGTCCTCGTCGGCCTGAAACAGGCCCGTCAACGACATTAATCGTCGGCGTTTTCGGCGGCGGATCTCGCTGATCGCAAGATTGGTCGCGATACGGTAAACATATGTCGAAAACGCGTATTGCGTGTGATAGCGGTCGATGGCAAAGTAAACGCGAACAAACGTTTCCTGGGCCAGATCGACCGCTTCTTCGTAATCATTCAAAAATCGAAAGAGGTAATTTGTGAGCGGATTGCGGTAACGGGCGACTATCTCGGCGAACGCATTCTCGTCGCCGTTCTTGGTCGCTTCGATCAGTTGATGGTCCGACGGTTTCTCTTCAGGCACGGTGATAACTTTTTCCTCCGCGTCCGTTGAGACGATATTGCCGTGAGCCATACATTCATACGTTTTACAATACAATTCCGATCAAAACAATACTTACTCTCGACTTCTATCACGCCTGAGCGGGAAATAAGTTCCCCGATCTTTGACGCGGCGGTCATTTTGCCGGCCTGACGGTAAGGACCAGGAACAGCGTCGAGTTTTGCCTGGGCAGCGACAGCGAACCGATCAATATCGGTTGATCCTCGGCGAGGCCGAGCCGGTTGATGCCGAGCCCGATCGACTCGTAACTGAACATCGATGCGGGCTTTCCGCCGTCTTCGCGCATGACCGTCGATCTGACGGGTACGCGGGCACCAAAACGGAATGTCTGTGCGTATAAGCCGCCGCTTCCCGTTCGGACGCCGTTCAGTGACCACTCGAGGAACGTCGGCGGTTCGCCGTCCGCGGCGGGCGACAGACTCTCGGTAATGCTCTTGTATTCGTATCCGCCGCTTGTCGATGTCCGGCCGAGAAATGTGCTGGCGAGGCGTAGGTTAGCGATGCCGAGGTCGGCTTTCAACTGGCGTGCTATCGGGGCGAGATTTGCCGGCAGTTCGGCCTTTGTTCCGGGTTCGGAACCCGTTGTCAGAACCTGAAGCGTAAGGTCAAGATCACGGTCCGCCGGCGGTTTGGTTTCGGTTTGTGCGATCGCCGCGACGGCCGCGATCACGATGGCGAGGGCCGGCGTCAGCAGGCGGAAAATAGAAATGGACTGGTTCATGTGTGTTCTCCTTTGCAAATCACGTTTGCAAGGCATTGCACAAACCAGTCCACCGAAAGTTGCAAAATTGGTTGATTAGCGGTTTTCTTTGAAAAGCTCCTCGTCGACCTTCTGCCCGAATGTGATCGTCCCGACTTCCGACTCCTCGATCAGCTTTTCATTGGCCGTCAGTGTCGTCCGATACGGCACCAGCGTGCCCTGGGCGTAGTTGTAATTGTAGAATCTGCGCCTGTAGCTGACGCCGTTCTCTTCGTACGTTAGCATCATCACGCGAAACGTCTTTACGCTGACGTAATACCGCGTCTTTCGCTCTTTTTTGTCCGTGACGTCGATGAAATAGTACTCGACGCCGTAGATCTTTTCTTTGCCGGCAAGTTCGAGTTTCGACTCGTTTTCCTTATAGCGGAGCATGCCCTCGAGCCCGCGGTACATGGTGTTTTCAAACGAATTGGCCAGATCTGCCCTCGGCGGAAACACCGTGTTGTTGAATATACCAAAGATCTTGCCCTCGTTGTAAACGAGCGAAAACCGCGATCCGGGCGTATCGGTGTCTATCCTGACCTTTTCTTTTTCGAGCGAATCGCCCCGGATGATCCATCTCTGATAGGTCCCGCTTTCCGACTTGCCCTCAGAGTTCGTGCTGGTCACCCGGCCGCGTTCGAATGTCGTCTTTCGGATCTGGTTCAGCGTCGGGCGGCCGGCCGGAAAGCCGTAAAAGACGATCGCCGACTCGACCACCTGATCTGCGGTGACCGGTTTGGTCGGATCTTTGAGCACCGTCACCGGCGTCGGGGCCGGTTTTGCCTCGTCCTTTTTGTCGGGCGTCGTCTGGGCAAAACCCAGCGAAGCCGCCGTCAAAACGGTCAAAGTGATTAAGAATATTGAACTTACGCGCAGCAACACCAGTTGGATCTCCTGTTTTTGGGTCAAAAATCGCAAGAACGGATTGTAACACAAGACGAGCTGATCAGCATCGGCCGGGGCTCCAAACCCGTTCTATGGATGAGTTTATTTGCCGAAAGGATGCACTCAAGCATTTTGCCCGCGGCCGCGGCGGCAGGGTAAGATTGGGTTATGCTGCATGTCGCCCTCGTCGAGCCGGAGATACCGCCCAACACCGGAAACATCGCCCGGCTGTGCGCCGCGGCCAATACATCGCTGCATATCGTCGGGGTGACCGGTTTTAGAATGGACGACCGGACGTTAAAGCGTTCGGGCCTCGATTATTGGGAGTTCGTCGACCTTCACCGGCATATCGATCTCGACGAGTTGTACGCCGCAATTCCCGATTCGCGGTTTGTCTATCTGACGACCAAGACCGACCGTTCTTACACCGAATGGCGGTTCCGCGACGGCGACTGCCTCATCTTCGGCCCTGAGACACGCGGGTTGCCCGAAGATGTTCTCGACAAAAATGCCGCCAACTGCCTGACCATTCCGATGCCGAACCCCAACGTCCGCAGCCTAAATCTCTCGACCAGCGTCGGGATCGTCCTGTATGAGGCGATCAGGCAATTGCGTTGATCGCGACTGCCAAAATCGCCCGCCGGGCCCGAATCACAAACTGAAATTGCCTTTCGACCGCCAATCAGTCATTATACTCGTTTGCCTTCGGGCACGGGATTACAACTATGATCAGTACAGAGAAAATTCGCAACATCGCCATCATCGCCCACGTTGACCACGGCAAGACCACTCTTGTTGACGCGATGCTTGCTCAATCAGGCACTCACCGCGACAACGAAACCGTCGTTGACCGTGTTATGGACTCGATGGACCTCGAACGTGAACGCGGTATCACGATCATGGCCAAAAATACCTCGGTCCGCTACGGCGACTACAAAATTAACATCCTGGACACACCGGGCCACGCCGATTTTGGCGGCGAGGTCGAACGCGTGCTCAAGATGGTCGACGGCATCGTCCTGCTGGTCGACGCGGCCGAGGGCTGCCTGCCGCAGACGCGTTTCGTGTTGCGCAAGGCCCTCGAGCTTAAGCTTCCGGCCATCGCACTGGTCAACAAGATCGACCGCCAGGACGCACGCCCAGAGGAGGTCGTTAATGAGATCTACGACCTGTTTATCGATCTCGGCGCCAATGATCAGCAGATCGAGTTCCCGATCCTTTTCTCGGTTTCACGCGACGGCATCGCCAAGAAAGACCTTGCTGACGAATCAAAAAATCTGATCCCGCTTTTTGACCAGATCATCGAGACGATACCGGCACCGCATGCGATCCGCGAGGATTCGCTCCAGCTGCTCGTCGCCAATATCGACTACAATCCGTTCGTCGGCCGCCTTGCGATCGGCCGCATCTTTTCGGGCGAGATCGCCAAGAATCAGGAGGTCGCTGTCGCCCGCCGCGATGGCTCGATCCAGAAGACCCGCGTCAAGGAGCTTTTTGTTTTCGAGGGGCTCGAACGCACTACCCAGGACAAGGCAGGCACGGGCGAGATCGTCGCACTGGCCGGGTTTGACGATATCGAGATCGGCGAAACGATCACGACTGTCGACAACCCCAAACCGCTTCCGGTCATCGCCGTCGACGAACCGACCATCTCGATGATCTTCGGCGTCAACACCTCGCCGTTTTCGGGCATCGACGGCAAGTTTGTCACCTCGCGGCAGATCAAGGACCGCCTCGACCGCGAATTGCTCGGAAACGTCGCTCTCCGCGTCACACAGACCGAGGCCGCCGAACAATTCAAGGTGTCGGGCCGCGGCGAACTCCAGCTCGCGATCCTTATCGAAATGATGCGTCGCGAGGGCTACGAACTCCAGGTCTCAAAGCCTGAGGTCATCACCAAACGCGACGAGAACACCGGCGAATTGCTCGAGCCGATCGAACTCGTCGTGGTGGACGTTCCGGATGAGTTCATCGGAGTCGTGACCGAAGCCATGGGCCGCCGCAAGGGCCAGATGACCAAGATGATCAATAACGGTTCGGGCCGCGTCCGGCTCGAATTTGAGGTACCGTCTCGCGGCCTGATCGGTTTCAGAGGCGAGTTTTTGACCGAGACAAAGGGTACCGGGCTACTCAACACGCTGTTCCTGCGTTTCGACAAGTGGCAAGGCGATATGAAGTCGCGCCAGACGGGCTCGCTCGTGTCCGACCGAATGGGCGAGACCAACACCTACGCCCTCTACAATCTGCAGGAACGCGGAGTTTTGTTCGTCAAGCCGCAGGTCAAGGTCTATGAAGGTATGATCGTCGGCGAAAACGCCCGTGCGGTCGACCTCGACGTCAACCCGATCAAGGAAAAGAAGCTCTCGAACATGCGTACGACGAGTGCCGACGAAGCGATGCGGCTCGTGCCCGTTCGCGAGATGTCGCTCGAGAGGGCTCTCGAGTTCATCGCCGATGACGAGCTGATCGAAGTCACGCCAAAGGCCATCCGGCTCAGAAAGCGTGTCCTCAAGGCGAATGAACGTCCCAAGAAATAGACGGTTTCACTTATCCCATCAACGGGCGGTAAAGGTCACATGATCTTTACCGCCCTTTTTACTGCTCGTCGTCGGCCGATCCGTCGTCGGCATCGGCGTCCGGAACATCAGCTTCCGGATCATAGGTCTCGTAGCCGCACGCGTCGTCATAGTAATAGCTGCGTGCCTTCTGATCGGCTTCCCATGTCTGATCGTCCGCGTCCTGCGGATTCTCATCAATTTCGTTCACCGTTTTCGGCAATTGGGTCATACCTAACTTATAATCGTTTCGATCGGCGCAGACAAGAGGTACCTATGAGAACCAAAAAGATACTTAACACACTCGCCACGGTCACGCTTTCGGTGATCTCGACCTATTTTCTGATGGGCGTTTCGGCCGGGAGCCAGGGCGTGCAGCCGCAAACTTCCGTTAACCTCCAGTATCAGGTCGGCGGCACGCTGTATATGCAAAAAGCGGCCGAGTACCGCTCGCTCGCCTATCAGGCGTTCAATCTTGCCCGGCTGCGTCTCGACGCCGATCTCGACAAAAAGAACGTCAAAAAACTGCCCAAGGCCGAACGCTCAATGCCGCGAGCCATCGTCGTGGACATCGACGAAACGATCCTCGACAATTCGCCCGCTCAGGCTTACAGTATTGCCAATAACGCACCTTTCAACCTCAAGGACTGGTACGCGTGGGGCGAAATGCGCAAGGCAAAGGCGGTCCCCGGAGCCGTCGCTTTTCTAAACTACGCTGTGTCCAAGGGTGCGCGGATATTTTACGTTTCAAATCGGGATGAGGTGCAAAAACAGGCGACCATCGATAATTTGAAAAATGTGGGGCTAACCGACGTGGGCAATGACAATGTCATCCTGCGTGCCGGCGAATCTAGCAAAGAAGCCCGGCGGACCGCGATCGCCAAGACCCATCGCATCGTGATGCTGATGGGCGATAACCTTGACGACTTTTCCAACGTATTTGAAAAGAAACCGATCGCCGAACGCTTTGCCGAGACCGACAAGGCCCGCGAGAATTTTGGCAGGAACTTTATCGTGCTGCCGAACGCGATGTACGGCACATGGGAAAACGCGATCTACGATTACGGCCGCCTGACCGAGGCCCAAAAGGCCGAAAAACGAATGAGCGCACTTGAATTGCCGTAAGTCGGCCCCAAGTTTCGCCCTGAACAACTATTTGCAGCGACATCAACCTATGACACACAGATCACCGTTCACAAGAGTATTGCCGGTCTTTGCCCTCGCACTTCTGCTCGCCTCCGGCATTGCGGCCCAGACACTGACCGTCCGCGAGATCATGGCCGAACCGTCGATCGCCGGCATGCGGGCAGAGGGCGAAAAGCTCTCGCCCGACGGGTCGATGGTCGTCTATCTATGGAGCGCCGAGGGCAAACTGCCGCGTGACCTGTATCTGTCATCGACGGCCCGCAATGACGCCAAGGTCATTTTACGCGTCAGCGACCTGCCAAAGCCGGCCGCCACGCCGACGCCGCCGAATAAGCTCGATTACGGTCTGATCGTTAAGGACGATTTTGTCAAGGCACGCGAAAATCAGCTCGGCGGCTTCGAATGGTCGCCCGACTCAAAACGGCTCCTGTTCTCGCAGGGCGGCGATCTTTATGTCCTGACGCTCGGCGAGGCCGCCCCGAAACGCTACACCAAGACCCAATCACCCGAGGTCGGTGCACGCTTTGTCGACAACAACCGCATCCTCTATCAGCAGGGCGGCAACCTGTTTATTCTCAACATTTCCGACGCCACGACCGTCCAGTTGACCAAGGAAGCGAATATCGCCCAGTTCATCGCTGTGGGCGGTGCCGCGGTCTCAAAGGACGGGTCGATGATCGCCTACACGGTGTCCGACACGTCCAAGAACCGTGCCCTCGTCGTGCCGAATTACCTTGACGAATTCACCGCCGCACCTACGGTCCGCCGCGGTTGGGCCGAGCAGAAACTCTACGTCACGCCGGCCGACGGCAGCCGCGACACGCCGTTTGAGATCAAACTGCCCAAGCAGGAAGGCGTCGGCAATTTTCGCCGCACGGTTTGGGCCGCCGATAACCGCAGCCTGATCGTCGATCGCGTCGACAAGGACACCAAGCGTCGCCAGTTGTTCTACGTTTTCCACGCGGGCAGCAAGGACGAACAGATAATCACAGTCGCCGACGAGACCGACGACAAATGGCAGGCACCGCTCTCGTCGATCGTCGAACCGAACCCGAAGGACGCTAATCAGCTTCTCTTTTGCTCTGAAAAAGACGGCTTTAACCACATTTATCTCGCAAAACTCACCGCCGAAACGCCCTCGCCGGCTGCGGCCGATCCGACCGCTAAAGTTCAGGAAGGCGGCCAAAGGCTAAAGCCCGAGGCGACTGTTTCGCAGCTCACCAAGGGCAAATGGCAGGTCGAGTGGGCAAAATGGACCGCCGGCGGCGACATCGCATATTCATCGACCGAAGAGTCGCCCGACGAACGGCAGTTCTATATCTACGAGTCCGCCAAGGGCGAAAGCTGGCGCCTCGCCTCCGCCGAAAAGGGTATGAAGACCGGCCCGCAAATGGACGAGGTCAACGCCGTTCCGACACTGATCTATGGCTTTTCGCAATGGGATACGCCGGACGATCTTTATTCACAGCGGGTCTGCTCCGACTGTAAGCAGGGCGAGGCGATCACCCGTTTGACCAATACGGTTCCGGCCGCGTTCACCGCTCGTAAATGGAACACCGCCCATTTTGTCGATATTCCCTCGCGTGACGGCAAAAAGATCCCGTCGAAATACTATCTGCCGGCCGGCTTTGACCCGAAAAAGAAATATCCGATGGCCGTCTTCGTCCACGGTGCCGGCTATCTTCAAAACACGATCAACGGCTGGAACAACTATTACCGCGAGTTTATGTTCAACCAACTGCTGACGCAGAAGGGTTATGTCGTCCTCGACATCGACTATCGCGGATCGGCCGGCTACGGACGTGATTGGCGGACCGACGTTTACGATTTTCTCGGCGGCAAGGATATGGACGATCACATCGACGCCATCGACTATATGGTCGCCAATTACGCGGTCGATAAGGGCAAGGTCGGCGTTTACGGCGGCAGCTACGGCGGTTTTATGGCCGGAATGCTGATCACGCGAGCTCCTGACAAGGTCGCGGCCGCAGCGGCACTTCGGCCCGTTTTCGACTGGAAGAACTATTACGCCTCGTCGCCCGGATACACCGCTCAGAGGCTCGGTTTTCCGGACAAGAACCCCGAGGCGTACAAACGCAGTTCGCCGATCACCTACGCCGACAAACTCGAACGCCCACTGCTGATCCTGCACGGAATGTCGGACGACAACGTCCACGTCCAGGATTCGATCCAGATGATCGAAAAGCTGATCCGGCTCGGCAAGACGCGGTATTTCGAAACGATGCTCTACCCGTCGGAAAATCACGGCTTTGTCAGGCCCGAAAGCTGGACCGACGAATACGAAAGAATATTGGCCTTTTTTGAAAAACACTTGAAGTAAGGGTCGGCAGGCTTAAAATTAACCGCAGATGGACGCGGATAAACGCTGATCTTATCGGCGGCCGTCTTTTTTTTCTGCGTTCATTTGCGTCCCTCTGCGGCAAAATGCCTTACTCTGTGGCAAAATACTGTCTATGCGCATACTCGTCACCGGCGGCGCCGGGTTCATCGGTTCGCACCTTTGCGAACGTCTCCTAAACGAAGGAAATGAGGTCATCTGCCTCGATAATTTCTTTACCGGGCGCAAGGCCAACATCTCGCACCTTTTCGATCACGACGAATTTGAGATGATCCGCCACGACGTGACCCAGCCGATCCTGCTCGAGGTCGACCAGATATACAATCTCGCGTGTCCCGCGTCGCCGGTCCACTATCAGTACAATCCGGTCAAGACCGTCAAGACCAACGTTTTGGGTATGATAAATATGCTCGGGATGGCAAAACGCGTGCGGGCCCGCATCCTGCAGGCGTCGACCAGCGAGGTTTACGGCGATCCGGTCGAGCATCCGCAGACCGAGAGTTACAACGGCAACGTCAACCCGATCGGGCTGCGTTCGTGCTACGACGAGGGCAAACGCGTCGCCGAAACGCTGATGATGGACTATCACCGCCAGAGCGATGTCGAAACGCGGATCGTCCGCATCTTTAACACCTACGGCGAACGTATGCTCGAAAATGACGGCCGTGTCGTGTCAAACTTTATCGTCCAGGCGCTTCGCGGCAAACCGCTGACCATCTACGGCGACGGTTCGCAGACGCGGTCGTTTTGTTACGTCAGCGATCTCGTCGAGGGCTTTATCCGCCTGATGAACGCCGAGGGTGACGACGTGCATATGCCGGTAAACATCGGCAACCCGGGCGAATTTACGATGAACGAACTCGCGGCCGAGGTCGGTACCGCGACCGGACGCTCGGTCGAGATCGAGTATCTGCCGCTGCCGCAGGACGACCCGAAACAACGCAAGCCGAATATCGAGCGGGCCAAATCCCTGCTCGGCTGGGAGCCGACCGTTCCGCTTCGCGACGGATTGGCGAAAACGGTCGAGTATTTCAAAAATACGATAGAAAGTGCATCCTAAAGTTGAAACTTCTATCAGTTGCCACTAGCTTTAGCTAGTGGATGATCTGCAGCATTGCATTCGGCTTTAGCCGAACCATTTGGGCTAAAGCCCGCAACCTTATTAGAGCGATTTCCGATAGCTAAAGCTAGCGGCAACTTAATATGAAGATACTCATCACCGGCGGCGCCGGATTTATCGGCAGCCATCTCTCCGACAAACTGCTTGCCGAGGGCCACGAGGTCACCGTCATTGACGACCTTTCGACCGGACGGTACTCAAATATCGCTCATCTCGAGGATCGTCCCGGTTTTCGCCTGATCATCGAATCGGTGCTCAACGCCGGTCTGATGGAGCGGCTCATCCGCGAGACCGACCGTGTTTATCACATGGCAAGCGCGGTCGGCGTCAGGCTGATCATGGAACAGCCCGTCAAGACGATCGAGACCATCTTTCACGGCACCGACGCCGTGCTCAAATATTGCTCACGTTACCGCAAACGCGTGCTGATCCCGAGCACGTCCGAGGTGTACGGCAAGGGCATAAAGGTTCCCTTCAGCGAGGATGACGATCTGCTGACCGGCGGGACCGACAAGCACCGCTGGGCATACGCCTGTGCCAAGACGCTGGACGAGTTTCTCGCCCTTGCCCATTGGAAAGAAACGCAGTTGCCGGTCGTCGTCTGTCGCCTCTTCAACACCGTCGGCCCGCGTCAGACCGGCCAGTACGGCATGGTCGTACCGCGGTTTGTCCACGCCGCCCTGCGAAACGAGGCGATCGAGGTCCACGGCGACGGCAGCCAGTCACGATGCTTCGGCCACGTCGCCGACGTCATCGAGGGGCTGACCAGGCTGATCGAAACGCCCGATTGCTTCGGCACGGTCGTCAATCTCGGCAACAGCGAAGAGGTTTCGATCCTCGGCCTCGCTCAGCGGGCGATCGAGCTCACGGGCAGTTCGAGCGAGATCAAGTTCATTTCTTATGACGAGGCGTACGGTGCGGGCTTTGAGGATATGCAGCGTCGTGTCCCCAATCTCGAAAAGGCCAGGCGACTGATCGGCTATCAGCCAACCCGAACGCTCGATAACATCATCAATGATGTAGCCGCCGAATACAGAAGCCGTTCGGCCAATGCTGTTGCCAATGCATAAAATCATCAGTTCACGGACAATTCGCCCCGTCGGCCTTTTGGCGGTCTTCGCCTCGGTTTTGATCTTTGCCTCGGCCGCCCTGGCCCAGAGCAGCGGCGGCCTCAAGGGCAAGGTGCGAAACACTCGCGGCTCGGGCATCGGCGGAGCGACCGTCACCGCCCGTCTCGACGGCAAGGACGTCAAGACCGTCACCGCCAACGCCAAGGGCGAATTTACGCTCGACGGCCTGACCGCCGGCATCTACAATCTCGTTTTTGAGGCCAAGGGATATTCGAGCGGCGTACTCTACAAGGTCCGCGTCGTCAGCGGTGTCGTCAACGACCTCGGCGAAAAGCTCATACTGTCGTCCGATCAGGGCTCGCTCGTGATCGTCAAGGGCAGCATCTTCTTTAAGGACGGCACCAGCGTCGTCGGTGCCAAGGTCGAGATCGAACGTGTAAACTCGGACGGCTCGGTCAAAAAGCTCGGCAGCGGCACGACCAACATCAGCGGCGAATTTACATTTCGCCAGCCCGAAGGCGCCGCCAAACTACGCATTACCGCCAAATACGAGGGCACGACCGGCACAAAAGAGATCGACGTCTCAGAACCCGCCATCTACCGCCTCGCCATCACCCTCGACCGCGACCGGAACGAGAAATAGTGCCGTCGCAATTCGGCGTATTTAGCGACTGCTGCATCCGTCTCAGCCGGACAACGCCGAGAAATTGCCGAGGAACAAGATCTGCGTTAATAACCGGATGTTATTTGGATGAAACGAGTCGGGCGAGTTCGATCTTGGCTAGGATATACTCATCACAATTAGGGAAACCGTTTTTTGACACCCATGCGAGATGTCGTTTGGCAGCAGCGGCCTGTCCTTTTGCGAGCAGTACCTCGGCAACATAGGTCCGGTATCTAGTTTGTGCGTGATCGGCATCTGGCAGGGCGAACAGTTCGTCCTCGGTCGCATCGCCGTTGATGTAGTTAATGATCCCCGAGGACCATTGTTTTACAAAAACCCTAGTAACGTTGTCTTTCAGAAATGCGTCGGCAGCGGCCCGCTTGCCTTGCCTCGCGAGAGCCAGATAACCGATCACGATCGTTCCGTTACCGCCGTCAGAGTCCTTGGTAAGGTCCATGGCAATGGCCGCAGACGCATCTTTGTGCGCGGCAGGATATTGTCCGGCTGCGAATTCGGCAAAGGCCCTTCTTTTAACCGGCCACGGATCCTTTGGGTCAAGGCTGGCCGCTTTAGCATAGTCGGCGATAGAGAGATCAAATTTGCCTTGACGCAGATAGGCCTGCCCCCGATATTCAAAGTAGCCGGACTTATTTGGATCTAAGCTGACCAAACGGTTTGCGTCGGCTAACGCCCTGCCGATCTCGCCGATCGCCAGATATGTTGAGCTCCGGTTAGCAAGCGTCATCGTGTCGTCAGGATCTAGTTTCAGTGACCTATCAAAATCAGCCAACGCCAGGTCATATTTCGATAAGTAAAAGTACATCGTGCCGCGGCCGGTGTAAGCGTGGGCAAAGTTCGGGTCTATTTCGATCGCCCGTGTGAAGCTGGCGATTGCCCCTTCCCGATCATTTTTCGAATTTAGACCCCAACCGTTTGAAGCCAAGACCTCCGCATTGCGCCGGGCCACCGACTTGGGTGCGGGTATACGGCTGAGCTCGGCGACAGCGAGATCGTAAGCAAACGTATATTTTGTGCCATTATCCCGAACAAATTTGAAATGCTCGGCCGCACCTGCGGTGTCACCATCGAGCAACAGCATCTCGCCAATGTAAAAGTGTGCCCCGACAGCCCCGTTCGTGTCTGCCAATAATTGCGCAGCGGTCATATCGCCGTTTAGGAATCGGGCTAATTGGGCGTCATACCCGGTCAGTTCAAACTTCGGTACCTCCTCAGAGATGAATTTCTTTGCTAACTCGTTCTTGCCAAATTTCCGCAGGCTAAGGTACGCGACAGGAATGGCGTTCGCCAAAAAGCCGTCGTCGGTTTTCTCGCTGAGAAGGAAGAGGTTGAAATCGAGATACGCAAGATCAGGCCTGCCCATGATAAGGTGCGCTTCAGCAAGATAGTTGAGGATCCGCGTACGTGACGGGCGGATCGACAGGGCTTGCTTGTAGTCGGCAACTGCGAGATCGTACTTGCCCATGTGGACATACAGTTTTCCGCGTTGCTCGAGAGCCTTTTCGAGCGAAAATGGCTTCAATTCAATTACTTTGGTACGGTCGGCAAGTGCGAGGTCGAGTTTGCCAAGCTCCTGGTATTCGTTTGCCCGAAGTGAATACAAGGCGTCGTAAGGTTTTGCTTCGATCGCCTTTGTGTACAATGTGACGGCTTCTTCGTGCTTGCCGTTCAGGCTCGCCTCCCGAGCAAGCTCGGCATAGTCCGTCTGGCCGCAAACAGATCTTGCCGTGACAACAAATAACAGAGCCAAACAAATAATGAAACCTGTTTTATTCACACGTGTCCTCCGCAACCGACGTGTCTTTTTTGGGCAAGCGTATCACCATAGTCGACCGATGTGCAAGAGATATTTTCGGCGGCGGCGGACCGCGATCCGAGCATTGCATCGATGCAATCTTGCCGTATCTTTGCAATATGTGGTAGACTAGACGCTTAACCAGATCTTTGAAAATACGTAAAACACGATCGCGAGTCTGGCGAGTCTATCGAGTCTATCGAGTCTGTCGAGTCTATCGAGTCTGTCGAGTTGTCTTGTCCTGAAATAGGTTTACAAAAAAAATGGTAGATAATGGGACAGATGAAAGGACAAAGAACGATACGGGAGAGTGCGGTAGCGG
>JBGAOU010000056.1:0-10529 GCA_044221625.1 Pyrinomonadaceae bacterium | reverse complement strand
ATGGCGAAGATTTTGGTGACAATCCGGATCTGGCGTCGCTGCTTAAATATGTCGGTTCCAGGATCCGCATTCTTGTGGCTGAATACGCGAGGGATATCGTGTTCGTTCACGCCGGGGTCGTCACATGGAACGGAAAGGCGATCGTCATACCCGGGACAAGTCACAGCGGTAAAACGACCCTTGTTGCCGAATTGGTGAAATTGGGAGCGGTCTACTTTTCCGATGAATACGCTCTATTTGACGCCGACGGGATGGTTCACCCTTTCCCTAGGCCGCTGGCGGTCAGAGACAGGAGCGATCCGTCAATGAGAGAGGATATTGATGTCGGGGAACTGGGTGGGATCGCCGGCAGCGAACCGGCCCGGGCCGAACTGATATATTTTGGAAAATATCGCACAGATGCCGAGTGGCGGCCGGATCACATTAGCCCCGGTGTCGGTATTATCGAATTGGTTACGCATACCATTCCGATGAGAGTTAACAGCGAATTTGCACTTGCCGCACTCAGCAATGCGGTCAAGGATGCAAAAATGGTAAAAACCGACCGTTGCCAAGCAGAACTCGCGGCAGAAAAATTGTTGCAAATAATTGACAATAGGCATAACTAGGGTACAATGATGAGGTCGCTCTGGTGTTTTTTCGATTTTGGAGGAGATGATGAACAATTCCCAAAAACCAGTAGCCCGACATTCCGGACTTGTTGTCCAGGAAATGCCGGGTGAGGTATTGGTTTACGATATGGACAGCAACAAGGCCCACTGTTTGAATGAAACAGCGGCGTTGGTGTGGCGGTCCTGCGACGGCAATAACACGGTCGAGGACATTGTCCGGTCGTTTGATCGAAATGCCGGGTCAAAGGTTTCTGAAGATCTTGTTTGGCTTGCGATCGACCAGTTAGATTCAAACGGTTTACTTGCGGATAAGGTCGAATCTAAGTTTGCCGGCCAGTCAAGACGTGAGGTTCTTAAGAAGATCGGATTTGCTTCGGTGATCGCTTTGCCGGTGATCGCATCGCTGGTCGCCCCTCAGAGTGTTTTGGCGTTCACATCTTGCACCTGTAACCCCGGACAGCCTGCTGGCTGCACACCGCAGGTGCCGGCCGGCTGCGGAGCAAGCTGCAACCCCAGCGGTATTTGCGGCCCGTAGCACTTCGGATTTGAAACAAAGCAGTATGATCCATGCGGGTAAGGGACTCATCTCCTTTACCCGCATTCTCTATGGTTAACGCCGGAGCATCCGAAACATCATTAGAAGGCGTCGACGACGCTTATCGTTGGGGGCTGCTGCAAAAGTGTTCCCAGCGAGCTACAGCTGCGTCAGTCGTCGGTGTATTCAGGAACCACGGGATCGAACCGATCGTTATCAAGGGTATAGCCGTCGCCCGCTATTATCCTGAAGATCAATGGCGGAAATTCACCGATGTTGACCTGGCAGTTCCTGCCGCTGACTTTGAACGTGCAAAAGAAGTGAAACTGATTGCCGCGTCCGGTTTTCAGCCGATCGATCTTCATAACGAGCTGCGCCACCTTGATACTGTTCCGTGGGCCGACCTTTTTGAAAACTCTTTCGTCGAAAATATCGAGGGCACCGACATCCGCTTTTTGCGTGAAGAGGATCACCTGCGGGTCGTGTGTGTTCACTGGCTTACCGACGGCGGAGCCCATAAACACAGGCTCTGGGATATTTACTGGTCGGTTCAGAATCGTTCCGCCGGTTTCGATTGGGATAGATGTCTCAATTCTGTTGCCGCCAATCGCCGAAAGTGGGTCATTTATTCGATCGGAATGGCAAACAAATACCTCGGCCTGAATTTAGACGCACTACCGTTTGCCGATGAGGCCTCGGACCTGCCCGCTTGGCTGATCCGCAGTCTGGAAAGCGAATGGAGGAGTGAAACGCGCCTTCAGCCGCTTCACCTGTTCAAACGCGATCCGTTGGGCCTTTGGAGGCAGATCGTCAAACGATTGCCGCCAAACGCGATCCAGGCGACCATCGATATGGAAGGAAGTTTGGACGCATCGACTCGCATCCACTATCAGGTCGGCGATATACTAAAGCGCTCCGCACGATCGATCGGCCGCTTGATCAGGCCGGCGCGTTGACAACAAACTCAATGATGAGCACGACCGGCAACTTCCTAATAGCGATCGAATCCGCCATCGGTGGAGGCAGCATTTCATTGTTTTCCGAAAATGCTCGGATTGACGGCGTTGTCGGAGCGACTGCTGTTTCACGAGCCGAAGATCTACTGCCGACACTCGATCAGATATTGATACGCAACGAGTTGCATTTTGCGGATATAAGCCAGATCGTAGTATCGTCTGGCCCGGGCAGTTTTACTGGTATTCGGATCGGACTATCGACAGCGATGGGATTAGCGGCTGCATCCGGGATCCAGCTGCGACGGGTCTCGGCTCTCAAGGCGATCGCCCTCGAACAGACCGTCACGAATGAGTTTGCCGTCGTGCTGCCTGTGGGTCGCGACGTCGCCTGTATTCAGCGTTTTTCCCGAAACGACGGCCGTTTTTCTGAGATCTCTGCCCCGGAACCGATCGAAACCAAACAGCTCGGTGAATTGGCGGGTTCGGGGACCGATCTGCTTATTCATTCGTTACTTATCGACGCGATCGAATCTGCAAACTCGATGAGCGTCTCGGTAATTGATCCGGACATCTCCGGTTACCTCGGCCGAGCCGCAATTTTTCACGGCATTGGCGAAACGGCCGAGCCGCTTTTTGTCGGAAAACAAAAATAACGGATACTTGAACCAATGTCCGAACCACGAATACGTCCGATCGAATCCTCGCACATTGCCGATCTGATCCGTATCGCTGATGAGACCAACCTTAATCATTGGTCAGCCGCCGGCTATCTCGAAGAACTAAAAAATCAAAACTCGATAATGCTCCGGCTTGCCGACGACGAGAATCAAACTATCGGCTTCGTTGTCGGACGGATCGTCGCCTCAAACGACGATGAGTTATCCGTTGACGCCGAGATCTACAATATCGGCGTCACCGGACCATTGCTCGGACGCGGATTAGGACAATTGCTTTTGGATTCGTTTACCGAAAAATGTCGTGACGCCGGTGTTCGGGCGATCTGGCTCGAAGTCCGGTGTTCGAACGTCCGGGCTATCCGGATATACGAACGAAATGGGTTTGAGAACGTCTCGATCCGTCGGGATCTTTACAAAGACCCGCGCGAAGACGGCATTTTGATGCGGCGTACACTGTGAGAGCGAAACCCAGCCGTTTACCGCACACTTCGCTTGATAATTTCTCCGTCTTTCGGCTAATATGAAGTTACACCCGTTACGAAAATTTTAATTTTCCGCCAACGGGTGGATACCATTGAAAAGTGAGGAAAAAAACGCCATGGACATGTCAATAGCTGATCCGGTGAGAGACGAGTTGATCAAGAACAATTCGACTTTTAGGGAACTGGTGCATCAGCACGAAGATTACGAGAAACGATTGGTTGAATTAGCCCACCTTACGTACCCCAGCGACGACGAACAGTTGGAAGAAATCACGCTCAAGAAGAAGAAATTACAGATTAAAGACGAGATCTATGCAATGATGCATGAGCACGCTACGTCTCACTAGATAAGCGTTTCCTCAATTGATTTTATTATGGCCCGGATGAAGCATTCCCGGGCCATTTCATTTTGCAGTACCGCATCCCCCGATCGAGTAGCCGTAAAGGCCGGAATCGGTCGCCAGGGCAAGACGGTTTGTGTCGATGACGACCGAATCCAATACAAACTCACCTGCCGTTGCGGGAATTTGCCCCGCAACTCCGCCGTTTTTGATATTCAAGAAAATAATGTTGTCGTCGCCCAAAGGCTGGACCAACAGCAGATCGTCGCCAATAATTTTGAGGGCTGAGACTCGTCCCGTAACTCGGCGTTTCCATAAACGGGCACCATTCGCGGTAGCTAAAGCGTAAACAAAATTATCGTTTGAAGCCGCGATGACGCGGCCGTCTGTCAGAGTGATGTCCGAGATCGCTCCGCCGCTTTTGAACTGCCAGACGGGCCTCTGGCCTTTGCCCGACAGAAAGGCAAGTATTCCGCGTTCATTACCGTAAAAAACGCCGCCGCTCGCTTCAAGGAGCAGAGCGGTCACGGCAAAGTCGGATCTGGATAGAATCTGAGGTTCCTCGTTTCCGTCGATCTTAAGGATCTCCCGCTCAACTGAGGATATGATCGACCCTTGCCCGAGATCCAAAATGCCGAGGCTAATTGGCCTGGTCAGTTTTCGGTTCGATAAAATAGTACCGTCGGCGGTCGAAACGACCGATGCATCACCGCCGGCGGTGATCGCTAAAAGTCCGGCTTCTGTTAACGCAAGCCGGTGATCTTCGCCGGAACGAAGCGGGATTTTCCAGCGTGTGATGCCGGCATTTGCACTGATCGAGATCAGAAAGGATTCGGACGTCTTGTCCGCGGCACCGCCCGAACGCCTTGCAAAAAACAGATTCCTTCCGTCGGTGATCAGATTTGACGCTACCGAACCGCCAACGTCACTCGACCATGTCAATTTACCCGTGTCGAACGATATCGCCTCAACGATCGAACCGTTGCGGACCGAGTAGATCGTCCCGCCAGACGCAGCGAGAGACGCACGGCTGCCGGCTCCGTCGACGTGGCTCCAGCATTTCTGAATTTGAATTTCGCCCTGCTCCAGAGAAAAGGCGGCCGAAGAAAAAACTGTTATCAAAACGGCGCACGACAACCATCGGACAACCTTGCCGTATCGTATCGCGGGAAACTTTGAAATACTGCGGATCATTAGCCCTGATGCCTGTAAAACGGCACGCCTTGCCGAAGAGAAAAGAGGATTTTATCACAGCACATCGGCCGTGATATATTGATGACTGTTCTAAACAGAAAGTTCGACTAAATTACACAAAACGCGAGGATACATCCATGTCATTTAACAAGATCATCATCGTCGGCAACCTTGGCCGCGACCCCGAATTACGATACACGCCGCAGGGAGCTGCCGTATGCAGCTTTACGATGGCCACTAATGAAAAGCGCCGCGATAAATCCGGCGAACTTCAAGACATTACGACATGGTTTAAGATCACCCTCTGGCGTCAACAGGCCGAGAACGCGGCAAAATACCTTACCAAAGGTTCACCCGTTTATATCGAAGGAAGGTTAAAGATCGAAGAATGGACCGATCGCGATAATAACAGGCGGTACACTCTAGACGTTCAGGCGACCGATATGCAGTTCATCGGGTCACGCGGCGACAGCGGCGGCGGCGAGTATAGCGGCGGCCATGACGATCACGATACCGGCTACACGGGCGGTTCGGCCTCGTCTGGCAGCAGTTCAGCCAGCTCAAGTGCACCGGTCTCGACCCCGGCGGCCGATGACGATATTCCGTTCTAAGACTTGTCGGGTTCAACCCGACTGGCAAAACAAGGCCGGCGACGATTCAATGTTCGTTGCCGGCCCATTTTTATTCGTTCGATCAATATTCGCGGCACGACCGCGTTTTTATACCCATTCGCCCATCTGTCGAAACTTTTCGTACCTTTCTCTGACAAGCGTTTTCGCGTCCTTTTTTGAAAGTTCGTTGATCGAGGCCAGTATACGTTTCTTCAACGTTTCAGCGATCTGATTAAACGCATCACCACGTTTGCCGTTCTTATCGTCACCGATCGTCCAAGAAACGGGTTCGGGGATTATCTCGTCGATGATGTTGAATTGCTTGAGATTATCGGCCGTGAGTTTCAGCCCCTCTGCCGCGTCCGGTGCCCGGCCGGCGTCCTTCCAAAGGATCGCCGCGCAGCCCTCGGGCGTAATGACCGAATAGACGGCATTTTCCATCATAAGGACTCGGTCACCGATGCCGATCGCGAGAGCTCCGCCGCTGCCGCCCTCACCGAGCACGACGACGACGATCGGCACCTTGATCGATGCCATTTCGCGGAGATTAAAAGCGATAGCCTCAGCCTGGCCGCGTTCCTCGGCGTCGATTCCCGGGTATGCTCCGGGCGTGTCGATAACGGTGACGATAGGCCGGACAAATTTTTCGGCCATTCGCATGACTCGCAATGCCTTTCGATAACCTTCCGGTTTCGACATAGCAAAATTACGGTGTCGGCGTTCGTTAATGTCGCGGCCCTTCTGCTGGCCGATAACAGCGACGTCAATGCCGTCTATCTTGGCGAATCCGGTGACCATAGCCGGATCATCGGCAAAGCGCCGGTCGCCGTGTATCTCGACGAAATCCGTGAACATCTCTTCAAAGAGATCCATCGCGTACGGCCGATCAGGATGCCGTGCTGTTTGCACTCGTTCAAATGCAGCAGTTGTCATAACAGATATATTAACCCAAACGGCCGTTTTCGGCATTCGCCGGCCAGGTTGGCCGCGACTAATTCACGGACTTGAACTTAAAGCCGGGCCGGTCTTTCGTACGATATGCAATAGCATTTCCATACGATCTGATTCGGACGATTCTCAATGGGTCCAATCGATGCGGCACCCTTTCGATTCCAGCTCACGCTGCAGAACGCGGCTTCCGGCGACCCTGGTTACCGGAGCGTGCACCTTAACAACGGCGTCGCCGGCCGGAACGTTCAGATAAACCTCACAACGGCCATGATGCGTGCCTAACGTGACAAAAATATCCTCCACATAGGCCTGGTCGTTCCGGTCCGCAGGAAGCGTTATGTTTATCGCTCGGGCGGCGGCCGCGACCGAATCATCGAGCGATCTGACCTCATTCACGATCAATGTCGGCTCCTGGCCTTCGCCGGCCTCGATCTTACCTCCGACGATGACCATCTCATCATCCTTCAGAAACGCCGAAAATGCCTGAAAAGCCTCGCCCCAGGCGATCGTCTTAATGCCGCCCGATCGGTCTTCCAGACGAAACATACAAAATCGGTTGCCCTTTTTACTTTGCCGGACCTGAAGGCCCGAGATAATACCCGCCACCAGCACCATATCGCCTGAATTAAGTTCGCCTAACTCTGTAAAGTTGCGCAGATTGAGCCCGGATAACATTCCCGAATAGTTATCGAGCGGATGCGCCGACAAATAAAACCCGATCGACGCTTTTTCATGCTGCGAGATCTCCATCTGTGTCCACGGCGTCGCGGAGGGAAGTACCGCCTCCGACGCCGTTTCATCGCCTGCTGCACCGCCGAAAAGGCCGCTCTGCCCTCGTTCACGGTCGGTAGCGGCCCTTTGTCCGTGCTGAAGAGCCCCGTCGATCGCCTCGGTCAGTCTCGCTCGCCATTCACCGACGGACATCTCGGGCGGCATCAACGTGTCAAACGCTCCCGCAGCGATCAGGCTCTCGAGGCCGCGGCGGTTCACCGCACCTGACCCTAAACGTGAACAAAAATCGTAAAGCGATGTAAATTTGCCTTGTTTTCTGGCCTCAACGATCGCCTGAACGCTGGCCGAGCCCATGCCTTTGATCGCAGTCAGGCCATAACGCACGGCACTTTCGCCCGGCGTAAAACCTTCGTCCGATTCATTGATGTCGGGCGGCAGCAGTTCGAGGCCGAGCGAACGGAGCTCGGTCGAGTATTTATAGACCTTTGCGCTGTCTTGAGCTTCGTGCGAGAGAACAGACGCGTAGAAATG
This sequence comes from Pyrinomonadaceae bacterium, assembly GCA_044221625.1. GTDB lineage: Bacteria > Acidobacteriota > Blastocatellia > Pyrinomonadales > Pyrinomonadaceae > OLB17. The sequence goes on along the minus strand of JBGAOU010000056.1, from coordinate 2,908 downwards.
AGCCGGATAATGCGCCTTTAAATAGGCTGTTTGAAACGCCAGGACAGCGTACGCCATCGAGTGGCTGCGATTGAATCCGTAGTCGGCAAATTTTGCCATCAGGTCAAAGATCTCTTTGGCCGTCTTTGGCTTAATGCCGCGTTCGACAGCCCCGTTGATGAACTTCTCTTCATGCGGGAGCATTTCTTCGACCTTTTTCTTGCCCATTGCCCGCCGCATCAGATCGGCGTCGCCGAGGCTATAGCCGGCCAGCTTTTGAGCAAGCTGCATTATCTGTTCCTGATAAACAAGCACACCGAATGTGTTGCCAAGGATATCCTCCATTTCCGGGACGATATATTCGACAGGTTGGATACCTTTGTGCCGGTCGATAAAATCATCGATCATTCCGCCGTCAAGCGGGCCCGGCCGGTATAGGGCATTTAGCGCCGAAAGGTCCTCTAGTTCCTTCGGTTTAAGGCGTCGGCACATATCAGCCATTCCCGACGATTCAAACTGAAAGATCGCTTCCGTACGGCCCTCTCCGAAAAGCTGCATCGTCTTTTCTTCGTTGTTGGGGATACTTGTCCAGTCGATGGTCTCGCCGAGCTTTTCCTTGATCGACGCGAGGCAGTCAGCGATCACCGTCAGCGTCGTAAGCCCCAGAAAGTCCATTTTGAGCATACCGACCTTTTCAAGGTCGTTCATCGGATACTGACTCGTAAGTTCGTCCTTGGACATCGAGACCGGGACCAACTCATGCAGCGGCCGCGGGCTAATGACCACGCCGGCCGCATGGACCGAAGTGTGGCGGGCGCAGCCCTCGATCCTCAAGGCGAGTTCGACCAGATCATTGACTTTCGGATCGGACTTCATCGCCGCTGCCAGTTCAGGAACTTCCTTGATCGCCTGCGAAATACTCACGTTTCGGCCGCGAACCGGCGGCGGGATCATCTTGGCGATGCGCTCGACATCCCCGTACGGCATATTCAGCACACGGCCGACATCCTTGATAGCGGCCCTCGATGCCATCGTTCCGAATGTAACGATCTGACAGACCGAATCGCGTCCATAAAGCTCGGTAACGTGATCGATCACATCGCCTCGGCCCCGAATGCAGAAATCGATATCGATATCCGGCATCGAGATTCGCTCGGGATTCAGAAATCGCTCGAACAGCAGTTCATGCTGGAGCGGATCAACGTCAGTGATCCGCATACAGTAAGCCGCAAGCGAACCCGCGGCTGAACCGCGCCCGGGGCCCACCGGTATGTTCTTTTCGCGTGCATAGCGGATAAAGTCCCAGACGATCAGAAAGTAGCCCGGAAAACCCATTCGTTTGATCGTCGCGATCTCAATTTCCAATCGCTCCCGATACTCTTCGATGCTATGTTTCAGACGGCCCGCGGCCATCAACGGGTCCCATTCAGTCCGTTTTCTCTCGTCAAACCCATCATTTAGAACCTTGACGAAATACTCATCTTCGTTCATTGAAGAGAACGCAGGCGGGATCGGATACTTGGGCAATTGCCGATGTTTGTCGCCCTGCGGCATCTCGAATTCGATCATTTCGGCAATCTTTACCGTGTTGGTGAGCGATTCGGGCAGTTCGCCGCCAAATATGTCCCACATTTCTTCGGACGAGCGAAGATAGCGCAGTGAGGTCTCGGCCGAGGTTCTTGCGTTCTCACCGAGAGTCCGGCCGTCAGCCAGAGCGATCAAGGCCTGTTGAGCCCTAGCATCGTCCCGATTCAAATAATGAACGTCATTAGTGGCGACAAGCGGCAACCCGGCCTGACCCGCAAATTCTACTATCTTACGAGTTGCGGCGATGGCTGAGGGCTCAAAATGGTCCTGTATCTCTAAATAAAAGAGCCCTTTACCGAATATATCTTCAAGTGATTTCGCAACCTCACGTGCTCGTTGAGCATTGCCGGTATTGAGAAAATGTCCGACGATCTCCTCGGGCCCGGAAGACAATCCGATGAGCCCCTTGGAATTCTCAGCCAGCAATTCCATATCGATCCTCGGCCGGTGCAAAAAGCCCTCTGTAAATGCCTTTGAAGCCAGGACGGCGAGGTTCCTGTAACCGTCAAGGTCTTTCGCCAAAAGGACCAGCCGATAAAAGGGCTTTTCACCCGCTTTCAATGCGGAGCTGCGTTCGAATCTGCTGCCCGGGGCAATGTACGCCTCGTATCCGATGATGGGCTTGATGCCGTTGTACGACATCGTATTAAAGAACGAAACCGCCCCGTACATATTGCCGTAATCGGTGATCGCACAGGCCTTGAAGTCCAGTTCGTTGAGCCTGGCCGCCAGCGGCTTCAGTTGGATTGTGCTTTGCAACAGGCTATAATCTGAGTGCAAATGAAGATGGACGAAATCCTTGGCTGAAAACGGCTTGTATTTGGTCTCGTTCGGCATGTTATGAAAAAAGTTTATCTCGAAACCTACGGCTGTCAAATGAACGTCTCCGATTCGGAGCGGATATCAACGACGCTTGCCAGCCGGGGATATGAAATGACAAATATCGAGGATGATGCCGATGTTGTGATCTTCAATACTTGCTCAGTTCGTGAAAAGGCCGAACAGAAACTTTACACACGTGTCGGGCATTTACGGCACTCAGATCGCCCCAAACCTATCGTCGGCGTAATGGGATGCGTCGCCCAGCTTGAGGGCGAAACCCTTTTTTCTAAGATCGAAGGCGTTGATTTTGTGCTCGGCACACAGGCCGTCGGGCGTGTGGCCGACGCCATTGCCAAGACGCTTTCGACCGACGAGGCGATCGTCGACCTGGGTGACCGGGAGACCGATTATGACTGGACCGTCGCCGATAAGCATCGTCACTCGCCGTACATCGCGTTTCTGCCGATAATCGAGGGCTGCAATAAATTTTGTACGTACTGCATCGTTCCGTTTTCAAGGG
>JBGAOU010000055.1:0-10591 GCA_044221625.1 Pyrinomonadaceae bacterium | reverse complement strand
GGCGACCGCTGTTTCACGCGGCATCGCGGCGGGGCGAGCCGTTTGCCTTTTCGGCACAAAGCGTCAGTATTTTCTGACCCGTATCTCAGCCTCATCCGTCGACGACGAGATCACCCGGTTTCGCGAAGCGGTCGCGGTCGCCAAACAGCAACTCGATAAGCTTATTAGCGATACCGATTCCGCAGCACGCAGTTCAGCCGGCATATTTGACGCTCATCTCCTGATGCTCGAGCACTCGTCATTGACCGCTGATGTCGAGAGATTTATCGGCGAACGACTCGTCAGTGCTGAATGGGCACTACGCCAGATCGCGGAAGATTTTGCCGACAAACAATCGTCAATATCGGACGCGAATCTCCGCGACCGTATCGCCGATTTTGAAGACGTATGCGAACGGGTCTTGAGCGCGATCGACGGCCACAGCAGCGAACTACCTTCGATTCCGCCGGACTCGGTCGTAGTTGCGTCGATCATTCGTCCCTCAACATTGATCGAACTCAGCCGGCAGCGCCCGGTCGCGATCGTGACCGAACACGGTGGATGGACGTCGCATTCATTCATTATGGCCCGGGAATTAAAGATCCCTGCTGTCACCGGCGTTCGTTCGGCTCTTCGATTGATCCGTGACGACACTCCGTTATTAGTTGACGGTTATTCAGGCAAATTGACCATCAATCCGTCGGCGGACGCGATCGCCCGGTCAGCTATATTTGATAATTTGGCCCCGACCACCGACACAGCTTTGCCTCCCGGCACAACGACTGTCGATGGACGCGAGATCGTGCTGCGCTCAAATGTCGACCGCGTGGACGCCGATCGAACCGATTTCGAAAAGGGAACAAAGGGAATCGGGCTGCTGAGGTCCGAATATCTTTTTCCCAATATCGCCGGGGGACTTCCACCGGAAGAACTCCAATTCGATGCCTACGATCGGGTTGCCCGATCCGTCGGTTCAGACGGCGTGAGGATACGCACATTCGATCTGCACGTCGACCAGATCACCTATTCCGCGGGCGATCGCGAGACCAATCCCGCCCTCGGACTTCGTGCAATACGGCTGAGTTTTGCGGACGAAAGGCGATTCCGCGAACAACTGCGGGCCATTCTTCGATCAAATTCCCGCGGAAACGTCAGTATTGTCTTGCCGATGGTCTCAGGCGTCGCTGATATCATTAAAACCCGCCGACTTGTCGACGATGAACGTCGCATTCTGGCCGAATGCGGGATCATCCTGCCGGAGATGCCGCTCGGGGCGATGATCGAGGTTCCGGCGGCGGTAATGACGATCGACAGCGTCGTCAAACACGTTGATTTCGTCTGCCTCGGGACAAACGACCTTGTTCAATATCTGCTCGCCGCCGACCGTGATAACGAGGCAGTTGCCGGCAATTATCAGACACTCCATCCATCAGTGATCCGATCGATCTCGACTGTGATCCGCTCGGCTGACATGTCCGGAGTTAGTTCGGTCGTGTGCGGCGAAATGGCGGGGTCGCCTTTTTACCTGCCTTTGCTTATCGGGCTTGGAGCAAGGGAATTCAGCATGAACCCCAATTCGCTGCCTGCGGTTCGTACAGTGATAAACGGAATATCTTTTGACGAGGCCTCGGAATTGGCTCGAAATGCCGCGGCATTAGAGACCGCTGACGAGATCGAAAACTATCTTCGCGAGTTTTACGCTGCCAACTGGCCGCATTTGTACCCTTTGAGTCCGGTCTCAACCGCGTCCGAATAGACATTCTCCTTTTACAATAAAAAAGTAGAATTAAACACTGTTTGAACATTTATTCGGGCATAGGCCGGAACATGCCCCTTCCGGCGCCTATTTTGAGACGAATGATGTTCAGCAGGAAAATTGTTATAAGTCTGGCGATTGGCTTGGCGGCATCGGTGTTGCCGGCGCAGGCCGTAATTGCTCAGTCCTTGTCCGCAAACGTGGACAGCAATTCCGTCGCCGGGATGAACACGCCTAAGGTGACCACCTCTACTGCACCCGGTTCAACCTCGATGCATCCGTCAAATCTTTATCACATCGGGCCGTACGATCAGATCAAGATATCACTGCTAAACGCGAATTTCGCTCCGCGGATATTGCGGGTTAATGGCAGCGGCTGCATCAATTACCCTCTGGCCGGCGAAAATGTCTGCATCGGGGGACTCACACCGTCGGACGCCGAAAATCTATTGGGCAGTTCTATCAAGTTATTCGAGAAAACGGTCGTCAGCGTCGAAGTACTGGATTTCGTTAGTCACACCATCATTGTTGCCGGCCTGGTCGAGCAGCCCGGCGAACAGCAGATCGCCCGTGACGCTGTACCGTTTTTCGTCGTTCGGGCCGGGCTTGTGCTTAGTTCGAATGCGGCATCGGTCCGCGTCATTCGAAACGCCTCGCAAATCGCCGAGGATTTTCGTTTGAACGACCCCAAACTGGCTGCGACTTATATTTATCCGGGCGATACGGTCGAATTTTACTGATCAATGGGTCACGAATATTGAATTCTTGTTAAAAGAATAGAATTGTTCAACATTTTTTGTTATACTCCGATAGCCTTATTTCGGAGCACGCCGGGCAGTCGCGGGTGCGTAAAGCACACGAGGAAAGTCCGAACACCAAAGGGCAGCGAGCCGGATAACGTCCGGGCATTTGCCAATGGCAGATGACGACAAGTGCAACAGAGAACAGACCAGCCCTCAAAAAGGGTGATGGGTGAAACGGTGAGGTAAGAGCTCACCGGCGTCGATGGTAACATTGGCGGCCAGGTAAACTCCTCGTGGTGCAAGATCAAATAGGGAAACGCAGAATGTAAGCGGCCCGCTTACTGTCCGAACCGAAAGGTAAGGCGGCGTTTCCGGGTAGATCGCTTGAGCCTGACGGTAACGTCAGGCCTAGATGAATGATTGCCGTCCGCTGCAAAGCGGATACAAAATTCGGCTTACAGGCGTGCTTCGAACTATCAGGCACTCTCAAATCAATTGGTCCTAAATGGAGGGATTTTGCTGCTATGGCAAATCGCAAAGGAGTTTTTATCGGGGCGTACGTGCCCAATGAATTAAAAGAATCGCTTCGCCGCCGAGCCGCCGCCGAGCACCGAACACTCTCACAAGAGATCACCCGTATTTTGGTTGAGGCGGTTCACGGCAAAGGCTTGCCGGCCGGAAGCGTTGACAGGCGAAACGCCAACGCAGTACCGCGCCGCCGAGCGACCGATCCGCCGATCCGCCGCCGTGCAGAAGACCTGCCTTACTTGGCTGATGACGGCAAAAAATAGGATTTACTCGTAAACTGGTAATGCATCGCCTGTCCATCGATGGGCGATGCATTTTTCTGATTACCTCGGCCGTTTGATAAGATGGTAACCAATGAATAGTAAGGTAATAACGGCAGCTATATTGGGAACTATTGCGGGGGCCATAGGCGGGTTTATGCTGGCAAATTCGCTCAATCGGTCTGAGGTAAACGCGCTCCGGGCACTGGCCGAGGATCGGCCGGCCGCATCTCAGAATGCGAACAGGCCCGATGATTCGATGAACATAAACATCGATGAGATAAAGGCAAAGGTCGCCGAGGCTGACGCAAACCCAACTAATTTCGGCTTTCAAAAGAGCCTCGGCATTGCGCTCTACCGTTACGGTACATTAAAGCGTGACGCGGCGATCGTCGACGAGGCCGTAAGGCTGCTGCAAAGGGCGAACGGGATCGATGCCAAGGATTACGACGTTATCGTCGCTCTCGGGAATTCGTATTTTGACCTCGGCTATTTCAGAAAGGAGTCGGCAAACCTCAAAAAGTCCCGCGAATTTTACAAACTTGCCCTCGATCAGCGGCCTAAGGACGCTGATGTTATCGCCGATGTCGCACTTTCGTTTTTTTTGGATGAACCGGCTGACCTTTCACGATCGGTTGAGGAGTTTCAAAAGGCTCTTCAGGCAAATCCGAAACACGAGCGGGCTCTGACCTATTTGACGCAGACCTACATGCGGCAAGGAAATTTTGACGAGGCCGGTAAGGTGCTCGAAAAGCTAAAGGCGGCAAATCCGAAGAATGAGTCGATCGAGGAACTCTCACGACTGATCGCCGCCAAAGAGGTTCCGCCGATCAAATGAGAGAATTTGTCGTGATCTTGCTGGTCATCCTGATATTACTTGGGCTGACGGCATATAAATACCGACGGCAGATCGCAATGGTGATCGGCTTCGGCAAGATGCTGCGTGAAGCTCGGGCCAATATCAGGCAGGCCTCTACGCCGCGGCAGATCGATCCGGAGCCGTCCGAACTCGTTTCCTGCACGCGTTGCGGAACCTGGGTGCCGCAGGATCGGGCCATTAGGTTTGACGCCAAAACCTATTACTGTTCGCAGGATTGTGTCCGAAGTGCGATGTCCGCCGCCTGACGTTCAGGGCACCAATATCGAACAGCATCTCTTCATCACCCCGCCCCATCACCTCTACACCACTTCGAGCTATCCAAATAGCACCGGCTAGAGAAGCCGACCAATACGAATAGCCGCCGGTAATCAATCGAGCGATCTGAGCTTCCTTTATTTCTGAAAAGAAGCGGATCCGGCACCAACGGTAATATAGCCCAAATGGTGCAGCCGATGAAAAAAGGTGAAAGATGACCTTCGGCAGCCGCATCGCCGAAAATAAGTGCGATCGTTCGAACCAGAAGTGGCATCACAGACACTGATCTAATACTTGATCGATACTGTCCACCTTTGAAAACTCGGGAGTTTTAGCTTATCATCGTGTGACCGTCCGACACTGTATAAACAAAAGAACAACCCGCTTGCCAAGGCCGAAGATGGTATGGAAAAAGTAAAAGCCGAGAACAAGTAAAGTGCTCTGCAAAACGATCCCCAAACAATAACCATATGAGATCGCTGATATTGCTTACAATAATGATCGCGACGGTGTGCTTCGCGGCTTCTGCACAAGAGTTCAACAACGTCACGAAAGAATACACCTTCGTCTCGCAGACCGAGGCGAGAACCGAAACCGTGCGAACCCATCGGCGGGTGCTTTGTGATTATCAGCCGACCGGTCTTTGGGTGCGTCGGGGCGAGCGGTTTTCAGTCGCGGTCAGCGGTCTCGAGGCGGAATATAAACTTTCGACGATGATCGGCTTCAAGCCGATGTGGGCAAAGACTAACAGCACACAGGAGAACGAACTTCGCGAGGGTACAAACACAATTACCGCAGCAAACGACGGCATTCTCTCGTTCATTTTCGTCAAACGAACCGGCTACGACAACGAACCGACAACTGTTGATGTAAAAGTCATCGGCGGCAAGGCAATTCCGTTTTATGTTTCCGGAGTTACCGAAGACAAAAACTGGGAAAACGCGATCGCCAGAATGGAAGACACTTACGTTCAGCTAGTTTCCGATCGAGTTCTCATTACACTGCCGTCCCGCGATTACAAGCGGTTTCCGATCGAAGATGTCGAAGCAATGTTCGAGACCGTCCATAGAATGATCGACTTAGACGATGAGCTTGCCGGTTTTGACGATTCGTCGCCCGAGAATATGCGAACCCGAAACCGCATCAATTACCTGGTCGATGTTTACACGCCGCGGCCCGAATCGGATAAATACTACGCCTACGCCGGCGAATATTTCATCGGAATGAAACGCGACAATTTCACCGCCTTGACTCGTGATCTTGGTACGGAATGGGGCTACTGGCACGAGACAGGACACACCTATCAGCAACGAAGCTGGACGTTCAGCTCGATCGTCGAAATTCAGGTGAATATGTTCTCGCTCTACGTGCAGGAGAAATTCGGACTACCGTCGAAGCTCAACGAGAAGGAGTACGGCAATCCGGTTTCATCTTTTGAGATGGCACGCCGCTACATCGCCAATCCGAACAAGAATTACATGGTCATAAACTCCGCCGAATACGGCGAGTTTTTTACCAAGCTTGTGATGTTTCATCAACTAAAATCGGTTTACGGCTGGAATGTGTTTACTCGTCTTCAAAAAGAGTTTCGCAAAAAACCATTGGGGAATTACACGGACGTTGAGAAGGCGAATCAGTTCGTTTATATGATGTGTTTCGTCACGAAAAATGACCTCGTGCCTTTCTTCAGAAAATGGGGACTGAATATCGATGCTGCGACTGCGCAAAAGATCGCAGCAATGCGTCTGCCGCTGCCCAAGACCGATCCTTCGACGATCTTCAAGTAAATAGAAAGGAGAATAATAGAAATGCGAATAACCTTCAAAAACATTGCCAACCATACAAAGCTAGCTGTTGCAGCTATGTTGATGGGCCTATTGTTCGGCTCTCAAGTATTTGCTCAGACCGATCGCGTCAAACCGCTTTACGCCGGGGCGGCGACGGCATTTATGCAAAAGCTAGTCGGTTTGCTCTCAAAGGATATTAAGGATGAAGACTTAGAATCCGATATCCTGGATAAATGGCAGGAACGGGTAGATAGCGGGGAGATATTCGGTAAAACAGAGTACCAAATAGCTGTATTGTTCTGGGGCGATGTGAAGTCGGTTGTCCAAGACACCAATATTTCGAATTCTGTTTGGGCGACCTGGATGTCGGGAGCAAAACCGACTACTTCAAGGTGGCCTGCAAGATTCAAGATCGAAGACGATGGATATTCGGGCTCGGTACTCGCCATTGGCTATACCGAAAACGAACAGTACGACTGCCGACCCATACCATGCGCTTTCGGTAGGGTCTGCAACCCGGGTGCGATGACTTGTAAAGGACGCTTGGCCGGTTTTCGGCATCGGGCGTATCAGAGCCGAGGCTTTGATTGGCTCTTTCAGCCAGCCGGCGAAGGGTATTACTACATCTTTCAGGGAGAATCAGAAAGAGCTATCGTCGCGGGTGACTATGCTGACAACAACATTTATTTTCAGGTGCCGAATGGGCGAGACAATGCCAAATGGAAACTCGTGCCATTGGGGAACAATCGCTTTTATATCACCGACAAAAAACACGGTCGTTCGCTCGTAGCCGGTAACAATGCGGACGGAAACATCTATCACCAAGTTCCGGATGGACGCCGAAATGCAATCTGGAAGATCACCTATCTACAAGGTGAGTCGAACATCCCATCCGAAATTATAGTTAAATAAAGATCATTATCAGGTCTTTCAGGTCTTCTCGCTTTATCACCGAATGTCGGACAGTGAGCTGTTAAGACGAGCTTCAAAGATCCTCGCGATGGTCAGGTTTTCGGCATTGCTAAGGTCGGGAATCTGACTTGGATGAAAGACAACTTGTTGGACCGCAACCTGGCGAGACGCGAACGGCACACGCAACGCCGTCCGCCGCCGCATCGAAGCTAAAAACGGCTCGATCTTTCGTTTCACAAATCCGGTCGCCGGCTACGCCGTGTCGGTCCGGTGTGTACAATGATCGACATGATCAGGGCACGAATGTCGTTAGATACCAACGGATCAGTTGTTCGCCGAAGAGCATCGCGACGATCGACCCGATGCCCAAAAATATTCCGAACGGGATCTGCGTTTGCAGATCCTTATCTTTTTGCCGCGATACAAGTGCGACACCGGCGATCGCACCGGTAAATGCGCCAATAAATATCGTGAGCAGCGTCAATCGCCACCCCAGTAACGCACCGATCCCCAACAGCAGCTTTACATCACCTAGGCCCATTGCGTCAACGCCGCGGAGTGCCTTCCAGATAGCTCCGACGGCCCACAGCGAACCGCCGCCGATCAGCGCACCGAGCCCGGCTCCGGCCAACGAGATCGCCCATCCAGGATATCCGGCAAGCCACGAGATCGGGCCATACGCGGTATCTGAAAAGTAATTGCCGGTGAATGCGATGGGGAACGCGACGCGGACGATCAGGGCGATCACAAACATCGGGTACGTGATCACGTTCGGCAGTATCATGTGATCGGCGTCGATAAAGACGAGTGCCGTCATCGTCGCCGCAAATGCGAGTGCGACCGGCAGGTACGGCGTAAAACCGATCTGCCAGTACACCGTGGCAAACAAGCACGCGGTGAGCAATTCAACCGCCGGATATCGCCATGATATCGGCTCCTTGCAATTGCTGCATTTTCCGCCGAGCATCAGCCAGCCGAGGATCGGGACGTTGTGGTAAAACTTGATCGCCGAGTTGCATTTTGGGCATGCTGAGCCAGTCAGGAGCGATTTTTCGTTCGGCACGCGGTAAATGACGACATTTAAGAAACTGCCGATACACCCTCCCAAAATGAATACAAAGAGGTATCCGGCCCACTCCGGAATACCGAGGACCGCCTCAAGCGAAGCTAAAAATGTTATCTGCATTGTTGTTTGCAAGGGACGGGCCGGATCATCTGCCGTCTGGATAATAATAATGCGTTCGGCCGTAAAAGGGAAGATTGCACCGTATCGGTCACGCCCGAGCGCGGCAATTTCGCCCGCCGATTGGCAAATCGGCAAAAGTTACCAAAAAGCGGCGCATTTTCCTAGCAAAGAAATGTAACTTCACTTATGATTGGGATATTGCGACTAGCTCGTTAAATATCTCTACAAAAAGGAACTAACCGATTGGAACCGACTAACGTTAACGATCCTGAATATTTTCACAAGGTTGTCGATTGCCAGTACGCCTGCCCGGCCCACACGCCGGTGCCGGAATACATCAGGCTGATCGCCGAGGGCCGGTACACTGAGGCGTACATGATCAACTGGGATTCGAACGTGTTTCCCGGCGTACTTGGCCGTACGTGTGACCGTCCGTGCGAACCCGCGTGCCGCCGCGGCCGCATCGAACAGGAACCGGTCGCCATCTGCCGTCTTAAGAGAGTCGCGGCGGACAATCGCGACGATGTCATCCCGTTTATGCCGCAGGGCCCGTTTCCGGCCAACGGCAAAAAGGTCGCCCTGATCGGCGGCGGGCCTGCCAGCCTGACGGTCGCCCGCGATCTCGCTCCATTGGGTTACGAAGTTCATCTGTTTGACGAACAGAAACTCGGCGGCGGATTTATGCGTTCGCAGATTCCGGCATTTCGTCTGCCCGAACAGGTACTAAATGACGAGGTCGATTATGTGCTCCGGCTCGGGATCCATACGCATTTTCAGCATTATGTTTCGAGCTTGAAGGAAACGCTGGCCAAGGATTACGATGCGGTCTTTGTCGGAACCGGAGCTCCCCGCGGCCGCGACCTGCCTGATCTGCCCGGACGACAGGAAGGTGCGGCGAATATTCACATCGGCATCAACTGGCTCGGCTCGGTCGCGTTTGAACACACGCACTCGATCGGTAAACGCGTGATAGTGCTCGGCGGCGGCAACACCGCGATGGACTGCTGCCGCACGGCACGTCGTCTCGGCGGCGAGGACGTCAAGGTTATCGTCCGTTCGCCATTTGCGTCGATGAAGGCCTCTCCGTGGGAAAAGGAAGACGCGATGCACGAGGACATCCCGATCATCGACAACCACGTGCCGAAATCCTTTGTGATCGACGACGGCAAGCTTGCGGGTATGACGTTCGAAAAGGTCGAGGCCGTCTATGACGAAAACGGCAAGCGCTCGCTGGTGCCGACGGGCGAGCCCGATGTTTTCTATCCGGCGGATGACGTTCTGATCGCGGTCGGCCAGGAAAATTCGTTCCCGTGGATCGAGCGTGATCTCGGAGTCGAGTTCGACAAGTGGGAGATGCCTGTCGTTGACCGCAAGACCTTTCAGTCAACGCACCCGAAGGTCTTCTTCGGCGGCGATGCGGCGTTTGGCCCCGAGAATGTGATAACCGCGGTCGCTCACGGCCATCAGGCGGCGATCTCGATAGACCTCTTCTGCAAAGGCGAGGACCTGCACAAACGCCCCGACCCGTTCGTCAATCTCGTATCGCAGAAGATGGGTATTCACGAATGGGCTTACGACAGCGAGGTCGCTAATGATCCGCGGTATGTCGTACCGCAGGCGCCGAAAGAGCTTACGCTCAAGGACCGAAAGCGCGAGGTCGAGCTCGGTTTTGACGCTCTCGCGGGTTATAAAGAGGCCGAACGCTGCCTCAACTGCGACGTTCAGACCGTTTTCAATGCTCCGAAGTGCATCGAGTGCGACGCCTGCGTCGATATTTGCCCGACCAGCTGCATAACCTTTACGGCGAACGCTCCGGAAGAGGAGCTTCGCAAGATGACCAAGGTCCCGGCCCTAAATCTGAAACAGGACCTTTATGTTTCAGATCCGGTGCCGCAGACCGGCCGCATAATGGCAAAGGACGAAGACGTCTGCCTCCACTGCGGCCTCTGTGCCGAACGCTGCCCCACCGCCGCCTGGGACATGCAAAAGTTCTGGTACAACGTAACCAAAGCCGGCGAGGTCAAGTACGGTAACTTTGTGCAGATCCAGCGAAATGGGGCATCGTAATGACAAACGAAAGAGTATTCGCGATGAGTTTCGCCGGCGTTTATCCGCATTATGTGGCGAAGGTGGAGAAGAAGGGGCGTTCGGTGGCGGAGTTGCATGAGGTTATCGAGTGGTTGACGGGTTATACGGCCAAGGGGCTTGAGAAGGTGATTGCCGATAAGGTGAGCTTTCGCGAATTCTTTGAAGATGCTCCACGGCTCAACCCGAATGTCGCATTGATCACAGGCGTGGTCTGCGG
>JBGAOU010000022.1:0-64279 GCA_044221625.1 Pyrinomonadaceae bacterium | reverse complement strand
GAGAACCTTACCAAGCTGCCCAACCTTGCCCATCATATCGGGCGTCGCAATAAGTGCGTCAAAGTCGAGCCAGCCGCCTTTGATCTTTTCTACGAGGTCATCGCCGCCCGCCAGATCGGCACCGGCTTCTTCAGCTTCACGGATCTTATCGCCCTGTGCGATGACAACGATCCGTTTAGCCGTTCCGCCCAAACCGTGCGGCAGAACGATCGTTCCGCGAACGAGCTGATCCGCCTTTCGGGGATCAACACCAAGCCACATCGTAAGTTCGACGGTCTCGTCAAACTTCGCAAAGGCGACCTCTTTCAATTTCGCAACCGCTTCGTCGAGCGTATGCTTCTTATGCAGCTCAATTTTTTCGAGAGCCGCAAGATATTTCTTGCCTCTTTTCATTTTACCTCCAGGTATTAACGAACGACTATGTCGTTCTCCCTAATAGCGATCTCGCAATATCGAATACAAGATTCGATACTGTTCGACCGTTATTCTATTGTGAGTCCCATTGACTTTGCCGTTCCCTCGATCGTCTTCATAGCCGATTCGAGATTCGACGTGTTGAGATCAACCATTTTCAACTTGGCGATCTCTTCGATCTTCGCACGCGAGATCGTACCGATCTTTTCACGATTCGGTTTACCCGAACCCTTTGCGATGCCCGATGCCTTTCTCAACAGGTCTGCTGCCGGCGGAGTTTTCGTTTCGAACGAGAACGAACGGTCGGCATAGACCGTGATAACGACCGGCACCTTCATATCCGGATCGTCGTTTTGCGTTTTGGCGTTGAACGCCTTGCAAAACTCCATGATGTTAACGCCGTGCTGGCCGAGAGCCGGGCCGATCGGCGGCGCCGGATTCGCCTTGCCGGCGGGGATCTGCAACTTGATGTAACCTTCTATCTTCTTTGCCATTTTCTGACGCATCGCAGACACCCGGTCTGCAACTTCTCCTTTTTGATTAACGATCCCGAGACTTTATCCCGGGAATGTCCTCATTCGAACAAATACTGCTTTTTGATAACCTGCGGGCCGCGGCCGTTCTTTCAGGCTATTCTTCCTCTGCAAACGTGACCTTTTCGACCTCAAGGAAGCTGAGCTCGTACGGCGTCGAGCGTCCAAAGATCGTGATCGAGACCTTAAGCGTCGATTTGTCTTCGTTGACCTCTTCGACCTTGCCGGTAAAGCTGGCGAACGGGCCGGACTTTATCCTTACAACCTCACCGACCTCGTACGAGAACTTCGGCTTCGGTTTTTCGGTCGCGACCTCAATATTACTGATGATCTGATCGACCTCGGCCTGAGTTAACGGTGTCGGGGCCTTGCCGCCCAAAAATCCCGTGACCTTCGGTGTCGCTTTGATCACGTGAAAGACGTTATCGGGGATCTTGCCCTTTTCGTCACAGTCGATCTCGACCAGTACATATCCCGGATAGAACATTCGCTCAGAGACATATTCCTTGTTTCCACGCATCTCGACGACCTTTTCTTTCGGCAGCAGAACGCCGGTGATCTGTTCGGCGAGCTCCATGTCGCGGATCCGTGCTTCCAGACTCTCGCGAACCTTGTTCTCGTGGCCGGAATAGGTGTGGATAAAAAACCACTGCTTCATCTCAAATATCCTTTTGTACTAAACGCCGGCGATCTTGTTCACCAGCCAGGTCAATCCTTCGAGGAGATATGTCCAGCCGTGATCGATCAGGAAGAGATACGCCGCAAAAAATATCACACTGACGATCACGATGATCGTCGTGTTCTTGACGTCTTCGGACGACGGAAATGACGTCTTATCGAGTTCTGCCCGCGTGTGCTTGACGAATTCGCCAATGCCCTCTTTATGTTTTCCTTCGATCGGAGCTACAGCTTCTGACACGTTAATTCTCCCAATAAATTTCAATGGCAGGGGTACCAGGACTCGAACCCGGACCTAAGGTTTTGGAGACCTCCATGCTAACCATTGACACCATACCCCTGTGAAATAGTTCCAAGTTTAGAGCGGAAAGTGGAAAGTGAAGAATGTAGCCTTCACTTCCCACTATCTACTTTCCACAATGACTACTTGTTCTCTCTGTGCAGCGTGTGGCAACGGCAACGGCGGCAGAACTTTTTGAACTCCAGCCTGTTCGGCGTGTTCTTTTTGTTCTTGGTCGTCACGTAGTTGCGTTCTTTGCACTCCGTGCACTGCAAAATAATGTTATCTCTCGGCATAAATCCTCAGTAGTCGGTAGTTAGCAATCGGCAGTTGGCAGAAAGCGTCTTTCTGCCAACCACCGGCTACCCAAACTTATTCCACGATCTCCGAAACGGTTCCGGCACCGACCGTGCGGCCGCCCTCGCGGATAGCGAAGCGGAGCCCCTTTTCCATAGCGATCGGAGCGATGAGCTCGATCTCCATCTGGATGTTGTCGCCCGGCATCACCATCTCGACGCCTGCCGGCAGGTGCGACGCCCGTCACGTCCGTTGTTCTGGAAGTAGAACTGCGGCCGGTAGCCCGTAAAGAACGGGTGTGGCGTCCGCCTTCTTTCCTTCGTCAGAACATAGCCCGGCCTTGAACTTCGTGTGCGGCGTGATCGAGCCCGGCTTCACGATGACCTGTCCGCGTTCGATCTCTTTACGGTCGACGCCGAGCAGCAGTCCGACGTTGTCGCCCGCCATTCCCGAATCCAAAAGTTTCTTGAACATCTCGACGCCCGTGACGACCGTGTTCTTCGTGTCGCGGATGCCGACGATCTCGACCGGCTCGTTGATG
The DNA here is from genome assembly GCA_044221625.1 of Pyrinomonadaceae bacterium. Classification (GTDB taxonomy): domain Bacteria; phylum Acidobacteriota; class Blastocatellia; order Pyrinomonadales; family Pyrinomonadaceae; genus OLB17. Next base: position 61,536 of record JBGAOU010000022.1, on the reverse strand, counting down.
TTGATCACACCACGCTCGATGCGGCCCGTAGCCACTGTTCCGCGGCCCTGGATCGTAAAGATGTCTTCCACCGGCATCAGGAACGGCTTGTCCGTCTCGCGGGCCGGCGTCGGGATGTAATCATCCACCGCCTGCATCAGCTCGTCGATCTTCGGCTCCCATGCCGGATCGCCTTCCAGGCCCTTCAGTGCCGAACCCTGTACGACAGGGATCTCGTCACCCGGGAACTCGTACGAACTCAAAAGCTCGCGGATCTCCATCTCGACCAGCTCAAGCAGTTCAGGATCATCGACCATGTCCACCTTGTTCATGAACACGACCATCGACGGGATACCAACCTGACGGCCAAGCAGAATGTGCTCGCGCGTCTGCGGCATCGGGCCGTCCGTCGCAGCTACCACCAGGATCGCTCCGTCCATCTGGGCCGCTCCACGCGATCATGTTCTTCACGTAGTCAGCGTGGCCCGGGCAGTCAACGTGGGCGTAGTGACGGTTTGCCGTCTCGTACTCAACGTGTGCCGTCGCGATTGTGATACCTCTCGCCTTCTCTTCCGGTGCATTGTCGATCGAATCGAATGCACGTACTTCCATCTTCGGATTGTGCTTCGACATCACCTTCGTGATCGCTGCCGTCAATGTCGTCTTGCCGTGATCCACGTGCCCGATCGTCCCGATGTTCACGTGCGGCTTGCTGCGGTCAAATTTTTCCTTACTCATCTCTTTAGTCGTCCTCTTTTGGTAATCAAATAAAACAGTAGAGCCTGGAGCCCAAGGCGGGATTTGAACCCGCGACCTCATCCTTACCAAGGATGCGCTCTACCCCTGAGCTACTTGGGCCCATTCGTAAAACATTTGGAGCGGGAGACGAGGTTCGAACTCGCGACATTCAGCTTGGAAGGCTGACGCTCTACCAACTGAGCTACTCCCGCAATCCTTTTTCGATCATTTAGACCTGCGATCTTGGACGGAAAGCGAAAGCTAACGATCCACGACCTGAAATCAAATAACTGGTGCATGGGGTAGGATTTGAACCTACGTAGGAAATTAATCCGTCGGGTTTACAGCCCGATGCCATTGACCGCTCGACCACCCATGCAAAACTTTTCTTTATCAACGCAATCGACTATTTGAGCCAATTAGCAAATTTCCAATGATAGCGGAGACTTTGACAACATGCAAGCGCGGAAACGCTGGTTTTTCGCGCTATTTCGAGCGCGACCTCGGGTGGAACCGCGCGTAGTTTCGCTTGAGTTGAGCGCTCGTGATGTGTGTATAGACCTGCGTGGTCGAGATATCGACGTGCCCGAGCATCTGCTGCACCGACCGAATATCGGCGTTGTTCTGCACCAGATGGGTCGCGAACGAGTGTCGCAGCGTATGCGGCGTCACTCCTTTGAACCCGCACTGCTCGGCATACTCGGTTATCGACAAATAGATCGACTGCCGGGTTACCGGTGCACCGTTGGCGTTAACGAAGAGCCTTTCGACCTCGATGTTTTCAAGCTTTCGGCGTAAGGCAAGATAGCTTTTCAGCCACTCGACAGCGCTCGCCCCAACCGGCACGCGGCGTGTTTTCGACCCCTTACCGGTGCAGGTAAGGATCCCGGCGTCGATGTCGATGTCATGAATTTTCAAGTTGACCGCCTCGGAAACACGCAAGCCCGACGCATACATCAGTTCAAGCAATGCCTTGTCCCGAAGCCCCGCAGCGGTCGACACGTCGGGTGCCGCCAGCAGCGATTCGATCTCACTTTGATTTAGAAACCGCGGCAGGTAAGTCCCCTTTTGCGGAGCGACGATATCCTCAGCGGGGTTTGTGGTCAGATGCCCGTCAAACATCAGGAATTTGTAAAATCCGCGAACCGTGCTGATCATCCGCCGCCTGGAATTTTCGGATAGGCGTTCCGCTCCCAGATCGATTAGCCATTCGCGAAGGTCCTGACGCGTGAGCGCGAGTAACTCGAAGCCGTTCTTCTCCGCCCATTTTTTCAGTTTAGTGAGATCGTTGGAATAGCTCGCGATCGAATTTGCCGAGAGGCCTTTCTCTGCCCGGCAGTATGAAAGGTACTCACGAACCAGATCGCGTTGCGTATTCAAAGGAGCGGACATATATGAAAATGCTTAGATAAAACGGCCCGGCCATCGCAATCTTAGAGGATTGTATCCGCTAAAAGCAAGAAGTTCATCGGCGGCGGCAGCCATATTGTGGATGTACGCAAAAAATCAATCGCCGTATGTTGAAGGATCGCGGTCGTTCGAATATGCCGCCGGGCAACCCTCACTCTGATGCAGCAGTTGGTCGTTCCGGAGAAGCAGTCCGTACGCCGCCCGACGCGACAGGTTGAAAGATCGAACGTCAAACGACTCGCCAAGCTTACGATACCGATAATGGATAGCCGACCCGATCACGCAGCGTGCTTCAGTCGAAAGCGAGTTCCAGTTTTCGACCAACACGGGGATCGCATCGTCGCTGAGCGACGAGTTGTACGACGCGTCAAACTCCCGCCCATGCTGCATTAGGGCGATGTTGGTCCTTACGATAAAAGCGTCCGGATTGAGCATGTGAGCAGCTCCCAGCACGAAGATCGCCGACCAAAGTGCGGCCCATGCAAAATGTTGGCGGGCACCGCGCAGCACAGTCGCCCCAAAGAGCACGAAGACGATGGCCAGCCATGTCATGAAGATCATCGGATATAGCCGGACGGTCGTCAGGCCGTAGCCGAGGTTTCCGGTCAGGAGGACGAGCCGCTGGACGGCCGACGCCATAATTACAAATAGCAGCACGATCTGGACGCCGGCCAGTATGCGAAAGAGCTTTTGTGCGGCCGAACTCTCTTTTTTCAAAAGCCAGTGCGAAATTAGCAGCATCGGCAGAACGAGAGCAGCGACCGCGACAAGTTCTCCAAAACCGCGGCGGGCATAGTCCGCAAGCTTAAAGTCAGGCGTATTCTGCACCAGGTCCATGCCGCCAAAAAGGTAGGGCACCTGAAAAATGACAAAGCTCAGAAAGAGCAGATTGACCAGTCCGAGGATCACGCCGACCTCGACCGCGCCGAGCGTAAAGCCGGGCACGATCGAGTTATCGATGTTCTGCCATGACCATCCCGCCCGCTTCGGCTCGCTTGCCGCCGCCGGCTCCGACCCGCCTTCGGCCGGCACCGGCTCGTCCGGAGTGTTGATGTGTTCGACGACCGTTTTGCCGCCCGGCAGGACGACCGGATCTTCGCCCGTTTCCGACCGAAAACGGTCAACTTTGCTCTCTCTCGACTCGGTGGACTCTGTCTTCAAGATCGAAAGCGTCGCCGCCGAAGCCGTCGAAGCTCCGGCAAACAGTGCTCCGCGAAAATAGCCTGCCGTCAGCCAAGCAAAGACCGCAAACAAAATGCCGTGCGAAAAGACCACACTCAGATCGACATTAAGAGTCGCACGGACCCAGCCATCATAGACGGCGTCCGCCGCCATAAATAGTGCCCCGAAAATGAGCATCATTGGAGCCGCGATCAGTACGCCCCGAAACGCCGACAAGGCGTGCTTTCGCCAACCGCCGATCTCGAGTTCGTTCCAGCCGATATCGCTCCCTAATACCGCCCCTGCCGCAAAGGCGGAGTTGATACCCGCCCAGAGCACGCCGATCACATACTGAAATACGCCGGCGGCCTTTGCTTTGACCTTCAAGGTCGGCAGGAAAAGTACTCCCAGGATGATCACGATCGCGAACGTGTCCGCCACGCGCAACTCAATGGCGTCGCGCCAGACGAACATCGCCGAAAAGAACACCTGCGCGCCGAGTAGAGCGTACGTTTGCCCTGTAAGACGCTCCGGGGCGTGCCGGCAAGCAACGTGTAAAGTCCCGCGGCGAACACGAGATTAAATAGCAGAACGTTCAATCCCCACGGCACCTGCCGCAGAAGAACGTCGCCGAGTACGCCGAGGATAATAGCTGTTTGTATGATCGCCAGGCCGGATGCTTGTGCGTCTATTCATTTTCTCTTAAAACCTTTATAGGCTCTGTTTAGGAAATACCAACTAATAACGCCAAAAAATGATCGCGGCAAGTGGGAAAGCGATCGCTCCGATCACCCATAACTGCGGAATGCGGCAATATCGTCTCTAGTGAGATTCAGCCAGATCAACCTCACCGTGTACCAAGTAAAAAAGACAAGGCGGGACGAAGGCGAGGCCGCAGATCGTGAATAGAATGGTGTTTATTCTTGGTGTAGTTGTTTCCATTGGAGTATATTCGGCCCTCGGGGTCGCAGATCTTTCCGAAACTCCGGTCGCTAAGGTTCACGGCTCTGAACATTCATCGCTTTAATAATAGCTTCCATGTGATCGAGATACCTCGTCAACGCTTTTCTGCCCTCTTTTGTGATCGCATATTCGGTCAACGGCATTCGGCCCTTGAATGACTTTTCGCAGGTAATATAGCCGGCCTCTTCGAGCTTTCGGGCGTGGACGCTGATGTTTCCGTCGGATGTCGACAGCAGGTTTTTCAGCTCGGTAAAGCTGAGCTTTTCGTTCGCTGCGAGTGCGCTGATAATGCCCAGGCGCATTCGTTCGTGTATGACCTTATCGAGTTCGTTCGAGACGCCCTCGGCGGCCTTTTCCACACGCAAAGTCCTCGATCCCTCGTTATCTTCATTTTTGAATGCAAAGTTCTTCATAAAATTCGCTTTAGCGGCCTTTTCGGTTAGTTTCCGGCGAGCAAACGTCTAAAAAACCCGGTCGCCAATTCACCCCAAACCATTACGAAAATGAAAAGTACCGCGCCGACCGCGGCGAGTCTGACAAACACGGTTCTCGTTGCCCTCATCGCGAACTCGCATGTTACGCCGGTGACCAACAGCAGCGAGCCCATCACGATGAAATCCAAAGCGGTCCAATTAACCTCATCAGTAAACCTCATCGCGATGAACGGGATAAGTAATAGCACGGGCACTGCCGCGATGATCCCGATAAGTCTAATGTTCTTGATATTCATGATCTCGTATTCGGCTAAAGACGATCCCTCGAACTAATGGACTATTAGCCGCCGTATCTTCGGGCGATAGCTGCCCCAAAAACGATGTGCATCAACCCGAAGCTCGCCGCCATAAGGTAATTTCCAAATGCCGTCGGCAACGCAAACGCCGCCGCGCCGATCGCGATAAAGGCCCAACCCATCACGGGAACGACCTTTACCGAAAATGCCCCGCCGCAAACGACCGCCGCTCCGTAACAGAGCATCCAGACCGGAGCCATGACCTCGTAATGTTCGTATCGCCAGAGTCCAAGCGTGATCGCTACGCCGACGACGAGCGGCGGCGTGAAACTTAGAGCAAATTTTCTTGCCGGTGCAGATAGCAGTGACGAGTCGGCCAACCTAGACTTCTGCCACATCGCCAGCAGGCCGATCGCAAAGGCGAGTGCCGCTTCGACAAGCCAGGTCATAAGCCAGTCGAGTGGAGCCACGCGGGTCGCGGCGATGTATGCGGCCGCACACGCGGTCGCTCCCATCAGCATCCCGCCATAGCCCGGGACGGCCGTAAATTGGGCCGAACGCTGCATCGTGTCACGTATGAATTCGAGATTGTCTAGTGCCCGGTCGCCGATGTTGACTGGGGCATGTCCTTGCGTTTCGTTGGTCTGTGCGGCTCGCAGCTTTGCCATAGTAATCGCAGAATATGCTCACAAGCCACTATTGTCAAGTACTTTATGATATAAAGTGATCAGTAAAGCAAAAAAATGGCGGCCCCATGCGGAGCCGCCCCAGTGGTCCAGGAGGAGGACGATGAACTAGTGCGGTTCGTCGACCGCGATCTTTCCCTTGAATGTGCGGAAAAGAAATGTGAAATACCCGAGTGCGATGATGATGCCGATCGGCCACCAGATAAGTCCGACGCTGAGGCCGTATGCGCCGGCTTTGGAGTTGTGAATGGTCAGGCTGTGCGCGGGGTCAAGAGCAGGCAGGACGTTAGGATACAGGCCGTAAACAGCACCGCCGAGCATCATTGCCAGATAGACCGAGGATGCGATGAAGGCCATTTTTTCATTGCCCTTTCCGTTGAAATACTTGAGGGCTGCGAGAGCGGCAAGTACGAGGATGGGTATCAGCCAGCCGATCGGCAACGAGTAATAATTATCAAGCAGCTGGGGCCGGACGTTGATCACGGCCGCGAGGCTTGCGATGGTCGATAGGACGAGGGCGTACCAGCCTACCGAGACGAGCTTGCGGGCACGAGCATTTATCTCGCCCTCGGTCTTGAGTGCGACATAATTTGCCCCGTGGACGGCAAGTGCTACAAAGGCAACGACGCCCGACAGTACGGTAAACCAGTCGAGAATGCCGGTTTGTCCGCCAGTGGTAAAGTCGGTAAAAAGTGGCTCGAAGAAATAACCGGTCGCGTCGAGCGGCACTCCGCGTATGACATTGCCGAGAGCGGCTCCGAAAAATATCGCGAGTAGAATGCTCGCCATCGAAAAAACAAAATCCCAAAAGCTCGTCCAGAGATGGTTATCGAGCTGATGACGCAGTTCGATGCCGGCGGCCCGCAGGATCAGCAGCCAGAGCACCATGATCAGCGGCAGGTAAAATCCGCTGAATCCGGCGGCGTAGAGTTGCGGGAACGCAAAGTAGAGCGTGCCGCCCGTGGCCAGGAGCCAGACCTCGTTGCCGTCCCAGATCGGGCCGATCGAGCGGATCACTGCCGCTCGCTGCCGCTCATCGCGGCCGACAAAAAAGTGTATGATCCCGGCGCCGATATCGAACCCGTCAAGGATAACGTAGCAGACCAGCATGAACGCGACGATCATGAACCAGATGGTTTCCATATTAGTACGCACCTCCCGCGTTCTCGGGTGACGAGCCCAGCTCGTCTGCACCATGTTCGATTCGTCTCAATATAAGAAAAATGTATAGAAGGGAAAGTACCGTGTACATCCCGAAAAAACCGAGCAGCGTGAAAAGCACATTGCCGGACGAGACCATCGGCGAATGTCCGTGTTCGGTCCGGAATAGTCCATAGACGAGCCACGGCTGACGGCCAAGTTCGGCCACCATCCAGCCGACGGTATTGGCGATGAACGGGAACGGAAAGCTGAGCATCAGTATCCACAACAGCCAATTGCTGTCGAAGAGCCATCCGCGCCACATCCAGAACACCGAGATAACCATCACTCCGATGAAAATCGTGCCGAGGCCGACCATTATGTGAAAGCTGTAATAGAGCAGCGGTATGTTATCGGGGTGTTGATCCTTTGGAAACTCATTCAGCCCGCGGACCTGTGCATCCCAACGCTGATAGGTGATAAAGCTGAGCATGTTCGGGACATGGATGGCGTTGTCGAGTCGCTGCTTTTCCATATCGGGCTGGCCGATCAACACGAGCGGTGCGCCGTGCTGCGTGTCAAAAAGGCCTTCCATTGCCGCGAGTGTTACAGGCTGGTGCTTAGCGATCATACGGCCCTGCAGATCGCCCGACGGAAACAGCATCCAGACGCTGGAAATGATACCGGCGACCACGCCTACCTTGAGGAACATCTTGCCGTACTCGGCCTTTTTCTTGGAAAGAATGTAAAAGGCGCCGAGTGCCGAAACGGCGAACGAACCCACCACGAGTGCTCCGCCCATATTGTGCATATACTCGTATATGGCCCATTCATTGAGGACCAGCGACCAGAAACTCGTCAATTGGACCGAACCGTCCTGGGCGACCTCGTATCCGACAGGGTGCTGCATCCAGGCGTTTGTCGCGATGATAAACCAGCCTGACAGCCATGTTCCGACAAAGATCAGAAACGCCGCAACCCAGTGACCGATCTGCCCCAACCGCTTTTCGCCGAAAAGGAACAGCCCGATAAAGGCGGATTCGAGAAAGAAGGCGAACGTGCCCTCCATCGCAAGTGTCTGCCCGATGACGCCGCCGGCATATTTGGAAAATGCCGCCCAGTTCGTTCCGAACTGAAACTCCATCGGGATACCGGTGACGACGCCGAAAAGGAACGTGATGCCGAATATCTTGCCCCAGAAACGGGCCACTTCGTTCCACTTCTCGTCCTTCTTATAGATCGCAAGTGTCTTAAAAACGACGATCAGCGGAGCCAGTCCCATCGTCAGCATTGGAAATAGATAATGATAGGTGATCGTAAACGTGAACTGGATACGATCGAGAATATTGGCTTCCATAGATAAACTCCGCCTCCAACCGAGTGCAATCCGCGTGCCCGAACCGATGCGTTGGAACAAAATACCGGATATTGGACCGTTTTGTCCGCATTTCAGGCGGCTGCTGTGTTCACTTCTCCGAACGAGCTGCCGATTCTTTCACCATCAGCGGCCGCAAGGTGCGAATTATTTCGCGTTAAGCTGTTTTCTCAATGATCGAATTTCCGCATCTTCGGACTGTGCGGAATTTGAAAGAAAGCGCTGAAAGGTAGTGTTCGAGTCGGTTTCACGACCGAGTTCTTTGTACAGAGATCCGAGCAGATACTGCGAACGAAGACATATTGGCCGTGAAGCCGCCGTGACCAATGGTTGGACGGATTCGAGTCCCGCCAGAGCGGCGTCTTTGCGACCGGTCATAAAATAGACCACCGCAAGATTGGTCGTAAACTCACATCGTGCAAATGCGAATTTTTCCGCCCCCAATAGCAGCAATCGTTCCGCCTCGCCGATGTTGCCGCTTTCCTGAGCAACGCCTGCGGCTTTCATCAATACCGTTGGCGAAGGTTCGGTCAGACGCGTTTCGAGATACGGAAAATCATCCGGTGCATACGAACGAGCATCCGCGACGATCCACCTGAAATCATTGGTACGTGCCGCGTAAACCGGATCCGAACCGAACTTATCAAGACGGCCCGCCGGACGGAAGTACCTTTCGGCAATCGAAGCCCTTCGGAACGCCGCTTCGGTGCCGCCAAGCGTCGGTGACATCACGTAGGCTCCGAAGATCACTATCGCCGCGGCGGTCCCGGCCAAAAATCGCGCCGGACCAAGCGAATTTCGCGCAACGAGCAGCATCACGACTGCAAGCGCGATCACCGCCGGGATCACCGTCCATCCCGAACTTGCCGCACCGAGGACATTCGCCGCATTTGGCACGAACCAACCTTCCTGCCGGATAAATGCGACCCAAAGGTCATTATGCGGGAACTGAAACTCCGGCGGGGCGAATGGAAACGTAAAGATCGCCAGCGTACATAACAGCAGGGATATCTCGAAAAACGCGCCCTTTACGACGCTGTTTGCCTGCTTCATTTCACCGTTGAAAACCGAGTCGAGCATCAGCGGCAAAACGAAGACCAGATAGCGCGGGCCGAACGCCCAGCCCCCATGTGCCGCACCATGGCCGCAGAGCACAAGTATCGAAATAAGTACGGCTGCCGCCTTTACGCGGTGCCGGAGCGTTGCCCGCTCGGTCGACGTAAAGAAATTGGCCGCCGTCAATATGAGTATCGGCGAAAAGAAGAGCAATCCGCGTGATGGTGAAACGAGCAGCAGGTAAATATTCGACAGCGTCGGCACTCCGATGCCGAAGACCCCCGTATTGGCGACCGCCGCCCACTCCGGAAAACTCTCGTGGGCATAAGACAACGAAAACGGCGAGCCGAATACTGCGTTGTTATAGATCAGCAGAAAGGCCGCAAACGGCAGCCCGCCGACAACGAAATAACCAACACCGGCGGTCCGCACGTGCCTTTCTGCAAACAACATCCCGACGCCGAAAACGGCAACCGCGAACACGGCCGGAAACTCTGAGATCACGGCCATTCCCGCTGCGGCCCCGGCGGCAATGAACCGCAACGGCCGAAACTCGCCTTCGTCGAAGATCAGGCGAAACGCGGCGTAGACGAGCACCGCGGCAAGAACGTGTGAAAAGAACAGGAGGCTGTAAACGAACAGCGGTGTGGCAAACAGAAGTGCCGCGAGGCCAAATTCGTCCGTGCCGCGACGATAAAGCCATATGGCGAGCAGCAGCAGCGGCAGCGTAGCCGTCACCCAACGCATCGCAAACCAGCTAATGCGGATATTGGACGCATCCGGCGGGCCCGTAAACAGCCGTGTAAGTGCGTAGATCGGTGCCGCTGCCAATGCCGGCCCTGGAGCTTTATTGGAATAAACGCGGTCGCCGATGCGGGCGGTATCGACGTTTGGCCCGATGAGCGGTTCGGTCCACGAGATCTCAAACGACCCTTTTTCGATCAGCGACGCCGCCGTCGCCCAGCGCGTCAGTTCGTTTGCCGACCCGCCGTGCGGGAACATTGGCAACAGGTACAGGGCGATGCCGATATACAGTGCAATGACTATCTTTCGGCTATTTTTTGGCACTTGCTTTCGATTTGGCGTTGACGATATCGGCCATGTTCTCGATCGGGGCGGCCGATGGGTCAGCGACGCTGAAGGTGAGGCGTTTGCCCTGCATCAAAAATGCCGTCCCGTTCCATTTATACGACGACCGCGAAAAATGCGTCGGACAGCAGAGTTGTTCGATGTCGTCGCCGATCTTGCCTGTTTCGGTCGCTCCGAGCACAAAGCGGTCCTGTCCGTATAGTTCGATGACGAGCATGCCGTTTTCGGCCCGCAGATCCTTCAGACCGCCATCGGCGCGGTCGCCCGTCCGAAATGTCCAGATCAGTTCGGGCTTGTTGTCTTTCCACGCGTATACATAAACGACCTGCGGTATTGCGGATCCGGCAGTTTCGATCTTGAGTATGACCAGCGCTTCGTCCTGGCCGTCGTTATTGACGTCGAGATACTTGGTGGTAACGTACGACATTCCGATGCGGCGTTCGGCCTTTGCGACCATCCGCTCTTCGTCCGAAGGTTCAGATCCGACATCAATGACCTTTGGCTGACGGCGGCCGTTCACAAGCGTCATATCGCTGCCGTCGGGGTTTTCCCAGCCTCGCGGCAGCGGATATGAAAAGTTCTTGAAATCAAATTTTCCGAGCGGCGAGTCGGTCGTCTTATTGCGTCCGTCGAGCAACTCGGATTGAAGATTGGGGATAGCCGGCGTCGGAACGGCGGTCGGCTGAGGGGCCGGTTCGGGCGTCTGCGTCATGACCGCCGTTTCCGAATGGGCCGGCGGAGCCTCGACATTTGACCCGCAGGAAATACTCCCTGCGGCCAAACACACGCAAATACAAAACGAACTCAACTTCATCTAACTCTGCCGCCGGTTACTGCGCCCGCCTGCTAGGCACGCGTCAGGCTGCGATATTTGATGCGGTGCGGCTGGTCGGCATCGTGGCCGAGGCGACGCTTTCGATCGGCCTCGTACTCAGTATAGTTACCGTCAAAAAACTCAACGTGACTGTCGCCCTCAAAAGCGAGAATGTGCGTCGCGATGCGATCCAGGAACCAACGATCGTGACTAATTACGACCGCACAACCCGCAAAGTTTTCGAGGGCTTCCTCGAGCGCGCGCATCGTGTTGACGTCGATGTCATTGGTCGGCTCGTCGAGTAGCAGGACGTTCGCACCGGTCTTGAGCATTTTGGCCAAATGAACGCGGTTGCGTTCGCCGCCTGATAGCTGGCCGACGTATTTTTGCTGATCGGCACCGGAAAAATTGAATTTCGAAACATAGGTTCGGGCATTCATCGTTCGTGTGCCGAGTGTGACATTATCAAGCCCGTCAGCGATCTCGTCGAATACCGTTTTGTCAGCGTCAAGCGAATCACGTGACTGATCGACATATCCGAGCTTAACCGTCTCGCCGACCTTAAAGTCGCCGCTGTCGGGCGTTTCCTGTCCCGTGATCAGCCGGAAAAGTGTCGTCTTTCCGGCCCCGTTCGGGCCGATAACGCCGACGATCCCGCCCTTGGGCAAAGTAAATTCGAGATCCTCAAAGAGCACGGTGTCACCGTATGATTTTGAGACCTTGTGGGCCTCGATAACGACATCGCCGAGCCGCGGGCCGGGCGGGATGTATATTTCGAGGTCATCGGCGTGCTTCTCCGACTCGGTGGCGACCATCGCCTCGTAATCGTTTATTCGGGCCTTTGACTTGGCATGACGGCCCTTTGGCGACATCCGGATCCACTCAAGTTCTCGTTCGAGAGTTTTCTGGAGTTTATCCTCACTGCGCTGTTCCTGGGCCAGCCGAACGCTCTTTTGATCGAGCCACGACGAGTAATTCCCCTCGTACGGTATTCCCTGTCCGCGGTCGAGTTCGAGGATCCAGCCGGCGATGTTATCGAGGAAATATCGATCGTGCGTAACCGCGATGATCGTCCCTTCGTAACGCTGCAGATGCTGCTCAAGCCACGCGACCGACTCGGCGTCGAGGTGGTTTGTGGGCTCGTCGAGCAGCAGGATGTCGGGCTTTTGCAGCAGCAGGCGGCAAAGAGCGACGCGGCGCTTTTCACCGCCCGAAAGGTTCTTTACGATCGTTTCCGGCGGCGGGCAGCGAAGCGCGTCCATCGCCATTTCGAGCCTGCTGTCGAGGTCCCACGCGTCAGCGTGATCGAGTTTTTCCTGGACCTCGCCCTGCCGCTCGATCAGTGCCGTCATCTCGTCGTCATCCATCGGCTCGGCAAATTTCGCGTTGATCTCTTCAAATTCCTTGAGCAGATCGACCGTCGTTTGCACCGCTTCTTCGACGATCTCGCGGACGGTCTTAGTTTCGTCGAGTTTCGGCTCCTGTTCGAGGTAGCCGACGCTGTAGCCCTTTGAGAAAACCACTTCGCCGTTAAAATCCTTGTCCGTGCCGGCGATGATCCGCAAAAGCGATGATTTACCCGCACCGTTCAGGCCGAGTACGCCGATCTTGGCTCCGTAAAAAAAGGAAAGGTAAATGTCCTTGAGGACCGGCTTTTTGTCGTAAAACTTTGATACTTTGACCATCGAAAAGATGATCTTGTTTGGTTCGTTGCTCATAAGAAACTTGCCACAGAGTTCGCGTGGCTAAAATTATGCCGAAATCGACACCCGTCGTTGGGTTATTTTTTCAATTCGATCCCGTTTGACCTCGAACCCGATCCCGGGTCCATCCGGTGCCGTGATCGTACCCTGTGCCGAAACCTCGACCGCCGGTTCGATGATATCTTCGTGCCAATATCGTTTACTGGCCGAAACGTCGCCGGGCATTGTGTAGCCTGCGAGGGTCGAGATCGCGATGTTGTGTGCACGGCCGATGCCGCTCTCGAGCATTCCGCCGCACCATACGGGCATTCCGGCCTCGCGGCAGACCTTTTCGACGAGTTTTGACTGCGTGTGGCCGCCGACGCGGCCGTTCTTGAGGTTGATTATCTTTCCCGACCCCAGTTCGATAGCTTTGCGGGCATCTTCGGGCGATTTGATCGGCTCATCGAGGCAGATCGGCGTCGAGATCTGTGCCTGCAGTTTGGCGTGGTCGATTATGTCGTCGTAGGGCAGCGGTTGTTCGAGCATCATCAAGCCGAACTCGTCAAGGCTCTTGAGCTTATCGATATCCGCAAGCGTATACGCCGAATTGGCGTCGCCCATCAGCAGAATATCGCCAAACTCGGCCCGCACGGCCTTGATCACGTCGTAGTCCCACCTCGGGCTGATCTTGATCTTGATGCGTTTGTATCCCGCCTCCAATTCGACTCGGATCTTATCCAAAAGCTGTGCCACCGAGTCCTGAATACCGATCGAGACGCCGCAATCGATCTCACGGTTGACGCCGCCGAGATGACGCCACAACGAAACTCCGAGTTTCTTTGCCTCGAGGTCCCAGCAAGCCGTCTCAATGCCCGACTTTGCCATACGATGGCCGCGGGCCCATTTCATCAGGTTCCAGACGTCTGCCGCCCGCTCAACTTCCTTTCCGACGACCATCGGTGCGAGTATTTTCTCAGCCGTGACCCACGCCGAATCGGTCCACTCGTCCGAGTAGCCCGGCTCTTCGCCGCACGTTATCTCGCCCCAGCCTTCGGCGCCGTCTGCGTCCTCGACCCTGACAAGAATGATGCGGCGTTCGTACGTTCTGCCAAAACTCGTCTCAAAAAAATGAACGAGAGGCAAATTTATCTCGGTGAGTTCGACGGACTTGATCTTGAACATAACTGCAAAACTCTAGGTTAGTGTCTGAGTGGCGGAAATGCAATTTACTCGGCTATTTCGAACTGTATGAACTGTGTGGCAAGGCGGCGGTTCTGCGGTGCGAGGTTATCCGTGACTATGATCTGAAGTATGTAGTCGCCGGGCAGCATCTTGCCGCCGAGGCTCAACGCACCAGACGCCCGCAAACGCTGCATATCGGTCTGTCCCTGCAGATCCAGCGAGAGCTGCTGGCCATCCAGCACAAGTTTGCCGTCGCGAAAAACACGTATCTTGGTCTGGATGTTCGGCCGTTTGGCGCCGTCCAAACGCGCGTTATATATCTCGTACCCGTAGCGCAGCACGGTATTGAGTTTGACGCGGCGGATCGCCGTGTCGGTCATCGCGTCGGTTCGGACAACGCCGCCGTTCGGATCAGCCAATCGCTGCCATTCAGCGAGCGTCAGACTCTCGAGAACGAGGCTCGATGCCGTCAGTCTGTTCTTTTTCAGATCCGGCACCTCTATGAACTGGCTTGCCGACCCGATCTTTTCGCCCTGTGTGTCGCGGATCGCTACCCGGTACTGGTACGCCCCGGGCTTTTTGACCGGGAATGTGAAATGGTAGACAAAACCCTCGTCGACCATCTTCTTGTAGGTTTCAGGTTTTACGATCAACGTATAGGTCTTGCCGATCTGATCGACGGGCTGTCCATTGTCGCCAAAGCTGGCGGCCCAGACATCGAAGACCGCTTTTTTCGTGCCGTCCTTTTCGTCGGTGAACTTCAGCCCTTTGCCGTCAATATGCAGCAGCGAGCGTACGTACGGGCCGTCCTTTGTGTCGTTGCCGAAGAGCGCGTTCAACCTGAGCGATATCCCGTTGACGGCGAATGGCGACGTGAGGGCCGCCTGCAGTTGGACGAGCGGCGTTTGACTGACCGGCGTATTGGATACGGCCTTGTCCGCGACGTTAAAAAATCCGCTCCGGTAACGTGCCGATAGGCCTTTTCGGAGCACTTTGACCTCGATCTTGTTGTATTTGCGTTTTGCGGCGTCAAACGTATCGGCGTCCGGTTCGTAAGCGATCAGATAATAGCTTTGATCATCGAGCACACGCTTGACCCCGCCGGCGAGGTCGTTGCTGTTCTTGACCGCTATGCCGCCCGTTTCCTCGGCCAGATAGGCGAGTCCCGCCTGCGTGTCCGACAGTTGGTTACGACGCTCGGCCATCTTTGCGTTCATCGACTCGGCGCTTGTGTCGGTGATCTGGTCGGCCGCGGTAAAACCCGTATATTGCAGTCCTCTGGCGTCGATCGTGTAAAAGACCACGGATGAACGATTGGCGACATCGACAAGTTCCTGCAAAAACTCGGCGACGCGGCCGCCCTGAGTAAAGCCATGCTCGTCCTGCTCAAAGATCTTGAATCCGTCAGAAAACAGGATCACCGATTTTCGTCCCGGCAATTCCGACATGCCCTGAACGATATATTTCAGTGCACCGAGCGTGCCGGTCGCAAAAACGCTGCTTTGAAAATCCTCGAATGCCCGCTGAGTGTTCGCCGCGTTTCCCGCCTCTTCGGAATCAGCCGGATCGCCCGCCGCCGCCGCCGTCATCTCAGAGAAAGTTGGCTCGATCGGGGCGAACGCACTGATGCCGCCGTTGCCGATCGGATTCCATTTGACCCGCTCGATCGCGGCGTAGAGAATGCGCTTGTCCGAAGTAAATTGCTGGAGTGCTCCGACGCCAGCACCGGTCCTGATGATCGCGACCAGATCGCCGTCGATCATCTGTTCATCGACAAATTTCTTTAATGCTCGGCGAGTCTGATACGCACTTTCGAATGACAGCGACAGATCATCGACAACCAGTGCAAACGTTCGTCTGACTTGTTCGGGCCGCAGCACTGCTTGCGGCATCGGGACCGCGTTCCGGTCCTGCGTCGATGTCGGCGTGACCGCCGATCTGATCGACGAAACGAACGAGAAATTCGTTATCGTTTGCTTCTCACCGTTCTCATAGATCTCGATCTCGTCCGGACGCAGGTCGTTCACGACCTTTCCCCGCTGATCTACCACCGTTACGTCCAACTGGATCAACGCTGTCGAGATCTTGACGACGTCGTTCTCGGGCGAGGGTGTCGGCGTCGGTTTTTGCCCCAATGCGAAAATTGCCAGTGCGGCGATCAAAACGAAAATGGCCGGGAAACTTCTCATGGCGGAAAACACATCTGACGCATTGGAGTTTGATCTCAAAGCCGATTGTTGATGGTTATGATATAACTATTTTAGACCGCTTGGGAAATATATCGGGGAGGCCGACGCCGCCTCGTTTATCGCATCAGATCACCCTGGAGAATTGCAGACAGATGTTTTTTAAGTACCTGAATTTTAGTGTGTGCTTTGCCGTGAGCCTTGTGCTGTTCACGCTCGGCTGTTCGGCCCAGCAAACCGAGGAACAGGCGTTGGCGAATCTGCGTCAATTGGCCAGCAGCGGAAAGCTGCCTCCGGAGGGTGTCGTGGCTGATATCGAGTCGCGTTTTGCCGGAAAACGGACGGGAGCTCTGGCCAAACTGCTGCGGGCACGCATCCGGTTCGAGGCAAATGATTTTGCCGGTGCCGCCGCTCTGTTGAATTCGGATGTTTTCAGGAAAAAGACAAATGTCGCGGACCTGGCCCTTTGGCTGAGAGGCCGGGCACTGCAAAATGCCGGAAACCATACCGATGCCATGTCGGTATTGACTCAACTGATCAATGATTTCCCGGCGTCGATACGCGTCCGCGACGCCAAACTGCTTTGGGCCGCGTCTGCGATCCAGGCCGGGCGGGCGGTCGAGGTTCCGCCGATGTTGATCGCCCTCAGCGAAAAGGATGACGCCGACGCGTTGCTGCTGACCGCAAAGGCCTACGAAGCGCAGGGCTCACAGGCCGAGGCGGCTCGCTACTATCGGCGCACCTATTTCTACGCCGCCGGCACTGCCGCAGCCAAGGAGTCAGAGGCCAAACTGACCGCGATGTCACAACCGCTGACACCGATAAATGCCGATGAACTTGCCACCCGGGCCGAGCGCCTTATGGCGACGAGGTCCTATGCCGACGCGGCAGCGGCGTACGCCGATCTGGCAGCCCGTTACCCTTCGGCGTATTCGCCAAAAGCGGCGGTCAGGCGCGTCGAGGCCCTGTCGAACACGGGTAAGATGGCTGAGGCTCAGAGTGTTTTCGCGGCGATCGCCGTTTCGGCAAAGGAACGCGAAGACGGCTTTCGGCAGTTGGCCCTCGGGTACGCCAAAGCGAAAATGTGGCCGCAGCTTCGCTCAACCGCCGACGCGATGAAGCAAAACTATCCGTCCGGCACGCTCGTCACCAAAACGCTGATCGACGCCGGCATGGCGGCCCGCGACGCGCGAAACCGCACTGACGAAGGCTATTATTTCAATACGACGGTCGCCGCGTACCCCAACGCGATCGAGGTCGCCGCCGCACAGTTCGAGGCCGGCTGGTTCCAGCATGAGAACGGCAACTTCGCGTTGTCGTCGCAGATGTTCATCGACCACCTCGCCAGATACGCCGATAAGGACACGACCAATCGCGGAAAGGCCGGATACTGGGCCGCCCGCGACTCGGAACGCTCGGGGAAGATCGCCGAGGCGTGTGCCCTGTACGACGGCGTGATCTACCGATATTCGGCAAACTGGTACGGCTATCTCGCCCTCGGCCGTATGTCGGCGATGAAAGCTCAGGGCAATTGCCGCTCGACGGCCCCGCCGAATGAACTTATCGCCCGGGCCGTCGCCAATCTTAAGACGGTGACGGTCGCCGGCGAGACAGCCGGCCCGACCGCGGTCGCTCTTGCTGACAAAAGCGACGAATTGAGCTCGGTCGGCATTTTCGATTGGGCGTTTGACGAACTGCAGGAGGCCAAAAAGTCCGCCGGCAACAGTCCGCGGATCAATATGGCGCTTGCCCGGCACTATCGTTTCAAGGGCGACAACACGGCCGCATTTTTGGCTCTCAGGGCGAGCTATCCGGATTACGCTCAGATGTTCCCCGAGGAAATGGGCCGCGAAGAGTGGTCGATCTTTTACCCGCTCGTTAACTGGAATGAGATCAAGTATTGGGCAAGCGAACGCGGACTCGACGCGTTTCAGGTCGCCGGCCTGATCCGGCAGGAATCGGTTTTTACGCCGACCGCCAAGTCTCCGGCCAACGCCTTCGGCCTTATGCAGCTTTTGGTTCCGACGGCCCAGACCATGGCTAAGAAATACGTTTCCAAAACCGCTCAGGTCACACCCGCGTCGCTTTTCCAGCCGCAATTGAATATCGAACTCGGTACAGCGTATATGAAGGACCAGTTCGCCAAATTCGGGCGGATCGAATACGTTGCGGTCGCCTACAACGCCGGTCCCGGACGCGTACCGCAATGGCGGGCGACGCTCCCGGCAGAAATGGACGAATTTGTCGAGGAGATCCCGTTCAAGGAGACCAAGGGTTATGTCCAGGGCGTGATCCGCAATACGGCGCAATATCGCCGGCTGTACGACGAGGCGGGAAACTTTCGTCCGAATGTCGGAACGCGGCCGCTAAGGGGCGAGATCGACTCAAAGCCGCGGGACCAGTTCGCCTTGGATAATCCCGAGATCCAACTTACCGATTCCGCCGATGAATAGCACGTTTTCTTGCGGTCTCTGACCGGATCCGTGCTATTATTTCGGTGATCACATTTTTCATCTTTGGATAGTTCTGCGATCCGTTCTTTCTGCGCAGTTTGAGGGTACCTTTATGACTAAGATCAGCGTAAATAAAAAGGTTTTCGAAACCGAATCCGACCCCAGCACCCCGATGCTGTGGGTGCTCCGTGACGAATTTGGCTTGACCGGAACGAAATTTGGCTGCGGTATCGCCCAGTGCGGTTCATGCACGATCCACGTCGACGGCGAGGCCCGCCGTTCGTGCGTTACCCCGATTAGCGCCGTCGTCGGCAAGGAAGTCACGACCATTGAGGGCCTGTCGCCCGACTCGAGTCATCCGCTGCAGAAAGCGTGGATCGCCGAGGACGCTCCCCAATGCGGATACTGCCAGTCCGGCCAGATCATGGCCGCCGCCGCGATGCTCAGAAAGACCCCGAAACCGACCGACGCCGATATCGATCAGGCTATGAACGGCATCATTTGCCGTTGCGGCACCTATAACCGTGTCCGTGCCGCGATCAAACTCGCAGCGGCCAATGGAGGTAAATAAGATGAAGACCAAACAGGAAATAGATCGGCGTTCATTCTTAAAGGCATCCATCGTTGCCGGCGGAGCCTTGGTTTTCGGCATAAATATTCCCGGCATCACCAAGGCGGAAGAACGCTTTGGCGTCGGTGCCGCTCCGGCGGCCGATTTTTCGCCCAACGCGTTTATCAAGATCGCCAAGGACGGTAAGGTCACGGTCGTCGTCGGACAGTCCGAGATGGGCCAGGGCGTGATGACCAGCCTGCCGATGATCGTCGCCGACGAACTCGAGGTCGACTGGGCAAACGTGACGTTTGCTCACGGGCCGGCCGACAAGGCGTTTTTCAACCCCGCGATGGGTATGCAGGGCACGGGCGGAAGTTCGAGCGTCAAGGGATTTTTTGCCCCGCTTCGAAAAGCCGCCGCACAGGTCCGCGAAATGCTGATCGCCGCCGCCGCCGCGTCCTGGAATGTGCCGGCGGACAGTTGCGTCGCTGAGAACGGACGTGTCGTTCACACCGCCACAAAACGCAGTGCGGCTTATGGCGATCTCCTCGAGGCCGCGGCTAAGGTCACGCCCTCCGACAAACCGAAACTCAAGGATCCGAAGGATTTCAAGTACATCGGCAAGGCCGTCAAGCGCCTCGATTCGCCCGCCAAGGTCAACGGCACCGCGGTCTTCGGCATTGACGTTAAGGTCCCGGGAATGCTCTACGCGATCATTCTGCGATCGCCCGTCATCGGCGGGACCGTCAAGTCGGTCGACGATACGGCCGCCAAGGCGGTCAAGGGCGTCACGCACGTTGTTTCACTCGGGTATGGCGTCGGGGTCATCGCTGATTCGTTCGTGGCGGCCCGCAAGGGCAGGTCGGCCTTAAAGGTCACTTGGGAAGATGGCCCGATGGCAGCCGTCTCGAGCGAGACGATAATGAAGTCTTTTGTCGACGCCGAGGCCTCGAAAAAGGGCCTTGAGGCGAAAAAGATTGGCGATGTCGCCGCCGGCCGGGCAAAGGCGGCAAAGACCGTCGACGCTGTTTATTTCGCACCGTTTCTGGCTCACGCCACGATGGAACCGATGAATTTTACGGCCGACGTCCGGTCTGACAGCGCTGAGGTTTGGGGCGGCGTTCAGGCCCAGATGCTGGTCCAGGGCACGGTCGCCAAAACGGCGGGACTGCCGGTCGAAAAGGTCAAGGTAAACACCACGATGCTCGGCGGCGGATTTGGCAGGCGGTTCGAAATGGACTACGTCATCGACGCCACGCTCTTATCAAAAGCGGCCGGAAAGCCGGTCAAGGTCGTATGGACCCGCGAAGACGATATGCAGAACGATGTCTATCGTCCGGCGGTCTACAACAAACTTTCCGCCGGTTTGGACTCCGAAGGCAAGCCCGTCTTCTGGCATCATCGGCTGGCGACGGACGCGATCATGGCCCGGGCCGGAAAGGCGTTCGGCTTTAACCTCAAGGACGATCAGCTCGACAGTTCGTCGTTCGAGGGTGCTCACGAGCTCGAATACAAGATACCCAATTTTCAGTGTGACTGGATCCGCGTGGATACCGGCGTTCCGGTTGGATTTTGGAGGTCGGTCGGCAGTTCGCACACGGCTTTTTCGGTCGAGTGTTTTATGGACGAACTCGCCGCTCTGGCCGGCAAGGACCCGCTCGAGTACCGTCTGTCGCTGCTCGATGAAAAGTCCAGGCACGCCGGTGTTTTGAGGCTCGCCGCCGAAAAGGCCGGCTGGGGCAAAAAGCTCCCGGCGGGTGCCGGCCGCGGCATCGCCGTTGCTGAGAGTTTCGGTTCGTATGTCGCGCAGGTCGCCGAGGTCACGGTCGGAGCCGACGGTAAGGTCAAGGTCGATCGGGTCGTGTGTGCGGCCGATTGCGGCCAGATCGTCAATCCCGACACCGTTGCCGCCCAGATGGAAGGCTCGGTCGTTTACGGCCTCTCGGCCGCACTGTACGGCGAGATCACGGTCAAGAACGGTCGGGTCGTTCAGACCAATTTCAACAACTACAAACCGCTCAGAATGAACGAAATGCCTAAGGTCGAGGTCCATCTCGTGCCTAGTTCGGCTCCGCATGGCGGCGTCGGCGAACCGGGCACGCCGCCGATCGCACCGGCGGTCGTCAACGCGATCTTCGCCGCCACGGGCAAACGGGTTCGCAGCCTGCCGATCAAGGCCGATGAGCTGAAAAAGTCGTAGTTGTTGACAATGCGATCGGTGGATCAGCAAGGGGGATAAATTTGAGAAGTCGAGTAATAAAGTTCCTGGTCATCGCCATCGCCATCGGCTTGGTCGCGGCGGCGCGTTTTGGCCGGTTCGAGCCTGTCAAACATGTCGAGGCCTCGCCGGCCGAAGACCCGGTCAAAGCCCGGGCCGCATTTAACGAGGCCGTAAAAGTGTTCTTTTCGGCACGCTGTTCTAACTGCCATCCGGCGGGCGACGCACCGACGCAGGGCGACGAACGACGCATTCACGATCAGGATGTCAAACGCGGTACTGACGGCAAGGGCGTCGCCGGCATGGAATGTGCCACCTGCCATCAGGCTGAGAATATGGACGGCGAGGGCTTACCGCCCGGAGCCCCGAATTGGCATATGCCGCCCGCCAACAACAAGATGGTATTTCAGGGTATAACGGCCGCGGCACTCTGTCAGCAGCTTAAAGACCCCGCTCGGAACGGCGGCCGAAAGTCGCTCAAGGAGTCGATCCATCATATCGAGACCGACCCGCTGGTCGGCTGGGCATGGAACCCCGGCAGCGGACGTACGACACCGCCCTTGAGCCAGGCCGACTTTCTGAAAAAGCTGAACGAGTGGATCGACGCCGGTGCCGCCTGTCCGGAATAAATGAAAGAGATCAGTGATATTTTAGCCCGCGTCGCCGGATTCGGTACCGGTGACCGGGCCGTTCTCGCGACCGTCATTGAGGTCATCGGCTCGGGCTACCGATTGCCCGGAGCCCGCATGCTCATAATGCCTGACGGCACGACATCGGGCACTGTCTCGGGCGGATGCCTCGAGGCGGATGTGCTCGAACGCGCCAAACGCGTGCTCGAGACCGGCGAGACCGAGATCTTTACCTACGACACGACCGACAACGAAGGTTCGGTCTTCAGCCTCAACATGGGCTGCCGCGGCGTCATCCGCATACGGCTCGAATCGATCGGCAAGGACAGCTCGATCATCGCAAAACTCGACGCCGCTTATCACGGCCGCGTGGCGTCTGACGACGCCGTACCGCCGATAGCCCTGCTGCTGTTCGGCGCCGGGACGGATGCGATACCGCTCGTGCGGATCGCGTCGGAACTCGGTTGGCAGATAACGGTACACGACCATCGCCCGGCATTTCTGGCCGCCGACCGTTTCCCGGCCGCCAGAGAGCTTGTGCTCGATACCGTTGACCTTTCGCCGGAGTTCAACGCCGACAGCTATACCGCCGCGGTGATAATGACGCACAATTACAGCCGCGACCGCATCGTGCTGCCCGGTCTGCTGCGGTCAACGGCATTTTATGTCGGAGCGTTGGGCCCCAAACGCCGGACCGAACAGCTGCTGGGTGAATTAGCCGCGGCGGGCGAACGGTTTACCGAAAGCCAGCTTTCGCGGCTCTACGCACCGATCGGGCTCGATATCGGCGCCGATACGCCCGAGGCCATCGCCCTTTCGATCGCGGCCGAGATCCAGAGCGTTTTGAAGAGCCGTAATGGCGGGCATTTGCGCGAGCGGCAGGGTTCGATCTATGACCGACAGCAGATCTGATT
The DNA here is from genome assembly GCA_044221625.1 of Pyrinomonadaceae bacterium. Taxonomy (GTDB): domain Bacteria; phylum Acidobacteriota; class Blastocatellia; order Pyrinomonadales; family Pyrinomonadaceae; genus OLB17. The sequence goes on along the minus strand of JBGAOU010000022.1, from coordinate 38,575 downwards.
CAAACTTGAAAATTGGCGGCATTCTGCTCGCCGCGGGCGGATCAAGCCGGCTCGGTAAACCCAAACAACTGACACGATTTCATGGCGTCACGCTGCTCCAAAACGCCGCCGAAATGTTAGCCGCGACCGTGTGCCGGCCGATCGTCGCGGTGCTCGGAGCCGAGTCTGAGGCGGCAGCGGCCGAATTGACGGGCATCGAGATAAACGTTTCGGTCAACCCTGATTGGCAGGCCGGGATGAGTTCGTCAATAAACTGCGGACTTAACTGCCTGCTGAATGCCGAACCGGCGTTGGACGGCGTCGTCATCGCCCTTTGCGATCAGCCGCTTGTCACCGCCGAACACATCGGCCGTCTCGTACAGGACTTTGCACTTAACCGATCACCGATCACAGCCGCGTCTTACGGCGAGACGCTGGGCGTACCGGCACTATTTGCACGCTCGATGTTCGACGAACTGCTCCAACTCGTCGGCGACAAAGGTGCCCGTCGATTGATCCGGGATCACCCCGGCCTCGTCCGCAGCGTCCCCGTCGACGAAGCCGCCTTCGACATCGATACCGCTGACGACCTGCGGCGTCTTACTTCATCATAAATCGGAGCGGCGCCGCGACTGCCTGAGCCTCGGGGTTATAATAATCATAGACCGTTGACGCCGGCGGCGGCGAATGTTTATAGGATGCGATGCAGGGTAAAGAGAACATACGACCCCGGCCCGGGGATCGAACGTTATCGGGTGATGATCGATGCTCTGTAAAACGTGCGATCCCTCCGGGATCGAAGACAACGCCAACTCCTTGACATCGGCCCATATCGGGCAGAAACTACGGATATTATGCCCTACGCCTTCCAGCGATATTCAGAAGACACGATGATCTCTAACTACGCCGCATTGGGAGACGGGGCATTTGACGAATATTCAAGAACACTGAACGGTCAGGCTCCGGGCAGAGAATCGCAATTTCGCATGCTTGACCCCCTACTTTTCTCATCTGCGAGCGGGCGTTGTATTCGAACTGCGTCATCTGCGACATCGGGTCTAGCTCAACGGAAAAGACAATTATTGCTCTTAATGAAATGAAGTCTTCGTCCGAGCACCTATCCTTAATCTCGAATAGTAATTGACTCAGTTCTTCAACGGCTCTAAGCGATCGATATCTAACTAAAATCGCAATCTCTTTCTCAATCATAATTTACCCATACAACGGTCATAACATTCTCGAAACTCAGACGACTGCAAATCGCCAGACGGCGATGGTAACAAATGCTCACATCGATCCATGCATTCCTCATGTCTATCCGGAGTCTGAGGTGGATACGGAAGCGGAAAGAAGGGACTTTGGTCCCATGGCGAACTTGTCCAAGGAATCGGTCGTGGCTTTACTTCGCACCTTGGACCAATAACGGGTGTTGGCGTCCAAGGCGGAAGCATCGGGAAAGGAGTTCCAATGGGGTTCCACGGCCCATTCACGAGAGGATTTCCTTTCCAGTCCGCCAGCATTTGGCCAGGGTAGTATCCGATGGCATATCCAGCAATGAAACCGGCTCCGGCAACAACGGCCGGCGATGAAGCAGCTATTCCGATTCCGGCACCGAGGCCGGACAATGCTCCACTGAGAGGAGCTAAGACATTTGGATTAAGAACGTCTCCATCTGGAAACAGACCTCTTGAATCGCGAACCATCATTGGTTGGTTTCGAACATAACCGAAAAGATTGATATCGCCTCCACCAAATCCGATTGGATCCTCCGAAATAAACCGCCCAAGTTTCGGATCGTAAAATCTTGCGCGTGAGTATTGCAGACCGGTGAAATTGTCGAATTCCCGTCCGGTGAATTGGTATCGAGTTGGAAATGTTAAATTCGATGGATTTCCAAACGAATCATAACTGTTCGACGCCGTCACCGCTCCCACAGCGTTCGTCAGTCCGTTTGTAGAGCCAAGATGGTCAGCTAGGAAGTAGCTCGTCGTTGACCCGTTAGTTTGCCGTAGTTTGTTGTCGATCCCCGGACCGTTGAGATATTTCGTTGCACCGGTAACAACATCATCGTCCAGCAAAACATCTTCGCCTTCGTATGTGAATTTAGTATTTTCCTTAGAACCCTTGATGTGGCGTCTGACTCTGCGACCAAGAGCATCGTAGACATAACGAACAGTCTGCCGACGATTTGCTACCGAAGTGACTTGGTTCTCATGGTCAAAACCATACCTCCAGAAATTGGAACCTTCCGCCTTCGCAACGGTGTTGCCGTTCGGATCAAAGTTGTATGTTGCGGTCTGAGTCGCTGTCAGCTTGTTAAAAGGAGAGTAACTGTAGCTGGAACTCAGATGCGAAGCAGTCCGATTGCCGACAACGTCAAACACGTAGCTTTCAGTCGACCCACCGGTCACTGAGGTCAACCTATTCACGTTATCGTATCCAAACAGCCCCGATGATGACGGCTCGACGATCTGGGATATCTGGTTCGCCGAATTGTAAGAATATTGGCGGTCGAACAATGTCGCTGACGAATTATCATCCTTAAGTCTCTTCAGCCGAGACATCCCGTCGTAATCGTAAGTTGTCGTCACGCCGTTCGGATAGGCACGCGAGGTTAGGCGATCGGCGATGTCGTACGCAAAACTCGTGGTCGTGCCGTCCGACGAATTAGTGATGCCTGTTAGCCGATCAGCATTATCAAATGCATATGTTGCGAGATTGGAGCCATCAAGCTTCAGCAAAGTTCGACGATTTGCAGCATCATAGCCATATTCCACCACATGGCCAAAGACATCAGTTTCGGTTTTCAGGCGATTGCGATTGTCGTAAGTGAAAGCGACGGTTCCGGCTTCGTTAATGGCCGAAACAAGGCGCGAAAGCTCGTCATAGGCGTATTGCTTTGAAGTTCCGCCTTCACTTGGATTGGTCCCGTAGTCAATCTTGGTAAGGCGATTGAGATTGTCGTATGTGTATTGCGAAATCCGGCCCGCATGATCGGTCCGCTTTTTCCTGTTGCCGACCGCGTCGTATTCGAAACTCATCGTCGTCCCTGCGCGGGTTTCGGTGAGCTTTCGGCCAAGAGGATCGAATGTGAACAGGTACTCCTGATTCAAGGCATCCTTGACCTTGGTTACCTGCGAGCGAGCATTGTACTCAAACTGAGTCACCTGCGACATCGGGTCGGTAATGGAAATCTTTTTGTTTGGATCATCATAGACATAGGTCGTGGTTCTGCCAGCCGTGTCTATATGCGTTTTCGGACGCCCAACCAGATCATATGTAAAATTCTCTTCTAAACGAGTGCCTCCCGCGACCGGAAACGGGTATTTGACCTGCTTTAGGCGATTGAAATCGTCGTACTCAAAATCAGTCACATTACCCAAAGCATCGGTCTGCGAGACCATATTCGACATCAGATCATAGACGAACGAAGTCGATTGATTCAGCGCATCTGTTACCGAGATCATTCGATACGCTCCGTCGTAACCGTATGTTGTTGCGTGTCCGAGCGGATCGGTAACGGCGGTTCTTCGTCCTGCAAGATCGTACGTGACGCTAGTGAAAGTTGTGTCTGGATATGTGATCTTGTTTAGCCGATTGTTCAGATCGTAATTGAACGATGTAGTTTCAGCTTTCGCATTCGTGACACCAGTAATTCTCGCACGTGCGTCATAGGCAAAGTTTGTCTCTCTGTTGTTCGCGTCTTTGACCTTGGTCATACGACCTTGCGAATCCCAGGTTAACGTAGTGACCCGGTCCAGCGCATCCTTTACAGTTGCCGGTTGACCCAATGAATTGTAAGTAAACGTCGTAGTATTGTTCTGCGGATCGCTCGTCGTTAAGAGACTCCCCGTAGAACTGTAGGTGTTCGCCGTCATACCGCCCATTCGATCGGTCGCAGTCAATACCTCGCCAAGTGAATTGTATGTGAAAGTTTGCGTACCCAAAATGTCAGTCACCGCCGTTACATTTCGATTGCCGTCATAAGTATAGACCGTCTCTCGGTTCAACGCATCAGTTATTTTAACAAGGTTTAACCGATCGTCATACGTAAATTGAGTAGATTGCGAGCTTCCACCGCATGAACAAAATCCTTCAGTTTTCGTTATCAGATTAAATGCGTTTTTTCGAACGAAGTAGAATTTAGTAATGTTTCCGCGGGCGTCAGTAACATCTGTATGATCGCCTGGGGAATAGTCGAGAATGTACTTTTCTACTCCTCCATGCTTCTCTGACGTTGTCGCTTTGCCTTGGGAATTGTACTGATGAGTTTCGACAATATTGTCGTAGGCATCCTGAACAGTCGTAAGCAACACTTTCCCGGGCACCGTTGTCGTGTCGTACGCGAATTTAAACTTAGAACCATCCTGATAGATGACTGTTGTAAGTTTACTGGTTGACGGTTCGTAGACGTAGTCGGCAACTGTGCCTAACGAGTCTGAGATCTTCGAGACATTTCCATTTGCTCCAGTAGTTATCGTCAACGAACGCCCAAACGAGTCTGAGATTCCCGTGAGAATGTCGCTGGAATTGTAGGAAAGAGTAGTCTGATTCCCATTCTTGTCTTTTTGCCATAGCAATCTGCCGGTCGAGTTAAATTTATGGGTCCGGCCATCTTTGAATATGAGAGTGTATGTCTCGTCGACGTTCTTTAAGACCTGACCGGTGATGTTTGGCGAAAAAGGTCTGAATGGATCGACAGCGTTGGACCGAATGAAATATGATGCTCGTCCGTCAGCCTAGTTAAGTCGAACCATCTTGTCATCGGAATAAATACTTAGTGATTCGTCGTATTTGGTCGTCCATCCAATTCCAAAGAGGCCATTCGACTGATTGATACTGTTGTAAAAACGGTTCACCTCAATATTCTCGCCTACTCCGGGCAAAGAGTAGTCCATCTGCTCAAGCCACATGTTGCCATTCGTGACGTTTACTGGCTGCCCTACTCCACAGGACCTTCCTGCGTTCTTAGCATCATCGGGGCTGATTACCGCTATAGTAACCATAGCACTCGCACTGTAGGTCGATGGGTTTTGACCGGTCTCATAGCGGTATATCATGTAATCGACGCCCACACACGGAAAGTACGGAGCATAACTAAAAGTTTGGTAGTAGTTCCCTTGGTTGGCCGCGATACCGTTTTGAACAGCTTGAACAACTTGCAAACTAGACCATCCCGGCCGATTTGAACCGTCGTTGTCAGCAATCGGAATACTCAATGGCTGATATTCCGAAACCGCAAAATCGTCTACCGGATCGTCGTAAACTAAGCGCGATGTTGGAATTCCCTCTGCAAACGAAAGTTCTGCAAAGTTCGAGGAAATAATTATCTGACACACAAAAACAAAAACGAGGAAATAGAGAGATAATCGTCGCATGTGAGGCTCCTGATTAGGCTGCGAAAGAAAATCGGCCCGCTGGCTCAATAATAAAAAGCCAGATTGGCAATTGCGGAACACACGTTCAACAGAACAAAACCCGTGCCGAAGTAAAGGATGATGAAGTGTTAACCCTATTGCACTACTTTGTCAAGTGATGCGGTTCGCACGGTCGAAATCACCACGAAATGGTCGGGTAGAAGTTATGGATTAAACAAAAGAGGTCAGCGATCAACGAATTATCTTAACGAGCCATTGAAGTCCTACAAATTAGCTTCAAGTTTTTCGCGGTTTTTGAGCGTTGTTTGTGCGATGCCGCCAGTTTTCTGATTGGTTGATTTTGAGGCCTTTCGATTGCAACAAAAGGCGGGATCATCCGCATATTACAGACGATCCCGCCGATAAAGCTGTGTTTGAGATCACAGATTCTTCAACACAAAATCCGTCATCATCGTGTACCAGTGCTTTACCTGCTGCGGGTTTTGGACGCCGTGGCGTTGGGTCGGGTAGAGCATTAGTTCGAACTGCTTGTCGGCCTTTTGCAGTTCGTAAACGAGTTGGGTCGTGTTCTGCATATGGACGTTGTCGTCCATCATTCCGTGGATCAGCAGCAGTTTGCCCGAGAGGTTCCTGGCCGCTTTGGAGACCGATGCGCCGTCATACCCGGCAGGATTATTCTGCGGCGTGAGCATATACCGCTCGGTATAGATCGAATCGTACAGTCGCCAATCAGAAACCGTACCGCCGGCGATGCCGATCTTGAACGATTTGCTGTGCGTCAGTGCATAGCTGGTCATAAATCCGCCAAAGCTCCAGCCGTGCAGGCCGATCCGTTCGCCGTCGATATACGGCTGCGATCTGAGATAATTCAGCCCGTCCTCGAGGTCGCGCAGTTCGAGTTCGCCCAGACGCTTGTACACCGGCCAAACCGATTCCTCACCCTTGCCGCTCGCCGTGCGGTTGTCACAGACCCAGATGAAGTAACCCTTCTGGGCCAGCATCTGAAACCACATATAGCGGTTGCCGCCCCAGCGATCGGCCACCGACGGAGCATGCGGTCCCGAGTATGTGAACTGAAAAACGGGGTATTTCTTGTTCGGGTCAAAATCGGGCGGCTTGATCATCATCGCCTCCATTTCAAATCCGTCGCGGGTCTTGACCTTCAGAAATTCGGGCCGGCTGAGACGATATTCGCCGAGTGCGTCGACCTTGTTTTCGTTGATGATCCGTTCAAGCGAACCGTCCGCCCGATAGAGCCGTGTCTGCCACGGCGTGCTCGCGTCGCTCCAATTTTCGAAATAGTGGGTAAATGTCGAGTTAAACGACGCCGTATGCCAGCCGTCACCGCGGCTGACCCGCTCGACCTCGCCGCCGCTCAGGCTGACGCGATAGATGTTCTCGGCAATGTGGCTGTCCTTTGTCGCCGAAAAATAGACAAATCCGTTCTTTTCATCGACGCCGTAAAGCGAACGGACCTCCCACTTACCGTTGGTCAACTGACGAACAACCTGGCCGCGGCCGTTAAGCAGATAGATATGGCGCCAGCCGTTACGGGCCGATTGCCACACCACTTCGCCGCTGCCCTTGAGCTGGATCGGGTTGTCATACACCTCGACCCAGGCCGGCGACGTTTCCTGCAGAAACCGCTCGACCTTGCCGTCGGCCTGCATCGCATTGAGGTCGAGATACGTTTGTTCGCGGTTCAGCGCCTGAAAAATTACGGCACTGCTGTCGTTTGACCACATCACACGGGCGATCAGCAGATCGTCGGGCTTATAGGCCGACAGGTCTGCAAATTTGACCGTGTCGCCAAACCGCAGCAGCGACGGCGGCAGGCGTTCGCCGATCTTTGGTATCCGGCCCGGATTGGGCACGAAGGTCGATCTTGAAATATCTGCCACACCGAGTTTGACGATCGGGTTAGGGTCGCCCGCCTTTGGATAATAGGTCGACTCGACGTTCTGGCCGTTGGGCACGTCGTCGGGGATGATAAATTTAGGTACCGGCGATTCGTCCAGCCGCAGGAATGCGATGCGTTTCGAGTCCGGCGACCACCAATATCCGCGTTTCTGGCCGCGGCCGTAGAGTTCCTCCTCATAGACCCAGTCGAGATAGCCGTTATAGATCGGCTTGTCGCCCTCGCGCCCGTCGCGCGTTAGCTGTTTTTCGTCCGCCTTGGCGATATCGACAACGTAGAGGTTGTTGCCGCGGACAAAGCTCACGAATCTGCCGTCCGGGCTGAAATCGGCCTCCATCTCTTCGTCGCGGTTGTTCGTCAGGCGTTTTAGCGTTGCGTTTGCCACGTCGTAGTACCAGAGATCATTGGCGTTGTTGATGAGGATGGCCGACTCCGCCTCGTTGAACTGAACGAACGGCGAACCGGCGATCGCATTTGCCTGATCGGTCTTAACGCCCGCTTTGACGAGTGCGGCCGCGAGGGCTCCCGAATCGTAGTACGGCGCCGTCCGGCCGCTCACCGCGTCGACCCGCATCAAACGGCCGCCAATTACCTGCTTGAACGACTTGCCGTCGGGCGACCATTGCACCGAGGTCGGCGCTCCGCCGAACCGCACTCGTTTCGCCGGGTCGGGGCTGAAAATATCATCCAAGGTCAGGCGCCTGTCTTGGGCAATAACTGCAGACGATAATAGTAGCAAAGCAATGGTAAGGAACTGTAGCTTTTTCATAGATGGAATCCGGGTTTCACAACAGCGAAAATCAATTTGTATGACAATTTCTGCAAATAGATGACATAAGATTACATCATACTGCTAGTATTGTGATATAAAGATTCTCTTGAGTCACGTACTGACCTTTAGAGAGAGTTATCCGCAAAATGATCAAAAAATCGGCATACAACGAGAAGATCAAAAAAGTCTACGGGGGGGATCCGCGGGAACTCCCGTTGTACAGCCTCAGTGACGCGGGTCGTTACTTGAAACTGAATCCAGTGACCCTTCGATCCTGGGTTTTTGGGCGAAGTTATCGATTGGAAGATGGCTCTCAGAAATGGTGGGAGCCAGTAATTCAACTTCCAGATCCGGGAAATCAACTCCTCTCCTTCATTAATCTAGTTGAGCTTCACGTGCTGTCTGGCATTCGCAGAATTCACAATGTGAGATTCCAGCGGGTGCGATCTGCATTAAGCTATCTTGAAAAGGCTTTTCCTGAGTCGAACCCTCTTGCAAAACGAGACTTTTGGACGGATAAGTTTCATCTTTTCATCAAGGAATCTGGCAACTTGATTTGTGCCTCCATGCAGGGTCAACAAGTTATTCAGGAGGCGGTTGAACAATACCTTCATCGCGTGGAACGAGATTTTGATCATACACCGTTAAGACTATATCCATTTTCGGCGGAAATAAAGCTCGGTTTTGGAAAGCTTGAAGGAAAACCTAGTGACCTAGGAGATAAGCCCAAGTCTATCGTTATCGATCCCTTGATCGCATTCGGTCGGCCTACGCTTGTTGGAACTGGCGTTCCAACAAATGTAATTGCGGGACGGTTTAAGGCAGGGGAGAAAATAGGTCAACTCTCAAAAGACTACTCCATTGAAGAAACGCAAATCAAAGAAGCGCTTGACTACGAAGGAATCATACGCCGAGCTGCTTAAGGGGTGCATATTCTTCGTCGATAGATCCTCTGGGCGTTACAGCTTAGTAAACGGCCTGAGAGAGATGGGACTCTCAGTTGAGGCTCATGATGATCACTTTTCACCCGAAACTCCTGATGTCGACTGGATTGAAGCCTGCGGTCAGAATAGCTGGGTCATTATCAGTAGCGACAAAGCTATCAAGAAAAACTACCTAGAAAAACAAGCAATAGTAACCTCGAAAGTAGCGGCGTTTTTTTTCACGAGCACTTCTATTACTAGTGATCAGCAAATCTTGGCAGTAAGCCTTGCGTTACGCCGGATTGCCAATTTGGTCTTGAACCAGAGTCGGCCTTTCATTGCTCGCATTTCCCCAGATGGAAATGTCGAATTGTGGATAAATCACAAGGGTGAAGATTTAATTTCAAAGCGAATGGAACGAAAAAAGAAGGATAGCTCCCCATAACTACGCCTTCGGATGAGCCTTATCATACACCTCGATCATCTTTTCCATCGAAACCTGAGTGTAGATCTGTGTCGTCGACAATCTTGCGTGGCCGAGCAGCTCCTGGATATCACGAAGGTCAGCCCCCTGATCGAGCAGGTGCGTGGCAAAGGTGTGCCGCAGGCTGTGCGGCGAAATGTCGTGAATATCGGCACACAGCCTGATGTATTTGTCGATCATCCGTCCGACGCTGCGGGTCGTTAAACGACCGCCGCGGCGATGCAGGAATACCGCGTTGGCGTTACGCGTCGCCGGCGGACATTCGTTCAAAAAAACGGGCCGTGTCTTATCCAGATAGAGCATCAATGCCTGAAGGGCGGGCTCGCCGAACGGCACGATCCTCTGTTTCTTACGCTTGCCGGTGACGCGGACCATGCGTTCGCGAAAATCAATGTCGGCCAGGTCGATGCTGACGAGTTCGCCGACACGAATGCCCGTGGCGTACAGAAACTCGAGTATCGCCCGGTCGCGGCGGCCGAGGTCGGTGTTGATATCAGGTGTCTCGATAAACCTGACCGCGTCCTCCATCGAGAGGTGATTCGGCAGTTTGCGTTCGATACGCGGGGTCGCGACGAGCTTTGCCGGATTGGATTCAAGCTTGCCCTCGCGGACGAGAAATTGAAAGAACGTGCGGAGACTGGCCAGCTTTCTGGCGACCGACGTCTTTTTGTGGTCCTCGTGCAGGCCCGCCATCCACTCGCGAATGGTCAGGCGGTCGATCTCCTCGATCGGGATGTCAGTCCGCCGCTCGACACGAAAAAGATGGTCACGAAACTGCTCGAGGTCGCTGGCATAGTTCCTGAGCGTATGCGGGCTCAGGTTGCGCTCATACTTCAGATGCTGAAGAAATTGTGCGAGGTGATCGTCAAGCATTACATCATTTCCCGCCGACATAATAGCCTTTCCGCGTGCGGATGGTCATATTTTGACGGCCCTTTACCGATAATGTGATATTTCGAAAATCGCCGCGTTTATCGGCCTCGTCGTCGGGGTAATAGCTGAGCACGTACTGCTGCGAGAGGTCCGCCGATATCTGGGCAAAGGCGGCGTTCATCTCGTCCTCGTCGATCGGCGAATACACCGCTCCGCCGGTCTGCTCGGCAAGTTCGAGCATCCGCCGCTCGGCCGTCAGGGCCCGGATATTGGCATTGCCGCCCCGCAGCCCGGTGCGTTTATAATTTTCAAATTCCTTGGTCTTTACGACATAGACCTGACAATTGGCGACCTGCAGTGCCTTGGTCACCGTCTCAAGCGTGGTCTTGATGTCGCTGTACGTGTCCTCGCCGTCCGAGACGATCACGACGACGCGCCGCCCCTCCGAGCCCTTAAGGTACTCGGCAACCTCAATGATGCCGTCGAGCAACGCCGTCGCTCCTTTCGGCTCGGGGAACATCCTGATCGCCTGTGTCAGCAGCGATACGTCACGCGTCAGCGGCTGCTCGAGACGCGTAAAATCCGAGAGCGAAAATAGCGCCGCCTGATCGCGGTCGGGCCTGATCACCCGCCGAAAAAACCTCACCGCGGCTTCCTTTTCAAACTCGCGGGCGATCATCACACTTGACGAATTATCAAACAACATCGCCAGCCGGATCGGCGACTCAGACCGGGTAAGTTCGCTCAGCTCGACCGACCGGCCGTCGATCTTGAGTTCAAAATCCGCGAGTTTCAAATTGGTGACCGGCCTTCCGGACGCGTCATTGACCGAAACCGGTATCGGTACGAGCGCCGAGTCTACCTTGATGATATCCGGGTCGTCCTTCGGCTTAGGGGTCGGTGTCGGCGATGCGGCCGGCAGTTTCGCCTCGGTCGGGATATAGCCGGCCGACGAACGTGCGGGCGGCGTCGGGGTCGGCGTCTCGCTGGGCTTATTTCGCCCCGATTGGGCCGAAATGCAGACCGCCGCCGCGATCAGGATAAATGTCGAGGTTAATGCCTTCATTGAGCCGACTATTTGATTACCAAATGCGGTTATTATTTGCCTACACTAAAATTAACTTTATCCCGGCAAAAAGGAGCACGACCGCCAGCACCCGCCTCAGCGTCATCGAGGTGAACCGCTTGCTGCCGAGCGTCGATCCGATCAGTCCGCCGACAACCGCGACGGCGATCCACGCCCAGACCTCGGGCGGCAGGCCGTTCAGCGAACCCTTAATGAACTGCCCGACCAGGCCGGAGATCGAATTGACCAAAATGAACAACACCGACACGCCCGCCGCGACCCTCGCTTCGGACCAATGCATCAACAGCAAGATCGGCGTCAGGAATATGCCGCCGCCGACCCCGACCATTCCCGAAAGCAGCCCGATCGCCGCCCCGATCAGCAGACACGCGATCAACGGCGGATCCTTGACCTGATCGTCGCTTTTTAGATGGATCGCCAGTCGGACCGCCGCCAGGCAAAGCACTCCGCCAAGGACGATCTTATAAACCTCGGTCGGCAAATGGATCATCCCGCCAACGAGTGCCATCGGTATCGATCCGGCCGCAAACGGCAGAAACAACCGCCACGAGAAATATCCGGCACGCCAAAACTGTATAGTCCCGATCGTCGCGACAAAAAGGTTCAGCAGCAACGCCGTCGGCCGCGTCACCTCGGGTGCGACCGCCAGAAACGCCATCACCGCCAGATAACCCGACGCCCCGCCGTGCCCGACCGACGAATACAGCACGGCGACAAAAAATATCGCGAAAATGATCAAGATCGTTGTTGGGTCCATGAGTCTTGTCGTAAAAATGAGATCTGCCTTCTTATGTCCTATATTGCCGTTGCCTTTAGGCAACGGTACGAGCCCCCAACAAAGACCGGGGCTTTAGCCCCAACTTTCTCCCGTCAGATCCTCCAACCGTTCTAACTCCTTGCTGAAAGGAACAGCTCGGTGATGGTCTTCCTGACGGTCAATGTAATCCTGCCCCTTTCCGACAAGTGACTCGGAAACAGAAATGGCAAAATAGTCATCCTGCCAAAAGAACTTTCCCTTAAAGAAATTCTGCTGATTCAGCCAATGGGAAGACTCGCCTTTTATCAGCATCACCACCTTGGCGATGTTCTGTTCACGGCCAAGCGAGATCAACAAATGCAGGTGTTCAGACCATCCTCCAATTCGATCAAGATAGATGTCCTTTGCACGGCAGTTCAAACGAATGTGCTCGATCAATTGCCGACGGATCTCGCTCGTGAAGTAAGGCTCGTGATTTCTCGTGCTGAAAACAACATGAACCCAGATGCGAACATATGACATAGGTTTGTTGTTGGGCTAAAGCCCGTTATTTGCTTGCCATCCAAACCGTTGCCTAAAGGCAACGGCAATATTCTTCGATCCAGTCATCCCAATCCTTCAATGCCCGCTCGACCTGAAAAATATGCCGTTCGCGCTTCCGTCGATACTTTTTACGAAGTTCCGGCGGGAGCGGTTCGAGCAGGCCGAAAGTGATATTTACCGGCTGAAAATTCTTGGTTTCGACGTTCGAAACATATCGGCACAACGAGCCGATGGCCGATGTCGGCGGCGCCGTTATCATCGCGTTGTTACGCAGAACGTTAACCGCGTTTATACCGGCCATCCAACCGGTCGCGACCGATTCGACATAACCCTCGACGCCGGTGATCTGACCGGCGAAGAACAATCGCGGGTTTTCGCGTGTCGCCAGAGATTCATTCAGGATCGCCGGCGAGTTGATGAACGTATTGCGGTGTATCTGGCCGAATTGTAGAAATTCCGCGTTTTCGAGTCCCGGGATCAGCTTGAGCACGCGTTCCTGTTCGCCGTAACGCAAGTGGTTCTGAAAACCGACCATGCCGTACGCGTCAGCCATCATATTTTCCTGACGCAGCTGCACGCACGCCCACGGTTCTTCGCCCGTCCTCGGGTCGCGCAGCCCTTTGGGCTTCATTGGGCCGAACCGCAGCGTCTCGGGACCGCGGCGGGCGATCTCCTCGATCGGCAGGCACGATTCGAACCAGTGCGTTTCTTCAAACCGCTTCAGCGGGACCGAGTTTGCGTTCAGCAATGCATCGATGAACACCTCGTACTGATCCTTGTCCATCGGACAGTTAATATAGTCGTCGCCGCCCTTATCATAGCGGGCTGCCTTGAACGCGATCGTCATATCGATCGAATCCGCGGCGATGATCGGTGCGATCGCGTCGTAGAAATATAGCTGGTCGTCGCCCGTCAGCTTCATTATTTCGCGGGTCAACGCGTCCGACGTGAGCGGCCCGGTCGCGATGATCGTGACGCCGTCGGCCGGGATCGATGTCACTTCTTCGCGGACGATCTCAATATTCGGATGTGCCTCGACCCTCTCGGTGATCATTTCGGCAAACTTGATCCGATCGACCGATAGTGCGGCACCGGCCGGCACCCTGGTCGCGTGGGCGGCATCGAGCACCATCGAACCGCCGCGGCGAAGTTCTTCTTTCAACAGGTACGGAGCACTTCCCGGCTCGTCCGTTTTGAGCGAATTTGAACACACGATCTCGGCCAGCTTGTCCGTGCGGTGCGCGGGCGTTTGCTGTACGGGCCGCATTTCATAGAGCCGCACTTTTACGCCGCGTTCCGCCGCCTGCCACGCCGCCTCGACACCGGCCAAACCGCCGCCAACTACATTTAATACCTCGTTCATCGCTGTTCGATTATAGATCATATTCTGTACCGGGTCAGTGATGCGTGCCATTCGGATGCTGACAAACGATCCATGAACGATGATTCCGTCATCATCGGCACCGAATATGTTTGAAACAAAACTATTGACTTTTAACAATGTTTAATACACAATCCGAAATGGTATGTTTTGTCGCGCCTCGCCCACCCGCGACCGATTTCAATATTGCGGTTTCCAACATTTTCCTGCGGTTGGAAGCGTTGATTCCCTTCGAAGCACGCCGCCAATGCATTTTATTGTCGTCAAAAACAAAGGAAATGGAACCATTATCGCGGTCAGACGAGTCTGAGATCACAATGCCGTCGGCATCTTTCGGCTCGATATATCCTCATCACGAATACCCTTCGTACACGGGCTTTGAGTCGCCCAAATACGCTGATACTCACGTGACTGACGGCGGATCTACGCCGCTGTTGAGTCTCGGCGACAGCATTTTTAATTCGATCAGCGACGCGGTACTCGTCATCGACCCGGACACACGGATCACGAGGGTCAATCCTGCCGCACTTGAACTTACAGGTTATTCCCGCGAGGAATTGATCGGAAAACCGGTCGGTATCCTCGCCCGTAGCGAGAAGGTATTTCAGAAGTTGTTTGCCAGGCTCTTTCAAAAGAGCGGTAATACCAAGCGCCTTGAGACCTATTGCCTGCGAAAGAACGGCACCCGTTTTCCCGTCTCGGTCTCTGCGTCGAAAATATTTGACCCTGATACATGTGCCTACAATATAGTCTGCCTGGCACGTGATATCTCGCGGCCCAAACGTCTCGAGGCCGAATCCCGGGCGATCTCGAAGATCATCCATGGCGTCACGACCACCGCTAACCTCGACGACCTTCTTAACCACATCCATCGGACGATCAAGAAGATCGTTTACGCCGAAAACTTTTTTGTCGCCCTCTTTGACCCCGCGACGGAACTGCTGACCATGCAGTTTTGGGTCGACAAATTTGACCCGATGCCCGGACCGCTGCGGGTCGGCCGCAGCTTGAGCGCGTATGTTTTCCGCCAGGGCCGGTCGATGCTGTTTACGCACGAGGACGCCCAGCGGCTGATCGAACTCGGCGAGGTCGAGTCAGTCGGTACCGACTCGCCGATCTGGCTCGGCGTACCGCTCAAAACGCCCGATGGAGCGATCGGCGTACTTGTCGTTCAGGATTACGAAAACTCAGACACCTATTCACAGCAGGATGTCGATCTGCTGACGGCGGTCGCCGACCAGATCGCATTGGCGATCGAGCGAAAACGCTCTGAGGAAGCTCTTCGGATCAGCCAGGAAAGATTTGAGTTGGTTACCCGTGCGACCAGCGACGCCATTTGGGATTGGAATCTCTCGACCAACGAGTTTTGGCGTAACGAGGGTTATCAAAAGCTCTTTGGGTACTCCAGCGATGAGATCGGTTCGAGCATGACGTCCTGGTCCGACCGGCTGCACCCGGACGATCGCGAGCGTGTCAGACTGGATATCTATCGCCATATCGAAAGCGGCAAGAACCTCTGGACCGACGAGTACAGATTTCGCCGAAGCGACGGTTCGTACGCCTTTGTGGTCGATCGCGGTTATGTCGTTTATGACAGTGATAACAGGCCAATCCGAATGATCGGCTCAATGATGGACGTGACCGAGCGCAAGTCGCTCGAGGACCAGCTTACGCATCAGGCCCTGCACGACCCGTTGACCAAGATCGCCAACCGGACCCTTTTTCGTGACCGCGTCGATCACGCTATTCAAAAGCGCGTTCGTAACCACGTGTCGGTCGCCGTACTTTTCCTCGATCTTGATAATTTCAAATCGGTCAATGACTCGCTCGGCCACGCAGCCGGTGACAAGTTACTTGTTGCCGTCGCTGACCGGCTGCAGGACTGTCTCAGGAATTCTGATACCGCGGCCCGGCTCGGCGGCGACGAATTTGCCGTTCTGGTCGAATCGGTCACACACGCCGACGAAGCCGTCAACATTGCCGACCGCATTCTTTCGGTTTTTGAACAGGCGTTCGTGATCGACGGCAATGAGGTCTATGTCAGCACGAGCATCGGGATCGCATCGGGCACCGGTGACATTTCCGGCTCGGAAGAGCTCTTGCGCAATGCCGATCTGGCAATGTACCTGGCCAAGAACAACGGAAAGGGTAAGTTTGTCGTTTTTGAGCCGCAGATGCACGAGGCTCTGATGGAGCGGATCGAACTTGAGGTCGATCTCCGCCGCGGCATCGATGAAAAGGAGTTTACGCTGCACTATCAGCCGATCTTTGACCTGCATTCCAAAAAGATCCTGGGGCTCGAGGCACTTGTCCGGTGGCAGCACCCGAGATTCGGCCTTCTGTCACCGATGAAGTTTATTCCGCTTGCCGAGGAGACCAATCTGATCGTTCCGTTGGGCGAGTGGATCCTGCGCGAGGCTTGCCGGCAGGTTCAGCATTGGCGGGAGATTCACGAAGACCTTAGGGACGTTTCGGTGACGGTCAACATCTCGATACGCCAGTTCATGAAAAAAGAGCTTGTCAATATTGTCAGTACCGCGCTCAAGTCCTCGGGATTGCCGCCGCAGTCGCTGATCCTCGAGATCACTGAGAGCTTTATGCTGCAGGATACCGAAGCCACCATTCTCAAACTCCACGACCTGAAAAAACTCGGCGTCAGGCTGGCGATCGATGATTTTGGCACGGGCTATTCGAGCCTCAGTTATCTGCAGCGCTTCCCTATTGACATCCTCAAGATCGATAAATCATTCGTCGATAAGCTCGGCCAGGGCAGCGAGGGCAATGCCGTGGCCCGAGCGATCATTATGATGGGCGATTCACTCAATCTTCGCACTATCGCCGAGGGCATCGAGCATCCCGATCAGATCCGGGAACTGCAGGATCTTGGTTGCGGGGCCGGACAGGGATTTCATTTCTCGAGACCGATCGCCCCTGATGCTATGTCAGCATTTCTTGCTAAGACCGAAGCCGCCATTTCCGCCTAGACTGCGTGTTCAGGTGCTTTGGGGCCTGTCTTTTGAGATCTCAGATCGAGGGGGTGAGAAAGACTCACTCTTGCGTAGATTTTTTTGACTTGTGTTTCATCTATGAGATATACTTGCATTCTCGCAAGCATCTGTATGAGACACCTGAGCCTGGTCAAAAGTTTATCCCACCTGAGAGAGGAACAAAAGCACTCTGAGGAGGTTCTGCTCGACGCGGTCGGATTGGCCCTTACACGCGGCACTTTGAGCGAGTTTGTCGGTGATGCGAGCACCGGCCGGACAAGCCTTGTGCTCAATCTGCTGGCCAAGTTGACGGCCCTCGGCGAGGTCTGTGCGGTGGTCGATTCGTGCGACGGCCTTGATCCGCGGTCGGCGGCACTTGCGGGCGTCGTACTGGACAATTTGCTCTGGATACGCTGCGGCGGCGACCTCGAGCGGGCGTTTACGGCGGCCGACTATCTGGTGCAGGCAAAGGGTTTCGGGGTGATCTGGCTCAATCTCGGCGGATTGCCGACACAAAAGCTGCGGATGGTGCCGCGCACCTATTGGTATCGTTACCGCACGCGGATCAAGGAAACGCCGACGCTTTTCGTCGTCACGGCCGAGGAACCGGTCGCGGGCTCGGCATCGCACCAGTCGTTCGAGATGTCGCGGCGGGACACGGTCTGGTCGGGGCTCGGGCGGTACAAACTGCTGCGCGAGTTTCATCTCGGGCTGCAGTCGAGAAAGCATTTTTCCGGCCCGCAGACGGCGGCCAGGATCGAGTTTGACTACAGCGATGTCTAGAGCCTATGCATGCATCATTTCGCCAAATGCACACGAGGACGCCGCTATCTTATCGGCGATCGCCTACGGGTTTGCCTACCGCATCGAGATGCTCGGCGACGGCGTACTGTTTGACGTCAGCGGGCTCGAAAAACTGGTCGGCGACGGGAATAAGATCGCACAAAATATAGTGAAGGAGCTCGAACGCAATAATATCGCCGGAAATGTCGCGGTCGCCGAAACGGTCGAGACGGCGATGCTGCTCGCCCGTGAGAACCGCGGCCTGAGCCGCTCGGTCGCCGAGCCGGCGGCATTTTCGCAGCTGCCGCTTCGCGATCTGGATATCGACCGCGACACGGCCGGTGTCTTTGAGGCTCTCGGCATCAGCCGCATCGAAGATCTGCGAAATATCCCGGCCGATGACCTCGTCGCTCGGTACGGCCGCGATTTTCGCGATGTGCTCGACGTCGTCGAACAGAGGCCGCGCCGTGTCCTGACGCCCAATATCAAAGAGACCGAGGCCGTCTGGCATTACGAACTGGACGATCCGGTCGACGATTTTACCCAGCTGATCTTTATCGTCAACCGCGGCCTCGAGCAAATGTTGACGGCCGTAAATAAGCACGGCTGGAGCACCGAGCAGATCGATATCAGGTTCAGGCTCGATAAAAAAGGCGACAAGGCGTACGAGATCAAGACGTCGTTTCCGACGCTCGACAGGTCGTTCTGGCTCAAGATCATCGATCTGCGCATTTCGGCCGATCCGCCCGCCGCGGGTATCACGGCCGTCAGCACCAGGGCACATTTCACCCGTCCGCGTCCGGCCCAGAGCGGGCTTTACGCCGCCTCAAAGCCGCAGCCCGAGAGCTTGCTGCTGACGGTCGGCAAGATCAAAAAACTCGTCGGCGAGACGAATGTCGGCGTGCCCGTGCTGCTCGAAGAGCGGCTCGAGCGGCCGTTCGCCCTCGATGCCGGCCGACTGCCCGCGGGCATTGAAACGCACGCCGGGCCGAGAGCTCCGGTCATCGCGTTTACCTATTACGAACCGCCGGTCGCGGCCGAGGTGCTGGTGCGTGACAAGCAGCTCATCTACCTGCGGACGCGTTATTTTGCCGGCCGCGTCGTCGCGTGCAGCGGCGTCTGGCGGACCAATTCGCGTTGGTGGGAAAAGGCCTGGGACAGGCGTGCATGGCACGTCGAGATCGAGAATGGCGGCGTCTATTGCCTGCAAAGAACGGGCAATGACTGGCTGGTCACCGGCGAATTTGATTAGAGGCGTCCCTTTCCGGGACAAGAGCCGATGTCGTTTATCGAACTCCACACACGCTCCGCGTTCAGTTTTCTCTCCTCAGGTTCGCTGCCCGAGGACATCGCCGTGCGCGCCGCCGAGCTTGATATGCCGGCGGTCGGGATGATGGACCGCGACACGGTCTCGGGGGCGGTGCGGCTGCATTTTGAGGCAAAGGAGCAGGGCGTCAGGGCAATGATCGGCTCCGAGATCACGATGGACGACGGCAGCCTTTTGCCGCTGATGCCGCTGGACCTTGCGGGCTATCAGAACCTCTGCCGCCTGATCACGACCGTCAAACTGCGGCATAAAAAGGGCGAGCATTTTGCGACCCGCCGCGACATCGAGGAGCACTCAGCCGGGCTGCTCTGCTTTACGGGCGGGGCCGACGGTTTTTTGCACCATCACATCAAGCGGCACCGCGGCCAGGAGGCTCTGGCGTGGCTCAAATACGTTTTCGAAGGCCGGCTCTACGTCGAATTACAGCGGCACAATCTGCCGCACGAAGAGGCCGTCAACCAGACGCTGCTCGCCCTTGCCCACAAGTTTCGTCTGCCGTATTTTGCCAGCAACGGCCCGTACTATGCCGCGCAGCGTGACCGCGAGCTGTTTGACGTTTTTACCTGTATCAAAAATCACTGCACGATCGAGAATGCCGGCCGCCTGATCTCCGAAAACAGCGAACGCTATCTCAGATCGGCGGCGCAGATGGCGTATCAGTTCGACGATTATCCACAGGCCGTCGCCGCGACCGTCGAGATCGCCGACCGCGTTAAATTTTCGATGGACGAGCTCGGCTACACGTTCCCCGATTATCCCGTGCCGCCGGGCGAGACGATGGACTCGTTCCTTCGCAAACAGGCCGAGAAAGGTGCGGTCTGGCGCTACTGGGCACTGACGCCGAAGGTTCGAGCCAAGCTCGACTACGAGCTGAACATGATCGCCAAGCTCAAGCTCGCCGGCTATTTTCTGCTCGTCTGGGACATCTCGCAGTTTTGCCGTGCCAACAACATCCTCTCGCAGGGCCGCGGTTCGGCCGCCAACTCGGTCGTCTGCTACGCTCTCGGCATCACGGCGGTCGACCCGATCGAGGCCGACCTGCTGTTTGAGCGATTTCTTTCCGAAGAGCGGACCGAGTACCCCGACATCGACATCGATCTGCCGTCGGGCGACGACCGCGAACGCGTCATCCAGCACGTTTACCAAAAATATGGCGAGCGCGGTGCCGGCATGACGGCCAACGTCATCAGCTATCGCGGCCGGTCGGCCGCCCGCGAGGTGGGCAAGGTGTTCGGGTTTGACGAGGCCGCGTTAAAGCGTCTGTCCAAGATCATTCCGCACTACGGCACGCACACGCGGGCCGAGATGATGTCGCGGTTTGTCGAGGCCGGCTTTGACCCGCGTGACAATTACCGAATCGCCAAATATATGGAGATGTACGCTCGCGTACTCGATTATCCGCGGCATCTGGGACAGCACTCGGGCGGCATGGTCATCAGCCTCGGGCGGCTCGACGGCGTCGTGCCTCTCGAGCCCGCGTCAATGCCCGGCCGCAACATCATCCAGTGGGACAAGGACGACTGCGAACGCCTCGGCATCGTCAAGGTCGATCTGCTCGGCCTCGGAATGATGGCCGTCATCCGCGACACGCTCACGCTGATCGAGCAGCACCGCGGCGAAAAGGTCGATCTCGGCCGCCTGCCTAAGAACGACCCGCTCGTCTATAAAACGCTGCAGGACGCCGATACGATCGGGATGTTTCAGGTCGAGAGCCGGGCTCAGATCAACTTTTTGCCAAAATCGCGGCCCGAAAATTTTTACGACATCGTCGTCCAGGTCGCTATCATCCGTCCGGGCCCGATCGTCGGCAAGATGCTCAGCGGCTACATCGCCCGCCGAATGGGCAAGGAAAAGGTCGACTATATGCACCCCAGCTTTGAGCCGATACTGAAACGCACGCTCGGCGTGCCGCTCTTTCAGGAACAGCTGCTGCGGATGGCGATGGCTATCGCCGGGTTTACCGGCGGCGAGGCTGAGGAACTGCGGCGGGCCTTGGGTTTCAAGCGGGCGGACAAACGGCTCGCCAAGATCGAGGTGCGGCTGCGTTCCGGCATGGCGGACAAGGACATCGACGAAGCGACGCAGGACCGCATCGTCAAGAGCATCCTCGCATTTGCCAACTACGGCTTTCCCGAATCGCACGCGGCCAGCTTTGCCCTTTTGACGTACGCTTCGGCGTATCTCAAGGTGCATTATCTGGCCGAATTTACGACCGCGATGCTCAATAATTACCCGCTCGGGTTTTACGCACCGGCGACGCTGATCAAGGACGCCCAGCGGCACGGGCTGCACTTTAACGCGATCGACATCAACCGCTCCGAGCGGCTATTTACGATCGAGGACGGCCGCGTGCGGATCGGGCTCAAATACGTCAAAGGCCTGCGTAAGGACGTCGCCGACGCGATCGTCGCCAATCGTGTCAGAACCGGGAGCGGTAGCGACTGGGTTCTTTCAGACCGACACTATTCCGGCGTCGATGACCTCATACAACGTGTCCCTGAAATAAACAAAAAAGAGATCCGTGCCCTCAGCCTCGCCGGTGCCCTCAATTTCGACTCGACCGTCCACCGCCGTCAGGCTCTGTGGGAATCGGAGCTCGCCATCCGGCCCGCCGGCGAACTTTTCGAAAAGCTCCCCTCCTTACCAAGGAGGGGTGGCAGCGAAGCTGACGGGGTGGTTCTCAATGCGGAAGGCTCACCCGCGTTTATCGACCGTATGTCCGAATGGCAGCTGATGGAGACCGACCTGATGACGACCGGCATCACCATCGGCAAACACCCGATGCGTTTTCTTCGCGATGAGTTAGATAAACGCGGCGTGCTGCCGGCAAACCGGACCTTGAACCTGCGAAAGCGCGAGCTGGTCACGGTCGCCGGTGCGGTCATCGTCCGCCAGCGGCCGAGCACGGCGAACGATGTCGTTTTTATCACGATGGAGGACGAGACAGGTTTTTCAAATTTTATCGTGATGCCCGACGTTTTCGACAAGTTTCGCTCGACCATCGTCTCAAGCGATTTTCTGCTCATCCGCGGCATCGCCGAGGACGGAGCGATGATCAAGGCACTGTATTTCGAAACGATCAGCGCCTTTGTCAGCAAGATCGGCTCACACGACTTTCAGTAACAAAAGAGAATTCACCACAAAGGCACAGAGGACACGGAAAGGAAATTAGCCGCAGATGAACGCAGATAGACGCGGATCAGAAAAACCATTTCTAACAGTTTCCTATCTGTGCTCATCCGCTTTTATCTGTGGTTTAATTCGCCTTTTCGCTTTTCCGGCCATTAATTTGACCCGTATTTCGCTCGGGCCTTGAACTCCGGAAAAGGCATAGATCAAGAAAAGTGGAACCACAGATGGACACAGATGGACACAGATGGACACAGATAAATGTCTGAGTTTTCAGCTTTAGTAAATGGATCTATCTGTGCTCATCCGCTTTTATCTGTGGTTAAATTCTCCTTTTCGTTCTTCCGGCCATTAATTTGACCCGTATTTCGCACGGATCTTGACCGCACGCTCGACAATATCGACGTTCTCCGATAGCTTAAGCCGCAGGTCTTTGTCCAGGTTCGGGTTGTCGGCGAGAAACTTGTTAACGATATTCAGAGCCTCCTCCGAGCGTTGGCCGCCGATGAAGGCGCCGAGCCAGTTGTTTACAAAGAATATCTTTCGCGAGCGCTTGAGGTTTGGCAGCTCTTTTAACGCCCGTTCGAGGTACGGCAACGACAGTTCGCTGTTGCGGACCGAGTTAAAAGGCCCGACGGCGGCCTCGATCCAGCTCTCGCTAATATCTTTGTTCGCGACAAAGTCGTTCCAAAACTTCTCGCGGTTCTCCTTGGTCGGAAACGCCGCCCTCGCGGCATAGGCGTAACGCTTGGCGTCATCCGAGGTCTCCGTTTTCTCAAGCTCGGCAAGCAGGCTCGCGGCGTCCGGGTCATTCAAAACCGCAAGGCGAGTGACGATGTCAAATTTGTCTTTGGCACGAATAACAAAGGCAGAAACACGACCGGTAGGAAGTGTGCCCTTTGGCGCACTTGAACCTTGCGGGGCACCCTCGCTACCGCTCAGGTTTCCGCCTTTCAGCATCGCCTTCAACACAGAGCGTGAACTCTCCGTGGTCGCATTGGCAACCAGCGTGCGAAAGAACGTGATCCGCTGACCGATCGTCGGGGCGTTTTTGATGCGTTCGATGAGGACGGACTCAAAAGCGGCAATCGAGGCGGAAACACGACCGGTAGGGAGTGTGCCCTTTGGCGTACTTGCACCTTGAGGGGCACCCTCGCCACCGCTTGGGTTTCTGCCCTTGTCGATATAGTAGTTGAACGCCGTTGCCGTGCGGCCGGTCATCATTTGGGCGATGGTTTCGTCTTGTTCGCTGGCGAGGTTCTTGATCGCGACATCGACGTAGGTTCGTGGGTCGAGTTCGCCTTCGCGGACGCTGTCCCACAGGGCACCGTACATCATGGAGCGCAGAAACGCGTCCTTTTCGTTCTGGACATTCTTCAGAACATACTCGCGGCTCTTGTCGTCGAGCAGAAATATGCCGTAGCCGTAGTCTTGGTAGTTTGATAGAACAAAGGTAGATTGTCGCGTCTCCTTCTTGTCTGCGTCAGGAATCGTATCATCAAACCTTCCAGGAGCGTCCCAATAGTTGTTACCTGAAGTTTTCGCTAAGTGGCCTCGTCGTAGCCCAAGAATGGCCTTCTCGGATTCTCTATCTCCATTAGAGAAGGCTTTTACCACCTCGATATCTTGTTTCCATTCAGCATTTCCGCCTAGTGAAGCAACTTGTATGAAATTATCGGGAACGAAACCGTCAGAAGTTTCCGTTACTGAATTTATTGACCAACTAGGCTTGTACTTCGACGTCAAAATTTTTTCCAAGGTTCTTACCTTTGGCAAACCCGCAGTTGTCACCCAAATTTCCGCCCACTTTTCAATCTGTTGGTTTTCGAAAACCTCATAATCCAATTTGTCAGTTGCGTTAAGTGATTCGTAATACTTTCCACTCTTACGCTCTATGACCGTAACCAACGCAAACTCCTTCACCAGATCTTCCCAAGTCGCATTCTTATAATCGTGCTTCTTCAAAAACGCTCGCACGGCGGTTTGGAATTTGTCTTGGCCTAGGTAGAACTCGGCTTGTTTTAGGAACGCGGGGGCTTTGTTGTAGACGATATTGCCGTAGGCGGATTTTGCGGAGTTTAGGTTTTCGATCGGTTGGTAGATGGGCGTGGTGCCGCGGGTTGAGTCGGTCGCGTAGGCGGGCTGTTTTATGCGTTCGTAGAAGACTTTCCACGCGTTGGCGTCGGGCATGATCTTATCGACCGCCTTATACGCCATAAAGTTCGCAAAGCCCTCTTTCAGCCACAGGTCGTCGAACCATTTCATCGTCACCGTGTCGCCAAACCACTGATGCGCCGCCTCGTGAAAAATCAGCACCGCACGCGAAATGTGGTCGCTCTTGGTCGGCTCCTGCGGAAATATGATCGCCGATTCCCTCAAAAACGTCGCCCCCGCATGCTCCATCCCGCCAAACGGAAACTCCGGTATCAACACCAGATCGTACTTAGGAAACGGAAACTTGTAATCGAAATACTCCTCGAAATACTTAACGGCCTCACGATTAAGGCGAAAGACCTCTTTCGCATGGGGTATGAATTTGGCAACTTGGGATTTGCGGACATAAATTCGCGAGGTTATGTCTTCACCATTATCCGAGCCTCGCCATTTTTGTTGTTCCGAGTGAGTTAACTCAGCGTTCTCCCACGGCCCGGCGGCAAATGCGAAGACGTAGGTGCTGATGGGTTTGGTTTCTTCACCTATGCAGAATCTTTCCGCGAAACCGCTGGTGCCGTCTATTTCGAGAGCTCCGACGTTCGCCTCATTAGAGATGATCTTCCAGTCATTAGGAACGCTAGCGCACGTATCAAACCTCGCCTTAAGATCCGGCTGGTCGAATACCGGGAACGCCGTGCTGGCGTCGCTGGGGACGAAGAGCGAGTAGATATATTCCGACCCGTCCTCTTTGTCGATATACCGCGTGATCGCCGAACCCGAAGTCAGTATCGGCGAGGTAAAATCAAGCGTGATGACGTTCTCGCCGGGTTTGACGCCGTCACGGAAGACGAGGTGTTCCGTGTCAGAACCGGGAGCGATAGCGACTGGGTTCTTCGCAACGCCATTGATACTAACGTTAGATATCGTGGACTTGTCCTCATGGCCTTTGATCTTTCTCCAGTCGAGTATGATCGGTACGGTGGGCCCAGTCGCTATCGCTCCCGGTTCTGACTTCGCGCCGCTCACGTTCACCCGTATCTCCATCGTCCCCTTCAACACCGGCGACATCTTCTCGAGCGTAAGGTTCAGCTTGTAGCGAACGTCGCTGTAATGCGCGGCACGCCAGCGGGCGAGTTCCTGCGAAACGCCGGGCTCGATCGCCGGCACCTGGGCAAAAACCGCGGTTGAGAATAGCAGGACGAAGATCAGGTATCGCATAGGTCGAGTTTACAGCAAAGATGAAGACAAGAGGTTAGCCACAGATGGACACAGATAAACACAGATATTATTTCCGCTCCTGTGTCCATCCGGGTTCATCTATGGAAATTTTTTCTTCCCAAACTGTTAGGCGGCGAACCTCGATGAAAGGTTGCCGCCCACGGTCACAAAAGTATGTTCTGCCCGCTATAACGCGAAATTAAAGTTAACAAATCCGGTCGCCCTGACCGGTTGGCCATCGCGGACAAAAGGTTTGAATTTCCACTTGCGGATCGCGTCTTTGGCGGCACCCTGCAGCATCGACGGGCCGCTTGTCTTCTGGACCTCGGCGACCTCGCCCTTTTCATCGACCATTACTTCGACCTTAACGACACCGGTCGTCCGCGTGGTTTTGGCGACAGGCGGATAGGTCGGCTGTGACTGACGCGTCGCGTAATTGACCAGCGAACCGACATCGAGCGGCGAATCGTCATTCACGGTCTTAGTCTCGGCCGGTTTGGGCTCGGCTTTCGGCTGCGGCGGATTTTGAACGACGATCACGGGCTTTTCGTTCTTCGCCACGGCCGTATCGGGCGGTTTGACCTCGCGTTCGCGAACGGCGAGCGGTTTATTTACGGGCACCTGAGGTGTCGGCTGGACGGTCGGTGTGATCACCGCCGCCGTGTTGGCCGCGGGCGTGGTCATCGCCGTATTCGAGGCCGTCATGCCGCCGTCGCCGGTAGTATCGTTGACGGCGTTCAATACCACGCTTCGCGAATTGGACATCTCCTCGCGGGCGTCCGCAACCGAGTCCTTCCAGCGGCGGGCGTCATAATCATCGCGGGCGAGCATACTGCGCGAAGTGCTCGCCTCTTCGACCATCGCCATCGCGTCGGCCGTCTTTTTGGTGTCCTTGCCGATCTCGGTCGCCTGCGTGATCACGAGTTCGAGCGTCTCACGCATCTTTTCGAGGTCGTTTGCCGCCTCGAGCGGCAGCGTCCGGTCCGAAACGCTTAGTCCAAGCGAGCGATAGCGTTCGACGCGGCTGCGGGCACCCTTGACCACCTGTCCGGCGACCGACATATAGATCGCCGCCGCGTTCGGCTTGGTCGTTTTTTGTTCGTTGTAGAAGATCGTGAGAAAGTCCTGGGCACGCTTGTAATCGCCCTGTTCCAGATAGCTGTTCATCAACAGGACGTTGACGACGCTCTGGACAGCCGTATCACCGGTCTCGCGGCGGATATTCTCAAGCTCGTAGATCGCCGCGTTATAGTTGCGGACGGCGATGAACGCCTTGGCCTTTGAGATGCGGTCACGCATCACGTCGCCGGACGACGGCGGCGGAGCCTGCGGCACTGACGGTTGTGCCGGCACCGTCTGCGCCGTCACACCTGCGATCGATCCTAACAAAACCAGTAAAACCGAAGTGCAAAACCTTCTGACATTTAACGGCATTTAGAGTCCTCCATTACTGACTTAAATTTTCCGTAAAGGTCAAGCGAACTCACCCTCGAAGGCTCACTTATACGACCCGTTTCAACCTCAAACTGCCGCCGCAAAATTAACGCCGAGGAGCTTTTGGTAAAGCCCGCAACATCAGTTCTTAAGACTATCGATGATTTTTTTGCGGTATGCGTTTGCGTCTTTCTTTATAACATTTTCGTTCAGGGTGAGCAAACGGCGGTCGAGCATCACTATTCGGCCCTCGATCACGACCGTCCGCACATCGGCGGCCTTGGTCGAATAGACGAGAGACGAATAAATGTTGAACCACGGCATCTGATTGAGGCTGTCGAGGTCGACGATCGCGATGTCGGCACGCTTTCCCTGCTCGAGCGAACCGGTGATCTTGTCGAGATGCAATGCCCTCGCACCGCGGATGGTCGCCATTTCAAACGCCGTTTCGGCCGGCAGCGTTTTGGGGTCGTTGGTGCTCACCTTGTGCAGCTTTGCCGCCAGGTCCATCTCCTCCCACATATCGAGATCGTTATTTGACGCCGCACCGTCGGTACCGAGCCCGACCGCGACGTCCTTTGCGATCATCTCGGGGATCGGTGCGATGCCGGACGCGAGTTTCATATTCGACGTCGGACAGTGTGCCGACCCGACGCCGTAGCTCTTGTACAGATCGACCTCGTCCGGCCTGAGCCAGACGCTGTGAGCGGCGATTGTCCGGTCCGACAAAAATCCGATGCTCGCAAGGTATGACGCGGGCGTTTTGCCGAACTGGGCAAAGATGTCGTCGCGTTCCTTTTTGGTCTCGGCCACATGGATGACGACCGTCGAATTCAACCGGTCCGACTGGGCCTTAATCGCCTTGAGCGTCGCCGTCTCGAGCGTGTACGGAGCGTGCGGTGCGGCGGCCGGAACGATCAGCGGATCGTTCTTCCACTTGGTAATGAACTTTTCGGTGTAGGCGAGTGCCGCCTCTGGCGTTTTATTGTCCGAGACCGGAAATCTGATGATCGTCTCGCCCAGCACCCCGCGCATGCCGGCCTTTTTGGTCTCGTCGGCGACCGCGTCTTCAAAGTAATACATGTCGCAGTACGTCGTCGTCCCGCCACGGATCATCTCGGCCATCCCGAGACGCGTGCCGGCCCTGACAAACTCTTCGTTAACGTTCTTGGCCTCGGCCGGAAAGATGAATTTTGTAAGCCAGTCGTTAAGGTCCAGGTCGTCCGAAATGCCGCGAAACAGCGACATCGCAGCGTGCGTGTGGGTATTGATCAGCCCCGGGATGACGGCCTTGCCGGCCGCGTTGACGGTGCGTTTGGCAGTCAAATTTTTGGTCACCACGGCCCGCGGCCCGACCTTTAATATCTTACCGTCCTTGATCGCGACCGCCCCGTCCTCGATCACACGGCGCCCGCCGTCCATCGTCACGACCGTGCCGCCCACGATCAACAGATCGCAAACCGCCGGTGCGATGTACTTGTCACGATGCGGGATCGTCTGCCCGAATGTCGAAATTGTTAGTACGAAAAGGAGAGATGTCGTTAAGAAGAATTTCAGCTTATCCATAGCTGAAGTTACTACATAAGCTAACTTTTGTGCAACTAGTTATAAACCTCCCCAGGGGAACTAGAAATGGACTGGATTACCTCGCCGGTTCGTAAATCGACGACCTCAATCTTAGATTTGTCCATTCCGCGGTCGAATACCTCATCGCCCCATTTTAGTCGATTTAGTCGAGTTATTTCGGATAACCGTTCGCCCATAGTACGGCTTGCCCAGTACGCAAAATAGGCCTCGCGTTCATCGCCGACCAAATAGTCCTGATCAGTGACGCAGGAAAATGGATTTTCTCCGGAAGTCATTCGCTATTCTTCTGAGAAATAGTCTGAGTCTATTCGCTTGATCTCATAGGTTGCTTCGACTGCGACCCCAACATTGAAATCCATCATCAAGTTTGACAAATCGTCACCATCTATCAGGATGATAGTTGCGGCGATTGTTTTCACATATTCCCTTGCTTCCTTTGTGAAGGTCGACGTCGTAATGAAAACACCCTTTCGAGCTTGATTTCCGAGCAGTGCACCAGCAAACTTCTGAATCTCCGGACGACTCACGCTTCCTTCCCATCTTTTCGCTTGAAGATAGATCACGTCAAGTCCCAGTCGGTCTTCCTTAATTATCCCATCGATTCCGCCGTCGCCGCTCTTCCCGATTGCTTGACCGGCGTCTTCTCGCGTACCGCCATAGCCCATCGCAACCAGTAATTGGACAACTAGACGTTCAAAAAACTTAGGTGAACATGACTTTACCTGTTCGAGTATCTCGACCGCGAGACGATTTCGGATGGCTTGGTATGAATCTTCTAAGGACTCCTCCGGAGTATTTGCTTTTTCATCGAAAGACGTTTGGTCAACGGATGATACGGTTTCGTCAGTTTTCTTCTTTCTCGACTTCCTACTAACGAAATCCATAAATTCCGGATACCGTTTCAGAACCTGGTCGTTGATATCGGTCGTGCCTGATGAGAGGAGTTCAAGTCCACGAGGAGTAATTCGGAAAAAGCCTCGCCGAGTGGATTCTAACAGGCCCGCTTGTCCGAGGTACGTTCTGGCCCAACCTACCCGATCTTCGATAATTGGCTTCCTTCCGCTTGCAAGAAGTTGATCTCGCTCCTCTTCCGTCAGTCCAAACGCAGTTGAGACCGCGACAACCGCTTCACGAAGCGAGTGTTCCTGTCCGTCCGCCGCGAATTTAAGCAGCGGAAACATCGACGTCTGATAGGTCGGAAGAGGCATATCTGAAGATCACTTCAAAAACTTCGAATCAAACGCCCGCGGCAGGAGTTCGCTCATCTGGATCGTTTCGGTCTTGCCTTCGAGATTTGAGAGTATCACGGGCACGTCGCCGCAAAATTCCCAGATGATCTGGCGGCAGACGCCGCACGGCGGTGTCAGTTCCTCGGTATCGACGACGACCGCGATCCGCGTGAAGCGCTTTTCGCCGCACGAGATGCCTTTCCAGATCGCCACCCGCTCGGCACAGACGGTCAGGCCGTAGCTCGCCGATTCCACGTTGCAGCCGATATAGATATCGCCGTTCTCAGCCTCAACCGCAGCCCCGACCTGAAAGTCGGAGTAAGGAGCGTAAGCCCGCTGTCTCGCCCCGATCGCGGCGTCGATCAGTTTTGTTTCGTTTTCCTGCACTTATAACCTCGTTGCGGCCGTTTGCTCGCTCAATCTTTCGCGGACAAGTCCGCACAGCAGCTCGACACTGACGCTCGTCTGTCCGCCCTCCGGGATGATCACGTCGGCGTGGCGTTTTGACGGCTCGACAAACTCAAAATGCATCGGCCTGATCGTCCGTTCGTATTGATCGAGCGTGCGTTCGAACGTTCGCCCGCGTTCGGTCGAATCACGCCGCAGCCGGCGCATCAGCCGAATATCGTCGGGCGTATCGACATAGATCCGTACATCCAGCAGGTCGAGCACTCGCGGCTCGGCAAAGATCAATATCCCTTCGACGATAACGACCGGCTTTGGCTCGATCACCTCGATTCGGTCGCTGCGCGTGTGCGTCGCAAAATCGTACATCGGCATCTCGACCGCCAAACCCTGTTTCAATCGCAGGATATGGTTGACCAGCATGTCGCTGTCGAGCGAGTCAGGATGGTCAAAATTGGCCTGATGACGCTCGTCGAGCGGCATATCGGCCAGATTTCGGTAATACGAATCCTGTTCGACCAGCACCACCTGTTCGGCGCCGACGGCATCGACTATCGCCCGTGCGATCGTCGTTTTGCCCGAACCTGTTCCACCACAGATGCCAATTATCATTTGTCTATCCTAACTAAATCGTGACCACAAAGAAATTCGACCGCTGATAAACGCAGCTGCCGATCATCGATCGATCCGCGTTTATTCGCTTTCATTTGCGGTTAATTAATTCTCGCGATTATCTTCCGCAAAAGTTCCTTAAAAACTTCCGCGACGCGGGCGCCGGTCTCCATCACCTCTTCGTGATCGATCGTCTCGCCGCTCAGGCCGGCCGCCAGATTGGTGATGCACGAAATGCCCAGTACGCGCGTGCCCTGGTGACGCGCGGCGATCGCCTCGGGCACCGTCGACATACCGACCGCGTCGGCCCCCAAAAGGCGGTACATATGTATCTCGGCCGGCGTCTCGTACGTCGGGCCGGACAGGGCACAGTAAACGCCGGGGTTCATAAAGTCGGTCAGCTCGGCGTCGATCCCCTTTTCAAATCGTTCGCGGGCGATCGCCGCGGCCTCTTCGAGTGCGATGTGCCGAAACTCACGGTCATAAACCTCTGTCATGTCCGGAAAACGCGGGCCGAACCGCGTATCGTTGGGGCCGCGCAGCGGATTTACGCCGAGACAGTTCAGGTGGTCCGAGATCAGCATCAGCGAACCCGGCTGCATATCCGAATTGAGGCTGCCCGCGGCGTTTGTCAGGATCAGGTTCTTGATACCCATCAGCCCAAAGGTCCTGACCGGCAGCATCACCTGCTGCATGTCGTAACCCTCGTAATAGTGAAATCTGCCCTGCTGGACCGCCACGGCGACACCGCCGATCTCACCCAGCACAAGTTGGCCCGCATGCCCCTCGACCGTCGAGCGGGCAAATCCCGGGATCTCTTCGTAAGGTATCCGGACGGCGTTTGTCAGCTCGTCCGCAAACGCCCCGAGCCCGCTGCCGAGCACGACAGCTGTCGAGATCTCGCCGGCGTATTTCGATCTGATAAATTCAGCCGCTTCGGCGGCCTTTTCGTAAGACATAAATTACAGCCAAAAGAAATTTAGCCACGAATTACACGAGTGACACAAATAGAAAGATCTTAATTCGTGCTATTCGTGTAATTCGCGGCAAAAACTAAACTCAGTTCTCCTTTCTATACGGGATACCCAACGCTTTCGGCGCTCGCGACAGGCCGATAAAGCCCGCGAGCACGATGATCGTCAGCACGTACGGTATCATTTGGATGAACTGCACCGGCACGTCCTCGCCCGACGGCATCTTGATGACGCCCTGCATCTGGATCGCGAGTGCCTCGGTAAACCCGAAGAAAAGACACGCAAAAAGCACCGGGATCGGCTTCCACTTGGCCAGGATCAACGAGGCAAGTGCGTTGTAGCCTCGTCCGGCCGTCATTCCGCGGGTAAACAGCGACGATTGGCCGATCGACAGATACGCACCTCCGGCCGCCGCCAGTACGCCGGACATTATCACCGCGATATAGCGGAGTTTGATGACGTTGACGCCGGCCGCGTCGGCCGCCTCGGGGTTTTCGCCCGCGGCCCTTATCCGCAGGCCGAACGGCGTTTTATAAAGTACGTACCAGCAGACCGGTATGAGGGCGAAAGCGAGGATCGACGCGATCGAGATACGGTTGTAAAAGTCCGGCAGCAAAAACTCTTTGGCGATCTGCTGCGTCGAGCCGGCTGAATCATAAATGCGGCTGCTGATCACGGCCGGCAGCCCGAGCATCAGCAGACTGACGGCAAAACCCGCGACCACCTGATCCGCCTCAAACTTAATGACCGCGATCGCGAAGACCAGTGCGACAAAGGCACCCGCGGCCACTCCGCACAGAAATCCGAGATACGGATTGCTCAATTCGTAGGTCGCGACCGCCGCCGTAAACGCTCCCGTCAGCATCAGGCCCTCGAGAGCGATGTTGATGACGCCGGCCCGCTCCGAAAACATTCCGCCCAATGCCGCAAAGATCAGCGGCGTCGCCAGACGGATCGATGAGAAAAGCAAAATGAGCAGAAATGTCGGTGTTAAGATATCTCCCATTCTATTTCCTCGTAAATTTCTGAAGTGATGCGACAAAAATGATGATGATCGCCTGCAGGACCTCGACGAGGTCTTTCGAGACGTATTTGGTTTCGATATCGACGAAGATCTCGCCGCGTTTCAGCACGGCAAAAAAGATCGCGGCGACAAAGATGCCGAGCGGATGATTACGCCCGAGCAACGCGACCGCGATGCCGAGGAAACCCCATCCGTCCGAAAATCCGTCGTAATATCGGTATCGGTAACCCAGGACCTCGCCGATCGCGACCATTCCGGCCAAGCCGCCCGAGATGGTCATAGCGATGATTATCTGTTTTTTTGGCGAAATACCGCCGTACTCGGCCGCCGACGCGTTCTCGCCGACCGCCCGCAGTTCGTAGCCCCATTTGGTCTTCCACAAAAAGATGTAAACGAGCACGCACATCAGTATCGCCAGCAGAAAGGCGACGCTGAGCGGCACAAAATCCGGCATTCCCGGTATGTACTGACTGATCCGCGGGATGTGTGCTCCGGCACCGATCTCGGCCGTCTGCAGGATCGGGTCGCCCGGGATCTTAAAGTAATATTGCGTAAAATAGCTGACCAGCGAGATGCCGATAAAGTTGAGCATGATCGTGTTGATCACCTCGTGAGAGCCGAAACGGGCCTTTAAGATGCCCGGGATCGCTCCCCAGATGCCGCCCGCGATCACCGCCGTCAGTACGCAGACGAGTATCAGCAGTATCGACGGCAGGCTGTACCAGGACCAATCTTCCTGCTTGCCGAAGATCGTGACGACCGTCCCGCCAAATTTGATGCCGACCCACGCCGTCGCAAATGCCGCGATGTACAGCTGGCCCTCGGCGCCGATATTGAGCAGTCCGCAGCGAAACGCGACTGCGACCGCGAGTCCCGTGAATATCAGCGGCGTCGCGATGAACAGCGTATATCCGATGTCGTTGAGCGAACCGAACGAATTGCCGATCAGGTGGTAAAACGTTACGAACGGGTTGTCGCCGATCAACAAAACGATGATCCCGCCAACGACAAAGGCAGCGATCACCGCAACCAATGGCCACAAGATTTCTCGAAGTACCTTATTCATCAGTATGTACGGAGCTACGGCAAAATTATTGTCTGACAACCGCCCGACGGCAATAAAATTTTGATTGGAAAGTTGCGACACTAAATATACCCGACAAATAACGGGCCTGTCACCCTGAAACACCGCAAAATCGCGTCGGCCGGGATAAACTTTTTGCCAAAATTAGAACTTGACAATATCACACTCAAGTTTTATTATGCTCATAGACTAAGTAATTAGTCATTAATCTAGTTTTATTTGGAGGAAATGATTATGAACGTAGTTAAGTATGACCCGTTTCGCGATATGCGTATTCTGCAGAACGAGATAAATCGCCTTTTCAGCGGCACTTCGGCGACCGTCAACGGCCGCGAAGAGATCGAGTCCGGCGCCTGGAGCCCGCGCATCGACATCTTTGAAAACAAGGACAGCCTGGTCATCGAGGCCGAACTTCCGGGCATGAAGCGTGATGATTTCGAACTTTCATTCGAAAATAACGTTTTGACCCTTAAGGGCGAGCGCAGATTTGAACGCAAGACCGATGACGACAACTATCACCGCATCGAAAGGTCGTACGGAGCGTTTTCACGGTCGTTCACGCTGCCGCAGGCGGTCACCGCCGAGGGAGCCAAGGCTGAGTATGCCAATGGTATGCTGAGCGTGACGCTCGCCAAACGCGAGGAGACCAAGGCACGCAAGATCGAGGTCATCGACGGCGATGCATTACCGCAGAACGCTGCGCCGAGCGAAAATTCGCTGGCCGCGGGTGCGTAATTTTAACGAGGCGTAATTCGATAGGGCGGTGAATGGTGGGTGACGCAGTTCATCGTTCACCGCTCCGCCGCTTACGAGAAAAGATATGAGATTCGACAGATTTACAATTCGCGGCCAAGAGGCCGTACAGGAAGCGATCGGATTCGCCGAAAAAGCACAGAATCAGCAGGTCGAGCCCGAGCATGTGCTGGCCGCTATGCTCGAACAGAAAGAGGGTGTCCTGAAACCGATCCTCGGTAAGATCGGGGCCAACGCGGGCACGATCGCGGCGGAAATATCGGCGGCGATCGAAAAGTTTCCAAAGGTGACCGGCGGGCAGCAGTATTTCAGCTCGCGGACCAACACCATTTTTCAGGAGGCCCAGAAAGCGGCCGAAAAGATGCAGGACGACTATCTGTCGACCGAGCATCTTTTGATGGCGATCGCCTCCGAAAAGGACGGCGACGCCGGCCGCATCCTCCGCTCCAACGGCGTCTCACGTGAAGATCTCGACAAGGTCATCAACGACCTTCGCGGCGGCTCGCGCATTACGGACCAGAATGCCGAAGAGAACTTTCAGGCTCTCGAAAAATACGCTCAGGACCTGACCGAACGAGCCCGCAAGGGCAAGCTCGACCCGGTGATCGGCCGTGACGACGAGATACGCCGCACGATCCAGATACTTTCGCGACGCACCAAGAATAATCCGGTGCTGATCGGCGAGCCCGGCGTCGGCAAGACCGCCATCGTCGAGGGCCTGGCCCAGCGCATCGTTTCCGGCGACGTGCCCGAAACGCTCAAGAACAAGCGGCTCGTATCGCTCGATCTCGGTGCGATGCTCGCCGGTGCCAAGTACCGCGGCGAATTTGAGGATCGGCTCAAGGCGGTGCTCAACGAGATCGAAAAGGCCGAGGGCCAGATCATTCTGTTCATTGATGAGCTGCATACGCTGGTCGGAGCCGGTGCCAGCGAGGGCGCGATCGACGCGTCCAATATGCTCAAGCCGGCACTCGCCCGCGGCACCCTGCGGGCCGTCGGCGCGACGACGCTCGCCGAATATCAGAAATATATCGAAAAGGACAAGGCTCTCGAACGCCGGTTCCAGCAGGTCTATATCGGCGAGCCGAATGTCGAGGACACCATCGCCATCCTTCGCGGTTTGAAGGAGCGGTACGAGGTCCATCACGGCGTCCGCATCAAGGACGCTGCGATCGTCGCCGCCGCCACGCTGTCAAACCGCTACATCACCGACCGCTTTTTGCCGGACAAGGCGATCGACCTGATCGACGAGGCGGCATCGCGGATCCGTATCGAGATCGATTCGCTGCCGCAGGAGATCGACGTGCTCGAACGCGAGATACTGCAGCTCGAGATCGAGCGTCAGGCGCTCACACGTGAGACCGACGAAAAGTCGAAGGCGCGCCTTAGCGATATCGAAAAGCGCATCGCCGACCTCAACGAAAAATCGTCCGCGATGAAGGCCAAGTGGCACTCGGAAAAAGAAGAGATCGAAAAGATGCGCTCGGCCAAGGAGCAGCTCGAACAGGCCAAGCTCGAACTCGAACAGGCCCGCCAGGGCGGTGACCTGACCAAGGCGGCCGAGATCCAGTACGGCCGTATCCCCGAGCTCGAAAAGCTGCTCGAGACCGAGCAGTCGCATCTCGCCGACCTGCAAAAGGACGGCGTCTATCTCAAAGAAGAGGTTGACGAAGAGGACGTCGCCGAGGTCGTCGCCAAATGGACCGGCGTGCCCGTGTCGAAGATGCTCCAGGGCGAGATGCAGAAGCTCGTCGCGATGGAGGACAACCTTCGCAAACGCGTGATCGGCCAGGACGAGGCTCTCGAGGCCGTCGCAAACGCCGTTCGGCGTGCCCGTGCCGGCCTGCAGGATCCGAACCGCCCGGTCGGTTCATTTATCTTTCTCGGCCCGACCGGCGTCGGCAAGACCGAAACGGCCCGCGCGTTGGCCGAGTTTATGTTTGACGACGAACGCGCGATGGTGCGGCTCGATATGTCAGAGTATATGGAAAAGCACGCTGTCGCCCGCATGATCGGTGCCCCGCCGGGATACGTCGGCTATGACGAGGGCGGCCAGTTGACCGAGGCGGTTCGCAGGCGGCCGTATTCGGTGATCCTTTTTGACGAGATCGAAAAGGCTCACCCCGACGTGTTCAACGTGCTGCTCCAGATACTCGATGACGGCCGTCTGACCGATTCCAAGGGCCGCGTCGTCGACTTTAAGAACGCGGTCCTCATCATGACGTCAAACCTGGGTTCGCGCGAGATACAGTCGGCGGCCGAAAATCCGCTTGCCGACCGCGATATCCGCAAGGACGTGCTGCAGGTGCTGCGTGACCATTTCAAGCCCGAGTTCCTGAACCGCATCGACGACATCGTCGTGTTCAAACAGCTCGGCCGCGAACAGATCGCGACGATCATCGACGTCCAGCTCGAAAAGCTGCGAAGGAATCTCGAGGATCGCGGTATCACACTGACGCTCGACGATTCGGCACGCGACCTGATCATCGCCGAGGGTTACGATCCCGTTTACGGTGCACGGCCGCTCAAGCGGGCGATCCAGAGCCTTGTGCAAAACCAGTTGGCGGTCAGCCTCCTGAAAGGCGAGATCGTCAGCGGCCAGACCGTCCGCGTATCGGCTGAGAACGGCGAGATGCGATTCACGCCCGCCGACGAGGCCGGAAAGGCGGCCGACGCCGTCTAGTGCGGCCCGAACAGTGACCGGTAAA
Source organism: Pyrinomonadaceae bacterium (assembly GCA_044221625.1). Taxonomy (GTDB): domain Bacteria; phylum Acidobacteriota; class Blastocatellia; order Pyrinomonadales; family Pyrinomonadaceae; genus OLB17. Next base: position 1,072 of record JBGAOU010000022.1, on the reverse strand, counting down.
CCGCGATGACTTTAACTATCGCGGTTTACCAACTACTATTTAGATATTGTGTTTAAGAGAAAGAAAATGAACGAGAACGAGATCGAATTAGAAACCGAGGGCGCCGAGTCCATTCCGGTCAAAGACAAACGCCGCTTTAACGGTGAGGGCGAAAGGGTCGCTGACGCTGACGAGGCACCGAAAGTTCCGGTCCGGTCACCGGCCGAGCTCGCTCTCGAGGCGAGCCTCAAGGCCGAGATCGAACGCCGCGAGGCGGCCGAATCGAAACTGGTCGGCGTCCAGGCAAAATTCGAAGAGGCCAAGGCCGATCTCGAACGCGAGACCGCCGAAATGCGTGCCCGACTGATGAAAACGCTCGAGGACCGCGGCAAACAGGCTCAGTTCAACTTTCTGACCACGCTCCTGCCCGTGCTCGACAATCTCAATCTGGCGGTTGCCGCCAGCGAGTCCGATCCGTCTGTCGAACATCTGCGTGACGGCGTCATCGGCACGGCACGCAGCTTCGAACGTGCCCTGATAGACGTCGGCGTCGAACCGATCGCGTCGGTCGGCAGTGACTTTGACCCCGAACTCCACGAGGCGGTCGATATGGCCGAGACCACCCCCGAAAACGACGGCAAGATAGTCGCCGAATATTCACGCGGATATCGCTTCGGCGGGCGTCTGCTCCGGCCCGCACGAGTTCAGGTCGGCAAGGCATAGGCGGACTCCGGGGTCGCCTTACGCATTTTCGGCAAAAGGGCAAACGGGCGTCCGATCCGCCGCTCCCGCCGCGCCCTTCGCATCCTGCCATTGCGTACTTTGCCTTAAATCTGCCCCCTTTTACCATTCGGGGCCCTGCCCGCAACAGCGATCAAAACCGAAAAAGGCCGCCCCAAAAGGAGCGGCCTTTTTGTTAGTTCGTAAAGCCCCGATTCGCAACAACTGCGTCAAAGTGACACCGCCAGCAGCCTCACCTTATGAACGCATTCGGCACCGGCAGGTCGCCCGTCTGTCCGAACTGCTGTATCAGGACACCGGCCGTCGAGCGGTTGGCGTACCAGGTCGAGTTCGACGGCCTGAACACCGCCGC
>JBGAOU010000021.1:0-64356 GCA_044221625.1 Pyrinomonadaceae bacterium | reverse complement strand
TTGTTATAATCACTTGGCAACGAACAACAAACAACGAACGACGATCGCATCTATGCCTCTCGGATATTTCAGCCTCATACTCCACGCTCATCTGCCGTTCGTGCGGCATCCTGAGTATCCTGAGTTTTTGGAGGAAGACTGGCTGTACGAGGCGATAACCGAGGTTTATCTTCCGCTCATTTTCATCTTTCAGTCGCTGCACGAGGCCGGTATGCGGCCGCGTCTGGCGATGAACGTCTCGCCGCCGCTGTGCGAGATGCTCGCCGACCCGCTGCTGCAGGAACGCTACACGCGCCATCTCGAAAATCTGCTCGAACTCGCCCGTAAGGAGCTCGACCGCACGTCGAAAGAGTCGCCCGAGTTTTACGACGTCGCCAAAATGTACGTCGACAACCTGTCGTCGTCGCTGCACCTGTGGAATGACCGCTACGGCCGCAACCTGATCAACGCCTTTCGCGAACTCCAGGACGAGGGCGTCATCGAGATCATCACCTGCTGTGCGACGCACGGCTTTATGCCGCTCATCTCGACGCCCGAATCGCGGCGGGCACAGGTGCGGATCGCCGTCGATAATTATAAAAAGCATTTTGGCCGTCAGCCCCGCGGCATATGGCTCGCCGAGTGTGCTTACGAACCCGGCGTCGAGACGCTGTTAAAGGACAACGGCATCGAGTATTTCATCTCGGACACGCACGCCATCCTGTACGGCGACCCGCGGCCGCGTTACGGCGTTCACGCACCGGTCGTCTGCCCCAACGGAACGGCCGTTTTTGCTCGCGACGTCGATACCAGCCAGCAGGTCTGGTCGGCCGAGATCGGCTATCCGGGCAATGACCTCTACCGCGAATTTTACCGCGACATCGGCTGGGACGCCCCGTACGATTACCTCAAACCGCACCTGCACTCGAGCGGCGAGCGCCGTCACCTCGGGCTAAAATATCACCGCATCACCGGCCGCGACGTGCCGCAGAACCGCAAGCAGCCGTACATACCGGCCCTCGCCCGCGACAAGGCCGCCGAAAACGCGTCGCACTTTATCGGCGAGCGGATCAAGCAGGCAAAACTGCTCCGCGAGACGTTTGACGGGCATCCGCCGCTGGTCGTAAGCCCTTATGACGCAGAGCTTTACGGGCACTGGTGGTTTGAGGGGCCGCAATTCATAGACTTTTTCTTTAAGAAGATGCACTTTGACCAGAACGAGATCGAGTGCATCACGCCCGGCGATTTTCTCGACTCGGGCCTGCCCATTCAGGTCCAGCAGCCGACCGCGTCGAGCTGGGGCGAGAACGGTTATTACAAGGTGTGGATCAACGAGGGAAACTCGTGGATGTACCCGTACCAGCACGACGCCGAACGGCGGATGACCGAGTACGCGAACAGATACGCAGACGAGAGACGAGAGACGAGAGACGAGAGACGAGAGAGCGTTTCTTCGGACTCCCGACTCCCGTCTATTGTCTCCCGACTTCTTTCTCAGATGGCCCGCGAGCTGCTCCTTGCCCAATCCTCCGACTGGGCGTTCCAGATCTATCAGGGCACGACGGTCGAATATTCGTCCCGCCGGTTCCAGTCGCACATCCAGCGTTTCAATATGCTCGCCGATATGCTCGTTCAGAGTGACGGCTTCAGCCGTTCGGGGGAAACGCCTAAAGGCGTAACTCTGAGCCCGGAACAACTCGACCTGCTCCGAGAGATCGAATCCCGCGACAATATCTTCGCCGAGATCGACTACCGCGTTTATTGCAGCTAAGTGTGTCGCCACAAGGAAGTGCGGGAACTATTTTGTTTTGACGGTGTCTAATTCTCTAATGACCAAATTGTTCATCAGTTTGATGGTCTTCGCAACGATCTTGGTCTATGCAGGCGTCACTTGCTCCGCTCAAAGTCTTAGCAAGGATGAAGTCGCGAAACTCTTCCTCCAAGTAGCCGAAGATGAAAAGGCGGTCGCTGCGTGCAAGAGGCTCAAAGACGATTATCAACTAAAAACGTACGGCAAGATCCGGCCTCCGATATCAGGACATTGCTTCGGTGGTTGTCCGACACTTGTTGTGAAGCCGTATTACCCAACCGAAGCCCGACGGCTTAATATCAGTGGCGAAGTCCGTGTCGATACGATCGTTGACGAAAAAGGCAGCGTCATCTTTGCGAAAGTAACCAAGGGAAACGCCTTTCTTCGTAAACCCGCTCTCGAAGCCGCTTACAGATCCACCTATCAACCAAAAGTCACCTGCGAAAACCGACCGATCAAGTTTCGTTGGGCGATAAGATTTAATTTTTATCCATCGATGTAAGCTCGACAACATCTTCGCCGAGATCGACTACCGCGTTTATTGCAGTTAGCCGATTATCGGGAAAAAAACTGTGCTAATATTCAAGATATGGACACGTTAAAGCTTGTTATCGAACGACATGCCGACGGATACGTATCATACCCGCTCGGCCTGAAAGGCGTGGTCGTCGGTCAGGGCGATACGTACGACGAGGCTCTGGCCGACGTCCGTTCCGCGATCGACTTTCACATCGAGACGTTTGGGCCGGACGCGTTTGAGAGCGATTCACCGATCCTTGAAGCATTTATCGCCGAGACCAAACTCGCTGCGTGATGTCAAAGTTTCCCGTTGATGCTCCCAAGCAAAAGGTCGTCCGGGCTCTCGAGCGGCTCGGATTTGTCATCGTTCGCGAACGTGAGCATATCGCCCTCGTACGCACGAACGACGATGGAACGAAAACGCCGTTGACGATGCCAAATCATGCCTTTATCAAATCCTCGACACTACGGATGATCTGCACTCAAGCCGGCATTTCACGCGAAGATTTTCTGAACGTGTACGGAAAATAGAGCGACAACATCCTCGCCGAGATCGACTGGCGTTCATATCAAACCAACATATGAGCAAAATTGATCATAGATCTCTTCAAGAAATAGATGCGATTCAGACGGACCTTCATCGCGAGAGAAACCTGCGGAGAATTGACATCGGACTAAATGTTGGTTGGTTTGTTTTGTGGAATATATCGTGGTGGTATCTACGTCCTCGATTTTTTCCTTCAGTTTTCGACGGCCCCATATGGGTGTTTCTTATTTTGGGATTCCTATGCCTTCTCGCTACGGGATTAGCATATTATTTAACTCGATGGATTCTAGATGCCCTTTTCAAGACCGGCCGGAAATCACCATTTCGCTCATATCTCTTATATCTGGTCGCGGCGTCTTTGGTTATTAGCATAGTTGTAACCGTGCTCGTCTTCGCCGCCTCAAAGACCGCTGATCTCCTCTTTTGAGGTGAACCGGCAACAAGCGTTAGCATAAACCAGATAATAACTCCGCGCTGACAGAAGTTATGCGATAACCATTGCCGAAATTTATGTGTTGCAATCTGCAACCTATTGCTGTAGGATTTCTCATGAGGTCAAGTTATGGCATCTACCACTACGACAAAATCAAAGACGAGCAATATTCACATCCGTGTTCCTGATGAGATAAAACAGCGCATCGAGCGTGCAATTTCGATCTCTGGGCAGACTATGACGGATTTTGCAACGAGTTCGTTAGTGGAATCGGCAGACGAGATCATTGAGAAAGAAGAAGTTTCTGTACTCTCAAGGCGCGATCACGAGATTCTCATGGCGATGCTTGAGGCCGATGACGAGCCGACCAAAGAACTCAGGGAAGCAGCTCTCCTACACCGGAAATTTGCCAAAAGGTAGCGTAAATGTTCCAGATCGAACTCTTGACCGAAGATCACGACACTGTTGCGTTTGACTGCGGCGACGAGAAAAAGAACACCTACCTCCAGCGTTTCGCGCTACAAAACACAAAAGGCGGAATCGGACGAACCTACATTGCCACTGCAGAGGACGAGCCCCGGAGAATTTGCGGATACTACACCATTTCAGGGAGTTCCGTTAGGTTTGACGAAACTGTCATTAAGAAACTTCCTCGCTATCCTTTGCCAACGATCCTCATCGGCAAACTTGCCACCGACCGTTCGATGCAGAGGAAAGGGCTCGGCACTATCCTGTTGTTCGATGCTTTAGAGCGGTCATCCCGAGTGGCAGAGGAAATAGGGATACTCTTTGTTGAGTTGCGTGCAGTCGATGTTCGGGCAAGAAATTTCTACGAACGCTGGGGATTTAAGCAAATGGATTCCGATCCGTTCAAATTGTTCATGAATTTAAAAGTGGTGCGAAAACTGCTTTCTGAATTAGAGAAGTAATCCTACTGTACGTACGAACTCGGCAGCGGTGTGTCGCCGGTGATGCCGAACTGTCTGATCAGCGTGCCGGCGGTCGAGCGTTGGACGTACCAGGTCGAGTTTGACGGGCGAAAAACGCCGGCGTCGATTTTGCCGTCGCCGTCATAATCGCCGGGCACGGGTACATCGCCGCTTGCGCCGAACGGGAAGGAATAGTACGACAGGTCCTCGCTGCGGAGCACGAACCAACTGCCGTTCGACGGCCGCCAGAACGCGATATCCGCCTTGCCGTCGCCGGTAAAGTCGCCCGGGACAGGCTTATCCGCCGACGCACCGAACGCGGCGGCAAAGACCGCGTTGTCCGAGCTGCGGCGGATCCACCACTCGGCTCCTGCGGCGCCGTTCGGGCGAAATACGGCGATGTCGGCCTTGCCGTCGCCGTCGTAATCCGCCGGAACGGGCTTATCGCCGGTGCCGCCAAACGCGACGATATCGGTGCCGCCCGCCGAACGCTGAATGTACCAGGTATTTGTCGCGGGCCTGAAAACGGCCGCGTCCGCCTTGCCGTCGCCGTCGTAATCGGCCGGTACGGGCACATCGCCGCTCGTGCCGAAGGGGAACGCGTAGAACGACATATCTTCGCTGCGGAGCACGAACCAACTGCCGTTCGACGGCCGCCAAAACGCGATATCCGTCTTGCCGTCGCCCGTAAAATCGGCGGGCACTGTCCGGTCGGACGAGGTGCCGAACTGGGCGGCCGAATTACCGCCGTTTGACGAACGCTCGTACCACCATTCGCCGGCCGCCGGGCGAAATATCGACAGGTCGGTCTTGCGGTCTCCGTCAAAGTCGAACGGTGCCCGCGGCGCCGACGGCGGCCCGAATATCTTAAATGTGATGAGTTGCGATACCGCAAAGCCGTTGGCCGCACCGGCGTCGGTAACGTACCAGCGGGCGTAAAATGTGCGTCCGACCAGCGACGGGTCGTTGGGTATCGAGAGCGTCGCCGAGCCGTAGCCGTTTTCGATGCCGCCGCCCGAAAGCGTCACCGGCACGCGGGCAAATGAACCGGCCGCGGGGATCGACGTCCCGACGCCCGGATCGGCCGCGTCAACGACCAGCACGGCCGATGCCGCCCCGACCGTCTGCCACACGGCGATCGTAAAACGGTCGTTGCCGATGATCGGCGGCTCGATCGCGACCGCCTTTGGCGGCACGCCGGCCGAACCGTTGCGGCTCGTGCCCGATACGGTCGGGACAAAATTCGATTCGGTAAAGAGCTTTGGCCGGTCAAACGGCGGCAATTCCTGGGCGACACGCAGGTCGGTGAGCGGGCGTTTGAGAAACGCGGCGAGGGCGGCCCGCTGGGCGACGGTCAGGTTGAGCGGGCGGACGCGCGTATCGACATTCGGCGCCGGAAAGTCGCCGCCGCGGTTATAAAATTCGACCACGTCCTCGATCGTCGCAAACCGTCCGGTATGAAAATAATTGCCCTTTAATTCGAGGTTCCTGAGCGGCGGTTCCTTAAACCGGCCGATGTCCGCGTTGACGCCGGTCACGGCACCGCGGCCCGGATCGTCCGTCACCGGACGCACGGCGACATTCTGATACGTGGCGTTCGAGAGCAACGCCCCGCCGTGGCAGAACGTACATTGCTGGGCGACGAAGATCGTCCGGCCCTGTTCCTCGAGCGTCGTCAGCGGCTCGAGCTGTGCCGACCAGCGGTCGAGCGGCGTCTGGTCCGAGAATAGCGTCCGTTCGTGCGTCGCGATCGCCATCGCGATGCGTGCCGGCGTCACGTCCGGCGTGCCGAAAGCCTCTTCGAAAAGCTGCGGATACGTGCGGCCCGACAGCCAATTGGCGAGTCCCGCGGGAATATCATGGGCGAGGGCGAGCGGCTTTGCGGCTGTGATCCGGGCGGTGATCGCCGGCCAGTCGCGGCCGACGTGGCCCATTTCGGCGGTCGACAACGGCGGAAATACCGATTGGCTCTCGAGCCCCGCAAAGCTCGACAGCAGTACCGAGTTTGTTATCGGGTCGCGAAACGTATCACGTGCCCGGCCGTCCCAAAATATGCCGTCGGTCGTATAGCCGGCGTTGAGGTACGACGGCGTTTTGCGATTCGTGACCTGCAGGTCCAGCCCGAAGAACGGCACGGGCGAATAAGCTCCCGTCGCGTCGCTGTTCGGGACGCCCGGCGAGCCGAAGATGTCGTCGGCGGTGTTGAATGCGTTGTCCGGCCCGGGATGCCGCGTCGCCGGTCCGGTCCGCGGGTCAGATCCGCCCGCCGCCGGGCGATGGCACGTGCCGCACGAAACGGTCTTGGTCGACGAGAGCTGTTCGTCCCAGAAGAGCGTTTTGCCGAGATACGCCTTGGCGGCTGTGATCGGATTGCCGGTCGGTTCGATGGGCGGTTCGAGCGGCGGGAAAGGCGCTCCGGGCGAATTGTTGCCGACGGCCCGCAGCCCCGCGTCACCCGCGCTCAGCGGGCTGACCGACAGCGTGTTTTCGGCCCGCACCCAATAGTAATATTGCGTTCCGGCGGTCGCCGTCAGGTCGAAATAGTAGTTTGCCGAGGTCGTGCCGATCGAGGCTGCGGCCTGCGGGTCGTTGGTCGTCGCTCTGAACACGCGATACGCGGTCGCATACGGCACGGGCTCCCAGTGCAGCCCGACCTTGGTCGCGTATACCGAGTCGGTCGCCGTCAGCTCGGTCGGAGCGTTCAGGTCGGCCGTCACGCTGCTGCCGCTGACGCGCTCGGACGCGGGCTCGACAAACAGAGCAACCGCTCCCAACAGCAGAGCCAACGCCAGCAAACAAAGCTTTACCCGGTACAAATTAAGAGAACTCCAGATCAAATATTCCGCAGAAGGCCGATCCACATTCTACCACCTGACCATTTCGGCAATCAATCAGATGCTCCGGCAACTAGCCGGGTCAGATATGCGAGTCCTGGTTTACGCTGCTACCTCACATACGCTGACGGCACGGGTGTGTCGCCGCTTGCTCCGAATTGGGTGATGAGGGTGCCGCCGCCCGAACGGGCGACGAACCACTGGCTGCCGGGCTGGCGAAATACGGCCGCGTCGAACTTACCGTCGCCGTCATAGTCGCCGGGTGAAGGCACGTCGCCGTTTGTGCCGAACGGGAACGCGTAAAACGACATATCCTCGCTCCTGAGCACGTACCACATGCCGGTCGAGGGCCGCCAAAACGCGATGTCCGCCTTGCCGTCGCCGGTCCAGTCGCCGGCCGCCGTCAGGTCGGCCGATGAGCCGAATGTCGCGGCATACGTGCCGCCGGTCGATCTCGCGATCCACCACTCGGCACCGATCGCCCCGACCGGGCGAAAGATGGCGATGTCCGCCTTGCCGTCGCCGTCATAATCGGCCGCGACGGGCCGGTCGCCGGCCGAGCCGAATTGCGTGATCGACGTTTGCGAGTCCGACGAACGCCGCACGTACCAGATCGAGCCTGTCGGCCTGAAAACGGCCGCGTCCGCCTTGCCGTCGGCGTCATAGTCGGCCGGCACGGGCACGTCGCCGCTCGTGCCGAATGGGAACGCGTAGTACGTCAGATCCTCGCTCCTCAGCACGAGCCAAAAGCCGTTCGAGGGCCGCCAAACCGCGATGTCGGCCTTGCCGTCGCCGGTATAGTCGGCCGCGGCGACCTTGTCGGCCGAGGCTCCGAATTGTGCCGCGAACACGCCCGCATTGCCGCTGCGTGCGATCCACCATTCGCCGAGCGACGGCCTGAACACCGAAATATCGGTCTTGCCGTCGCCGTCAAAATCGAACGGTGCCGCCTGTGTCAGTGTCGACGATTCGGTCTGGTTGAACAGCAGTTTGACGTAGCCGGCCGAGGATGTCGTAAATCCGGCGATGATGTCGGGTTTAGTGTCCAGGTCAAAGTCGGATACGGTCATCGTCGTCGTCTCGACGCCGGCGGTCCACATCCGCTCGTGCCCGAGGCCGCCGTAGCCGTTATTGAGCAGCGTGACGATGGTATTACGGCCGGCCATGACGCCGACGTCCGGCACGCCGTCGAGGTTCCAATCGCCGGTCGCCACGCCGAGTGCCGACACCTGCGTGATCTGAAACGTCTGCCCGACGCCGAACGCTCCGCCGCCCGTTCCCGGCACGACCGTCACGCCCGAACCGCGGGCCGCGATGATGTCCTTGATACCGTCGCGGTTCATATCGGCAACGGCAATGTCGAGCGATCCCGAACCCGGCGACACGGCCGCCGCCGCGTTAAATCCGCCGAGGCCGTCATTGAGCAATATCGCGGCCTGATCGGCCTGATAAGTGTGTATCGCGAGGTCGCGGTGCGTGTCGTTATTGAGGTCGGCGACGACGATGCGGCCGCTGGCGACCGTCGGCAGATAGGTTGTCGGCGACAGAAACGTGCCGTTCCCGACGCCCATTGATACGAGCACGCCGCCGGCACCAGTCGTGATCATATCGGGCTTGCCGTCGCCGTTCACGTCGGCCGCGGCCGCGTCGTAGATGTCGCCCGTGCCAAACCGCAGCAGCGATGTCGCAAAGGTATTGTTGCCCAGATTCCGCAGGTAAAGGGCGTTGTCCGCCGCGCCGAATGCGCCGTGGCCGGCGACGATGATGTCGGTCCGCCCGTCGGAGTTAAAATCGCCCGTCGCCGCCGCGTAACCGTCCACGCCCGGATCGACAAGGCCCTTTTTTTCGGGCACGATCTCGGCCGCCTCGAAGTTCGCCCCGGCCTTCGCCGGTGCCGCCGCCGTGCCCTGAATGAGTATGTAGATCGGGCCCGGGCCGCCGCCGGCACCGCGGTTGACGATCACGAGGTCGGGCAGATTGTCGGTGTTAAAGTGGGCCGTTTCGACGTCCTTGGTGCCGGCCAGCGTCTGAACGAACGAGCCGGAGATAAACGTCCCGTCGCCGTAGTTCAGCAGCACCGAAAAGCTGCCCGACCCGACGACCGCAAATTCGATCGACTCATTGGCGACGATATCGGGAGCGCCGTCGCGGTTGACGTCGCTGACAAAGGCGTCACCGCCGCCGCCGTCCGCGATCACCGTCTGCTGGGCAAATGTACCATCGCCCGCACCGCGTCGGATGATCGTGCGGTTTGGCGATGACAGGACGAGGTCTTTTTTGCCGTCGAGGTCGAGGTCGGCGACCGCGGTCAGGGTCGCGCGTTCGTTGGTGTTGAGCGTGATGTCGGGCGCCGCCGTGAAGGCAAAGCCGCCCGCCCCGAGCCTGACCGCCGCGATCGGCGTGCTCGTCACCGCCTGTGATGCGATGAGGTCGATCTTGCCGTCGTTATTGACGTCGGCACCACGAACGGACCCAAATCCGAAGCTCACCGAGGCGACCGTAACGGGCGCGTCATACGATCCGCCGCCCAGATTTCGCACCGCCCGCAGGTCCTGCGACGTGCCGTAAGCGAGGTCGATCTTGCCGTCGTTGTCGATGTCCACCGGGGCGACCGAGCCCGCCGCGAGGACCGTATTTGCCTGCTCCGACGCGGTAAAGCCGCCCGATAGGTCGCCCTTGTACGTGACGATCAGGTTATTGCCCGAGGCTTGTGCCGGGCCGACGAGGTCGAGCTTGCCGTCCTGGTCCATATCGACGGCTTTGAGGTCGGTCGGCATCGGCGAAGGGCTGCTGAAGACCGGCACCTTGAACGTCTTGTCCGCGTTGCCGAAATAGACGGCGATCGCGGGCTGTGACGTCTGCGGGTTTGTCCTGAAGAAAACGAGGTCCGACCGGCCGTCCGAGTTAAAGTCGGCCGCGAGCGGGAAAACGTATGTATTGTTGTTGTACGAATAGACCGTCAGCGGTGCCGCGTCAAATGTGCCCGTCCCGTTGCCAAAGTACACGAACAGCTTGTCGTAGCTGGCGGTCACGACGTCGGGGTTGCCGTCGCCGTCAAAATCGCCCGCACTCGTCGCGTAGTACATCGGGTTATGGCCGCCGAACGAGCGCGAGGCAAAAAACTCGACCGCCGAAGCCGCCGACACTGCCTGACACGCGAATATAGTGGTAATTACAATCGCCTGAAGTGTGGACCGGACGAAACTGTGAGAAAGTCTGACCATATCTATATCATAGGCTAGTTTGGCGGAACTGCCAATGGCCGGCGGGCCTACAGCGGCCGGGCAAAGGCCTTGCTGCGGGTAATGGTCCAGATGGCCGGCACGGGCTGGTCAAACGAGAGGCTTTTGGTAAAGACCAGCTTCACGCCGTCATAGTCACTGAATGACGGAATATCGCTGACCTTGCCCGCGACGTTCAGAAAGCCAGACACGCGGTTCTTGCCGGCGTCGTTGATAAAATAGCTGCTTTCGATGGCGATACTGTCGCCCTCCGCGACCGGTGTGCCGTCTTCGGCGGCGGCCGACCTGATGACCCAGACACCGGTGCCGTTGTCACGATTTGGCGACCGTGTGGTAAAGACCGCTCCGGTCTGATCGAGGAACTTCTCAAAAACGGGCATGTGTTCGGTCCAGCCGCACACGTCGAGATAGCCGCCGTCGGGATACATATTCCTGAGGTGGACGCGGTCACCGACGACGAGCGGTTCGCCCGCGGCCTTGCCGCCGGCCGAGACTATCTCCCAACTGCCCGAGCCGTTATCGCGGTTCGGCTCGTAGTGGGTCGAAACGAACATCGTCTGCGTCGGGACCTGTTTGAAATCCGGCTTGCTCCAGACCGCTCCCCACGCGTCGAGGTACGAGCCGTCGTTCGGATAACGGTTTTGCAGGTTGACGACCGCGCCGACCACGATCGCGTTCTTGCCCGCAGGCGGTGCGAGTAACGGCCGCTTGTCTGTGGCCTTTGCGGCCGTGGCCTGGCCGCTGTCGCCCGAGCCCCTGAAAAGGCTGTAGCCGCTGAAGGCGATCCCGGCGAACGCGGCCACGCCGAGTACGACCGCCAGCACCGCCATACGGCGTCGCGGCTGTTCGGTCTGGGTGATCGTTTCCTCGCCGCGGATGTAATGGACGGTCTGTTCCTCGACGATCAGGATGTCGCGGTCGTCATCGGTATTGACCTCGGGCGTAAAGCGATAGCCCACCTTCGGCACGGTCTCGATGATCTGCTTGCCGCTGCCGTCGGTCTCGAGCAGCTTTCGCAGCCAGGACACACCTCTCGCGAGCGTCGTTTCTTCGACAAAGCTGTCGGCCCATACGGCGTCGAGAATTTCGTTCTTTTTCGCCACTCGACCGGCGTTCGCGACAAAATAATGCAGCAGGTCAAACTGCTTCGGCGTCATCTGTATCGCCTCGCCGCCGCGCCATAAACGGCGTTCCGCTACGTCCAGAGCGAACGTCTCGAAGCGATAAAGTACCTTTGTTGGCAGTTGTTTAGCGTTATCCAAATAAAATCCACAAAATATCCGAGATATATCCGGACATTTTAGGCCGCCGAAAGTAGTTAGGAGAGCATCCGCTAATCTAATCCGAAACGCGGCCGAAAGCAAGGACGAGATCGATTTGTTTGGAGCCCCCAAAAAACAAAAGAGCAGTGCGGGAGCGCCTGCTCTTTTGTGTGAGAGATAAACTTGCGCGCCGATTTTGATCGGGAGTATCATCACTCAACCGGGGACCGCACGCGGCTTTGGGCCGGCCTTTTGAGGCCGCACTTCCGTACAGTAATGCGACATTTCGCGGCAAAATATGTCACGGCCCGCGAAAAATATTTTATTTGCAATTTCGGCGTGCAGATCCCGGGCGGTTTATGGCGGACACACGACTCGACAGCCTGATGCCCAAGGCGTACGCCGAACTCCGGCGGCTGGCGGCGTATCACCTGCGGCTCGAACGCCCGGGCCACACGCTGCGGCCGACCGATCTCGTCCACGAAGCGTATCTCAGGCTCAGGCAGCAGCATTCGATCGACGCGGCCTCGCGTGTCGAATTTATGAGCCTCGCGTCGATGATGATGCGGCGGATACTGGTCGATCACGCCAAACGCCGCGGCCGGAAAAAGCGTGGTAACGGCGTCGCCGACGTGCCGCTCGACCTTGCCGAAGCCCGCACGCAGATCGACATCGCCGAGCAGCAGGTCGATGTCCTCGCCCTTGAAGAAGCCCTCGTCAAACTCGCAAAACTCGACCCGCGGCAGGTGCAGATCGTCGAATTTCACTTTTTCGGCGGGCTGACCTTCGACGAGATCGCCGAACTGCTCGGCATCTCGCTCAGCACCGTCATGCGCGAATGGCGGCTCGCCCGCAACTGGCTCTATCTGCAGCTAAAAACGCCCGCCGGCGAGTAAAATGGCCGTTTTCGGCCATAAATATCATAAACATCATAAATATCGTAAGTATCATAAATATCGTAAAGCGCGATCTGTGAGAGTGGGGTTAGGCTTGAGATATGGCCGCAAAAGTCCCCGAACCGCCCGCCGGCGAGTAAAATGGCCGTTTTCGGCCATAAATATCATAAACATCATAAATATCGTAAGTATCATAAATATCGTAAAGCGCGATCTGTGAGAGTGGGGTTAGGCTTGAGATATGGCCGCAAAAGTCCCCGAACAGAAGATCGCCGATTGCCGTGAGTTGTATCTGAGATACGGCGGGGCCGGGCACGTACGGATCGCCGCGGAAATGCGTGCGAGGGGCTGGCGAGGCTTTACCAAACGCAATCTGTACGCACGCACCCGCGGCGGACGCGTGACGCCGGGCTGGCCCGAGCGTTTCGGCTGGGACCGGGAGATAGGAAGACAGGGAGGAAAGCAGAAAGGGAGAAGGGGAGAAGAGGAGAAAGGGAGTAGGGGAGAAAGGGAAAAAGGGAGAAGGAGAGAGTCGGGGAGAGTCTCCGCTGTTAAAAGGCGACCGTCAAAGCCCGGTTCCGGCTACGCCCGCCGCCGGACCTTTGCCAAAGAGAGCACGCCGCTCCGCCCTGCGGCTTTCGAGCCCTTAAAACCAAAGTTCAACCGCCAGAAGGCCCGCCGCCTCCGCGGCCATCGTACCGACTCGGCAGACTCGCTCGACTCGCCAGACCCGATAGACTCGGCAGACTCGCTCGACTCGCCAGACTGGATAGACTCGCGCGACTCGCCAGACTCTCCGGGCTCGCCAATCTCGTTCCACGCCTGGCTCAAGACGATGCCTTCTACATGGGACTGGGACCTGCGGCACCAACTTTACCTGTACGAACATCTGCAGAAAGTGACCGACGGTGAGACCAAGCGGCTGATGATCTTTATGCCGCCGCGGCACGGCAAATCCGAGCTTGTGACGGTGCGTTACGCCGCGTATCGGCTCCGCCGGAGCCCTTCGACGCGGGTCATCATCAGCAGCTACAACCAGAAGCTCGCCGACAACTTTTCGCGAAAGGTCCGCCGCGTCCTCATCGACGACGCCGAGGCGAGCAGAAAAGAAGAAGGGGAGACGGGAGAAAGGGAGGCGAGAGAAGAGGAGCATGGGAGAAAGGGAGAAGAGGAGTGTGGGAGTAGGGGTAATGGGGAGATGCGTCAGCATTCCCTCGCTCCTCTTCTCCCTCTTTCCCCCACTTCCTCCTCTCAGCGTCTTGGCGGCTCTGCGGTTAACGCGTCCGAAAGCCCCTTTCCGTTCACGCGTCAGCGGCCGCTGAACCGCGTCTCCGAGTGGGAAACGGCCGACGGCGGCGGGCTCAAGGCGGTCGGTGTCGGGGCGGGCGTGACGGGCTTTGGCGCCGATCTGATCATCGTCGACGACCCGGTCAAGGGCCGCGAAGAAGCCTCGAGCGAGATCTGCCGCGAAAAGCTCTGGAACTGGTTCAACGACGACCTCTCGACCCGCCTCGAACCCGACGGTGCGATCATCCTCATCCAGACCCGCTGGCACGAGGACGACCTCGCCGGCCGCCTTCTCAAAGAACAAGCGGACGGCGGCGAACAATGGACCGTCGTCAGCCTGCCGGCACTGGCGGAGGCGGCTGAAATGCAGAATGACGAATATCGAATAATGAATGAAGAACAGAACTCCGCACATGACGTGCTTCAGTCTTCTTCTGCTTCACATTCTTCTGCTTCCTCTTCTTCTTCGATTTCTCATTCATCATTCGATATTCATAATTCATCATTCCCCTCTGATCCTCTCGATCGTTCTCCCGGCGAGGCACTCTGGCCCGACCGTTTTTCGGCCTCGTACTTCGAGCGTTTGAGGGAACGCCGCGGCGAATTCTACTTCGCCTCGCTCTATCAGCAGCGGCCGGTGCCGGCTGAGGGCGGCGTGTTCAAACGCGAATGGTTCCGTTTCATCGTCGATCAGCCGCCAAAGGGCCTCAAGTGGAAACGCGGCTATGATCTCGCTATCTCGACCGCCCGAACGGCCGACTACACGGCGACATTCCGCGTCGCCTTTGACGCAGAAGGGTATCTGTACATCGACGGAGGCTGTCGGCGACGCATCGGCTTTCCCGAGCAAAAGCGGCTCATCTCGCACTACATCCGCACCGAACGCGACACCGAACACGGCATCGAGACCGCCCTCCACGGCCGTGCCTTTATGCAGGAACTCCACAGCGACGCCCGCCATCACGGACGACGCTTTCGCGGCGTCGACGCCCGCGGCGACAAACTCCGCCGGGCCGGCACCTGGCTCACCGCCGCCGCCGAAGGACGCATCCGCCTCGTCCGCGGCCACTGGAACCGCGCCTTCAACGGCGAAATACGCATCGCCGGGCAAAGGCCCGTCGCTCGTTTGCCTTAATATTTATGTAAAGCTATTCTTTTTAATAGGTTTCTCGGAGGAAAAAATGATCGAAAAAGGCGTGGACATCGCTCCCGCAGAAGGAAAACTCGGAATATTGCTGGTCGGCCTCGGGGCCGTCAGCACAACTTTGGTCGCCGGCGTCGAGGCGGTCAAACGCGGCATCTCGCAGCCCGTCGGGGCACTGACGCAAATGGGCACCATCCGGCTCGGTAAACGCACCGAGAACCGCAGCCCGAAGATCAGCGATTTTGTACCGCTCGCCTCGCTCGACGACGTCGTTTTCGGCGCGTGGGACATCTTTCACGATTCGGCCTACGAGGCCGCGATGAACGCCGGCGTGCTCGACAAGGACCTTATAAATCAGCTGTCCGAGCCGCTCTCGTCGCTCAAGCCGATGCCCGCCGTTTTCGAGCAGAACTACGTCAAGCGCCTCCACGGCGATAACGTCAAGACCGGCAAGAACAAGATGGATCTGGCCGAGCAGCTCATCGCCGACATCGCTAAGTTCAAGTCCGACAACAATTGCAGCCGGCTCGTGATGGTCTGGTGCGCCTCGACCGAGATCTATATCGAGGAGTCGGATATTCACAAAACGGTCGAGTTGTTTGAAAAGGCGATGTACGACAGCGACCCGATGATCGCTCCGTCGATGATCTATGCCTACGCCGCGATCAAGTCCGGCGTGCCATTTGCCAACGGCGCGCCCAATCTGACCGTCGATATCCCGGCCCTGACCGCACTCGCCGAAGAGCACCGCGTCGCCATCTGCGGCAAGGATTTTAAGACCGGCCAGACGCTGATGAAGACGATCCTCGCTCCGGGGCTCAAATCGCGTATGCTCGGGCTCAACGGATGGTACTCGACCAATATCCTCGGCAACCGCGACGGCGAGGTGCTCGACGACCCCGAAAATTTCAAGTCGAAAGAGGTCTCAAAGCTCTCGGTGCTCGAACATATCTTTCAGCCCGAGGTCTATCCCGACCTGTACGGCGATTTTTCGCACGTCGTCAAGATCAACTATTATCCGCCCCGCGGCGATAACAAGGAGGGCTGGGACAATATCGACATTTTTGGCTGGCTCGGCTACAAGATGCAGATCAAGGTCAACTTTCTGTGCCGCGACTCGATCCTGGCGGCACCGCTCGCCCTCGACCTCGCACTCTTTATGGACCTTGCCCAGCGTGCCGGTATGAGGGGCGTGCAGGAATGGCTTTCATTCTACTTTAAGGCGCCGCAGACCGCTCCGGGGCTGTACCCCGAGCACGACATCTTCATCCAGTTGATGAAGCTGAAGAACACGCTTCGCCATATGATGGGCGAAGAGCTGATAACACATCTCGGGCTCGAATATTACGACTAGAACGGCAAAAGCGGTCCCGGGATTCGTCTCCCATTTGTGACGGAGCAGAAAAATTGCTCCGCCGAAGTTAAAAAGTGAGGACGAATATATGACTGCAAGATGGGCATCCGATAGTCGTGGAAGATCACATTACCTGCTGCATCAGGAGATGAGCCAATCATGCGGCCCGGCATGCGTGGCGATGGCCGAGAGCTTTTACAATCTGGCCTGTATGGTCGATCCCGAGAGCCGTGCACGGCAGTTGTCGCAAAACTATCCCGGCCGTTTCGACGAAAAAAAGGGCACCAACGCCAGCAACCTGGCATACGTTCTCAACGCCGAAGGCGTGCCGACATACGCCTCGACCGGCGTCGGGGCGGGCAAGCTGTTTGACTATTTTTGGTACTACATCGGCGAGCGTACCAAGATAATCGCCCACATCGCGTGGGCCGGCGGCGGCGGGCACTTTACGCTGCTCAAACAGATCGACTCGGACCACCGTTTGATCTTTCTCGACCCGTGGTACGACGTGGTCGAGGTGCCGCGGGCCAGCCTGCCCAACTATAACGCGAGCGGCGCCTCCGGCACGCTGAGCGGCTGGCTGACGATCGTGCACAGGTGACGCCAATACGGCTAATGCCTGTCCGTTTCCCGAAAAAATATCGCGCGGAGGGATTTTTCTGGTTGCGTGAGGAGTAAAACTTGTGTTAATTGTTGAATTCAGGCGGGCCTTCATACTCGCTGTTGATCTCTGGACATACTCCTCCATTTTCGAAAGTCCAGCCAACGATTAATCTTTTGAAATCATCATTAAGGACGACAGATCTGCCGTCGAAATATCGGCAAGTTTCGACGCCGGACACGTTCTAAAGGCAAGCGGAGTTTACTTAAACACCGCCCAGGAGATAAGCAGATGAGACAGGACACGGCAAAGAAAAAGGAAACCACCGGGCGGGGCATCCTGCTCGACCCCGAACGCAAAAGTCCGCGGGCGGCCGAGTTTGAAGACAAACTGTCGGCCCAGATCGTCGGACAGGAACGTGCGGTGCGCCGCATGAGCGGACTCTTTCAGATCTATCTCGCCGGGATGAACAACCCGTCGCGTCCGATCGGGACGATGCTCTTTCTCGGGCCGACCGGCTCGGGCAAAACGCGTGTCGTCGAGGCCGCGTCAGAGGTGCTTTTTAATGAGCCGCACACGGTCGTCAAGATCGACTGTGCCGAGTTTCAGCACTCGCACGAGATCGCCAAACTGATCGGCTCGCCTCCGGGATACCTCGGCCATCGCGAGACATCGCCGATGCTGACGCAGGAAAATCTCGATAAGGCTCATACCGACGAGACCAAGCTCACCTTTGTCCTGTTTGACGAGATCGAAAAGGCGTCCGACTCGCTGTGGCAGCTGCTGCTCGGCATCTTGGACAAGGCGACGCTGACGCTCGGCGACAACCGCCGCGTCGATTTTTCACGGACCGTCGTCATCATGACGTCAAACCTCGGTGCCCGCGAGATGTCCGAGATGATCTCGGGCGGCATCGGGTTTGCCCCGACCAAGACCGACCAGGTCAAGGCCGATAACGAGATCGACACCAAGATCTACCGCACCGCACTCGAGGCGGCAAAACGTAAATTCTCACCCGAATTTATGAACCGCATCGATAAGGTCGTCGTGTTTCGCAGCCTCAAGGAACATCACCTGAGGCAGATCCTCGACATCGAGCTCAAGGCCGTGCAGGACCGCATTACCGAATCGGCCGGCACGAAATTTGTCTTTGAGTGTACCGACGCGGCCAAGGAATACTTGCTCAGCGAGGGTATCGATCTGAAATACGGTGCCCGGCACCTCAAGCGTTCGATCGAGCGTTTCCTGGTCTACCCGCTGTCAAACCTCGTCGCGACCGAACAGGTCGAGACCGGCGATCTGGTGATGGTCGATTATGACGACGAGACGAAGATGCTGTATTTCACCAAACAGTCGGGCAAGATGATCGTCAGCGACGCCGCCGAACGCGGCACCAATGACGACGAACCGCTGGTCAGTGCTGACGGAGTCGCACTGCCGCTGCCGTCGGTCGCCGCCGCTCCGGTAATGAGCAAATCCAAGGGCGAGAGCGACGAAGTCTAGGCAAAATTGGAAATTGGGGCGGAATATTTCGTCCCAATTTTATAGATACAGATACAACAAATGTGACGGAGAATAATACATATATGCTACAATAGCATTAATTCGTTTTTCCGACATCATCGGTGCAACGGTCCGGGCGAGATGTAAATGCCCGGGCATTTCGATCTTTGACAATTAAAGTAATTGAAGGTTCACCGCGTTTGGGTCGAATATCCAAACAGCCGGCAGAACTGGATGTTGCAGGCTTGCAAATGGAACAGGCCGCTACGTGCGGCCTGTTCGGATAATTGTCTTGAACGTGAATTTACCAACATCCGGCGTACCATGAATCGTATAGCTCCCATGTCTGGCCACCGTCGTAGGATATGTACTGAACCCAGTTGTAGGGATTGCAGCCGGGGCTTCCGCCTCCGCCGTCCCCACCGCCGCCTCCGAGTTGGGCCGGTGTAACACTGGCAACTCCGTCAGTTCCTCTCTCTCCGGCGGAACCAGGGAGCCCGGATCCTCCCGTACTGCCAAATCCTTTCGGTGCCCCGCCTTGGCCGCCGATGCCGTATTGCCCACACATCGACGGGCCGGGATTTCCGCCAATTCCGGGCGTGCCGGGCTCACCAAACGATCCGCCAAATCCCCTTGCCCCCGGTTGTCCCGGATCACCGCCATTAACGTCCGTAACAATGTGTTGCTGGTTATAGTTCGGAGGATAAACAACAATGATGGTGCCTCCGTTGCCGCCGTTAGCGCCATTTCCGCCCTGGCCGCCTTGGCCGCCGTCACCACCCTTTCCGGCATCGCCGCCTTTCCCACCGTTGCCGACTACGCATCGGCAGGTAACGCCGTGGCCGCCGCGTTTGCCCTTTCCGCCATGGCCGCCGTTACCGCCGGCACCGCCCTGGCCGCCATCGCCACCTTTTCCTCCACGGGAATAGAATTCGTAGGTCGGGTCAGCGTTCTGAAACGGGATATTGACCGATATTGAACCGCCATTGTCGCCCGCGGTGGCATTTTCCGGGGCATTCTCGCCCGGGTTGCCGTCATTTCCGTCCGTGGCATTCGGAGTATCCCTACCGGCCGGGCCCGTGTCATCGCATGTGCCGTCGACCGGATTTGGCGAATCTACACCATTCGGAGCCTGAGGCTGCGGTGCCGGCGAAGTGCCGTTTGCACCCGGTGAGCCGCTTCGATCGTCTATCAGGTCTGTTCGACCTATCCGATTGGCCCTTGCGTCCAACCATTCGCGGTTCCCCAAACCGCTGACATCGATCGAGACCTTGCCTTTGACAACAGAATTTTCGCTGAAAAATTGTTCACGATAGGACGCAGCGTTTGGGTCAAGTTCAGCGTAACTTTTTGTCAGAGCTTTGCTGCGTCTTTCGGTAGTTACTAATGAATCAATTGGGAGAACATAGACATCGTAAGGACCGCGTATCGAAACATCCTTACCCTCGAACGTAATTCGATTTGCGATAATGACGGTCTCGCCGGTCAATTTCAACGATTTCGGCAGGTACAGGTCATTTGCAACATGGACGCCTGAGATACGATCCTCAGCAATTACTTTTGACGGAAAGCGTTCAGCGAGCGACTTTAATATCTCTCTCGATCGCCGGTCGTATGGGTTGTCGAGTAACGCCCGGCTGTCACTGACCCCGAGTGCCTGAAGATGCTTGGCGAGCTTGCGTTTTACCTGAGCTACCCGAGCCAATTTAGCTTTGCCGTTAACGTATTCGGCAACCTCGATCTTGGTCGGGAGTGACGCCGGTTCGGAATAAACTGTCTGGGTTTGGCCGGCCGGTCTAAGAACGACCACAGTTTGCGGTGTCGGCGTCGGCGGAATGTTGGAAGCAGCGTTGTTAGTCGTCAGACCGGTGCTAATTCCTGCGATCGCTGTAAGCAGGGCGGCCGTAAGCAAAAGAACTGGATCTCGTTTCATGGGAAGTCTCCTGGATGTTGTGGGTTCTAGAGAACTTTTATTTCTTCGCGATGGTAACACAGATTTGAGGGGGGGCAAAAGGAGAGTTTATTTCGGAAAAAGCCGGACATGCCCGCAGCCCGGCGAAAGATGCGGTACGCGTGTCCCCGTGATGGTTCAGCCTAGCGGTCGGTCCGGCACCTACGCACGGCTTCGGCCCACTCCGTAAGCAAACGCTCGGCCTCGCCGATCGGCATCTGCGGCTTGAAGCTCCGTTCGGCCTGCCAGTGATGGGCCACATCGCTCTTTGACAACCAAAACCCGGTCGCGAGGCCGGCCAGATACGCGGCACCGAGGGCGGTCGTCTCGGCCGTTTTTGACCGGACGACCGGTATCTGCAGGATGTCCGCCTGAAACTGCAAAAGGGCGTCGTTTGCCGTCGCACCGCCGTCAACGCGGAGTTCGGCCAGGTGCGAGCCCGAATCGGCGTTCATCGCCGTCAGCAGGTCGGCCGTCTGAAACGCGATCGATTCGACCGCCGCACGGGCGATATGTGCCCGGCCCGTACCGCGGGTCAGCCCCGTGATCATACCGCGGGCGTTCTGGTCCCAATACGGCGACCCGAGCCCCGCAAACGCCGGCACGAAATACACGCCGCCGTTATCCGGCACAGACGCGGCCAGGGCCTCGACCTCGGACGACGACGCGATGATCCCGAGCGAATCGCGCAGCCACTGGATCACGGCACCGCCGATAAAGACGCTGCCCTCGAGAGCGTATTCGGTCTGCCCGCCGATCTGCCAGCCGACGGTCGAGAGCAGCCGATTGTTTGACGCGACGGGCGACGGGCCAACGTTCTGCAGCATAAAACAGCCCGTGCCGTAGGTGTTCTTGGCCGAACCGGCGTCAAAACACGCCTGGCCGAAAAGGGCGGCCTGCTGGTCACCGGCGATGCCGGCGATCTTGATGCCGCTAAGTTCGACGGGCGATTCGACCTCGCCGTAAACCTCGGACGACGAACGCACCTCGGGCAGTATCGCCCGCGGCACGCCGAAGATCGCCAGCAGTTCGTCGTCCCAATCGAGCGTGTTGATGTCAAACAGCATCGTCCGCGAGGCGTTCGAAACGTCGGTGATGTGCAGCCGGCCGGCGGTCAGGCGCCAGACGAGCCAGGTGTCGATCGTACCGAATGCGAGTTCGCCGTTCTCGGCCCGCCGCCGGGCGTCAGGGACATTGTCGAGCAGCCATTTGATCTTGCTCGCGCTGAAATAGGCGTCGGTCTCGAGCCCGGTCTTCAGCTTGATCGTCTCGCCATTAGATGCCCTCGCCGCTTCGCAAATGTCGGCGGTCCGGCGGTCCTGCCAGACGATGGCGTAGTGGATGGGCACGCCGGTCGCTCGGTCCCAGATGACGGTCGTCTCACGCTGGTTGGTGATCCCGACGGCGGCGATATCGCGGGCGGCGAGGCCCGCCTTGGCCAGAGCCTCGACGGCGGTCGCGGCCTGTGACGCCCAGATCTCCTCGGGGTCGTGCTCGACCCAGCCGCTCTGCGGATAGATCTGTGTGTATTCACGCTGGCCGACCGCGATGGTGTTGCCGTCGTGGTCAAAAACGATCGCCCGGCTGCTGGTCGTGCCCTGGTCAAGTGCGAGTATATAGGACATTGTGTTTTATATTCGTAAAAGCGTATATGTGCCGATCAGATGCGGTCCAGTGCCTGCCCGATATCGGCGATCAGGTCTTTGACATCTTCTATCCCGACCGAAAGGCGGATCATCCCGTCGGTGATGCCGGCCCGCAGGCGGTCTTCGCGCGGAATGGTCGCGTGCGTCATCGACGCCGAATGCTGCAGTATCGTCTCGACGCCGCCGAGCGAGGTGGCCAGCGCGCAGAGCCTGACGCCGTTGGCAAACGCCTTGCCCGCCTCGACGCTGCCGAGGTCAAACCCGATCATGCCGCCAAAGCCGCCTGTCATCTGCCGGCGGGCGATGTCGTGGTTGCGGTGCGACGCGAGGCCCGGGTAATGAACGGCCGCGACACGCGGGTGACGCTCGAGCATCTCGGCGATCGCCTGAGCGTTAGCGTTATGCCGCTCCATCCGCAGGGCGAGCGTCTTGATGCCGCGGGCGACGAGCCACGCGACCTGCGGAGCGATGCTGCCGCCGTAGAATTTGTTGGCACCGTTTCGGGCGGCCGTGACAAACTCGCTGCCGCCGACAAGCACGCCCGCGGTCAGGTCGCTGTGGCCGCCGAGGTACTTGGTCGCACTGTGGATACAGGCGTCGGCACCGAGTTCGAGCGGCCGCTGGTTAAAGGGCGTCGCAAAGGTGTTGTCGACGACGGTCAAGGGTCCCGCAGCCTTGCCGATCGCCGCGACGGCCGCGATATCGGTGATGCGGCACAGCGGGTTTGACGGCGTTTCGACCCAGAGCAGCTGGGTGTTCGGGCGGATCGCGTTGCGGTAATTCTCAGCGTCGGCGGCATCGACAAAGGTCGTCTCGATGCCGAAACGCTCGGCGATGTGGTGCAGAAAGTTGGTCGTCGTCGAGTATCCCGACTCGGGTGCGACGATGTGCCCGCCGGTGCGGCAGGCCGTAAAGACCGCGGCCGAAACGGCGGCCATGCCCGACGCGAGGGCGAGTGCGGCGTCGGCGTTCTCAAGTTCGGCGACCGTCCGTTCGAGGGCGTCCTGTGTCGGGTTGCCGAGGCGGCCGTAATAGTAACCGGGCTTTTCCTCGTTATGGATCGCCGACGCTTCGTCCGCGTCAGCGAACGCAAATGTCGACGCCGTATAGACCGGCACCGACAACGCCCCGAAGTGCTCCGAGTGATCCTCGCCGGCGTGGACCGCGGCCGTGTAGAACGACGTTCTGCTCATTGATGTTTGAAACTCCTTTCGGTACTTGGGATATCGTAAACCCTTTGCCGCCGATTCGGCAAAAGCCATGTACGCGATGCGTGTAGTGACGGCGGCCGGCCGTGATTGCGTTACATATATGGATGGCGTAATATGACGATGTATCCGAGAGGTCAATTATGAACGATACCGTCTTTGCCGAACTCGAAAAGCTGTTTCTGGCCTTGTCCGATCAAACGCGGCTGCGGCTGCTCTCGCTGATGTCCGGCGGCGAGGTCTCGGTCGGTTATCTGGCCGACACGCTGGGCGAGAGCCAGCCTAAGATCTCACGGCATCTCGCGTACCTTCGCGGTACGGGCCTGGTCTCGACGAGGCGTGACGGCAAGTGGATCTACTACGGCATCGACGAGAGCCTCGACCGCGACGTCCGCCGCGTGCTCGACACCACGCTCGCGTCGATCAGGTACGCTCAGCCGGCACCCGTCGCTGAGGATGGCCGCTCGCCGCAATTTGAGGTTGAGGACGAGATTGATGACTGGTCGCCCTCCGAGATCGAGGTCTATCTACTTTAGTTCGCACTCGCCGTCGTACGGGCAGTGCCGGCAGCCGTTGCCGCAGCAAAAGCCGCGGTTTAACAGAAAGTGTTCGGTCAGGACCATCAGGCCGCCGTCAAAATAATAGTCGACGCCCTCGACCAGCTTTGGGCGGCCGCCGGTCAGGCGTTCGTCGTTGCCGCGTTCATCGCTCATACGCTGACAGAAACTCCTTGTTGCCCTCGGCACCGTGTATCGGCGACTCGATCGTGCCGATGACCTTCAGGCCGCAGCTTTCGGCAAAATCGTTGACCTCGCGGACCACGCGTTCGTGTTTTTCGGGTTCTTTGACAATTCCGCCCTTGCCGACCTCGCCGCGGCCGACCTCGAACTGCGGTTTGATGAGCACGATGATCTTGCCCGACGGCGAGAGCAGCGGCACGAGCACGCCGAGTATCTTGGTGGCCGAGATGAACGAAACGTCCATCACGATCAGGTCGAACGGAGCGGTAAAATCGGCGGGCGAGAGCTCGCGGGCGTTGGTATTTTCGCGGACGTCGACACGCTCGTCGGTCCTGAGGCTCCAGACGAGCTGATTGGTCCCGGCATCGACGGCGGTGACCGAGGCGGCACCGTGCTGCAGCAGGCAATCGGTAAATCCGCCGGTCGACGACCCGACGTCGAGACACGCGTAACCCGTAGGGTCGATGGCAAAGTCGGCCAGGGCCTTTTCGAGCTTGAGCCCGCCGCGGCCGACATACCTCGCCTCGGGCGAATCGCCCTTGATGCGGATCGCGGCGTCCTCGGCGACCATCTCGGACGGTTTATCGACGCGGCGTTCGCCGACGAGCACAACGCCGGCCATCACGAGTGCCTGTGCCCTCGATCGCGAGTCGGTATGGCCGCGGGCGACGAGGAGCTTGTCGATGCGTTCCTTTCGGCTCACAGTTCGATCCTCATCCCGCGTCGGGCGATGCGAAAGCCTTTGCTCTCAACGGCGGCGGCGGCTTTTTTGTCACGCTGCACGAGCGGGTTGCTGTGGTTGAAATGGGTAAAGATGACCTTTGCCCGGTCGGCCTTTGAGAGCCCGGCGAGCAGCTTCATCGTTTCGGCGACAAACGGGTGCGGTACCTCGCTCATCGGCCGGGCGATCTCGCCGTCGGCGAAAAAAGTGCCGTCGATCAAAAGGTGGTCCGAATCACGGACGAGTTCGGCCAGCGACACGGGCCATTTTTCCCATTTGTCGATGTCGGGGATAAAGATGAGCTTGCGGCCGCGGGCCGTGATGCGGAACCCGACAGTTTCCGAAAACTCGTCGCGGTGCGGCACTAGGAAGGGTTCGACCGTTAGATCGTCGGCGAGCTTGACCGGCGTTTTGTCGAAAATAGCGGTCAGAGCGATGTTCCTGAGCGACACAAGCTGCGACCACGGAGCGTTTTGCTCGAGCATCAGCTTCATCCGCGGCATCGCGTAGGTCCGGACCGCACTCGTGTTCATCGATTCGCGGCCGAGATACATCAGTCCGGTGTAATGGCCGATATGGGCGTGGGTCAGAAAGATGCCGTCGAGACGGTTGCCGGGGTCGCCGGTGAGGCCCTTTAAGTATTGAAATTGCTCCGGCAGGTCGGGCGTCGCATCGAATATCCAACGCCCGCCGCTCCGCGGATCGACAAGCGCGATCGACGACACGGTCTCGGCCAGGCTCGGGTCGGCCCATGCCCGCCGGCAAAAAGGCGTATCACAGCCCATTTGCGGCACGCCGGCGTCCTGTGCGGTCCCGAGTACGACGACGTACGGCACGGCGGCAAAGCAGTTGGCGGCGAGCGTCAGCGTCAAGATCAAGATAGCGGTCCGGAGCTTCATTTTTACGGCTGTGTAAAAGTGATATTCTAAGCAAAATGGGACAGGAAACAAAACTAGACAAGTTCGCCGGATTTGCCCGCTATGCGTGGTATGTACTGGTTTGGAATATCGTTGTGATCGTTTGGGGCGTGTTCCTTCGGGCCTCGAAATCGGGCGACGGCTGCGGCGAACACTGGCTGACCTGCAACGGCGAGCTGATACCGTCGGCACCGCAATTCAAGACCGTCATCGAGTTTTCGCACCGGATGACGACCGTCATCGACGGCCTTTTGATGGTGATACTGCTGATCTGGGCGGTCATCCTATGGCGAAAGCTCGGCGGGGCACGCAGCCGCTACATTCTCTATTCGGTGATCGGATCGGTGTTCTTTGTCATCACCGAGGCCGCGGTCGGGGCCGGGCTCGTACTGACCGGCAACACGGCCGTCGCGGTCACGGACACGCGGCCGCTGTGGGCGATGGGCCATCTGGTCAATACGTTCATCCTGCTGGTGTTTCTGACGATCACGGTCTGGCTGGCGAGCGGCGAACGCCGGATACAGCCGCGGCCCGAGAAAAAGGCCATTTTGCTGATCGCGGCGGCGATAACGGCACTGTTCCTGGTCGGAATGAGCGGTACGCTCGCCGCACTCAGCAATATGCTTTTCCCGTCGGCGACCATCGCCGAGGGCATCGCCAAGGACCTCTCGGCCGCGTCAAACGTCATCCTGCGGCTGCGTATCAGCCACCCGATACTCTCGGTGGTGACGGGCGTTTACCTTGTGTTTCTGTCAGGTTGGCTCAAGTCGCGGCGGCCCGCGTCGGCCGACGTCAGATGGTGGTCCGGAGCGGTGTCGGCACTGGTCGGGGGTCAGATCGCCGTTGGCGCCGCCACGCTCCTCACGATGGGGCCGATCGTGATGCAGCTCGGGCATCTGTTTTTGGCTGATATGGTCTGGATCAGTATGATCATGCTCGCCGCCAACTACCTCGCGGCCGAGCCGAACGAGCCCGCCGCAGAGTCAGTCGGCGGATAGCTTTTCGAGTGCGGCCTGGAGTTCGGCAAGCTTTGCCTGAAAGTGCTCTTCGTCACCGTCGGCGTCGACGTAGATCGGATCGCCGCACAGTGCCTTGCCGTATGAGAACGGGTACGGGATCTTCATTCGGTCCCAGCTCCCGAGGCTAAAGTACCGGCTGAGCCGGCCCGTCATCGGTATGATCGGATTTCCGGTCTTTTGGGCGAGCGAGATGGCGCCGGGCTTGGCGATATGCCGCGGGCCACGCGGCCCGTCGACGGTCAGGCTGACCGGGATGCCCTGGCGCAGCAGATTGACCATTTGCACAAGTGCCGCACGGCCGCCGCGTGACGATGATCCGCGGACGATACCGTGGCCGAACCGCTGGCCGATGCGGGCGATATATTCGCCGTCAAAGCTCTTGGACGCGAGCCCGACCAGGCCGCGGCCGCGGAGGAAATAGGTTCCGACGAACAGCTGGTCGTGCCAGTACGCGATGATCGGGGTCTTGCCTGCCCGAGCGGCTGCCTCGAAAGGGTCTTCGTCAAACATATCGACCCGCATCGTCGAGCAGATCAGGGTCATCACCGCCGAAAAGGCCAGGTCGGCAAGATAGATCGTCATTCGCTGCTTGAACGAATATTTATCGAGCGGGGCCCGTGTATAGATGTCGTTGACGCTTTTGTTCACCGGGATCGATCCAGAATAGAAAAGTAGTAGCAACTTGGGGTATTATTTGCAACATCAGCAATACTCATTTCGTAATTTAGCTTAGTGACCGCGGCCTGATTATGCAGCGACGAATATTGATCATTGACGACCACGACGACCTTGCAACCTCGCTTACTGAGGTATTTACGCACGTCGGCCACTATGTGAAGGTCGTTGAAAGTCGCGGATCAGCGCTTGCGATCGACGATATCAGCAGCTTTGACGTGGTCATCACCGATCTCGACGTCGACAGCCTCGCTCCCGATCCGCTGAATATTGACGTACCGGTGTGCCTGCCGGCGACGCTCAACGGCCACGAAGGCGAACGGGTCAAGGCGTTCAAGATATGCGCGGCCAACTTCCGCCGCGACGAGTTTGATGAGGAAGAGCTCAAGAACCTTGTAGCGACGATACTCGATTACAAGATCAGGTTCGTCGACAAGGCCGAGACCGTCGCGAAACTGCACGAAAATATCGAGTTTGAACTGCCGTCGGCGATCTCGCTGATGAGCATCGTGCTCGATTATCTGATGAAGCGTGTCGAAAAGCTCGGCGTCATCAAACCCGAAAAGTCTAATCTGTTCGTCGCACTGGACGAGGCTTTCGTTAACGCGGTCAAACACGGCAACAAATACGATTCGCAAAAGCTGGTCCGCATTGCCGCCGAGGTCTCAAAGGACGAGGCGCGATTTACCATCGAGGATGAGGGCGAGGGCTTTGACGTCAAGAACATTCCGGACCCGCTCGATCCGCAGAACCTGTTCAAAACCTCGGGACGCGGCGTGCTGTTTATCTACAACATAATGGACGAGGTCAAATATAATGACCGCGGCAACCGTCTGACGATGGTCAAAAAGGCGGCCGAACCAGCAGACGAGGCGGCCTGAGTTTGCGTCACGCCGAATGACGTTTCCCGTTACACAAGACCGCTTAAATGAAAGTCACAATCGCCCAGATCAACACCACTAACGGCGACATCGCCGGCAACACCGCCAAGGTGATCTCGGCGATCGAAAAGGCCCGTTATGACGGTTCGGACCTCGTCGTTTTCCCCGAGGTCGTGACGCATGGCTATACTTCGCAGGATTGGTTTCAGGACGCCGATATCATCAGCGCGGCCCTCGACCCGCTCGAGAGCATTATCGCGGCGACCCGCGGCATCACGGCGGTCGTCGGCACGATCCGGCCCAATGAGGAAAAGGACGGCCGCCGGCTCTACAATGCTGCCGCGGTCATTCATGACGGCCGGCTGTTGGGATTTGCCGACAAGACGCTCCTGCCCGAATACGACGTTTTCGACGACCCGCGTTATTTCGAGCCGTCGGACCATCGA
Source organism: Pyrinomonadaceae bacterium (assembly GCA_044221625.1). GTDB lineage: Bacteria > Acidobacteriota > Blastocatellia > Pyrinomonadales > Pyrinomonadaceae > OLB17. Next base: position 35,812 of record JBGAOU010000021.1, on the reverse strand, counting down.
CGGATATTTGAGGTCAACGGCGTCAAACTCGGCGTCGTCGTTTGCGAGGATTTTTGGAACGACAAGACGTTTTGGAAAGAGCGTTTGTACGAGAGCGATCCGACCGACGAGGTGATCGGGATGGGCGCCGACATCATCGTTTCGGTCAACGCGTCGCCCTACAACAAGGGCAAGATCAAGCTCCGCTGCGATATGGTCGGCCACCGTGCCAAATTGCAGAAAAAGCCGATCGTATTCGTCAATCTGGTCGGCGGCAATGACGGTATCATCTTTGACGGAGCGAGCCTGATCGCCGACGAGGAAGGCGATATCATCCTGCAGGCGTCGGCCTTTAAGGAGTTTGTCGAGACCGTCGAACTCGATGTCCGCAAGCCCGACACACGCGGCATTACGGGCGGCGAGATCGACTCGATCCATCGGGCATTGGTGCTCGGCATTCGCGACTATGCCGCTAAGAACGGATTCAAAAAGGCGGTTCTCGGCCTTTCGGGCGGCATCGACTCAGCTTTGGTCGCCGCACTTGCCGCTGAGGCTTTGGGGCCGGAAAATCTGCTTTGCGTGATGATGCCGTCGCCGTTCTCCTCCGAGGGCAGCGTCAGGGACAGTGAGGAACTCATAAGAAATCTCGGCTGCCACGGACGCACCGAACCGATCTCCGACACGTTTGAGGTGCTGTTGCGGCAGCTCGAGCTGCACAAGCCGACCAAGGGCGGCGAGTCGCTGGCGGCCGAGAATATCCAGTCGCGGCTGCGCGGCGTGATCCTGATGGCGATTTCCAATGCCGAGGGCCACCTGCTGCTGACGACGGGCAACAAGAGCGAGCTCGCGGTCGGCTACTGTACGCTGTACGGCGATACTAACGGCGGCCTCGCCGTGCTCGGCGATGTGCTCAAGACCGAGGTCTGGCAGATCGCCCGACAGATCAACAAGAACGCCGGCCGTGAGCTGATCCCGGAAAAGATCATTGACAAAAAACCGTCCGCCGAGCTCGCTCCGAACCAGTTCGATCAGGACAGCCTGCCGCCTTATGAGCTGATGGATCCGATCCTGCGGATGTACTTTGAACAAAAGGCCTCGCCCGCCGAGATCATCGCGGCCGGCCACGATGCCGAGCGTGTCTATTGGATCCTGAACAAGGTCGAGCACCCGGCGAACGAATTCAAACGACAACAATTGCCGCCGACGCTTATTATTTCTAAAAACGCCATCGGCGTCGGCCGCCGCCGTCCGATCACTCACAAATACCGCCGGACAGCAAACTGACCGTTTCAGGTATCCAAACTACGGTATTCACAAAATCGGAGGAAGTATAATGAAATTGTTTTTGACCATCCTGCTATTGGTTTGTCTCGCCGCGATAGCGGTATCTGCTCAGAATCAGCCTGAGAGACGTGTTATTGAGGTCAACGGCTCGGCCGAGCAACTGATCGTCCCGAATGAATTTACTTTTAAGATCACGCTGACTGAGCGGGTCGAAAATAAAAAGAAGATTACTATCGAGGAACAAGAAGACGCGCTCCGGACCGAACTGTCCAGGCTTGGGATCGACGTCGTCAAAGACCTGTCGATCTATGACATATCGTCCACGTATTTTCGTCAAAGAAAATTAAAGGACGTTCTCGGGACAAAGGACTACAGGCTCAAGATACGCGACCTTGAAAAGATCGCCCAGCTCCAGGATCTGGCCGACCGGATCAATGTGAGCAAACTCGATCTGATCAGTACCGATAATACTGAGATGGTGAAGTATCGAAAGGAAACCAAGATCGCCGCGATCAAGGCCGCGAGAGAAAAGGCACAGTATCTCCTGGAAGCGATCGGGTCCAAATTGGGTATGCCTGTCAATATAGACGAAAAAGAAGAGGGGTCGACATTCATAATTGATGGTCAGGAAGTGAGTAATTTCCGCATCGGAACACTAAATTCGAACAACTCGGTAGCGTTCTCATCCGGCCGCACGGACGACTCGCCGACACTGTCATTTTCGGCTACAAAGATTCGGTTTGTGATCAGGGCAAAATTCGAGATCGAATAGGCAGGATTTTTTTGCAAGTTAGGCACGCAGTGCCGTTCTATTGGGCAGCAGTGATAACTGTAGCTTTTATTGAACGGAGTACGTTATGCCTAAATTTGATAGCCCGCTGAATGATATCAAGATCGCCAGCCCTTGCTCGGCCGACTGGAACGAGATGTACGGCGACGAGCGCAAACGCTTTTGCGGCGAATGCAAGCTCAATGTTTATAACCTTTCGGGGATGACCAGGGACGAGGCCGAAAGGCTCGTCACCAATGCCGAAGGCCGCTTGTGTGTCAGGTTCTTTCAACGGGCTGACGGCTCAGTTATCACCGCCGATTGTCCGGTCGGTTGGGCCCGGATCAAACAGCGGACACGCGTTTACGCGACCGCGGCATTTTCGCTCGTTATGGCTCTGTTGACCGGAGTATTCTTCGCGTCGCTGTTTTCAAAGCCAAAGGTAAGGATCGGCACATTGGCAGGTTTGACCACGCCGACACCGATGCCGCTGATGGGAGCGGTCGCACCGCCGTCAAACGTGAACAGCAATACGGAGCGTAAGGAAAAGCCGCAGACTGTGATGGGTAATTTTATAACGCCGGTCAAAAAACAGGCTCCGGCCGCCGAGGTCAAGGGCGACATCTCACGCGAACGGGACGAGAATATCTAGGGTCAGTTCTTAACGAAATACCCTTGTCGGGCTCGCACGCGAAGGCCGGTCTTCGTTTGCAGCCCGACATCGAGTTTGACAAATTTATTGAGCGGAAAATCGCCGTCGGAATAGAACTGCAGCAGATACTGTGACCGGAGTTCATTACCGAGCTGCCGGAATATGCGTTCAAGTATCTCGGCGTTTTTGCGGCTGTTATTGCCGTTCTGGTACTCGTCTTTGGTGTCGATCGGCTGAAACTTGGGCAGGAAAGCCGTTCCGCCGGTATCATCGGCGAACTTCTGCATATTTTCTTGGCCGAACACGCTGATCTGATTCAACTGGAACGAACTGCCGGCCGGATTGATCGAATAAAAGACCGTATCGGCGTTCTGCAGTGCCTTGAGCACACGTATGCGTTCCTGGGCACTGGCATCATTTCGCGACTTTACGGTCAGTTGGTAGAGCTCCTTGGTCGTGAGCGAATTTATCTTTTCGCCTGCCCGTTTATAGCCGTCCTGGATCGCTTTTGAGATCCGCTTACTGTTGGTGTCCTCGCCGTCCGAAATGACGACGATGACGCGCCTTGTGCCGTCCGGAGCGTTCTTTTGCAGATACTCGGCGGCCGCTCCGACAGTGTCGTAAAAGGCCGTAAATTCTTTGGTCGGCACGATCGAACGGACAGCGGCGGCTGCCGCCTCGGCCGTATTTCTGCCTCCGACCAGGATCGGACTGGCTCCGATCGTAAATATCGTCGCACGATCACCCGGACGCATTACTTCCTGAAGGAACTTGGCGGCCGTGTCCTGCTGAAACTTGAACATTGGGCTCGTGGTAGCCGAAATGTCGAATAAAAGTGCGATCTCGAGCGGAACGTTTTCGGCGGTGCCGACATTGTCGATGTTCTGCGGTCGGTTCTCTTCCGCCAGGCGAAAGTCGCCGGCCTTGAGCCCGAGCACGGGCAGGCCGTTCGGGTCGGTCACCGAAACCGGCACCACGATCAGTCTCGATTCGACCTTGATGATGTCATCGTCCGGTGTCGGAGCGGGCGTCGGCGACGCGGTCTGGCCGTATGCCGCACCGTGAGCGGCAAATGCGGCCGCGGCCAGGATCAATGTTCGTACGAGCCGTTTGGTTAGCATTGTGGTCTTTGAAAACTGAAAAAGGGCGCTTTGGACGCGGCACATGCTTGCCGGTTCAAAGCGCCCATGGATGCGGGGTCTTACTGATCGTTCGAGTTCGAGGCCTTGACCTCGACATTTTGATTGATGCCGCGGCTGACCATCAGTTTGACCTCGACGCGCCGATTCTGGGCACGGCCCTCAGGCGTCGAATTATCGGCGACGGCCTGCAGTTCGCCGTAGCCGTACGAGGTGCTCATTCTGCGAAGCGGAATGTTGTGGGTCTCGATCAAATAGTCCTTGACCGCCTGTGCACGACGCTCGCTGAGCGCTTTGTTCTTGCGGGTGTCACCCTCGGCCGACGCAAAACCGGTCACCTCGATGACATAACCCTTGAGCGTCACGGCGGTTGCCGCGACCTGGTCAAGCGATGCTTTGCCCTCGGCTGACAGCACGGCGCTGCCGACCTTAAAGTTAACGGTCGCGGTCGACTGGACGACATAATCGTCAAGATCGGTGATGCGCTTGTTGGTGGCGTTGACGCCGGCGACCGCGGCATCGGCGGTGTCCTGAGCCGCTTTCGCTCCGCCCTTGGCGGCGTTTGAGATAGCCATCAGTTCATCGATCTGGCCGGAAACACGCTGGGCGTTCTGCTCGGCCGCTGTCAGACGCTCTTCGGCCGGCGAAACGCGGGCGTCGATCGACTGTGCGGTCGCGAGATTGCTCTTGTCAAAGCGGATCTTGCTCGCCGCAAGGCTGCCCGATGCATCGCCCACGCCCTCGGCCTCGAGGTTGAGTCCGCGGACGATCGCGCTGACTGGATATTTATCGCCGCCAAAAAGGCTGTTGTTTTTGACGCTTGCGTTGCTGCCGATGACCACCTTGGTATCGACGCCGACCGTGTCGCGAATGACAAACGTCGTGTCATTTTCCTTAGAAACGACCACGCCTTTGATCTTGTATTTTTGACCTGCGGTCAACGCCCGAAGCTGGGCACCCTGAGCAAAAAGGCTGACAGCCCCGATCGAAATGGCAATTGCGATTACCGAAATTCTCTTGAACATAATTATCTCCTGTGAAAAAGGCCGCTGATAGAAGATCAACAACGAAAAGTTAGACGCTGATCAACCGCGAGGGGTTGTCGCTAATCCGAAATCCGGCTTTGCAGCAGCGAATTTCGCCGAGGTCCGCCGATCTAAAACGAAAGAGTTCATAATGTACAGTCATCTGAACCGGCAATAAAATGCACTTTCGACACGATCGGATCCAAAATTTCTTTGGATTAGATTTCAAATGTTGTCAGAACGCAATGGACGAGAACAATAACCCCTATTATAACGCACCCGACGCCAACTATGCTACAGCATCAAATTGGCGTCGGAGTGCGGTAAATACTGGGTTTTACTAATAAGTGAATTGGTTGGTCTCGAGGAAATTCTTGAGAAACGCCAAAAACTTCTCGGCATCCGCTCCGTCGACAATGCGGTGATCGTACGTCAACGCGAAGTACGCCATTTGCCGGATTGCGATGTAATCATCGCCTTCGCTCGATGTCAGCACCTTGGCCCGCTTCTCGATCGTCCCGACACAGAGGATAGCGACCTGCGGCTGGTTTATGATCGGCGTGCCATAAAGTCCGCCGAAAACGCCGGGGTTCGTGATCGTGAACGTACCGCCCTGAACCTCGTTCGGATTGAGCTTTTTGGTACGGGCACGATCGGCGAGGTCATTGGCAGCGACCGCAAGCTGCGAAAGCGAAAGCGTATCAGCCTGTTTGATGACCGGAACAATCAATCCCCAATCGAGTGCGACCGCCATCCCGAGGTTGATGTCGCCCTTATAGATGATCTGGTCGCCGTCGACCTGGCTGTTAACGATGCGAAATTCGCGGATCGCCGCCGTGACGGCCTGAAAGATGAACGGCATGAAGGTCAGCTTGGTGCCGAACCTGGCCTGAAAATCCGCCTGATGGGCCGTTCGAAACTTCGCGACATTGGTCATGTCGATCTCGTAAACGCTGGTGACGTGAGCCGACGTCTGTTTTGAGAACGTCATGTGGTCGGCGATCTTCTTTCGCATGACCGACATTTTCTCTATCCTGTCATCGACCGTTGTGTGGACGGGCGGCGGCGTATAGGTTGTCGGAACCGCGGCAGCCTTCGGCTCTGCGGCCGGAACCGCAGCACCCTTGACCAACAGATCCTGCGGCCTTAGTGCGGCACCGGTTTCGATAAATGCCATGATGTCGCTCTTGGTCACGCGGCCGCTGACGCCGGAACCCGGGATCCGCGTAATATCGATGCCGTGTTCGCGGGCGATGTTGCGGACGAGCGGGCTCGATTTGGTGCGGCGGAGTTCGTCAAGCGATGAATTGCCGTTAGCGACGGCGGCCTTTGCCATTACGGGCGGCGTTACCGGCATCACCGGTGCGGCAGGCGCCTGAACCTCGGCGGCAGGAGTTTGAACGGCTGCCGGCGCCTCAGCGGCCGGTTTGGCCGCAGCGGTTGCTCCGGCGGCCCCGACAAGCGCCAATACCGAACCGACCTCGACCGTCTGGCCTTCATTTACGTTGATCGAAAGCAAAACGCCGGCTGTCGGCGACGGTACCTCGGCGTCGACCTTGTCGGTTGATATCTCAAGCAGGGGCTCGTCCTTATCGATCGTGTCGCCGACGGCCTTGAGCCATTTCGAAACGGTGCCTTCGGTGATCGATTCGCCCATCTGGGGCATTACCACCTCGGCAGCGTCGCCTGCCGGTACGGCAACAGGCTCGGCAACTGCGGCCGGTACAGGGCTTGTCTCGGGAGCCGCCTCCGCGACAACTGCGGGTTCAGCGATCGGGGCTGCCGCTGCGGGTGCCGGCACAGATGCACCGGCTTCGCCCTCGGCACCGATGATGGCGACGACGGTCCCAACCTCGACTGTTTCGCCTTCCTGATGGCGAATTTCCAACAGTATCCCGGCTCCCGGGCTCGGCACTTCGGCATCGACCTTATCGGTCGAGATCTCAAGCACGGGTTCGTCCTTGTCAACCTTTTCGCCGACCTGCTTTAACCATTTTGAAACCGTTCCTTCGGTTATCGATTCGCCCATCTGGGGCATCACGACTTCTAAACTCATAAGATCTCCGTGCAATAAAAACTGCTCTTTGGCAATAACTCAATTAACTAGAATACTAGAAAATCAGGCGCAAGAAAATCTTGGCGAGGCGTTTCGGCAGCCTCGTCACCGGTTTGAAAACGGACGGCAAACAAGCCCGCCGCTGTTTGCAGCAATTAAATACGAGCTTTTAAGCTCCGCTCGATCTCGTCTATGCCGTGGATCGTCGAAGGTATCGTTACCTGTCGGCCCGTTTTGGTTTTGACTACGAGTTGAAAGGCTATCTTAGTGGCGACGCGTTCAACCGAGCTCAATTCGCTCCAGACGGCGCTGAATTTGCGGTATTCGATGCCGTTCTCAAATATGCGGACGACGTTCTTTCGCTGTGCCAGCCAACTAAATATGGTGGCGAGATAAACAAGCAGGAATGACGTAGATAGCAGAAAATAAATGAAATTCTGGCGAAGATAAAAGATGGCCATCGTTGCCAGAAAGAAGACAAACGAAAGTAACGCGACAAAGACCGCACGCTGCATAAAAGCCGGCGCCAGTCGATGTGTCGCCACAAGGCGTCCCGGGTCATTGAGCAGTTCGGACATCAGGCTTCGGCAGACGTTGGGTCAATGATGGTCTTGACCTCAGAGATATTGTTCGCCGGAAAGCCGCCGCGGGTCGCGTGTTCACGGACAGCGTCCTCGTTCGGAGCTATATAGATGCAATATATCTTATCCGCTGTAACGTAGCTTTCGAGCCACTGTATCTGCGGGCCCATTTCACGCAAGACTCCGCATGACGTTTGCGAGACCGCTTGCAGGTCCTCGGTCGTCATCCCGCCGACACCCAGAATTTCACGTTCGATCACATACTTAGGCATAACTTGTAATTTCACCGATCTTCGGAATATCAACAATAATAACAAAGAACAGGGCCGCAGATGTAATGGATCGGCAACTTGCTATAAAATGTTCACGTAGTTCACATTCGAAACCTCTATGCATTTCCTGCGTAAATAATACCAATGAAAAGATTAACTATCGTCGCGTTTGTCTTAACGACCTTTGTCTTGACCGCCATCGCTCAGAAACCTGAGCTGACGGCTGCCGATTATGCCCGGGCAGAAAAGATGCTCAGCTTCGGTACTGCACCGTACGTCGATCGCGGCGGTGTCAGGCCGACGTTCCTGCCCGACGGGCGTTTTTGGTATCGCGTTCTGACCGCGACCGGCAGCGAATACGTGCTAATTAACCCGGCCGACGGCTCCCGTAAGTCCGCGGCAAATCTGGCGGACCTCGGCGTTACGGCCCCGGCCGCTCCGGTTGGCGGCGGCGGCCGATTCGGCGGCGGCAACGCCATTGCATCGCCCGACGGCAAGAAACAGGTTTACATCAAGGATTGGAATCTGTGGGTCAAGGATCTTGCTTCGGGTAAGGAAACACAGCTGACGACCGACGGCGTTAAGGATTTCGGCTACGCGACCGACAACGCCGGCTGGAAGCACAGCGACCGTGCGATCGTTCTCTGGTCGCCCGACTCGAAAAAGGTCGCGACCTTTCAACAGGACCAGAGGCATATCAACGATATGTACCTCGTCACGACAAATGTCGGTGCCCCGAAACTCGAAGCATGGAAATATCCTCTGCCGACCGATAAAGAGATCATCAAGATCCATCGTGTCGTGATCGATGTCGAGTCGGGAAAGATGGTGCGGTTCAAGATGGCTCCGGATGACCGCCGCGGAACACTCTGCGACGACATCGCCTGCGACGGCACCTTCGGCGATAACCGCTGGAGCCCGGACGGTTCGACGCTGGCATTTGTGTCGAGTTCGCGTGATCACAAATCCGCCAAGTTCCGCATTGCCGATACGGCAACCGGCGATGTCCGTGACGTCTTTGAGGAGACCGTCGCTACACAGTACGAATCAGGCCAGGGCGAAGCGAATTGGCGTTATTTTCCCGCGACCAAAGAGGCGATCTGGTACTCAGAGCGTGACGATTGGGGCCACTTGTACCTTTACGACCTGACCACCGGCAAGCCGAAAACGCAGATCACAAAGGGCAACTTTGTCGTTACGCGGATAATCAAGATCGACGACAGTTCGCGAACGATCTTTTTTGAGGCAAACGGCAGGGAACCGGGCCGTGACCCGTACTTTGCTCACTTCTATCGCGTCGGATTTGACGGCAAAGGCCTGACATTGCTCACGCCCGAGGACGGCAACCATCAGGTTTCCATCACGCCGGACGGAAAGTACTTTGTCGATACGTACTCGAAGATGGACGTTCCCCCGGTAACGGTTCTTCGGGACATGACCGGTAAGCTCATCGCGACCTTGGAAAAGACCGATGTTTCGCGACTGGTCGCGACCGGCTGGAAGCCGCCGACACCGATCACGGTCAAATCCCGCGACGGAAAATGGGATCTCTACGGCGTGATGTTCACCCCGACCAACCTTGATACCGCCAAGAAGTATCCGGTCATCAATTACATATATCCGGGCCCGCAGGGCGGCGGTGTGGGCTCGCGTTCATTTTCAGCCAGCCGCAGTGACCACCAGGCATTGGCCGAACTTGGTTTTGTTGTCGTGATCATCGACGGCACTTGTAACCCTGACCGGTCAAAATCGTTCCACGATGTTTGTTACGGCAATATGGCCGACAACACGCTCGAAGATCAGATCGCGGGAATGAAGCAACTGGCCGCCAAATATCCGTACATGGATCTCGACCGCGTCGGCGTCTGGGGACACTCGGGCGGCGGATTTGCCACAGCGGCCGCGATGCTCCGCTATCCGGATTTTTACAAGGTCGGTATTTCGGAATCGGGCAACCACGAAAACCGCAATTACGAGGATGATTGGGGCGAACGCTACATCGGGCTGCTCAGCGGCGACAATTATGAGAAACAGGCGAATCAGAACTATGCCAAAAATCTCAAAGGCAAACTGCTGCTCGCTCACGGTGCGATGGACGACAACGTGCCGCCGTACAACACCTATCTGGTCGTCGATGCCCTCGTCAAAGCCAACAAAGATTTTGACCTGATCATCTTCCCGAACGCCCGGCACGGGTACGGAGCTGACAGCTTCTATATGATGCGTCGGCGATGGGACTATTTCGTCAAGAACCTGCTTGGAGCCGAACCGCCGAAGGAGTATGAGATCAAGCCGAAAGGCGATCCGCGTATGGGTGGGGGAAGATAGCCGGGAAACCGTTATCGCAAGACTACATTGGAACCGGGGTGATCGTGAAGCGGTCACTCCGGTTTTCAGTTTGCCGTAACGAAAGTGATCGAGCTCCGCCCCCGGGGAATGAACGATAGTTACTTATCCAGCTTTTCGGTTTCGTTCTCGCTTTCGTCGAACAGCGATCTCAACGGCGGATTCGGCGGCGGCAGTGACGCGGCGTACTCGGCCATGTCCTGAACAAGGGTCGAAACCGCTGTTTCCGCACGTTCGACGTCATCGCGGACCAGCTTAAGTATCAGTTTCCCTTCTTGGTGGGGCAGTGCGGCAAATGCGCCAAACGATTTCATCCGGATCTCGATCTTAGCCCCTCGCTTCAGGAATCCTTTGCGGAACTTGATATCGAGGATCTCGCCGATCGGAAGCCGGACCTCCTCGACACCGCCGGATACCAGCCCGAGCCACTTCGTCTCAAATTCGATAACGATACCGGCAGGCGAAAATTTGGCGACACCGTTGACCTTTGCCAACCCGTGAGTGCCCTCGGTACTGAATGGGATACTAGTAAAGTTTTGCATACCAAGCTGCGATGATGCCGGCCTCAGGCGTGAACGCCCCGATCTGCCTATTGCGAATTTTACAGCCTTGTTGAAATTCTGTCGAAGCCGTGTCCCCGGATCGTCATATCTTCGAATTCCGCCTTTGCCCGAGATACTTTGCCACGCCATACATTTTCGTCTAGCCGTGGGCCGATACGGTGCTAATAGAAATTTCAGTAAACCCTTGCTCCAAATCTGTCCAGACAGCAGCAAACGCTAATACGATTCGTTGCCGAATTCCATCGTATCCAAATCGATATCGTCAACATTGGGCTGGCCGAGCAGTCGAAGCCAAACGAAGCCCGCCGTTCCCGCGGTCAGCGACGCCAGCAGGATCGCCATCTTTGATGCATTGACAGTTGTCGCAACGAACGCCGGGTCACTGCCGGCAAATGCCAAGTTCGTAATGAATATCGACATCGTAAATCCGATACCGCCAAGCAGTCCGGCACCGAAAACGTGCTTCCAGTTTAGGTCGAGCGGCAATCGGCAAATACCGATGGTCACCGCGATAAATGCCACTAATGTGATTCCAAGCGGTTTTCCAGCGACCAAGCCGATAATGATGCCAAGACTGTTGCTTGATGACAGGTCGCCCATCCAACCGCTGCCGACCACGATCCCTGTATTGGCTAAAGCAAATATCGGCAGGATCAGAAATGCGACCGGCTTGTGCAAGATGTGTTCAAGCCGGTGCGACGGCGATTCCGCATCGTCTTGCTTATGGGTGAATGGGATAGTGAATGCAAGCAGTACGCCTGCAATTGTCGCGTGTACCCCGGACTTCAACATAAAGAACCACATCGCCAAGCCGCCGACGAGATACGGAACAAGTGACATTACGCGAATACGGTTCAAAACGACGAGCACCGCAAATACACCTAGTGCGAGAAACAAATAGCCCAGCGAGAGATTTGCCGTGTAAAAGACAGCAATAACAATTATCGCACCCAGATCGTCCATTACCGCCAAAGCGACAAGGAAAACCTTGAGCGATGCCGGTATACGGTTTCCAAGCAATGCCAATACGCCTATGGCAAACGCTATGTCAGTGGCCATCGGAATTCCTACTCCGGGCTGGGTTGCGGTGCCCGCATTCAGGCTGAAGTGTAATAGTGCCGGGGCAGCAAGGCCACCGATAGCGGCCACGATCGGCAATAGAGCATTCTTAAAACTTGAGAGTTCACCGACGTAGAGTTCGCGTTCGAGTTCGAGGCCGATCAATAGAAAAAAGACTGCCATCAGTCCGTCATTGACCCAATGCTCAACGCTCAACGGCCCAAAGTAACCTTGCCAAAACCCAATGTATGCATTGCCGACCGCTGAATTTGCGACCACCAGCGAACTGATCGTACACAAGATGAGTACTACCGCTCCCGCTCGCTCATTCGCGAAAAAATCCTTGAAAGCATTCGATAGTTTTACACTTCTTGCACCCTTCAATTTCGTTAAATATTAATTTTGATACTTTCGTCGGTTTAGTAAATATTTTCCAATGCCGTAAAGGCTGATCACCAGCCAGAAAAATTCTACTACAACCGATGGGAGATTGAATTCGAAATAGAGCGAGATCAGGATCAGGGCCGCTCCGGCGGCGTTCAAAATGGAATATGAAAGCTGCTCACTTCGAAGTCGGCCCGTTTGGAGCAAGACATACGTGAATATGATCGTGCCAACGCCGACGGTGCCGATGACGTCGTACCACTGGATCGTCATTTCATTCGGGCGACCATTCCTTTTTCACCGACCGCCCAGACCGCATCGCTTCCCTTGGCCTGAACCGCGTTATAGCTCAACTTATCGATGTTTCGCCACGATTTCCCGCCGTCATTTGAAATGTCCGAACCGCTCGACCCAACCGCGATCACCGTTTGACCGTCGATGTAAACAACAGCCGAGCGAAAGCCGCTGAGTCCGCTGCCCGCGACCCACGTTCGCCCGCCGTCGAGTGTATGCGCCAGGCTGCGGTCGTTCTCCTCCGGCTTTTCATAGTTGCCGCCGACGATGATGCCTCTCTTGCCGTTGAGCATCGCGATCGAAAAGATACCGCTCCCGGCCGCTCCCTTCACGATCGGCGTATCCGCGACCAACCATGAAACACCTCTGTTCTCTGACCTGAAAACGCGGGCGTCCGTTCCGCCCGACACCAGCAAAAGCCGGTTCCGGCCCTGTGTGATGAGGCAGGTGCCGCTCGCCGCAAATGCCGCCTCGCCTGTTTTGGCCGACGCCATCTTGTCGGTATCCATCGCTTTCCACGTCGTACCGTCCTTGGTGCCGATCAGCACATATTTACCGTCTATCGGATCCGACATCGCGACGCAATTGTTTCGGTCCCAGCACGCCATGGCGTCAAAGAACGCCTTTTCATTGGTGTTCTTGAACTGAAGCGTCCACGACTTGCCGCCGTCGGTGGTTTTGTATATCCGCGAACTGTCGCCGTTGCCGATACTGAGAATGTAGGCGGTATTGGCGTCAAAGGCTTCGATGTCGCGAAAGTCCAGCTTTTCGGCGTCAGGAACTTTGATAACGGACCATGTTCCGCCGCCGTCGGTCGTTCGGATCACGGTTCCTCGCGTGCCGCTTGCCCAAACCGTGTTCTTATCGACCACCGAAAGTCCGCGAAACGAAGCCGTCGTATCGACCGTTTGCTTGACCCATTGGCAAAAGTAGGATGGAACGCACACGACTAGTGAAACAAAAACCAAATTAAGAATGCGAGTCATATATGTATTCTCTCTTCGAACATTCAGCAAATCCAAAAACTTGCGGTGTACACGAGGCCTACGAGAGCCGGTATGTCTAACAAAAAGGACCAAACTATTCCAAGAATGATGGGGGCTTTGACCTCGTCCCAAGGCTTTCGGCCGTAAAATTCACGTATTATTATCCACCATTCCAATCCTCGGACCGGTATTAGTCCAACGACGTAAATTAACAAGCCTAGACCCGATACAAAAACGAATGGAAACGAAAGAAGAGCTAAGACCGTACCAAAAGCCAGTCCAAGAAGCATTCGGCAAACCCCTACATAGAAAATGTTTCTCGGTGAGTCCGGGTACAACCTATTCAGATATATGGCGAACGCAGTATAGCCGCCCGCCTTAATAGCCGGAAACGCAAGCAATCCAAGTGGTTCAGAAAATCCGCCCGGCATAAGAGCCCTTTAAAGTTATTAGTAAACCAACCTCGCCCGGACCGTGCCCTTGATATCTTTCAGGATGTCGAAAGCCTCCTGCGAGATCTTGTGGTCAACGTCGAGTATCACGTAACCGATCTCGTCTTTTGTTTTCAGGTACTGGCTCGTAATGTTAAATCCGCCCTTCGACAGGCGCGAGTTGATCTGGCCCAGAACGCCCGGTACGTTGCGGTGAATGTGGAGTATCCGGTGCGTGCCGGCCTGCGGCGGTAGGCTGACCGCCGGGACGGTGTGCGAGCCTTCGCTCGTGCCGAAGTCGAGATACTTGATCAGTTTTGCCGTGACATCAAGGCCGATATTCGCCTGTGCCTCTTCGGTCGAGCCGCCGATATGCGGTGTCAGGATCACGTTCGCAAGGCCCTGCAGCGGCGTCGAAAAGGCGTCACCGTTCCTTTCCGGCTCATCCGGAAAGACGTCGATCGCGGCGCCGCTCAATCTGCCGGACATAAGTGCCTTTTTCAGGGCATCAATGTCAACGACGTCACCGCGGCTGTGGTTGATCAGGATCGCACCCTTTTTCATCGCCTTGAGCGTGTCGGCGTTGATCATTTGCCGCGTCGAGGCGTCCGACGGGACGTGCAGAGTGACGATGTCCGAACGTTTCAGCAGATCGCGAAGGTCGCGGATCTGTTTAGCATTGCCGTGCGGAAGCTTGGTCGCAATGTCGAAATAATTGACCTGCATTCCCATCGCCTCGGCCAGATTTGAGACCTGTGAGCCGATGTTGCCGTAACCGATGATGCCGAGCGTTTTTCCTCTCAGTTCAAAGCTGCCCTTGGCGTCCTTCAGCCATTTGCCCTGATGTGCGGCAATGTTCTTGTCCGAGATCTTTCGGATCAGCATCACGCAGAGGCCGATGATCAGCTCGGCAACCGACCGGGTGTTCGAGTACGGTGCATTGAATACTGCGATCCCTTTTTTGGTCGCTGCCTGCAGATCGACCTGATTGACTCCGATACAAAAGCACCCGATCGCCAGCAGCTTGTCGGCCGACTCGACCACACGTTTTGAGATCTGCGTTTTTGAACGAATGCCGATCAAATGGACGCCCCGGACCGCCGCGATCAATTCCGACTCGCTAAGAGCACCGCTCACCTGCTTGATGTCGGCATAGCCGGCCGCCGTCAATTCGGCGACAGCGGCGTCCGAGATGTTTTCGAGCAGCAGGACCTTGATCTTGTTGCGGGGATAAGATGTGGATTTGACCGTCATAGGACCTTATTCGGATACACCAATAATGCCTAAAATCCGGCTACATAACAAGGCACAAACCGTCGGCGCGGCTCAAAACGCTCCAGGCATCGAGATTGGGTGCCGATACTCGTCTCGACGGTCTCAGGGCTGTCACGGCCGCAACCCTGGATTCTGACTTTTAGCTGCACCTGACGCAAAAAAGCCGGAGCGGTAATGCCCCGGCTTTTTTGCAACGGTCGATGCGGCCGCTTACATATGGATCGTGAGGTCGTGGACGCCCTCGGCGGCTTCCATGACAGCCTCGGAGACTGTCGGGTGAGCGGGGATCACGCGTCCTAGTTAATCGGCGGTCGTTTCGAGGGCCATCGCTACGCAGGCCTCGGCGAGCAGTTCGGTCGCGTGGGGCCCGATGATGTGGACGCCGAGAACCTCGTCGTACTTCTTTTCGGAAACGATCTTGACGAACCCGTCGGTTTCGCCGAGGATGCGTGCCTTGCCCGATGCCGAGAACGGGAATTTACCCACCTTGACGTCATAGCCCGCTTCTTTCGCCTTTGCTTCAGTCAGTCCGACCGAGGCTACCTCGGGGTCACAGTACGTGCAGTTCGGGACCAGATTCTGTTTGATCGGTTCGACCTTTTTGCCGGCGATCTTCTCAACGACGAGTATGCCTTCCTTCGATGCGAGGTGAGCGAGCCATGCCGTGTCGATGACGTCGCCGATCGCGTAAACATTCGGCTCATCCGTTTCACAATATTCGTTGACCTTGATCGTGCCCCGCGGGTTGACGACCACCTTGGTATTTTCCAGCCCGATATTCTCGATCAGCGGCATACGGCCGACGGCCACGAGCAGCATCTCGGCTTCGAACGCGACATCGTCACCCTTGGCGTTCTTACCCGAGACCTTGATACCCTTTTTGTCCTTCGTGAGTTTGTCCAGTTTGACGCCGGTCTCACACTTGATGCCCTGCTTTTTGAATGCTCGGGCCAGTTCTTTCGATACGTCCGCGTCCTCGATAGGCACGATCCGGTCCATCAGTTCGACCACGGTCGTTTCACAACCGAACCGGTGATAGACGCTCGCAAACTCGACACCGACCGCACCGGAGCCCATCACGACCATTGATTTCGGAACGCGGTCCAGTTCCAGGATGTGATCGGAATTGACGACCTGCTTTCCATCGGTTTCAAAGCCGGGTATCGGACGCACGACCGAACCGGTGGCGATGATGATGTTCTTGGTGTCGATGGTCTCCTTTTTGCCATCGGCAGCGGTGACCTCGACTTTGCCCTTACCGGCGATCTTGCCGAACCCGTTAAAAACGGTGACCTTATTCTTCTTCATCAAATAGGTCACGCCGGCGGCGTTCTTGTCGACGATATTCGACTTATATTTCTGGATCCCGGCCCAATCAAAGCTTAGCCCGGTGACCTTAAGTCCAAAATCCTCGAAATGACCCGCTTTCTGATAGAGATGCGCGGCATTCAAAAGGGCCTTGGTCGGAATACATCCGCGAAGGCCGCATGTGCCGCCGAGCTTTGCATCTTTTTCCTTTTCGACGATGGCCACTTTCAGCCCGAGTTGTGCTCCGCGGACCGCCGCGACATATCCGCCCGGGCCCGCACCAATAATTGTTATGTCAAATTGTTCAGCCAATGTAGTTAACCTCTGATAAATAGTGAAAAATTGCGTAAAGGACATTATAAGGCTTTCGCCGATCGCAGGCTAGTTAATTACTTTAGATTTGCGTTAGACTGGCCAACGTATGATCCATTCAGACGAGTTTCTTGCGGTCGTTAATGACGCAAAGTCGCGAATTCGCGAGTTGTCCGTCGATGATGCCCGCGATAGGGTAAGCAGTGGCGCGACACTGATCGACGTCCGCGAAGACAGCGAGTGGCTTGAGCACGCTGCCGGGGCGAAGCATCTCGGCCGCGGGGTTTTAGAACGTGATATCGTCCAGGCCTGTCCGGACAAAACGACCGAGATCATCCTTTACTGCGGAGGCGGTTACCGATCGGCACTGGCGGCCGATATGCTTCAAAAAATGGGCTATACAAACGTTTGGTCTTTGGCTGGCGGTTGGAAAGCGTGGCGTGACGCCGGTGCCCCGATCGAAATGGAGATGCCATTCTAATGAGCGAAAACGAAAAAGACGATACCCTCGATCAGCGGGCTCGAACGCGTGAGATACAGGCCCAATTTGCCGCTCGCGGTGATGCTCTCGGTTGGTTTGAGGCTCTTTATCGCGAGGCCGCCGGCGACAATTCGATGATCCCGTGGGCCGATCTCGAGCCGAACCGCTATTTCCGACAGTGGGCCGAATCCAACGGCCTGAAGGGCAACGGACGCACCGCGTTGGTCGTTGGCTGCGGCCTCGGTGACGATGCAAATTACCTTTCAGATCTCGGGTTTAAGGTCACGGCCTTTGATCTGTCGCCGACGGCGATCGAATGGGCCAAAAAGTTGTACCCGGACAAGGGGATCGACTTCGAGGTGGCCGACCTTTTCCAGCCATTTCGAGGCTGGCTCGGGGCATTCGACTTTGTTTTGGAGATCTATACGATCCAGCCGCTGCCGCTCGACTGGCGGCCGAGGGTGATCGACGCTATTTCGGCCTTTGCGAACAGCACCGGCGAGATCGTGGTCGTTACACGCGGCCGCGAGGACGATGTCGAACCGGACGAACTACCCTGGCCGATGTCCCGAAAAGACCTCTCCCGGTTTGAAGCCAACGGCTTTGTCCAAACCGATTTTGTGGAGATGCCCGGCGAAGATGACGAGCCGCCAAGATTTGTCGTCGCGTATCGCCACTAACTCGGCAGATCACTTCAAAATGTGAAGAGTGCAGTTTGAGACAGCGGATGCCCGATTTTGAGACAGTATTTTGGTGAGTTTAAAGCAGTTCTATTTTGCGGTTTTGGGGTCGAAAGTGGGAGGTAGGTTCTTACTGTGACAGCAAGTGTCGTCGGTCTCGTTTCAGGCACGTTGTCAACATTTTCACTAGCATCGTGATCGACATTCGCATTGGGCTTGTACCAGATAGCCAGACCGCATCGGGGCCGTCGACAGCTTCTGCTATGACGTCCGTTGCCGCTTTTGTCGCTGACCGCTTTGCTTGTCCGCCGTTACTCGTAATTCCCGGCTCGCACCGTCCGTCGCGGTGTTGTAGGCGTTTTCCAATTTTCCCCATTATCCATCCGCTCAATTCGAGTCCAAATTCGTAATCTCTCCGGCCACTCCGGGTGCGTTCGAACGACAACCGCGGCGATTTGAAGTAGTCACATTGACGCAGTCCGACACCTTGGCCGATAAGCGCAAGATGGCGGTTCGCGGATTTCCTTGCCGTTGTGCTAACATCCTCGCTATCAAATTCGAGTTTCCGGCTAATCCCTGTACCTTTTCGTGACGAAGTGAAAAGTCGCTTACGGTTCGAACTCCATTTGAGAACGGGGCATTTCCGGAACTTCTTCCATTCTATGAAGTGTGTCGACGACAATCCATTCAGGGTCTTGGCTCTGCCGATAACGGCGTCTGAACGTGAAATTGCCAAACAGATCGAATCGCTCGAATCCTACGCGGCGATGGGTAAGGCAAAGTCGTTCCCAAGCGACCTGCCGTTTCTTCCCTTGCCGGATCGTTCTGTTGAATCCATAGCTGACGCCCATCGCAGGATACAACTTGACGAACAGAGGTTTTTACATTCGCTGTTTTGGTATTGGAACAACAGTTCCGTCGACGAACTTGCTCTTGACCTTCTTGCAGACGGAAGGGTCGAAAAAGCAATACAATTATGGGAAAATGCCGCGTTTAAGAATAGGGAGACAGTTTATTCAGCAAAAATAATTCATGAGAATTTGTTTCATTCGCATGACTGGTCCGAGGATGAATCAGAGAATCACAGGCTTTCGATCAGCGGAGCGAAATACACGATTGAACGACTGACTGAAAGCTCAAGTTCGATACCGGTTGTCCGGGTTCCCGAGATCGGCGAATGTGATAACTGGTCAATCGAGTGTGAGGCCGAATGGATGGCTGACGACGATAATTTCGGCTTCGGGTTGGTCGTAGGTCGCAACAATTCGGACTTCTTTTCATTCGAGATTGCGGCTACCGGACACTACAGATTTGTTCGGTTGATTGATTGGAATACCGAGGCTCTGATCGAGTGGACTGAATCCGATCTGATTGATGGTTATGGCTCGAACAATCTCGAAATACGAAAGATCAATGATGTTTTCGTAATGTCGATAAATGGCCAGTTCGCCGCTTCGATTACGGCAGAACCGCTGTTTGGCCTGAATTTTGGCGTTAGGGTCGCAGGCGAACAGACTGTTGAATTTCGCAATCTTAAAGTCTCGGAACTCTATGAAGACAAATCATATGGCAAGGGTCTAAAGGTAACTTCGAGAAATTACAGCTGTATAAAGAATCTGTCAGTACTTTTTTTGAGTCTTACAGATTCGGACGGGAAGTTTGACAACACTCGACTGCAAATGGCACTCGAACTCGGGTCGTACCTGTTTCTAGAGAAAGAATTTTGCATTTATAAGGACGCTTTTGTTGGCGAACGCTCAGAAATAAGTCTCAATCGAATAATAGAGTTCTATACCGGTGCCATCGTGCAGGATGTACTAGATGATTTGAAAAATCAGCACGGAGAATGCTGGCTTTCAAATCTACTTTCTGGTTTCGAAATGTTCCCGCCGTCGTTTTGCGCGGAAATTCGGAAACAGCATGTCGACCCTCTAATCAGAAAGATCGAGGGTGGGATTGTTAAGCTAGACTCGATTAAGGAAAACGATCCCGCTGGCTTATTGGAGCCGGTAAAGAGGCTAATTTCTGAAATACGAGATGATCTTGATGTCCTCGAAGCTTCGCTACCTAGTGAAGATTTTCAGCTCCACTCAATATCAGATAAGCTTTCTGGGGCCGTTGTTGCGGCAGGCATTGCCTATTTCAACGCTACGAAGAACGATGAAGACGGATTGCCGTTATACGAATTTGGATTAGCAGTTGCGCGGTCACAAAAGGCTATCGAATTTGCGGAAGAAAACCTTCAATCGTGTCGCCAATGGATAGTCTTAAATGGCCCTGCCAAGAAGATAATTGACGAGATCGACAAAGTACTTAACGTTAGTCGAAATCGCCCAGTGGATTCGATCATGGCTGCGAACTCGTTAATGAAGTTGGCCAAAAATCAATTAGAGGCGATAAAGGGTCTCATTGGGAAGGATAGTAAGGAATTTGAGCTGATCGCAGATAGGGTTTCCCAAGCGGTCGTGAATTGCGGCATTGCGTACTTTAACGCCACGAAGAATGATGAACCATGTTTACCTCTTTATGAATATGGCCTTGCCGTCGGCAAGTCTGCTAACGCTCTGAAATTTGCCCGTGAGAATGTGGCGTCCTGTAAGGATTGGATAAAAAACAAATCACTATACTTATGCCATTATTGTCAGAAAAACGTGCCGGATGATGAGTTACGTGTCACGAAAACAATGTACTTGGAGACAAGTCGTAATTATTTTCCCCGTCGAGTTGAGTTCTCGTACGGCGACGTGATCATACCTCGCTGCGTCGAATGTGCTCAAAAGCACAATAGTTACGATAGTTTTCAAATCAAGCGTGGACTACTGTACATGTGTTGCGTAATCATTCTGCCGATTCTTGCCGGAGGAACTGCAAACGATCAAGTTCCGAAAAGTAGTCCTAATCATGACTCGACGGTCCTTGTCATTGTGATCGTGTCCGCCCTTGTCGGCATAGCCCTGGGTTGGTTTTTGTCAAAGAAGATGCTCAACCCCGTGGATCTTGAAGGGATTCGAAGGCAAGACGACTTGTCGACTTTTCCAATTGTTAGCGAACGATTGAGAATGGGATGGTCATTCAACAAGCCGTCGGCGTAGCTTCATGTTTATCTTTTGAGGAGGTTTAAGTTGAAAAAGATCTTTGGTTGCAGCTTGGTAATGATTCTAGGTGTTTCGATCCTCAGCTCTCAAACTCGGAGCGTTCCCAGATCGGAACTTCGATTAGAGTTATCGAAGATCGACAACAAACTGCGCTCGCTCAAATCCGAGAACGACGAATTGTCGCGAGTGGTTTCCACACAAAAGACGGAAATCAAACGATTGTCGGACTTACTAGTCCAAACTCAGTCTGAATTCAAATCCCTTAGTGAGACGACAAGCACATCGGCAGCTGAAATATCGTCCGAATCGAAAAATACGAAGGGCCAAATTCAAGAGATAGGACAGACAGTATCGACGAGAACCATATGGTCAGTGATAATAATAGCGATCTTTGGAATACTAGGTGCTGGCGGTTTTGTGCTTTTTGGAAGAAGGCTTGCGACACATAGCAACGTTATTGACGCCCGGATCAAAGAAACGAGGTCAGAAGTATCAAATCTGATAGCTGGAGCGAATAGGCGTGATGCTGAATTAGCGGATATTCTTCGCAACCAACTTTCATTGATAAGAGAGAATGAACCCCGGACTATTGCCCAGCCTCAGGAATTTGACCACAAGTTGGCAATTCGCGTTGGCGACGAGATCCACCGTATGAGAAAGCGTATCGATCACATGCCTGCCGAGACTAAGGGACTGGGGGCATTGAGGAATTCACTAACGAGGCTTGAGGAAGAGTTCAATGATCGCGGCTACGAGATCATGGATCTGATTGGTAAAGATTACGTGGATGGGCTCAAGGTCGAGGCTAGATTTGTCGACGACCCATCGGTTCCGCCTGGAAAAGAGATAATCACCGACGTGATCCTGCCTCAGATCATGTTTGGTGGAGTTGTGATTAGGATAGCAAAGGTGGAAGTAGGAAAGTGCTACTAATCACTTCATTTCGAATTGTAGGAAGGGACTCCTTATTATGAGAACAAGAATAGATTTTGGCATTGATTTGGGCACCACAAATTCCGCGATTGCAAAGATCGAGAGCGGAGAAGCCCGGATTGTAAAGTCCGATACGCAAAAGGACACCCTGCCCTCGTGCGTATTCTTTCGAAAAAATGCGATCTTGGTGGGTGACACGGCCTATTCGCGGGTAAGTGATGAGCATCTAGAGGCATTTAAGGAGTTTTCAAAATCTGGCAACACTGATCATGAATTTAATACATTCATCGAGTTCAAACGGACGATGGGAACCCCCGCAAAATTTACTAGCAAGAACGCCGGACGGTCTTTCAGTTCGGAAGAGCTATCCGCCGAGGTCCTGAAAACTCTGAAGAGCTTTGTTCGTGACGAGGCGGTGGAGGCTGCTGTTATTACGGTTCCGGCAAAGTTCCGTAACAATCAGATTGACGCAACCCAAAAGGCCGCCGAACTTGCGGGTTTTCGGTACTGCGAGTTGATAGCAGAACCTACGGCAGCATCGATCGCTTACGGCGTAAGTGGCAAGAATATCAACGGCCATTGGTTGGTATTTGATTTCGGCGGCGGCACATTCGATGCGGCTCTGATGAGGGTTGAGGACGGAGTCATGAAGGTACTTGACACCGGTGGGGATAATCATCTTGGCGGAAAGGACATTGATTACGCGATCGTCGACGACATTTTGGTTCCCTATGTCCGTCAGAACTACGAGGTACAAACACTTCTCGGCCACGAGTACGGAAAGAGTGAACTACGCGAAGCACTTAAGTTTCTAGCAGAGGAGGCAAAGATCGCTATCTCGCCTCCCTCAAAGTCGGAAGTCTCGATATTTACCGACAAACCACTGGGTGAGGATGACGATGGCGAAGAGATCGAGCTTGATATTCGGCTAACACTAGCGGATTTCGAAAAGGCGGTTTGTCCTGTTTATCAGAGAGCAATAGATATTACAAAGAAATTGCTCAAGAACAACAAGTTGGCCGCCGGTGACCTCGAGATGGTCCTCCTTGTCGGCGGACCGACACTCTCACAGACGCTGCGCAGGATGTTGGCTGAACAACTCGAAACTCGGATCGACACCAGCATTGACCCGATGACTTGCGTAGCTGTCGGGGCCGCACTATTTGCGTCTTCGAAGGACGTACCAATCGAGCTGCGGTCGCGGGACCGGCAGAAGGTCCAATTAGTCCTTAAACATCCGGGCACGACGGTTGAGACGGAAGCAGATGTCGGTATCAGGATCGACCGGGCCCAGACGCATAGTGCGATTCCCGATAAACTGTTCGTCGAGATCGCGGGCAATGGCGGATGGTGGTCGAGCGGCCGAATCGAGATCGTCGATGATGCTGAAGTTATAGCTGTTCAACTGCAGGAGGGAATGTCGAACGGCTTCGGAATACACCTGTTCGACAGTTTGGCGAATGAGATCCCCTGCGAGCCTTCGTCATTCTCAATTATTCAAGGGTTTAAGACAGCGACGGCGACGTTGCCGCATCATCTTGTTCTCGATGCTTTTGAAAGTGGTCGTGACCTCAAAATACTGCACGAACTCTCGGGTTTGAGAATGAATCAGCCGCTCCCTGCAAAGGGGAAGGGTGTCTTCAAGACTCAAAAGGACATTAGGCCCGGTGAATCGGGTGACATCATAAGAATACCGATCTATGAAACCGACATGATCGGGTCAAGAGCAATTTACAACCATCCCGCGGGAATTGTGATCATTTCCGGAGAAGATCTACCGAAGTTCCTTCCAAAGGGGAGTGAGACCGAGATCAGCTTGGAGGTTGACGAATCGCGTACGATCACGTTCAATGCTTATTTCCCCGACATAGATGAAACGGTCACGAAAAAGATCGAGCGAGCGGATCTGCCGGAATTTGACGCTGATGAGCTTGAAGTAGAGATCGAATCATCGAAAGCGATACTTCTGAGATTGGACGACGATTCCGCGATCATCGATCGTGAAGAGGTGCGGACTTTACGCTCGGAACTGGACGAGCTGAAGGATTTGCTCGACAGCAACCGCGGTGGTTCGGATAATAAGACAAAGGTAAGGGAACGGCTGTGGGACGCGGCGAAAGCATTGGACAAGATCCAGGATAGCATATTGCTTCCAAACGCGGAGGAACAACTGGAGGCGGCGCTTAATGACCTTCGCATTACCGACGAACGATTCGGAGACTCTGCGACGGCCCTGGAATTAGGCAGGTTTGAGAAGTTCACAAAAGAAGCACTTGCCAGCGCAGATCTCAAGACTATTCAGGACCTTACCGAACAAATTAATTCCTATGATTTTTCCCTGCACGAAAAGGGGGTCGGGGTTGCATTGGAGATCGGCTGGATTAAGGGATTTGACGATAACTTTGATACTTACGAATGGATAAATAAAGTCAAGGCTAAGCAGCTGTTGTCCGACGCAAAGAAAATAATTGCAGACGATCCGACACGAGAGACACTGCGTCCAATTGTCCGGGACATTGTCCGGCTCCTGCCTGAAAAGGAGCGGCCCGCATTGTCGGAACATGATCCGGAATATCTCACCCGATAGTAGGTGCGTCCAAGAAGTGGTTTATGGCACGAAAAGCGAGATACGGCATATTAGAAAAAGGAGAAGTTGTTGACGACACCTATGAGGTTCAGTTATTTCTTGGTGAAGGAGCCTTCGGTGAGGTATATCGAGTAATTCATAGGCACCTCGGCATCCAGGTGATGAAGGTGCTTAAAGACGAATACGTAGCTAATACTGATCTCGAGATAGTAACCAAGGAGGCTAGGATCCTTGCGAAGCTCACACACCCCAACGTCGTTCGGGTTTTCGAAACAAATTCATTCGTCAAGGATGGTCGTGAACACTTCTACATAACCCTTGGATTCGTGTCCGGAGAGGTGCTCACACATCTTCTAGAACGCAAAGGACAATTGCCGCTTGTTACGGCCCTATCGATTCAGACTGACGTATTGAAAGGGTTGAGTTTCGTTCAGGGGCAGACGCCTCCGATCGTGCATCGTGACATAAATACCGACAACATATTGTTATCGTATGAATCAAAGCAGCCGGTAGCCCTGCTTTCTGATTTCGGACTCTCCCAATCTATTGACCAATTTTCTGGTTTGCCAGGGGCAGCGGGCCGATACCCTTATTTCGCACCCGAGTGCTTTTTTGGAACGTATTTGCCAGCGAGCGACGTCTTTTCGGCCGGCATTGTAATGTACCAAATGATCACGGGGAAATTCCCGTGGGACTATGATTTCGGTTCCGCAGGTGATGACCCTGATCAGATCGCAACGATGATAATGTCGTCGCGAAAGAAAACGGTAATTAGACCATCAGAAATTTCCGATGAATGCGATCCGAATCTGGATAATGTGATTCTCAAGGCCCTAAGCAAAGATATTGAGGGTCGGTATAAGACCTCCGCAGAGTTTCTTGGTGCTCTGAACAACTGGAACACTACAACCGTCTTGAGTGCAAAATTGTCTTCATCGACAACGGATCCCGAGATTCCATCAAACTCAAATTTAAAGAGGACTCCGTTTACCGTGAAGGTTCCTGGAAAGGGATTTGATGAAATTGCAGGGATGGACGACTTAAAGGAGTCGTTATATAACGATGTGATCTTGCCGCTGAGCGACAAGGAGCTTTATGAAAGCTACAAAGTCTCGATTCCCAACGGAATGCTATTGTACGGTCCGCCCGGCTGTGGAAAGACGTTCTTCGCACGAAAGTTCTCAGAAGAGATCGACTATAACTTTGTCGAAATCAAGCCGTCGGATCTTGCGAGTATATACGTTCACGGAACGCAGGGAAAGATAGCGGAAGTTTTCAGTGCGGCGAAGAATAAGGCTCCGACCATTCTTTTCATTGATGAAGTGGATGCCATTTTACCGAATCGCGAGGGAGACTTGAGTCAAAGTTACGCCTCTGAAGTGAACGAGTTTCTTGCTCAAATGACCGAATGTCACAAATCAGGGATCTTCATCATTGCTGCTACCAATCGACCCGAGAAGATCGATCCGGCTATTCTAAGGACGGGAAGAATGGATAAGGTTGTTTATCTTCCGCCACCGGATTTTAGCGCCCGTATCGCGATGTTTAATTTGCATCTACAAGGACGCCCGACGAGCGGTGATATTTGCGTCGAAGAGTTGGCAGAACTTACGAATTATTTCGTAGCCAGCGACATCCTTTTCTTGGTAAACGAGGCTTCTCGTAATGCCTTGAAGGAGAGAATGAAGATCGAGCAGCGACATTTACTTGACGTCATCCACGGTAATTCACCCTCGATCTCGGAACGGCAACTCAGAAAATACGAAATATTCAGAAACAATCGGAGTTTCAATTAGTTATCGTGAGTCACCAAATCGCTCCATAGGAGTGTGAAAGGCGGTCGGCGATACGGGGGACTTGGCTTACTTTCCGACAGATCGGACCTAGCAAATCGTTGACGGAAATCGAACATCGGTGCACCCTAAAAACGCCCTCCATCACGGTCGGGGTGCGGACACGGGTCGCCCGCTGACGCGCGCTCCGGAGGGCTACTATTAGCGTTAAGACATATCGATTGGGCTAACGCCCTGGTCAACAGGCAGACATATCTTCCACAAGTCGAAGATATTGGCAATTCCCACGAAAATGCCGGCGGCTGATAAAACGTGCGGATCACGCGGCGATGACTTTAGCTATATATGCAGTCGGAGGCAATTCATGGGCGGCACGTATATTGCTGTTGGTCATGGTAATTCCCGTTTCGGCACTTCGTGTGCGTATTGTTGTGAAAAAGCACGCGAGATCGCCGCGAAATTGGTAAAATGTACGCACGTACAGGAGATGTTGATCTATGCAATTCAAGCAGTTTTATCTTGGCTGTCTTTCCCATGCTTCGTATTACTTAGGTTCCGCGGATGAGGCGGCGATAATCGATCCGCAGCGTGACGTGCAGCAATATCTGGACGAAGCGGCCGCCAACGGACAGCGGATCAAGTACATTATCGAGACCCACTCACATGCCGATTTCGTCAGCGGCCATCTTGAACTCGCCGGCAAGACCGGAGCCGAGATCATTTACGGAAAACGTGCCAAGACCATGTTCCCGACTCGTTTCGTCAGCGATGGTGATGAATTGACGGTCGGCGCCGTAAAGCTGCGGTTCCTCGAAACGCCGGGCCACACGCCCGAGGGAATAACGATCGTTGCCGAGGATACCGAGGATTCGGCCGCACCGCTCAAGATGTTCACGGGGGACACGCTTTTCATCGGTGATGTCGGCCGGCCCGACCTTATCGGGTCAAAGGGTTTTACGGCCGAGCAGATGGGCGAGATGCTTTATTATTCGCTGCACAACAGCATCCTCGCCTATCCGGACGATACCGAGGTCTATCCTGCCCATGGGGCCGGATCGCTGTGCGGCAAATCGTTGTCGAAAGAGACGTGGTCAACGCTGGGAAACCAGCGACAGTTCAACTATGCCCTCCAGCCGATGAGCGTCGAAGAGTTTGTCAAGATCGTCGCCGCTGACCAGCCTGAGGTGCCGATGTATTTTCCGAAGAGTGCCGCTAAGAACCTCGAAGGCTCAAAGTCGCTGGATGAGATCGCACCGCCGCGACGGCTGACTGCGGACGAGGTCAAGGGCTTTGACGGAGTGGTTATCGACGTCCGCTCAAGCGTCGACTACGGAGCTGCGCACATCCCAAATGCTGTCAACATTTGGCTCGCGGGTCAGTTTGCGTCCTGGGCCGGGACCATGATCCCGATCGGTACTCCGATCGCGATCGCTGCCGACACCGCCGAGCAGGTCGACGAGGCCGTGATGCGGCTGGCCCGTATCGGCCACGATACCGCCGCGGGCTTTATCCTGATGAGCGAATTCACCGGTGAAACTAACTCGGTCGAGCAGGTTTCGGTCAACCGGCTAAATGAGGTCATCGACGAGGACATTCAGTTGATCGACGTTCGGCGTGTGGCCGAGTATGGTGCGGCCCACGCGGTCGGGGCCGTCAATATGCCGCTCGACAAACTGTCGAACGAGCTTGAAAGACTCGATCCGGAAAAACAGACCTATGTCATTTGCCAGAGCGGATACAGATCCAGCCTGGCGACCAGCATTCTCGAGAATGCCGGATTCCGTGATCTGTACAACGTTTCGGGCGGTACTGCTGCATGGATAGCCGCAGGGCTCAAAACGGAAGAATCAATTGCCGCCTGTGCGGCCACGAAACAGGTTTGATATATGAGAGTCGCTTTAATATTAGTCTCGTTCGCATTTCTTTTCAGTGGTTGTCAGAAAACGGTCAACAAAACGACCGATTCGGGGGTTCAAACATCGTCGGCGACCGTAAGGGAAGCCTCGCCGGTTGAAACCCAAGCCGCCGTTTCCAAGCCATACTCGCAGTTCATCGACGTACGGACGCCTGAGGAATACTCGGGCGGCCACGCGGCGAGAGCGGTAAATATTCCCCTCGATACGTTGATGGCGAGTCTGGATCGTCTTGAAAAGAATGAGCCGGTCTATTTGATCTGCCAGACCGGCCGGCGTTCCGGCCAGGCGGCCGAGATGTTAAAGGGGGCCGGATTCAGTAACGTATTCAACGTCGCCGGCGGCACAACTGCATGGCAGTCGGCAAACCTGCCGATGGAGACCAAGCCGCCGCATACGGTGCCTTCGCCCGCCAAGTAGCGAAGAAGGATATTTATGGAGAATCTGATAATCATTGCCGCGGCCTTTGGCCTCTGGTTACTGCTTCAGCTTGTTATTTTGCCGAAGTTCGGCTTTAACACCTGAATGCGCGGGGCATGCGACGTCGGGTCACGACGTGAGAATGACGAAGGATCAGAAAAGTAAGTTGGTAAAGAGATGAGGTGGTTATGCAAAACTCAACGGCCGCTGACACCAAACAGGAAACAAGCATCAAGATTGATGAGGTCAGAACGCCTTTGCCGGCATCCGGCAACGGCTATGGGTACCGACGCGATGTGAATTTGCCGTTTCGGGAGGCTCTCGAAAAAACCTACGAGACATTGAAAGCAGAGGGATTCGGCGTATTGACCGAGATCGACCTTAAAGCGAAATTTAATGAGAAGCTCGGTGTCGATTTTCGCAACTACGTGATCCTCGGAGCCTGTAATCCGGCGATAGCGTTTCAGTCGCTGCAGCAAGAGATCGATCTCGGATTGCTCTTGCCGTGCAACGTTATCGTCTATGACCGTGATGGCGGATCGTCCGTCGCCGCGATCGATGCAAAGAGTATGCTCGCGGTAACGGGAAATCCGAATCTCGTCGAAGCCGCAGAAATGATCAATGAACGATTACGCCGGGCGATCGACGCGATCTAGATTCGGACGGATCATACAGATATGTCACGGCTTAGAGTAAAGTGGTTATCTGCTTTGCTTACCATCGCGGGATCGATCGGCACCGTCTTCGGCCAGGCCGCGGGACGGGTGCAGATCGCGACCGCAAATTCGCTCGCAAATGGCTATTCGATAGCCCTTGAGCCCGTATCGATCGAAGGTTTTACCGGGCTTCACTCCTTCGCGGCGGCACAACACGACGGAAAGATCTTGCTTATCGGCGGACGTACTGACGGCCTGCACCGCAGACAACCCTTCGCCTCATTTTCTCCTGACGGCAGCAATAACAAAATAATCGTCCTTGACCCCGGTTCAAAAGAGACCTGGAGTGCCGCCGTTACGGACCTACCGCCCGAACTCGGCGAGCAATTGCGCTCGACCAATATGGAGTTCATCCAGCGAGGTCAGACGCTGTATTTGATCGGCGGTTATGGCTACAGCCGTATCGCCGGTGATCACGTTACCTACGGCAAACTCGCGGCGGTCCGTGTAGATTGCGTCATTGCGGCGGTGGTGCGGGGCGGGGCGATGGCCGGATGCTTTCGGCAGATCTCAGATCCGATCTTTGCCGTCACCGGAGGCCAGATCGGCCGCATCGGCGAAACATATTTCTTAATTGGCGGCCAGAGATTTGAAGGGCGTTATAACCCGATGGGCCCGAATCACGGCCCGGGATTCAGGCAGCAATACACCGATCAGATCCGAAAATTTTTGATCATCGACGACGGCAAGGTGCTGCGTGTCGAAAACTCGTCAGCCGTGACCGACAAGGCTAATCTTCATCGACGCGATTTCAATATGCTGCCGCAGATTTTCGCGAACGGAGTGCCCGGCTTCACGGTGTTTTCGGGAGTTTTTCAGATCGAAGCCGATATCCCGTTCACTGACACGGTCGATATTTTTGTTGATTCGCATCGCGTCAATGGGGCGTTCACTCAGTACCTAAATCATTATCATTCCGCGAAAGCGGTCTTATTCGATGCCGCCGGTCAGAGGACTGAGAACATATTCTTTGGCGGCATCAGTCAATACGAAGAAAGTGCAGGCACTCTGGTCAGGAATGACGATGTACCGTTCACCAAAGTCATAAGCAAAGTGGCCCGTGATAAGGACGGCAAAATGAACGAGACAAAGATCGCTGATATGCCCGGTTTCCTTGGTGCCGGTGCCGAGTTTATCGTCAACGCCGCTCTTCCGCGATACGAAAATGACATTGTAAAGTCGAACGAGCTAAAAGGCGACCGAATACTTTTGGGGCACATCATTGGCGGTATCGTCAGCACGCAAAAGAGTATTTTCTTCAGCAACAGTGGAAATGAAAGTTCGGCCGGCAAGACCATATTCCGCGTATGGTTGACCAGGCCGGCAAAATGAAATTTGCGGCCGGTGAGGATGCATAGTCAAACAGCCGCCGCCAGTCGAAATATATAAGGCGAAACGAATCTTCGTTAAATGGACGCAGTTATGAACACAAAATTTGACCCCAGCAACGCTATTCAGGATTTTCTGGTCTTTGGCGAATTTGGCGACGTAAACCCCTCGATCACCGATTCGTCAACCTTTACCTTTATGTCGCCGGACCGGATGGAGGAGCTGTTCGACCATGAGATCGAAGGCTGTTTTCTGTATTCGCGGCATTGGAACCCGACAAACAAGTTCCTATCTGACGCACTCGCCCGAATGGAGGATTGCGAGGCGGCCCAGGCAAAGGCATCAGGGATGGCGGCGATCAGTTCGGCGATCATCCAGCTTTGCGGCAGCGGCGATGAGATAATCTCGTCACGCACGATCTACGGCGGTACTTACGCTTTGTTCAAGAACTTTCTGCCGCGGTTCGGGATCAAGGTCCACTTTGTCGATGTTCAAAATATCGACGCGGTGAACGCGCTGATCAACGATCGAACGAAAGTCGTCTATTGCGAGTCGATCAGCAACCCGTTACTTGATGTGTCGGATATTCCCGCGTTGTCGGCGATCTGTAAGCCTCGCGGGGTCAAACTCGTCGTTGACAATACCTTCAGCCCGATGATGGTCTCGCCGATCCGGCTCGGAGCGGACGTTGTCGTTCACAGTCTTACAAAGTACATTAACGGCACAAGTGACTGCGTGGCGGGTGCCGTATGTGCCCGCAGCGATTTTATCCACCAGCTGACGGACATCAATTCCGGAGCGTCCATGCTTTTCGGGGCCGTGCTCGACAGCACGCGTGCCGCGAGCATATTGAAGAATCTCCATTCGCTGCATCTGAGAATGAGGCAGCATAGTCAAAACGCCCAATACGTCGCTGAGAATCTGCAGAAACTTGGGCTGCGGGTGTTTTATCCAGGCTTGCCGGAACATCCCCAGCACCGTTTGCTTACGGATATGATGAACGCGGGCTACGGCTACGGCGGTATGCTGGCTGTCGATGTCGGCGACACGGCCAAAGCAAATCGGCTTATGGCCAGAATGCAGGAAGAAAAGGTCGGCTATCTCGCGGTCAGCCTCGGATACTTCAAGACGCTTTTCAGTGCTCCTGGGCACAGCACGTCCTCCGAGATACCCGAAGAGGAACGCAAGGCAATGGGACTCAGCGACGGGCTTGTCAGATTCTCGGTCGGCCTCGACAACGATATCGAGCAGAGTTTTGAACGGATCAAACTGTGCCTGACGGAATGCCGCATTATCTGATCCGATCGGGCATTCGCCGCCCGCCGCCCCAAGTGCTTTGGTGTTTCAAATTACCAGTGTAAAATTGGACATTATTTATTTAGCAACTTATGTCAGAAGCAACAATTTCAAAAGCAAATACACGTATTGAGACGGACTCGATGGGCGAGATCGCCGTCGAGACCGACAAGTATTGGGGAGCGCAGACTCAGCGTTCGCTCCACCATTTCAACATCGGGTTTGATGTGATGCCCCGCGAGGTCATACGGGCTCTCGGCATCCTCAAAAAGGCCGCGGCGATCGTCAATTGTGATCTCGGCAAATTGCCCGAGGACAAAATGAAGCTCATCGTCCGGGCCGCCGACGAAGTGATCGAAGGGAAACTCGACGCCCATTTTCCGCTGCGGGTCTGGCAGACAGGTTCGGGCACGCAGACCAACATGAACGCCAACGAGGTCATCTCGAACCGCGCGATCGAGATCGCCGGCGGTGAGATGGGCTCGAAATCACCCATTCACCCGAATGACGACGTCAATAAGTCACAGTCGTCAAACGACACATTCCCGACAGCAATGTACATCGCCGCCGCCGAACGCCTGACCGCGCTGATCCCGCAGGTGCAAAAGGTCAGCGACGCGATCAAGGCAAAGTCACGCGAGTTCGAAGGCGTCGTGAAGATCGGCCGTACGCATCTGCAGGACGCGACGCCGGTCACCGTGTCGCAGGAATTCAACGGATGGGCGAATCTCGTCGACCGCGACATCGAGCGTATGAAGATGGTCCTGCCGGGCTTGTTGGACCTCGCCATCGGCGGCACGGCCGTCGGCACGGGACTCAACGCACATCCGGAATTTGCCGAGCGTGCCGCGGCCAAGATCGCTGAACTCACCGGCTTGCCGTTCAAGTCGCACCCGGATAAATTCGCCGCGCTTTCGGCACACGACGAGGTCGTTTTCGCTTCGGGAGCGTTAAAAACCCTCGCCGCGAGCCTGATGAAGATCGCCAACGACATCCGCTGGCTCGCGTCCGGGCCGCGTTGCGGCATCGGTGAAATCAGCTTACCCGAGAACGAGCCCGGCTCGTCGATCATGCCCGGCAAGGTCAATCCGACGCAGTCCGAAGCGATGACGATGGTCGCCGTTCAGGTAATGGGCAATGACGCGGCGATCGGGTTTGCGGGTTCGCAGGGTAATTTCGAGCTGAATGTCTTCAAGCCCGTGATGATCCACAATTTTCTGCAATCGGTCCGTCTGATACACGACGCGTGCCATGGATTCGTCGATTACTGCATCGCCGGCATCGAACTAAACCGGGACAAGATCGATCATTATCTCCGCGATTCGCTGATGCTCGTGACCGCGCTCAACCAGCACATCGGCTACGACAACGCGGCCAAGATCGCCAAATATGCACACAAGAAAGGCATCTCGCTTAAGGAATCGGCCGTCGAACTTGAGCTGTTGTCGGCCGAGAGATTTGACGAACTTGTTATTGCCGAAGATATGACACATCCGTAACGGGCCGAAGCTGAATATGAAGTCAGAAATTACCGCTGCATTGTTGGCGATCATAGCCGTGATCGCACTTTCAAATATCGCCAATGCTCAAAAGAGTTGCGGAGTCTCGAAAGAGGACGACGAAAACTACGAGCAGATCTTCCGCAACGGCAGCGAATCTGCCGTTACCATAAAGGTCATCGATGAAAACTGTGATGAGCACAGCGTGACCGTCGAACCCGGCAAGGCTGCAAAGTATGAACCGGTCTACTCCGGGTACAAGTTCAGGATCGGGACAAAAGAGGTCGCCGCCGCATACAGCAACTATATAATCACAGTCGGTGTCGCCCACTCGGGCGATGCCCGTGTGAGCTTTCTGGACACGGTCAATCAGTTTCGCCGCGGACATAAACTGGCGGAGCTGACCTACGACGATCGGCTCAATCAGGCGGCACAGTGGTTTGCGGATCTCCTCGCAAAATACGAGGCCGACGCTGCCGGGCATGATGCCGTCGCCGCCGGCGGCGAGCAGTATAAAGATATGCAGGACTCGGGCCAACGGGCGGCCCATTTTGGTTGGAAGGGCAAGGGCGGCGTTGCCGAGGTGGTCGCCGGCGATCAAATGCTCAATATAGGGACGGCCGATGTCGTTGGCGGCTATTTTGCCTTGGCTTGGTCGTCGGGAACGACGCATTACGCTCCGTTCTTTGACATCGGCGAGCAAAAATTCAATAAGGTCGGCTTCGCCGTTGCGGAATCTAAAAAGACAAAAGGAAAATTTTATGCGGTCGCCCTGTTCGGGACCGATTAGATCGATATGAAAAAACTGTTACCGTTCCTGCTCTTGCTTGTGGTCATACCGGTGTCTGCACAAAAGACATTCGAGATCACAGACGCTTCTAAGTACTTTGACATCAAGGTCAAGGTGGCGAAGTGCGATGAGAGCTTTTGCTCGGGAAAAGCGACGTTCTCGTTCTTTAAGAAGGGCGGTTCGACACCCTATCAAGTCATTAACCTGCCGGACACACAGATCCAGCTTGACGAGGGCGGCGAGCCCAGCGTCAACGTCTCGCTGCTCTATGATCAGCAGAGCGTGGTAAATGTGGACGATTTCAACTTTGACGGGATGGAGGACGTTGCTATATGTAACGGTGCGAATGGCTCCTACGGTGGGCCGTCCTACAATATTTATTTGTCTTCGCGTGCGGCCAAGAAGTTCGTATTTGACGCGGCCTTCACAAAACTCGGATCGCATCTCGGTATGTTCATCGTCGATAAGGACAAAAAGCACTTAACGACAATGGATAAGAGCGGCTGCTGCTGGCACATTACCGAAGTTTACGATGTGGTTGCCGGTAAACCTCGGAAGATAATCGAGGAGGTCGAAGACGCCACGATCACTGACGAGACCAAGGTCAAGATCACGACCAAGACCCTCGTTGGCGGTAAATGGAAAACGTCGGTGAAATACGTCATGCGAGAGGAATAGACCGGTCACGGCATGTGCTGTAAATAAACGATCCCGGAATTACCCTTTGGGGGCGGTTCCGGGATCTTTTCTCTATCCTCCGATGATCACTGTCGTCTCGCCGGACGTGATCGAATTTGGCGGGCCTATTGCCTCAAGTATCGTGTCACCCATCCTTCCTGCCGGCAGATTGTTTATCATCACCGTCGCTGATCCCGTAATATCGACACCGGGGCCGTGCGGCGGTGCCGGAGACGGTACTGCACAAGTGTGGATATCAGCACCGGCCGCCGCACTCGTGATCGCACTGGACATCGAGGCAAGTGCGGCTGATTTGGCGGCCTGTTCGGCGGCGGCCGCTGCCGGAGCTCCCGGCGTTCCCGCGGCTGCTGCGGTCGCCGCAACCGCCGTTTGGATCGCAGTGTCAGCCGCCGCCTTGGCCGATTGCAGGGCGGCGACGGCCGCGAGCGGTATGCCCCGCCATGCCGGAGCAAACCCGATCAGCACATTTGGGCTGCCCGGTCCGGGCGACAGCGTCGGCGGCAAACCGTGTGCCGTTGTGTCTATCAATGCTCTTGCTGCGGGTCCTGTTGGCATATCGTCCTCAGTTAAAATTCAAGTTACTAGCGAAGCATTACGGTCGGCATTGCAGCCTCCAAAACCTCTTCATTCAAGCGTATCCGGCCGTCACCTTCGACATTGGCGTTCAGCCGCAGTAAGGCACGGTCTCGGATCACGAACAGGACCACCGTCGCGCCGGCATTGTCCGAAAGTTTTGGGGCGTGGACGATGCTCGTAAACTTAGCGATTATCTCCTCCCGTTTCCGAGCTTCTTCCGGCGACGGCGACGGCAGCCACCACGAATCCTCGATCGAATTGAGGATCTGAACACCACCTGTGAAATCGCG